>NZ_CP017244.1:1200000-1800000 GCF_001908375.1 Rhizobium etli 8C-3 | reverse complement strand
CGACCGGTGGCGGATCATCGATCGCGACGTTCACTTGGCCATGGGCGCAATGGACGAGCGCCGTTCCCGAACCGATTGCTTGAATACGCCCGGAAAAAAGATTGTTGGTTCCAACGAAGCTGGCGACGAATTCCGTCTTCGGCCGGGCATACATTTCCTCAGGTCCGTCGATCTGTTCGATCCGGCCCTTGTTCATGACCACAACCCGGTCTGCCATGGAGAAGGCCTCAATTTGATTGTGGGTGACGTAGATGAAGGCCATGCCGAGCTGCTGCTGGATGCGGCGCAGCTCACCTTGCATGCGGATTCTCAGATGCGCGTCGAGAGCCGACAGCGGCTCGTCGAGCAACAGGATTTCCGGTTCGGTGACAAGGGCACGGGCAAGTGCTACCCGTTGCTTCTGGCCGCCGGAAAGCTGGCCGATCTTGCGCCCGAGGAAGTCGGAAAGGCCGGTGAGTTCGGCCATCGCCTTCACCTTGCCAGCAACGACCGCCTTATCATGGGGCTTCAACGTCAGGCCGAAGGCGATATTTCCGGCCACGTCGAGATGCGGAAACAACGCGTAGTTCTGCCATACGAGCCGGGTGGAACGCAGGTTGACCGGCACGTCCGAGACATCGTTGCCACGGACATAGAGCTGGCCGGACGTTGCGGTCTCAAGACCGGCCATAATGCGCAGGAGGGTCGTCTTGCCGCAGCCGGAAGGACCCATGATCGCCACGAATTCCCCGCGTCCCACCTTAAGGTTGACCGAGTCCACTGCAACGAAATCGCTGAAGCGCTTGGTGATCGACAGAAGTTCGAGATCGGCGGGGGGAGGGGTCATGGGGCATCCGGGACGATATGGAGCGGCATCCCGGGATATCCGGGACGCTTGGCTTGAACGAAGGGGATCAGGCTGTCTTGAACTCGTTGAAGATATCGATCCAGGCCTGTTCGGGCTGGTTCGTCGGCAGACCACGCGGCATCGAGCGATCGATCAGCGTCTCGACCAGCATCTTGCCGGGGTTCTGCGGGTCCGGGACATAGGAGAGCAGTTTCTTTTGCTCGTCATCCCAGTAGTCGACGATCTTCATGTTCGGGCCGCGTGCTTTGAAAGCCTTCGTATAGACGAGTTTCGACTGGACCTTGGGGGAGGTCATGTACTTGACCCATTCCAATGCGAGGTCCTTGTTCTTCGAGGCCGAGCACACGCAGGCCACTTCCTGCCAGCGGATGCCGCCCTGCTTCGGGATTGTCGATGAGAAGTTGTCGTAGCCTGCAAGCTTCAGATCAATGTCGAGGTCGCCGGTCGGGGAGGCGACGATGTCACCGGCGAGCATTGCCTGCGCGATCGGTTGGTTGGAAGAGCCGAACATACCGATCTGCGGCCGTAGCTTGGTCAGGAACTCCTTGACCTTGGCAAGCTGATCGTCGCTGATCGTGTAAGGGGTCTGGTTGCCGGGATTGATGGCCAGGCTGGCGTTGCCGAGATTTGGCAGATACCAGTCGAACATGCCAATCTTACCTGCATATTTCTGATCGAGCAGCGTGTTCCAGTCGGTCGCCTCTTCTGCCGACATCTCGTCGGTATTGTAGGAAATGCCGTAGAAGGAGAAGCGTGTTGGGATGCCGTAAACCGTGCCGGCTGCCTCCCCTTTGGTCGGGGAAAAATCGCGGAACTTCGGATGATAGTTGGCAAGTTCTGCGAACCCATCGGTCTTGTAAGCATCGATGGCCTTGCTGGCCTTCAGCTTCTGGACATATTCGGCGTCGGAGATGATGGCGTCAAAAGTGCCGGGCGGGGTCTGGGCAAAGAACTGCAGCATCTGCTCGCCGCCAATATAGATTTTGAACTCCACCTTCGTCTTGTAGAGATCTTCGAACTCGCCGATGACGTCGCGCTCTTCATACCCTGGCCAGCACAGTACGCGCAGCGGCTCTGCTGCACGTGCCTGGCGCGAAAAGATCGTGAAGTTGCCGAGCGCAGTCGCCGCAGCGCCGGCGGCCGTCGTTCTCAAAAAGTTGCGTCGAGACAGAGTGGTCGTCGCCGAAGCTGAAGTCTCGCTTTCCAAGGAAGTCTTCTGCGTCATGTTGTTCCCCTGATTGACTTGTGCAATTGCAGTTAAAATAACGCAAAATTTGTGCCAATGCTTAAGTGGCGGAAAAGGCGAGGTAATTTTGTTTCCTTGAGAGAGGTCCCGTTGAGGTGGAGATCAAAAACTGACCATTTGGTCAATTTTTCTCCACTCTCGGTCAAGCTTAATATGAAGGTTGGGGCGCTAGGGCACGGGCCAGGGCGATTACACGTCCCTTGCACCGCTACCAATGCAGGGATGCCAAGGAGGCGTGAGACTGTTTAGACGCGTCATAGGGGGCATGTCACTGCGCTCTGAGGCTGCCCGCAGTGCTCGAATCCCCTGCAAAATGCTGTTCATTTTCGAAGGTTCGAGCCTCGTTGGGCTCGGGATCCAGCCTTGAAAAATCTTGCAGTTTGCGGGCATCTTTCAATTGAGAAGGATCAAGCTTGCGGCGCCCACCAAGCCGGCATGCCCGCCGAGCTGCGCCGGCACAACCGGCACGTCGCGATAGGCCGGCATCGCTCGCTCCTGAATGGTCGCCTCGATCGGTTTGCGAAGCAGATCATAGCCATAGGAAATTCCACCACCCATGACGATGATATCGGGCGAGTAGAGATGGAGCAGATTGGTGAAGCCGATGCCCAGCCAGCGTGCTTCCCTGTCAATCAGCCCAAGTGCTGTTTCGTCACCGCTTCGCGCAGCCTCGACGACATGTCGGCCCGTCACGTCGCCCTCGCGCGACAGCCTTCGCAGCGTCGAGCCGTCGCCTGGCTTTGTTAAAGCGGTGGCACGCCGGCCAAGCGCAGTACCCGACGCTACAGCCTCGAAGCAGCCCACCGCCCCGCAAAGGCATCGATCGCCCTCGCTCGTGATGGTCATATGGCCGATTTCGCCTGCGAGCCCTCGGCGTCCATGCACGATGCGGCCGTCGGAGATCACCCCGCCGCCGATGCCGGTAGACACGGTGACGAAAACCAGCGAGGCCGCGCCGCGGCCGGCCCCGAAATGCCATTCGCCGAGAGCGGCGGCGTTCGCATCGTTCTCCAGCCGCACAGGCAGGTTCAAGCGGTCCTGAAGGCGGCTCGCAAGCGGGACTTCACGCCAGCCCGCCAGGGTTGGTGGTGCGGTAAGGATGCCCGCGACCGGATCGAGCGGGCCAGGCGCTCCGATGCCGATACCAAGCGGCTTGGCGTCGGGAACTTGCGAACAGGTTTTCTGCGCGAGCATCGCGATCTGCTCGATGACCGCATCCGGTCCATCGTTGGCAAGTGTTGGCATGGAGGCGAACGCCAGCAGATTGCCACCGTCACCAACCAGTGCGGCGCGCAGCTCCGTCCCGCCCAGATCGAATGCAAGCGCAATCCTGCTCATCAGAACGGGCTTTCCAAAGCATGCAGCCAAGCAATACGACCTGGCAGATCCTCGTCGCCGAACGCCAGTGATCCGAGCACGACCGTCTCCGCCCCAGCTGCCCGCAACAGCGGAACGGTCTGTTCGCGAATGCCGCCGTCTGCAGCAAGGACAATTGCCTTTTCGCGTCCGGCACGCCTGATCATCGACCGCGCTTCGCCCAGTCGCCCGCAGGCCTTGTCCGAAAGGCTTTGTCCCTTGACGCCGATCGACGTCCCGAGCAGCGTGAAGAAGGCGACCTCGGCGAGGAACGGTTCTGCCTCGGCGACCGGTGTTTCCAGCCGCAGAACGACGCCGGCTTCTGCCCCGAGCCGCTTTGCAAGTTTTATCGCGCGCAAACCGGCTTCGCCGGTCTCGGCATGAACACTGACGAGATCGGCGCCCGCCTCGATGAACTGGCGTGTTTGCTCCTCGACAATCTCGGCTTCGACCATCAGGTGCACATGAATGGGTTTTGCCGTCAGCTTGGCAATGCGGGCGACAAAATCGGGAAAGAACAGAAAGCCAGGCGTGAAACGCGCGTCGGCAACGTCGATATGGTGAAGATCGACATAGGGCTCGATGCGGTGAAGGTCGCGCTCGACGTTGGCAAGATCTGCGGACCAGAGCGAAAATTCGCCGAGCAGTCTGTGCCGGGGCAATGCGGCGATGGCGCCACCCAAGAGAGATTTCGACGTCATGGATGAGCAAGGCTCCGATGTTTGAATTGCGTGTCGAGGAATTGCCGGATGACCGTTTGCACTGCGGCGAAATGCGCTTCGCGAGCGGCTGCCTTTGCAGGCACTTCGAGGAAGTGCGCATCTGGAAGCCTATCGGCCATCAATTGCGCGACGGCGAGAGGGTGAATGGCATCCTGCCGATTGGCGAGGACCAGAGCGGGAATAGCGAGGCTTGCCGCATCCTCTTGCGAAACGCCGGTTCCATCCGAAGCGATGTCGTCCAGTACGTCGGCAAAGGCCAACGCATCCGGGCGTTCGAAATAGCCGAGCAGGGAAGCAAGATTGTCCGGCGCCTCCAGGCGCAGGCGCTCGGCCGTTAGCGAGCTTGCAAAGATCGCCCGGCCTTCGGCAAGCGAACGGGATCGAAGCAGTGCCGCGATTTCGCGGATCGGTTCGAGGTTGTCGGGAGCGCGAGCAAACGACCAGGCCGGCCGTACCAGGATGAGGCCCATGACGCGTTCCCGATGTGTTTTTGCCAGATGCAGCGCGATGGCTGCGCCCATGGAGATGCCGCCGGCGATGAACCGGCCTATACCTTTTTCGTCTGCAGCGGCGATGATGTCGGCTGCAAACATCGCAATCGAGAAGGGGCGCCGCGTGCCGAGCGTCGAACTGCCATGCCCGCGGCACTCAGTCGTGATCCGCCGCCAGTCGAGGCCCTGAGGGAGAACCTCGGCGACCTGCGCCTCGCTGCCTCCGAGCCCGTGTTGAAAGACCAAGGCGTCGCCTGCCCCGCTCTCGTGGAGTGAAAGATCGGCGTCGTCTCGTCTGAAGGTGATGTGCGTCTTCATCGGACCAGATCCGAAAGGTACCTGGCGACGGCGGGTGCTTCCACTGCCGCAAGACCGTGCGCGACGAGCGGACCGTCGAAACCGGTCACGCGCAGACTGTCGACGAAGGCTGGGAAATTGACGATACCCTGACCCACTGTCGCAAAGCGGCCATCGGCGTGGCGATCCTTGGCATGAGCCATCGTAATGTGACCAGCCGAGACATCGACCGCCCTTTCGACGATGTCGGACACTTCGGCCGCCGTTGCCCGCTCGAAGAGATTTGCCGGATCGAGCACGATGCGCAGGCGCTTCGAACCCATCTCCTTGATCAGCCGCACCGCATCAGCGGCAGACGTGACGATGTTTGCCTGTTCCGGCTCGATGCCAAGATAGATGTCGTGCCGCTCGGCAAGTTCCAGCGCCTTTTCCATTTCGGCCGCCATATCGGCCCAGGCAGTTGGAAGCGCGTTGTCCGGATGGCCCATCCATTGATCCTGGGCATTGCGGCTGCCGGTGCAGAGTGTCACCAGCGGAATCTGCAAGGCCGCTGCCGTCTCGATCACGATCGCAAGCTGTTTAAATCCCGTATCGCGCACGGTTTTTCCCGGGTGAGCCATGTTATAGGTCCCTGAAAGCGCCGCCAGCGAAACACCGGTACTTCTGGATGCCGCACCGATCGCGGCAATCGTTTCCGGCGCAACGGCATTTGGCATCGACGGCAGGCCGACACAGGCGAGATTGAACTGCGTCGTCGCAAAGCCATTTTCACGCACGGCCGAAAGCACTCGCTGAGGATCGGTACCGGGAAAGGTCTTTGCAAAGATGCCGAGCTGCATCAGACCGATCCCGTGACGGTTGCAAGTTCCACACGTTGGCCCGTTTCTACCGAGCGGGCGATGGCGACCATGGCGCGGATGGAGGCGATGCCATCGTGGATATTAGCACCTCGCATCGGCGCGCCGTGCAGTACGGTCTCGGCTAGCCCTTCCAGCTGTCTGCGGAAGAAGTGCCCATCGGCTCCCAGCGGCTTGCGCGTCGTGGCGTCCTTTTCGTGGAAGATCTCGACCTCACTCGCCCTCAGGTACCAGGGATTGAAGGTCTTGGCGATCACTGAGCCATTTTCGCCATAAAGGTGGAAGCCTTCATGCCAGTCCATGCGGACCGCGACCGTCAGATCGAGGTGTCCGAGCGCGCCGTTGGCGAATTCGGTTTCCACGAACCAGCAATAGGCGCCGGCACGCTCGAGAAGCCGGGCTCGGACCGCGACGATCCCGCCACACAAAAAACGCGCGGTATCGACGAGATGCGAACCGTGCGCCAGCATGAAATACCGGCGCAGGTCAGCCTTGGGATTTCCGGCGGGTTTCCTGGCGAACTTGCTGGTGATTGGCAGTGGCTGGACTGCGTCGGTGTTTGTGTAGCGGTGGGTGGAGTCGCAGTACCAGGCTTTCAGCGCGAAAATCTCGCCGATGTCGTCACGGACAAAATCCCGTGCAGCCTCCAGTGCCGGGTCGAATCGCTTCATGTGGCCGACCTGCAGCACTTTGCCGGAGCGCTTGACGGCCTCGGCGAGCGCCTGGCCTTCCTCGATCGACACACCTGTGGGCTTTTCGCACAGAACATGCTTTCCAGCATCGAGCGCCTTGATCGACATCGGCACGTGATAGGCGTCTGATGTGGCGATGATGACGGCTTGGAGTTCCGGATCGGCAAGCATTGCGTCATAATCGGAATACATCTTGCGGGGCTCGTATGTCGCGCCCATGCGCGCAAGCAGGTCGGGTGCTGCGTCACAAATTGCATAAAGGTCGGCATTCCTGGCCTTCGCGCAGGACTGGAGATGGGCGAACTGTGCGATCGGGCCGCAGCCGAGCACGCCCACGCGCAGCCGTCGATCTTCCTTGGGGATCATGACTTCTTCCTCAGGCACCATAGCGGCGCATCGTTTCACGGTTCGCCCTGACGGCAGTCGCAGGGTCAGCGGCTGCCGTGTCCGATTCCTCTTCCAGTACCAGCCAGCCATTGAAGCCTGGCGCCGCAGCGACGATGTCGATCACGGCAGGCGTATCGCAGCCCCCCTTGCCAAGCATGGCCCATTTGCCGTTCGCATCGGCATCTTTCAGATGCAGATAGCGGATGCGGTCCTGGTAGGTCCGCAGCGTATCGATCATGTCCGCATGGCCGCGCAGGAGATGGCCGGTATCCGGTACCCAGCCGACGAGGTTCTCGTCGACGAGCGAGAAGATCCGGTCATAATCGCCACGGTCGAACAGCAGCGTGTTGTGGTGCGAGCTGGGATGCAGGGCGATATCCACGCCCGATGCTTTGCCCAGTTCGCCAGCGCGATTGTAGAACTCCGCGGCGATCTCGAATTTCGCCTTGCGTGGTCCTTCAGAGACGACTGTCGCCGAGCCGATCGAAACGAGGGCGCCAGAAAAGACGGCCGCGAAATCTATCCAGCGCTGTGTGGTCCTAAGATCGCTCTCGATTTCTTCCTTGACGGTGAAGCCGCTTTTCGAGCCGATCGCCAAGGCCACGAGGGTCAGGCCATGTTTTTGAAGGCTTTCGGCGAAATCATTGGGACTGTCTGCGTAGTGGCCGATCATCGTGTCGGTAATCTCGATGCCCGCATAGCCGCCCTGGGCAATGGCTTCCAGCAGATCGTCCGGACTGCCATTCCAGTTTTTCCCGAGCATTTCCCAGGTGAACGTCTGGCAGCCAACTTTCAGGTCCCTGATACTCATGCCCTATTCCTTGATATCGTCCCGTCTCGGACCTTCGATGATATGTTGCTGTACCGGGATGATCGGCGCCATTCATGATGGCCGAGATGGTGCGTGAACCTCCACCATGCCAGATGAGATCACCTGCCGCTGCTGCACGATGCTCATTCAAAACGCACCTGCTCGCGAACTCCTTCTCGAGGAAGAACGCGGCTCGCCAAGCGACGTTCTTGCCCGTCTCAATCAATAACCCCTGCCTCGCACGGCGAGCCGCCTGCTGCTGCTGGCTCTCTATTTCCGCATGTTTTATAAAAAATTATCGCGCGTCAAGAAATAAAATGTTCTATAGCGGCTGTCACGGCAGCGATGCCCATCGATTATGGTCGCAGTATCTGAATTGGCGGGGAGGCCAATTTATGAAAGCACATTTGGGAACCAGGCTCGGCATCGGCGTTATCGGCTGCGGCAATATCTCTATGACCTATCTACGCAACGCTGCCCTGTTTGCCGGCATCGAACTGAAGGCATGTGCAGACATCTCATCTGACATGTCGGCGCTGAGGGCGAAGGAATACGGCATCCGGGCAATGGCGGTCGATGCGCTGTTGGCCGATCCCGAAATCGACCTTGTCGTGAACCTCACGATCCCGGCCGTCCATTTCGACGTGACGATGTCGGCGCTTAGTGCGGGCAAGCACGTCTTCACCGAAAAGCCGCTTGCGACGTCGGCTGCCGAGGGTCGTAAGCTTGTGACCGAAGCCAGAAGTCGGGGTCTTTTGCTGGGTTCGGCTCCCGATACATTCCTCGGCGCCGCCGGCCGGCGTGCGCGAAGCCTGATGGATGCAGGGGCGATTGGCCGACCGGTGAGCGGCACCGCCTTCATGTTCGGCCGCGGCATGGAGCATTGGCACCCCAATCCGCAATTCTATTATCAGCCCGGTGGCGGCCCGCTCTTTGACATGGGCCCCTATTATCTGACGATGCTCGTCAATCTACTCGGCCCGGTGAAAAGCGTCATGGCGATGGCGACGAAAGGCCAAGAAGAGCGGCTGATCACCGCTGACGGCCCCTTCAAGAACACCAGCTTCAAGGTCGCGACGCCGACCAACGTGCTCTCGCTTCTTGAGTTTCAGTCGGGTGCGACGGTGAATTTCGGTGCGTCGTGGGATGTCTTTCGCCACTCCAATCATCCGATCGAATTGCACGGCACCGAAGCTTCGTTGCGCTTGCCCGATCCTGATACCTTTGGCGGAAGAGTTTCGCTCTCCGAGCGAGGTGCGGTATGGAAGGATTTCGAAAGCGAGGGCGACCCGTATGGCGCCTCAAACTGGCCCTTTAACGCTCCCGACCGCGCCAATTACCGCATGCTGGGCGTTGCCGATCTCGTCGGCGCGCTTGGCAAGGGCACGGCGCCGCGCGCCTCCGGCGACCTAGCGCTCCATGTTCTCGAGATCATGGAAGCGACCCTGGCGTCCAGCGAGAGCCGCAGCGCGGCTGCGGTTGCAGGCACAGTTGCGCGACCACCGTTGCTCGGCGAAGATGAGGCGCGTAGCCTGCTTGCTTGAGGGAAATGGATGGAACATCAAGTGGATCCCGGCGCTGCACATGTCCTGGCACTCGCTCGCGCTGCCAACCAGTTGCCATTTGAACTCGGGACCGCGAACGAGGCGCGCGCTGCCTATGACGCCGGTTGCCCGACATTGCAGGGCGATCGCGAAGCAGTTGCCGGCATCGAGAACGGGACGATACCTGGGGCGGGCGGCCCGATCCCGCTCCGGATCTATCGCGGCCTGGGCGCTCCGATCGCCAATGCGCCGGCCCTTGTCTACCTTCACGGCGGCGGCTGGGTTGTCGGCACGCTTGAATCCCATGACGAGATCTGCCGGTGGTTTGCAAATATCGGTGCCTGTATTGTATTTTGCCCCGACTATCGGTTGGCACCCGAGCACAAGTTTCCGGCTGGCTTGGAGGACTGCGTATCGACCCTTGCCCATGTGGTGGAGCAGGCAAGTTGGCTTGGTATCGATCCAGATCGGATCGCGGTCGCCGGCGATAGTGCCGGCGGCAATCTGGCCGCTGTCTTATCACTTTTGTCGCGAGATGGCGCTGCTCGGAAGATCTCGGCGCAACTTCTGTTCTATCCCAACACTGACGCAAGGCAGACAGCCGACAGCTATGTCAGGTTTTCGGAAGGATACGGTCTGACCGCCTCGACGATGCGTTGGTTCCGGGATCATTACGTCCGCGATGCCACCGACATCGGCGATTGGCGCATCTCTCCCCTTGTCGTCGAGACTGTCGCGGGTGTGCCGCCGGCCTTCATGGCGATTGCTGGCCACGATATCCTCGCAGACGAAGGGGAGGCCTATGCCCGCCGGCTTGCCGAGGCCGGTATCCCTTTAATCTTGCGGCGTTGGCCCGATCAGATTCATGGCTTCGTTTCCATGGGACGGCACATTTCGGCGTCGCGGCGGGCGGTGGAAGAGGCCGTATCGGGATGGCGCAGCCTTGTCGATCAAGCCGACTGACGCATCATCAATGTCCCGTCGAGTATGATTTTTCGTGCAGTGGCCCCTTCAGAATCATCGGGTTCGTCCAGGATTGAACGCAGCGCCTCGACGCTGCTGCGCGCCATGGCCGTGAAGTCCTGTGCCATTGTCGTCAATGGCGGGCAAGTGTAGCGGCTGAGGGGGTGATCGTCATGGGCGGCGATGCGGAGATCACTGTCGCTCCTGCGGCCGACGCGCAGGCCGCGCGAATGGGCGGCTGCCATCGCGCCGAAGGCGAGGCGATCGTTCGCGCAAAGAATTGTCCTGCCCGGAAGCGTACCGGCCGTGATCATCGCATCGGTCTGCTCATAACCCATATGTTCGAAATTCCAGCCGTAACTCTCAGTGTTGCCAAACACCACCGGTGAAAATCCGAGCGACTCCATCGTGGCGATATAGCTTGCCAGCCGCTCCCCGGAATTGTGATTGACATGGGGAATGTCGAAATAAGCAGGCGGCTCGCCCGATCGACAGAGATAGTCGACAATGGTCGCAACGCTCTGGACGTTGTTGTTGCCAACGAATAGCGTGTTTCCTTCGATGAACGTATCGAAGTAGACAATGGGAATGTTCTCGCGAAGTTTTTCGAAGATGCCAGGATCGGAAGCGAGACCCAAAGGTGCGACGATCGCGCCAGCGGCCTTCAATGACATTAGGGTGTTCACAGCCTCGGCTTCAAGATCCGCAAGGCCGTGGGACGAGATTACGATTGGCCAGTAACCTTCGCCACGGACGAGTAATTCCAGACGGTTGACCATTTCGGCATAGAATGGATCCGTTATGACGGGCACGAGAATGCCAATGTTGCGCGTCCTCTTGCGGTTGAGGTTGCGGGCATAGAGATTGGGGCGGTAGTCGGACGCCGACAGCGCGTCCTCGATGCGTTTGCGCGTCGCCGGCTTTACGCTGCTCGGGCGATCGAAATACCTCGAAAGCGTTGGACGAGAAACGCCGCAGGACCGTGCGAAATCGTCCATGGTTTTGATCGTCATCTTATCCCTTGGCAATTCTGGTTTCTCTGCGCCAAGAAACGTCTGCGTCCGTTGATGTCGCAAAGGCAGTCAGTGTGATGTTTTTCAAACTGCGTTTGTAGCCTGACAAGATCGCATGCGCAAAATTTTTTTGTTACAAAAAGTACAATCGGCAGCAGTAGCCGCTCCCTCTATACATAGCGAACTTCGACCCCTAGTTTGTCCAAACGACTGCGAATCCCCTGCGGCATGCCCGTATCGGTGATGATCAAATCGACCCGCGAAAGCGAGAATGCCTTCGAGGATGCGCCAATATCCCACTTGCTGGAATCCGCCACCAGGATCACGCGCCTCGCCATACGGACCAGATTGCGTTTGGTCCGTGCGATGTCTTCGGAGACATCGACGACATCGAACGAGTGATCGATTGCATGTGCGCCGAGGAACGCCTGGTGAGCAACAAGACCGCCCACGGCCTTGTCGGAATCCGAGACAATCGTGCTGACAGTGCTGGGAAAGACCCGACCGCCAATCATGTGCACGTCCAAGCCTGGCCGATACATCAGATGCTGCGCGATATTCATGGCGGTTGTGGCCACCACGACATTGTTGACCGGTGGCATTTGCATGGCGACCTGCAGCAGAGTCGAGCCGCTGTCAAAGACCACGGATTGGTTGTCGATGATCTGGCGTGCCGCCATCTGAGCGATGCGTCGTTTGGCATCGAAATTGCGGTTCATACGTTCTTCAAAGGCAGCCGCGGGCGAACTGGCCGGCAAAGCTATCGCACCGCCATGTGTCTTGATGAGCTGCTTCTTGGCATCCAGAATTTCCAGGTCGGATCGGATGGTTACTTCGGAGACGCCGAAGTTTTCCGCCAGCTGGCTGGTGCGCGCTTGGCCGGTCCGCTGAAGTTCCAGAATAATCTGATGTCGCCGTTGTTCTGCAAGCATGTGAGAGCCTCGAATTGGCTTGCGAATAGGGTGCCTTGTGCCTTGCCGATCTTTCGAAAATCGAAAGTACGGCATCGTCCATATTATTCAAAGGGCGAGAGAAAAGCCTATGTCAGCCTTTGTCAGCTTCGCAGTCGTAAACTTAAATTAAAACGAAAGAAATCGAAATATTGAGTATTCGTTTATTTTCGAGTTAGGGTCTCCCGCGAGATCGAACCTATAAAGGACGGCATTGCTATGGGCCTTGGAACCAAGATTCGCCTGTCACGGCTGTTTTCTCATCCGTCAGGGCATTTATTCGGTGGCGCCGTCGACCACTTCGTTGGCTATGGCAACGTCCGCGAGGGTGGTCTGGCGGATCTGCCGGGCGCCCTGAAGCGGGTAATGGCCGGAGAGCCGGACTATGTCAGCATTCAGCCTGGAGCTGCGCGTCACTTGTGGGCAGGCTATGCCGGCAAGGCGGCGCTGGTTATTCAAGCCGGCTGCTTTACGCCGGACGATCGAATCCGTCAGTTGATCGCGTCCCCTGAGGATGCGGTACGCTATGGTGCGGATGCTCTGGCCGTGGCCATTCCGGTGCGCGGCAATACCGAAGGCGAATACATTCGCTGGCTTACCGATACCGTCAACGCCGCTGCTCGCTTTGAAATGCCGGTCGTTGCGCATGTCTATCCGCGCGATTATTCAAACGGCGGCAAGATCGTATTCACCCCCGATGAAATCGCCTATGCCGTGCGGATCGGGTTTGAGACCGGGGTCGACGTGATCAAGGTCGGATATACCGGGGACTTCGCTTCATTCCAAGAGACTGTTGCCACGTGTCCGGTTCCCATCGTTATCGCGGGCGGTCCGAGGGCGGATAATCTGCTGGCGGCCCTGACACAGACCTCCGATGCCTTGCGCGCGGGGGCAAAGGGTGCCGTGGTGGGGCGAAACCTGTGGGGGCACGGCGACACGACGATGGCTGCACGCGCCTTCAAGCTGGTCATTCACGGTGGTATGGAGCCGCAAGAGGCGCTCGCGGCCGCGGGCGGTTGACACAGGTGACACGCAACCTTCAGGTTCTGGGCTTTGGGGCCCTGGCGATCGACGATATCATCTATGTCGACGGACCGCTGAGTGCCGGCAAAGGGAAGGTGACAAATCGAACTCAGGACCACGGCGGCAATGTCGCGACGGCCCTCGTTGCAGTCGCAAAACTGGGAGGGCGGGCTGGTTTCGTCGGCTGGTTAAGTGATCAGCCTCTCGCCGATGCCAGCGCCCGCGAGCTCGAGCGGCACGGAGTCGATATATCCTTTGCGCCGCGTCGCCCAGATGCCAGGCCCATACGTTCGGTGATCACGGTCGGATCCGAAGGCGACAGGTTCATTGCCTATGACGATGATGTACCGCACGGAACCTCCGAGGCTGTGACCGATGAGACGCTTGGACAAGCCCAGGTGCTGTTGGTCGACGGCTATGCCGTCCACGCCGAAATGGTTGTTGCCCGCGCCCGTAAGCTGGGCTTAGCGGTGGTGGCAGACATTGAATGGGCGATCGGGCCTGCAACCGGACGATTGATGAGCTTAGCCAATCACCTGGTATTGCCATTGAAATTTGCGCAGACTTATTCCTGCGCAACCGATCCAACATTGATCCTGCACAAGCTGTGGTCTGATGACCGGACCGCAGTCGTTCTGACCGACGGCGAACGGGGGTCCTATATCAGGCAGACGGGAGATGACGTTTTATGGCATGTCCCAGCCTATGAGGTCAAAGCGGTCGACACGACCGGCGCCGGAGATTGTTTTCACGGCGCCTATGCCTTTGCCCTTACACAGAAAAAGCAGCCTGTCGCCTGCGCGCTTTACGCAACTGCCGCAGCGGCGATCGCCGTGACCGGCCCGGGTGGCCGTATGGCGCTGCCAGATCAAAGCGCCTGTCTCGCGTGGCTGGCCAAGGATGATGCGCCCGTGCCCAGACCGATTGCGCCTCCAGGCTGAGAGTTCATTGCACCGGTGCCCTTCAATCGGAAGAGCGCTTGTGCAGATGACGGCTCGCTTCGATCTGCGGTCGCGGCGGGAGGATTGTCCGAAAGATCGGATGGCGATGATAGTAGGGAGGAAGTGCCGTGGCTGTTGTTGTACTGGACAGGATCTGCAAGACATTCGGAACGAAATTCCACGCAATCAAGGATCTTAGCCTGACGATAAATGATGGCGAGTTCCTCATCCTCGTCGGTCCTTCGGGATGCGGAAAATCGACTGCGTTGCGCATGATCGCGGGACTGGAGGAGATCAGCAGCGGAACCCTGAGCATCGGTGGGGAAAATGTCGAGGATCTCGCGCCGAAGGACCGGGATATCGCGATGGTCTTCCAGAACTATGCCCTGTATCCGCATATGACAGTGTTCGACAACATCGCTTTTTCGATGAAGCTTGCTGGCAAAAGCAAGGACGAGCGCACGAAGCGGGTCCATGAAATTGCAAAGACGCTTCAGTTGCATACCCTGCTCGACAGCAAGCCGGCGGCGCTGTCTGGCGGCCAACGCCAGCGGGTCGCCATGGGACGCGCAATGGTGCGCGAACCGGCCGCCTTTCTCATGGACGAGCCCCTTTCAAACCTTGATGCCAAGCTGCGCGTGCAAATGCGGGCCGAAATCGTCAGCCTGCAAAGACAGTTGGGTGTGACGACGATCTATGTAACGCACGATCAGACGGAAGCCTTGACCATGGGGGACCGGGTTGCGGTCTTGAAGGGCGGCGTCCTTCAGCAGGTCGACACGCCCAAGGCATTGTATAATCGCCCGGTCAATGCCTTCGTCGCGGGTTTCATCGGCTCACCGTCCATGAACCTGTTCGAGGGCCGCCTGCAGGACGGCAGGATCAATCTGCCCGCCTTTTCGATACCGGTATCGACGACCGCATTTGCGCGCTCTCCCGCTCTGACGAGGTTTAACGGCAAGACGATCATCTTCGGCATCCGTCCAGAAGACCTTTACGACAGCAGTCTGGAATCTGGATCACGCTACGAGACGATCCCAGCCGCCGTAAGATCGATCGAGGAATTGGGTTCGGAACTGATCGTTCATTTGAATATCGAAGCGGTGCGTATCGACTCCGGCGACCCCGATGCGGTCGAGGATTTGAGCGGTGCGGCAAACGCCGTAGCGAAATTCGAAGCCATCAGCTCGGTGCGGCCGGGCGCGATGATAGATCTGGCCATCGATGCGGCCAAGTTACACTTCTTCGACCCACAAACGCATTTGGCAATCTAGCATGATCGGCGATAGCGGAGCCTCAGTGGGCAGCCGCAAGACAGCATGCTTCTTCTCACCGCAAAGCTCCTCGTTCCGCCACGCCACTTGGCGTGCATAGACCGGCCCAGGGACGCACGCCGTCTTGGATGCAGCCGCAGGTCCGGATCCGTCTGTGCTGTTCCTCGGTAACCCGAGCGCTTCAACCGGCGACCAAGTGGTCGAAGCCTTTTTCAGTTGCGATGTCGACCGGCGCGGAGGAGGCCGCCATAACCCGTTTTTCGTCGATCAACGAGCCTTTCATTTGTTTTCCTTTGGGCGCGGTGCCTTTCATTTGTTTACGAAAGTAAAGAAAAAATGCGACACGAGCAATGTGCTGGTTCGAAAAAAATGTCTCGGGGTCCCTCGCTAAAGCTAAGGTCATTCAACGGGTTATGGGCTTTTTGTTGTTCCCTGCGGGCTGCCGACCTTTGCCGATGACAGTTCTTCATTGACAGCTAGACCCCGAAAGGACCCTACTTTGATCTCGATCGGGAGGATCGAGCAAAATCGTTTCAATGGGAGGGAAACATGAACGTCAGACGATATATCATGGCGGCCCAGTCGGCTGTGGCGGTCTGGACACTATGGGCCACCTGCGCCTTTGCTCAGACCAATCTTGAGTTCATTCAATGGTGGGAGCCCGAAATGCCCGCCGGTGCTTTGCGAAGCATCATGGACGATTTCGAAGCGGCAAACCCCGGCATCAAAGTGACGCTCGTCAGCGGCCCGTATTCCGCCACCCATGATCAGATCGTTGTCGGTGCCGCGTCGGGGACGCTCAGCGATGTCGTTGGCCTCGACGGAGCCTGGGTCAACGGCTTGGCAAAGCAGGGCGCAATCGCTTCGATGGACAGCCTGATGGCTGATGCCAAGTATGATCAAAGCCAGATCGCCGACATTATCAAGGTCAACGGCCAAAGCGTCATGTTCCCGCTTGCTTCGTTCGTCTATCCGGTTTTCGTCAACCTCGATCTGGCAAAGGCTGCCGGCATCGGCAAGACGCCGGCCAACCGGACAGAATTCGCCGATGCTGCGAAAAAGATGACCAATGCGGACAAGAACCAGTACGGGTGGGTGCTACCGCTTTCGTTGCAAAATCCCGGCGGTATCCAGAATGACGTGATGTCCTGGGTCTGGGCATCCGGAGCGTCCATGCTGAAGGATGGCAGGCCCGATCTGGAAAACCCCTCCGTGGTCGGGACACTTGAATATATCAAGTCGCTGCAGGACGCCGGCGTCATCGCGCCTGGTATTTTTGCCAAGAAGGAGCAGGACAAGGTCGAAGAATTCGTCAATGGCCGCGTGGGCATGATGATCGATTCACTCGCTCACATCAACCTCATCCGCCAGCGTAACCCCGATCTCAAGTTTGGCATCTCGGCCCTTCCAGCAGTCGACGGCTATAGCGGCAAACGCGGGTTGCCCTATGCTTCATGGGGTATCGGCATCAGCGACAAAAGCGAGCACAAGAAGGAGGCCTGGAAGCTCGTTGAATATCTGATGAGCCCCGAAGTGAACAGCCGCCTCGTATCGGTCGCCAATGCCTTCCCGGGCAATATTCACGCCAAACCCGACTTCTCGAAATCGGACCCGCTGTTTGAAGAAGCCTTCAAGATATTCCAAAGCGGGAAGCTGGCCAACGAATTCGTCGGACTGCCGGTAGCCGAAGATCTCATGCGGCAGATGAACGTCGAAGTTCAAAAGATGTTCGACGGCCAGCAAACCGCGAAGGAGGCGGCCGCCAACACGCAAAAGCAGTGGCTGGTCGAGTTCGAAAAGTAGGGTCTTTACCGGCAATCATCGGCAGCGTGATAGCATTTGTCGCGCTGCCGCTGCATCAGGAAGAATTGATGCGTTTCACGATAGGCGGAAATCACATCTCATGAGCCTCGCCACAGGGACTATCATCCGGACGCAAGCGAAAACGCGCAAGCGTGGCATGCTGTCTTACAAAACGAGAAAGAGGCTTGTTGCCTACTTCTATGTTGCTCCGGCGACGTTTCTGTTCTGCCTGCTGATGCTGTTTCCCATGATCACCGTCTTACGCTATTCTCTGATGGACGGCGCGATCACGAAAAAGGACACGGCTTTCGTCGGATTGCAGAACTATGTGACGATCTTCAAAGATCCGGTTTTCTGGCAGTCGGTCGGGCACACGCTCTACTTCACTGTGATGAGCGTCATCTTTCATCTTCTGATCGGTCTTGCCTTTGCCCTTTTGCTAAACAGCCAACGTGTCGACCCGTTGATCAGAAGCATCCTGCGGGTTCTTTACATTTTGCCGTGGCTCTTCACGGCGGTGATCATCGCCATCATCTGGCGATTGCTCCTGGATCCCAATGGAGTCATCAACAGCATCCTGATGACGTTGCACATCATCAACTTCAAGGTCGAGTGGTTCTCTTCGACGAAAACCGCGCTGCATGCTTTGACCTTTGCGAATATCTGGGCGGGATACCCGCTCTATATGGTGAGCCTTCTCGCCGGTCTTCAGGGCATACCCAAGGATCTCTACGAGGCAGCCGGCATTGATGGCGCTAACGAGTTCCAAAAATTCCGCTACATCACGATCCCGCAACTGATGCCCATCATCATCAGCATCGCCCTGCTGGACTTCATCTGGACAATGCAGGTCTTTCCCCTCGTGTGGATGACGACGGGGGGTGGTCCGATCTACTCGACCGAGGTGCTTAGCACCTACACCTATAAACTCGCATTTTCGAGTTACGAATTTTCCCGTGCCTCGGCGAGCGCAATCGTCATTTTGATGATCTCGATGGGCGCCACGTACTTCTACATCAAACATCAGAAGGCCAGGTGACCGGCAATGGCAAAGCGTTCCCTCAGTCGCACAATACTACCCACGCTGCTGACATATCTCGGACTTGCGGTTGGCCTGGTCTTCGCGGGCTTTCCGATCCTTTGGATGTTCTTCACTTCGTTGAAATCAAACACTGAGATCTTTGCCCTGCCGCCGCGGCTGCTGCCCAATGATTTCACGAACGTCGCCTATCTTTCGATCTTCAACGACCCGGCCAAGGTTCGTTTCTTCCTCAATAGCTATCTCGTCGCCGGAGTGGTAACGCTTCTGACCTTGCTGATCACCATCCTGACGGCCTATGGCTTCAGCCGCTATTCATTTCGGTTCAAGAATACGCTGAACGTGTTCATCATCAGTACGCAGACGGTTCCGCCCATCACGCTTTTGATCCCCTATTTCGGCATGGTCGTCGCCTTCGGCATTTTCAACACCTATTTTGCGCTGATTTTGACCTACATGGTCTTCACGCTGCCTTATGCGATCCTTCTCATGACCGGCTACCTCAATACCCTGCCAAGGGAGCTCGATGAGGCGGTGCTCGTCGATGGTGGGTCAAGCTGGACGGCGCTGTGGCGCGTGATCATCCCACTGTCAGTGCCTGGCATCGTCGCGACCGCGGTCTATACATTTCTGCTGGCATGGAACGAATTTCTCTTTGCTCTGACTTTGACGAAGTCGATGGATATGCGGACTGTTCCCATTGGCATCGAGTTGCTCATGGGCCAACACGCCTTTGAATGGAACGAGATGATGGCTATGAGCGTGCTGGGATCGCTCCCGCTTTTGCTCTTGTATCTGATCGCCCAGCGCTATTTCCTCGCTGGCATGGCAGCCGGGTCGGTAAAGAGCTGAGCAGGCGCGTTTAAGTGCGGTATCGATGGCAGGTGGTAGCGCTGCCCGAAAAAATTTCGCGATCCGAACATCGTCATTAAAACCGAGTGGGCAAGCCCGAACTGATCCGCATTCGCTTGCTGTTATCAGCGTGCCGAGTTGGGCTGGCGATCAGAAACCCTTTTCCGTTGTGACCTCATCACGGGTGGCACACCGGCTAATTCCGAGTGGGATTCAAATTCATTCTTGCCCTCGACGGAGCGAGCCATCCTGGCATTGGAACAATAGCTGAGCGTTTTCAAAGCCTCTATTCCCCTCGGGCCTGCGGCCCTCGTCCTGCGACCGCCCCAGCCGCGATGGTCAGAACGAACTCGTCGAGCTCGCGTTCCAGCCGATCGGACGGCAGGCCGACGAAGCGCGCTTCCAGGCTGATGCTGATCACCCCATGCACCGCCCCGAACAAGGTGCGAGCACGAATTGCTCTATCTTCCGCAGGCATATCCGGTTGCAGTTCCGCGAGGGGCTCAGCGATCACATCCATCAAGAACAGATGTTCATCGAGATGCCATTGGGGCGTGGGACTGCTTTCTGGCGGATGGTGGTCGAACAGTGCCTTCCACAGATTGCGATGGGCAAGCGCAAACCTGAGATATCCCTGTGCCAGATTGCGCAGTCGATCTGTTGGCGTACGGTTCTTGACTTCTGTGAGAGCCAGCGATTCCTCCAGAGCTTTAAGCGTTGAGGAATTGACCTGAATAATGAGCTCGTTGAGGTCGGCAAAGACCGTATAAAGACCTCCCAACGCACAACCGGCCTCCTGCGTGACGTCGCGCGCCCGCAGGTTTGCCAGCCCTTCATCGGCTATCCTGTTGCGTGCGGCATCGATCAACCGGGCCTTCAGGTCTTCGCGTTTTTCTTCTCTTCGACTGGCCATTAACCACTCCAGTTTCATCTTTGAACATTGTTCAAGAAAAAGCTTGAACAATGTTCACGACTGTGGCAAAACTCTTTCGTGAACAACGTTCATAGATGGGAGACCTGAAATGTTCAACCTGATTGTCACATTGCTACGGGGCAGGGCGCATGACGCCGAACGTGCTCTTGCCGAGCGTAACGCCTTACCTCTGCTTAGTCAGCAAATTCGCGATGCCGCCCACGCCATCCAGTCTGCCCGCCGCGCTGTGGCGGTGGCAATTGCACAAGATGAGCAGGAAAAGAGCCACTACACCATGATCCAGTCCCGGATCAAAGATCTTGAAACACGCACTCTTGCCGCATTGGAAAAGGGCAGTGAGGCACTTGCCCGCGAAGCGGCCGCCACGATCGCCTGTCTCGAAGCCGAGCGGGATGCGTCGGAAAAGGCCCAAGCCCAGTTCACGACGGCGATTGCCAAGCTCAAGGGGGTCGTTCGTACCGCTGAAGGGCGATTGCAGGATCTGCAGCGTGGCGAGCGGCTGGCCCGAGCAACCGAACAAGCCCAGAAGCTTGATCGTGCCGCTGCCGGATCTGGTCTTGCTACACTCGATGGGGCCGAGGAGACCCTTACCCGCCTTCGCGCTCGCCAAAGCCAGAACGATACCATTGCCTCCGTGCTCAAGGAGATGGACTGCGCGCCCGGCTCTGCCGGGATCATCGAGAAGCTTGCGAATGCCGGCTGCGGTGCGCCGCTGCGCTCATCGGCTGATGATATCTTGGCAAAGCTGCGGACGCGGATCAACAACGCTGCCTAAAAATGTATGTCGAACAAAAGGACCACGAAGATGAACGACAGTTTCCAGAAGCATTCCTCCAGCTGGGTCAGCTTTTCATACATCTCCTTCGGCACGGCAGCTTTCATGCTTGCAGCCGGCCTTTACATGATGCCGCTCGACCTCTGGGGAAAAGGCTATCTCGCCATGGGCATACTGATGCTGGTGCAAACGACGGTGAACATCACCAAGACGCTGCGCGATAACGCCGAGTCGGAGAAGTTGATCCGCAAGATCGAGGACGCCAAGACAGAAAAGCTCCTCGTCAACTTCAATCGTGGCGGCGAAAGCTAAGACTTCTTAACCACACCACAGAGTTGTTGCTGTCTGAAACTATTGCGTAACAACGCTGTGGCTTTCTCTTGCGATCCAACAGGGGACCGCCATGCACGGCAATCTTATGACATCGAGGAAGTTCGCGCCGTTATTCTGGACGCAGTTTCTCTCGGCCTTCAACGACAATTTCCTGAAGCAGACGCTTATCTTCCTGATCCTTGCGCAGATGGCGGCCGAGGGAGCTTGGCTCGTGACGTTCGCCGGCGGAATTTTTATCATTCCGTTCCTGCTGCTTTCGGCGCTGGGCGGTGAGCTTGCCGACAGATATGACAAGGCGAAAATGGCCGAAATCCTCAAGCGTTGCGAGATCGCAGTCGCGGCGACCTCCGTCCTAGGTATCGCGGTGTCGTCGATCTCGATCCTTATGCTGGCTCTTTTCGGCTTCGGTGTCATCTCGTCGCTTTTCGGACCGATTAAGTACGGCATTCTTCCCGATCATCTCGAACGCAAGGACCTGCCAAAGGCGAACGCCTGGATCGAGGGCGGCACGTTCATCGCCATCTTGGCCGGAACGATCGTAGCAGCGCTTGCCTTCACGAACGGCGAGAACGTCTGGGTGTTCGGACCGATGATGATGGGGCTTTCGGTGCTTTGCTGGTTGGCCGCTCGCCTGATCCCCGCCACGGGTTCAAAAGCGCCCGATCTCGTTATCGACAGAAATGTCTTCCGCTCGAGCGTCACACTTGTCAATGAGCTGCGGGAAGACGAGCGAATCTGGCGCTCGGCGCTGATGAACTGCTGGTTCTGGTTCGTGGGCGCATTCGTCATGTCGATGCTGCCCTTCATTGTGACGGAGATCCTTGGTGGTTCGGAGATCGTCGTACCTGCCTATCTCGCCGTTTTCGCGATCTCCATTGCGATCGGTTCAGCGATCGCCGGCTGGATGTCGGCAGGTCGCGTCGTCTTGCTGCCGGCGCCAGTCGGCACCGTCATCGTTGCACTCTTCGGAATAGATCTCGCTTGGAACCTGTGGGGCCTGCAATCCGCCTCTCATGCTGAGACCATATCCGCCTTCTTTGCCGAACCAAAGACGATGCGTGTGGCGGTCGACCTCGCCGGTATGGCCATTGGAGGAGCTTTCATGGCCGTGCCGACGTTTGCGGCGATGCAGGCCTGGGCAAACCAGGCCCGCCGTGCCCGCGTGATTGGAGCTGCGAACGTTCTGTCGGCGTTGTTCATCACGACCGGCCTTGCGCTGGTCGCAATCTTGCAAGCCGTCGGTGTCTCCGTTGCGATGATCATTCTCGGTCTTTCGGTCATCAATGCCGGCGTTGCCTGGATCATGTTGAAGACGCTGCCCACCAATCCGTTGCGTGATTTCATTTCCATACTGTTCCGTGCCTTCCTGCGCCTTGAGGTGGAAGGTCTGGAGAATATCAAGAAGGCTGGCCAGGCACCGATCATCGCGCTCAATCATGTGAGCTTTCTTGATGGAGCTCTGGCGCTTGCAATAACCGAGGAAGAGCCCGTTTTCGCCGTCGACTACAAGATCGCTCAGGCTTGGTGGGCTCGCCCTTTCCTGAAGATGTGCAAATTCCTTCCGCTCGATCCGACAAAGCCGATGGCGACACGTTCGCTCATCAAGCTTGTCAACGACGGCAATGCGATCGGCATCTTTCCGGAGGGTCGCCTGACAGTGACCGGGGCGCTGATGAAGGTCTATGACGGCGCAGCAATGGTTGCCGACAAGACGGGATCGATGATCGTGCCGGTCCGTATCGATGGGCTTGAGAAGAGCTACTTCTCGCGCCTTTCGGCTGGCCAGGTGCGCCGTCGCATCTTTCCCAAGGTCAAAGTGACGATCCTTGAGCCGGTCAAGCTCGACGTTCCTGACCACATCAAGGGCCGCAAGCGCCGTATTGCCGCCGGCGCTGCCCTGTACCAGGTCATGTCGATGTTGATGTTCCGCACGACGAACACCAATCTGACGGTCCTGGACCGCATCATCGAGACGGCTTTGGAAGGAGGTGGGGGAAAGCTTGCAGTCGAGGATCCGATGAGCGGCCAGCTGTCCTATGCTAAGCTTCTCACCGCCGCTGCGGTTCTGGGTGCCAAGTTCAAGGCGTTGTTGCCCGATGAACAGACGCTTGGCGTCCTGCTTCCAAACGCCAACGGCACAGCTGCGACAGTTTTGGCTGTGATGTCGGCGGGCAAAGTTCCGGCGATGCTGAATTTCACCGCCGGCGCCGCCAATGTCTTGTCAGCGTGCAGGGCAGCAGAGGTCAAGCAAATCCTCTCCTCACGTGCCTTTATCGAACAGGCCAAGCTTGGTCCGGTGGTCGCCGAGCTGGAAAAAGAGATGAGGATCGTCTGGCTCGACGAACTTCGAACGACAGTTACCGTCGTCGACAAAGTTCGCGGCTTCCTCAACAGATACAAGCCGCTGATCAAGCGCAGGGCCGATGACACCGCCGTGATCCTTTTCACATCTGGTTCGGAGGGAACACCGAAGGGTGTCGTTCTCACCCACCGCAACATTCTGTCAAACGCCGCCCAGGCTGCCGCGCGCATCGACTTCCATTCCGGGGACAAAGTCTTCAATATCTTGCCGGTGTTTCATTCCTTCGGTCTGACGGCGGGAACCGTTCTGCCTTTGATCTCGGGCGTGCCGGTATATTTCTATCCTTCGCCGCTTCACTACCGCGTCGTGCCGGAACTGATCTACACTTCCAACGCGACGATCGTCTTCGGGACCGATACTTTCCTGAACGGCTATGCCCGAACTGCGCACCCCTATGACTTCCGATCGATCCGCTACATCTTTTCGGGTGCCGAGCCGGTCAAACCATCCACCCGCGAAACCTATATGGAAAAGTTCGGCCTGCGTATCCTCGAAGGCTACGGTGTTACCGAAACGGCGCCCGTGATCTCCCTCAATACTCCAATGTTCAACCGCTCAGGCACCGTCGGCAAGATCATGCCGGGCATGCAGTGGAAGCTCGAGCCGGTTGCGGGCATCGATGAGGGTGGTCGCCTTTTCATCCGCGGCGCCAACGTCATGGCCGGCTATCTGCGCGCTGAAAACCCTGGCGTGATCGAGTCGCTCCCGGATGGCTGGCATGACACCGGTGACATTGTCACCATCGACGAAGATGGCTTTGTCACCATCCGCGGCCGTGCCAAGCGCTTTGCCAAGATCGGCGGCGAGATGATTTCGCTGGCTGCCGTCGAAGCACTTGCCGGCCAGTTATGGGCCGGTGCCCTATCGGTCGTTTCATCTGTTCCGGATGCAAAGAAGGGTGAGCGACTGGTGCTGCTGACAGATGCCCCAAACGCTACTCGCGCCGAATTCGCTGCCTTTGTCAAATCCAGGGGAGCCATGGATATGATGGTTCCGGCGGAAATCAAGATCGGCAAAGTACCGGTGCTAGGTTCGGGAAAGGTGGATTTCGTTGCAGCAAGCAAGATTGTCCAAAATTTGCAGCCCCCGCAGCACGCTGCGTAAGCGATGGGTGGTCGCACGACTGGGCATCGACGGTGCCAGACCGAGCGCCTGCAGGCGATGTACCACGGACGGACCGTGTCGAGTGCAGCGACGTCCGGTGGGGCAGGACCTTCTTCGGTTGCAGAGTTCGGCGTGCTCGCGTTCAACGCACATCACGTCGAGCATTTTGCAGGGACACGAGTTAGCGCCCCGGCCATCTTCGAGGATCGCCGCCCCTAGGCCAGGGCGGCGACAAAATGAATCGTCTCAGGCTTAGGCCGGCAGTTGGAAGATCCAGTTCGCAATCAGGACTATCGCCAGACCGCCGGCAAGCGCGACATAGGGAAGGATGCCCGCCTTCTTCGCGCCAAGGTCCTGACCTGTGAGGCCCAGATCGTCCATCGCTCCCGCAGGAAATTTGCCTCCGTCCCGCACATAATGGCGATAGGCAAAGACCGGGAGGATGACGGCTGCGAAGGCGAAGCCGACCCAAAGTGCGTTGGCATAACCCCAGACCTTCGCGCCCGCGCCCAGGAAGAGGGCATTGACGAAGGCGAGAAACGTGTTGAGGCCAATCAGCCAGCTCGGCGCCTTCCAGGGACGTTCGATGTGACCGGAATCGATGCGATGGATCCAACCGGAGTTCAGGTTGAGGAAGTTGAAGATGATGTAGCCGACATTGGAGACAGCAAGCACAAAGAAGTAGCCGCCGACATCGGATGCGATCGCCAGAAGGAAGAGGTTGAAGGCGAAGTCCGTCCACATGGCGCGGGTCGGCGCGCCGTTCTCGTTCACATGGTCGAGGTATTTCGGCAGCCAACCGTCCTTGGCGCCTTGATAGAGGGTGCGCGAGGATCCTGCCATGGCCGTCATGATAGCGAGGAAGAGTGCCATGATCATCAGGACGACGAGAAGCTGGGTGATGATGCGACCCGCGCCGATCAACCCACCGAGGGCTTCCGCTACGCCGGTACCGTCGACGATTCCAGGTGCCAGCATGCCGGCATGGCCGAGAACACCCTGGAAGGCGAAGGGCACGAGGAAGAAGAACAAGCAGCATGCAAGTCCGGAATAGAAGATCGCCTTGAAAGTATCGGTCTTCGGATTCTTCAGTTCCCGGGTGTAGCAGACGGCGGTTTCGAAGCCGTAAGTAGACCAGGCGGCGATATAGAGGCCGCCAAGGAAGAGCGTCCAGCCGCCGTTGCTCCACGTACCGTCCACGTCTGAATATGCTGCCGTTGGCGGAAGCAGGCCTGTGACGTTCGCAGCAACGATCTGACCGCTGAAGATCGGGTAGATGCCGATCAAAAGCAGCGGCACGAGCACGATGATCGCCAGCCACTTCTGCACGCTTGCGGTTTCCGAGATGCCGCGATGCTGGATGGCGAAGATGATCAGCATCAGGATGCCGCCGATGAAGAAAGTGGCGTTGATGTTGGCGGTAGCGAGGAACGGAATGCTGAAGCTTGCGAGTGACCAATTGCGGATCGCTGGCGTCAACGCCGCTACGGCATCCGTGCTCAGCAGCGCTTTGATGGCAGCGTCCGGCGCCGTACCGGCATGGGCTGCTATGTATTCTGCAACGCGCGGGCTATCTGCCGTGATCGACGCGGCATGTGCGGCAACCCAATCGAGAGCTGCTTGCGAGTCAGCTGCCGGAATCGGAAAAAACGCATTGAGAATATAACCGGCGGCGATGGCGCAACCGAGCGAAAGCACCGGCGACCAGGCAAACCAGTTGCACCAGACCGAAAGCGGCGCAATGAACTTCGAATATCGCAGCCAGGCGGTTGCGCCGTAAACGGAGGCGCCGCCGGATTTGTTGCCGAACATGCCGGCAATCTCTGCATAGGTGAAGGATTGCAGGAAGCCCATGATCATGGAAATGATCCATACGACGAAGGCGAGCTTGCCTGTCGTGCCTGCGATGCCGCCGATGGAGAAAAGGACGAGCGGCGGCACGCCCGCAGCCACCCAGAATGCACCCTTCCAGTCGAGGGCACGTATAAGCTTACCTTCGGTGCCGGCCGAAATTCCGGCGTCCACTACGTCTGTCATTGCTGAAGTTCCCCATTCGATTGTTCCGGACGTCTCTTCGTGCGTCTCCCTGAACGTGCCTCTCCCGGCATTTGCGGGGCCAGCCTGGTTTTTGGCGATCCGCGCTCGCGCATGGATTCTCAGCTTTGACCCTTGATGCATAGTGAAGATATTTTCTTTTTAGTCAATATGGTTTACTTTCCAACGGCATTTTGTAAACCTGTTTTGGCGGGCGAAAGCGCGCTCCAACGCAAGAGGGTATGATGCGAGATCTCCATCGGGCGATGACCGGGGTGCGGCCGGCTTTCCCGAGCATTGTCCGCTATCCGGGCATTCCCGCGCTGCCGCAGGGCACGCAGCGCTACCGCGTCAAGGGCGGCGGCTCGGCGGTTATGCGCGTCGAGGTCGGTGATCACGTGACCGTCACCGACATGGAAGGCGGTCAGCCTTGTGAGCTTTCCTTCGTCGATGAGGCTGGGCGTTTCCTGTCGGCAGGTCTCGGCGCGGCCTTCACCAATGCCGCCGAGGGACTGAAGGCCATCCTTGCGACTGGGGAAGAGAGCGCCATCCGTACCCGCGCTGCGCTTGCTCGTCGCGGCGTGGATCTTGCGGGGGCCGGCGCGCTACGTCTCTTCGGAGCGGCAGCGACGCCAGGAAGCTCCGCAGAACTTACCATCGTCCTGAAAGGTCTCCTGGTTGTCGCTGCTCCTGCAGGCGTGATGTTGCCGCACATGCAGGATACGTCGACGCCGATCGAGATCAGGATCAGGCGGAGCCAACTCATTCGCGATTATTCTTCGGCCCTGCCCGAGCCGATGGCCGATCCGATCGAAGATATTCGCATCAAGGCGGCAACAGCCTCGGCCTACTTCGTCCGCGCTGGCCAATTCATTCAGATCATTGACGTTTATGGGCGGCAATGCACGGATTTTCAGGCTTTCGCGGCCCGCAAGGTGGACAAGGGTCTCGACCTGGCTTTGGATTCGACCGTCACCCGCACCCTGCTCGGCCGCAGCTACCCGATGCCCGGCCTGCCGTCAAAGGCGTTCGATCGCGATTTTGAACCTCTCGTCGAGATCGTCCAGGACACGGTCGGCCGTCACGACGCCTTCGCCACCGCCTGCAACTCTCGCTACTATGACGATATGGGCTATCCTGGCCACGTCAATTGCACGGACAACTTCAACGCTGCATTGTCGTCTTACGGGATTGCCCCTCGCAACGGCTGGGAAGCGCTCAACTATTTCTACAATACAGGCATCGATGACAAGAACCAGCTATACCTCGACGAGCCTTGGTCGCGCCCCGGCGATTATGTGATGATGCGGGCGCTGACCGACCTCGTCTGCGTCTCCTCCTCATGTCCAGACGATATCGATGCCGCCAACGGCTGGGATCCGACGGATATACATGTCCGAACCTTTTCCAAAAAAGAGAAATTCTCACGAGCGGTAGCCTATCGCATGACACCTGACTCCGACGCTGAGCTGACGCACGAGACCGCCTTCCACCCACGCTTTTCGGCACTCACGAGGGATTACGCGGAATATCGCGGCTACTGGCTCGCGAACCGCTTTTCTGCCGAAGGCCCCGTCGAAGAATATTGGGCCTGCCGCGAAAGGGCAGTCGTCATCGACCTCTCGCCGCTGCGAAAATTCGAAATCACCGGTCCAGATGCCGAGGAACTGCTGCAATATTGTCTGACGCGCGACGTGCGTAAGCTGTCGTCCGGACAGGTCGTCTATTCGCCCATGTGCTACGAAAACGGTGGCATGATCGATGACGGTACGCTTTTCCGTCTTGGCGATAAAAACTTCCGTTGGATCGGCGGTGATGACGCAAGCGGCATCTGGCTGCGCGAGCAAGCGGAAAAGAAAGGCTTCAGGGCCTGGGTCCGCTCCTCAACCGACCAGATGCACAATATCGCTGTGCAGGGACCGAAGAGCCGCGACATTCTGAAGGAGATCATCTGGACGGCGCCACGCCAGCCGACGATCGGAGAACTCGAGTGGTTCCGCTTCACGGTCGGGCGCATCGGGGACCTGGAAGGCGCGCCCGTCGTCGTCTCGCGCACCGGCTATACCGGCGAGCTGGGTTACGAGATCTTCTGCCATCCGAAGGACGCGATGAAGGTGTTCGACGCGGTTTGGAAGGCTGGTGCGCCGCATGGCTTGAAGCCTATGGGTCTCGAAGCGTTGGACATGGTGCGCATCGAGGCGGGGCTGATATTCGCCCATCACGAGTTCACCGACCAGACCGATCCGTTCGAGGCCGGCATTGGTTTCACCGTGCCGTTGAAGTCCAAGGCGGATGATTTCATCGGCCGCGAGGCTCTGATCCGGCGCAAGGAGCATCCGCGTCATCTGCTGGTCGGGCTCGACGTGCAGGCCAATGAAGCGGTTGGCCATGGAGATTGCGTTCACATTGGCCGCGCGCAAGTGGGTGTGATCACCAGCGCTACCCGCTCGCCAATCCTCGGCAAGACCATCGCTCTCGCCCGTATCGACATCACGCACGCCTCTGTTGGAATGGCGGTGGAGATCGGCAAGCTGGACGGCCACCAGAAACGCTTGCCTGCGGTCATCGTGCCGCTGTCGCATTACGATCCTCAAAAGACGCGGCCGCGTGCTTAAGTTCAGCCCGACTTGAGCTGGCCGTTGGAGTGGCGCGGGTAGCCCCAGGGCGTTGGCAAGCAGCCTGACCCTGCCTTACCGGTCGTGCCGCCTCGATGCCAGCATCGTCGGCGAGCAGTTTCAAGTCCCGATTTCGGATCCGGTACTCCATCGTCCAGGCGGCGGGCCCATCGAGCGCCGGGCCCACGACCTGGTCCATGATCGGCACGTCCTCCTCACCCATGGTGGAGGGCGAAGGTCCGTGTCCGGTTAAAAAAGCCGCCAAAGGGCCGCGGTGAACCACCTCCAAGCGGTCGAAGGGCGGACTTGGAATGCTGTCAGTTGCGCAGGTACTCTTCCATCGAATCGTCGAGAGCTTCGACCCAGGGCGTATGGTGCCTCGGCGACATGTTGCCGGTCATGATTGATCGATAGGCGTGATCACGAAAGCCCATGATATTTTCCGCCTTGTGGTGTTCCCATTCCATGAAGGTTCTGTTCGTGCCTTCGATGTCGAAGCTCGGGTAGTCGGTTTCTGCGAGCAGTTCTTTCACGTAGTCTCCCTGATACCAGATCATCTGCTCGGCATCTTCAAGCGCCTCCTCGCGGGCACGCCACATGTCGAAATTCGCCTTCAGTTCGCTTTCCGGTGGCAGTTTTATGCGGCCCATCATGAGGTCGCGAGCCCACCAGGCTTGTACGTCGAACATGTTGAAGGTGTAGAACTGGTCCTGCATGCCGATGTAGAAGAGCTGTGGGTTCTTGTCGAAGACAACGCCCTTGTAGAGACCGTCTGCCCAGAGCCGGTTGGCAGTCCTCAGTCGTAATTCGTCCGGCAGAAACGGAAAGTGATGCTGGTAGCCGGTGCAGAGGATCAGCGCATCGACTTGCTTCATCGAGCCGTCGAGAAAATGCGCAGTCCTGTTTTCGAGCCGGGTCAAGAGCGGCCGCTCCTCGAAATTCTCCGGCCACTTGAAGCCCATCGGCTTCGACCGGTAGCTCGTCGTCACCGATCTGGCGCCGTATTTCCAGCATTGCGAACCAATATCCTCGGCCGAATAGCTGCGGCCCACGATAAGGATGTCCTTGTCCTTGAATTCCAGCGCGTCACGGAAGTCGTGCGCATGTAAAACACGGCCGTTAAAGGTCCTGACACCCTCAAAATAGGGAACATTCGGGGTCGAGAAATGACCGGTCGCAACCACGACATAATCGAACTCCTCGTCATACATGCGGTCCTCGACGCGGTTGTGGGCCGTCACCGTGAATTTCCTCGTCTCCTCGTCGAAGCGCACCATGCGCACGGGCGTGCTGAAGCGCACCCAATGGCGGACATTCGCCTTTTCCACGCGGCCTTTGATGTAGTCCCAAAGCACTGCGCGTGGAGGATACGAGGCGATTGGCTTGCCGAAATGCTCCTCGAAGGAATAATCGGCGAATTCCAGGCATTCCTTCGGACCATTCGACCAGAGGTAACGATACATGCTGCCGTGGACCGGCTCGCCATATTCGTCAAGACCGGTGCGCCAGGTGTAATTCCAAAGCCCGCCCCAATCTGCCTGCTTTTCAAAGCAGACGATCTCCGGGATTTCAGCGCCCTTTTGCGCGGCCGATTGGAAGGCGCGCAACTGTGCCAGTCCGGAGGGACCGGCGCCGATAACGGCAACTCTTGTCATGAAAGCATTCCCCTCTTAATAATATGGCATTGCTTCAGCGCATCGCTGCGCGTTAATCCGGGAAAATGCCGGGGCTGGTGGGCGCCCCGTCATCATATTTCGAAAGCCAATTGATCGTGTCCTCGCGGTAGCGAGTGAGCCCTTTGTAATCGATGAGTTCCGGCGGCAGGGTTCTCAGCACGCGTGGCATGCGTCGCGCCCATTTCGGCACGGTGACCAGCTCGCCCATGTTCATGAGGTAGCAGCGGATGACAAAGAGGATGGCGTTCGAACGCGGCAGGCGCCACAGGCTCTGCAGCTCGACGCGCAGATGTACCTTCTCGGCAACATTCTCTGGCGTCACGGTCGTGCGATCCGGCCCCCATTTGTGGTAGTTTTCCGGGCTGGTATCAAGCCGTGGATTGATCGTCATCGTCCAGTTGAACCGGCGCGTCGGCTTGCCCTGCTGCAGGTTCAGGAGGAATTTTAATGCGCGGTCGAAGACGCCGGCCTGGTGGGCGAGAGGCACGGGCCCGTGCCACTCCATGAAATTCATGCCGATGTCGAAATCGAGCGACCAGTCGGCTTGGGTCGTCACCATCCCAGCATCCATCCAAAGATTTCCGTCGCGCTGGTCAACGATGCAGAAGTCACCCTGCGCCTGCCGCGTGATATATTCGAAGGGCTCGCAAGGCAGCGTCGAGACATCGCCGAAGGTGAAGGTGTCGTCGATGCCGAGCGGCCGGTTGACCCAGCGCCACTCGTCGCCATTCCTCGTGAGGGTGAAGTGTTCGGGATAGCCAGTTGCCTGCTCTTCCATCAGAAGCTCGAGTGTATCCCACTGCGCGTTCATCATATGGGGGAGAGCCTGATAGCGGAGCGGATCCTCCTTCAGCACCAGCATCCGGTCATGCATCTCAGCGACATAGTGCTCATCGACGTCGATCAGGTTTTCGAAGACGGTACCCGGTCTGCCGCGCACGTGCGGCTCCATGTTGACCGAATACATGTACTCGTCGCGATCGAAGGGAAACGGGAAACGGCTGATGTTCTCGGGGCTGTTCCGATAGCTGAAATCGTCGCGGAAACTTTCCTGCTTAAAGGCGATTGCCATGTCGTTCTCCTTGTTCCGCCTTTAGAGCCGCTAGAGGTCGAGATGCAGCGTCTTGCCCTCGAAGCGGGAGACGCAGATCATCACCTTGCGGCCAGCCGCTTTTTCCTCATCGTTCAGATACACGTCGTGATGCAGCAGTTTGCCATCGCAGTTGACGACCTCCGTCTCGCACTGACCGCAGGCACCACCTCGACATAGGAAGGACGCATCGACGCCTGCCGCTTCGATGGCCTCCAGCATGCTTTCGTGATGGCCAACCCTCACGGTTTTGCCGGAGCGCACCAGCTCGACGGTGAAGGGCTTGCCCGGCAACGAGGAAAGGAAGCGTTCCGAATGCAAGTTCTGCTCCGGCCAGCCGGCTTCCATCCCGGCCCTTAAGACGCCGTCGATCATCCCCGATGGGCCGCAGACATAAAGATGCGTGCCGAGCAGCTGACTGTCGAGCAGACGGTCGAGCGGCATCGTCATGCCTTCAGCGTCGCAGTAGATCTTGATCCGTTGAGAGCCGTAGCGCTCGGCCAGTTCCTTCCAATAGGCACTGCGATCGCGCGTGCGCATGGCATAATGCAGCTCGAAATTGGCGCCTTCGCGGGTGAACTGTTCCATCATGGCCATAAAGGGGGTTATGCCGATACCGCCGGCGATCAGCAGATGCTTGCGGGCCCGCCAATCCGGCTGGAAAAGGTTGACCGGATAGCTGACGTTCATCTCGTCACCTTCCTTGACCCTCTCATGCATGAAGGTGGAGCCGCCGCGCGAGCCTTCGACATGCAGCACACTGATCTCATAGGCCGCGCAATCATGCGGCGGCGACATCAGCGAATAGGCATTGCGGCGTATATGGCCAAAATCATTCATCGAGACAATGACATGGGCCCCGCCTGAGAAATATGGCAAAGGCTTGCCGTCGAGCCGCTCGAAACGGAAGCGCTTGATGCGCTCTGCAACCGGCGTCACCTTCGTCACGCGGACGGGAATTTCACGACCACCGCTCAAAGGAACAACTCCTCAGGATCGGGCGCGCTGCCAGGGTCTTCCGCATCGATGTTGACGCCCTGGAAGGCACCGAGCCGTCGCGAATAGTGATCACGCACGAGGAGCGTCAGTCCGCAATGGCTGCAGGTGAAGGGGCTCGCAGTCACCTCCTCATTGATCCCTTTGCAATGCACGCACTGGACACGCCGCGCCAGCGAGCCGCGATGTTCGGTGATGATCGAGGCGGAATCCATGCCGTGATCGAGCCCCACCATCATTGCCTGTCCGATGAAACCCTCCGTCCCGGCGACATAGAGGCGAACGCCCATGTGAGCGGTTGCCAGCAATGCCTTCAGCCGCGACAAAAGGGTTGCAATCGTTGGCGCCGTCCAGAAGACATCTGTGCCCAGGCCGAGCAGCGTCGTGTCATGGCCTTTGCCCTTCGACCCGCGCGCGACATAGAGGATTTCGCTGCGTGAAAGGATCGTTAAGTCGAGGGCGGCTTTCTGGTCGATGAGCGCGAGCGCACCCTCACCCTCGAGCGCGAAGATATGCCGCTTGGCATGCGGCTCGATTGTCAAACCTTTGTAGAGCGGACGGCTCTTGATGCCTGCAACAAGCATGGCGTGCTCCCTAACCTAAAGCGGTCCGCTTCTTCTTTTGCGGATCGTCAAAGGGAAGCACATGCGCGCTGGCCGTGCTCTGTACGCTCTTGCCACGCACTTCGAGCTTCGTGTCATGAACAGCCTTGTCGACATCAAGCCTGGCGATTGCCATGGATTTCTTCGTTAGCGACGAATAGCTCGGGCATGTGATGACGCCGACCTTTTTGCCATCGGCCCAGACCTCATCGCCAAGATCGGCCGGGCCATCGGCATCGATCAGCATACCGAAGATCTTGAAGCGCTCCTTGCCTTTGAGGCGCGCATGCTCCTCGGCACCCCGAAAGCCGGTCTTGCCGGGACTGACGGTGAAATCGAGGCCAAGTTCCCAGAGGCTGTCGCCGGGCGGTTGATCGGCAAAGGGATACATCTGGGAATTGTCATAGGGATAAAAGAGCAGATAGCTTTCGACCCGCAGCATGTCGAGCACGCTGAAGCAGCAGGGAATAATGCCCATATCTTTGCCCTCTTCGACGACCCGATCCCAGACCATGACGGCATCCTGGCCGCGCACGAAGATCTCGTAGCCACGCTCACCGGTATAGCCGGTGCGCGAGATCATCACCGGAGCGCCGAAGAGCGTCGTCTGAACGTGATGGAAATATTTGAGGTCGCGGATACCGGGCACATAATTGGCGAGATAGTCGATCGCCAAAGGTCCCTGAAGCGAGAGATCATGCAGATCGTCGTCGAAGAGCACCGCGCAATTGCGGCCGGCCGCCTGCTTGACGACCTCCTCGTGGCCGGACCCGGAACCATGCACCAGCATCCAGGAATTCGGACCCGTGCGGTAGACAATGCAATCGTCGGTGAAATGACCGCGACCATTTAGCATCGTGGCATAGACCGAGCGACCGGGATAGATCTTCGTCATGTCGCGGGTGGTGACGTAGTCAAGCACAGCGATCGCATGGGGGCCGACCAGATGCACCTTCTTCAAGCCGGAGACGTCCATGATACCGGCCTTGGTGCGGACGGCGACGTGCTCTTCCGACATGTCCTTGTCATAGGTCCAGGCGGTTCCCATTCCGCTCCAGTCCTCAAGCTTCGATCCGAGAGCGCGATGCCGATCCGCCAAGGCGGAGAAACGCCAAGATAAAGCCATTCTCGTTCCCTTATGTTTCTTCTACGGAATATTTGTTTCCTGACTATATTCGTCTTTCGCGTCGTGGCAAGCCTGCCTGAGCAGGGATTCCCTGAAATATTCAGCGGCGGTTGCCCTTGGCGGGGTCGGCGGAGAAGACGATGCTGGCAATCGGTGGCCGGTTTCGACGCTGCTGGAAGCGGGGTGCTGTGGCATCGTTGAAAGAATTCCCCGACAGCGAGTTCACCGACGAGGCGGGGCCTTCGCTCTGTCTGGCGCGTTGAAATGGGTGATGGCGGCGGCACAGCACCGCGACCGGCTTTACTCGTCGCTGCAAGGGCTTGCCGGGAAGAGGGGGACTTCGCTCACATCCGAAAAAGGACCAGCGGGTCTTTCAGGGTCGACTTTCTGGTTTTTTTTTTAAAGCAACCTATCCCGTTTTGCCACGCTGGGGATAACAGATGATCGAGAGGTAGCGGCTCGGCAGCTCGACCAGCACTTCCGGCCCGTGCGGCGCATCGGCGTCAAAGAACAGGCTGTCTCCCGGCTGCATCGGAAAAAGCTGGTCGCCGTGGCGATAGACGACTTCGCCTTCCAGCATGTAGAGAAACTCCATACCCTCATGCTGAAAGGTCGGGAAGACGTCGGAATCGGCCGTCAGCGTGATGAGATAGGGTTCGACAATGACGCCGCTGGAATTGTTGTCGATATGTCCGAGCAGATTGTATTGATGTCCCGCCCGCGTGCCGCGCCGCTCGAGCTCGATGCCTTGGCCGGCTTTGACGAAGACGGCATTATGAGGCTCTTCGTAACGCCGGAAAAAGGCGGTGAGGGGCACGCCGAGGGCGCGGGAAAGCGCTTGCAACGTCGTGAGCGAAGGCGAGATATTGCCGTTTTCGATCTTCGAGAGCATGCCGAGCGAAATGCCGGTTGCGGCGGCGAGATCGGTGACCGTGATGCCGAGCTTCTTGCGATAGGCGCGAACCTCGTGGCCGATCGCCATTTCGAGATTGTTTTCCTTCGGTTCGCGGACAGCATGCGGGTCCTGAGAAAGAGCGGTCCGGTTCCCGTGCGGCTGTTCCTCTTGGCTCATTTTGTCATCGCGCTTGGCCTTCATGCATCGTCCTTTCGCGTTTCCCTCCCCGGAACCCTATCGCCGTAGTGAAATTTTCTCAATCGTGAAGAAAGTGAGTGATCAGCGCTTATGGCTGGCGCCATACTATGGAGTTTCGGTCTCGCCCACATCGTGCTCGCCGGTCCCCTATAACAGCGGTTAAGGCATGGGCGAGAGGAGAGGACTTTCACCGGTCAGCCAGCTCCGTTAAATCTGTAGATACTGGGCTTGGCGGTGGTAGGTTCGAAGACTGGCTCGCCGCCATGACCTTCTGATTTGTTCAACGGTTCCATTCATTCGCAGGCAAGCTCGAGCTTTGAATTTTATACCGGTGGAAAGGTCTTTCCGCCGGTCTCGCTCTCTTCGACATCGGCAGATAGCTCATCTCATGAGGGACACAAGAAGGGCTGAACAGATCTGACCTACGTCCTGACCCCGCGGATGCCGATGGTTTTCCTGAAGGCACTGCCTCTGATCCATTGTCCCGCAAAGGACCGTTCACCGCCAGAAGGCCGAACCGGATTACCCCCCGAGGCTCAGTTCTTGTGGAGAGCAGATTTTTTGGCTGTTGTCGGGGCCGATCTTCAATACGTCCGGTGAGTCAAACGCTATGCCGAAACATGGCACGCGGGTATCTGCCGTGTTGCCAACGGATTGTGACCGATCTCAACGACACTCTGCGAGGAGCGAGCCTCGTATTGATGTTCCGGTCATGACGCAATCGCGTTGCCTGCGAGACGCCAGCAGCATAGCTATCGTCGATGCAGGGCGTTAACGGCCCCGCGATGACGAATGCCGACAGGGATCGGTCGGGGGCCGGAGCTGTATGCGCCGGCGCAGAGTCCAGGCCAATCGCCATCGCCAGAATGGAGAATGCGAAAAGTGCAAGGCCGACGACATGATCAGATATTGCATGGCGACGGCGCTCCAGATGCTCTTCCAGATAGTTCGGTTGTTGATCTCTTTCGTCGTCGTGCATGACAAACTCGCTTGGTGGATTTCTAGACGATAGGTTCCGCAAAGTTGGTCTTCAGCTATTGGCTGCGGAACCATTTTTTGGCCTTTGAAGGCTGAATCACGGCTTGTTCATGAAGGGCTGTTGTTCTTGAACGGCAGTTGCCGGATCCGCTTGCCGGTAGCGGCGAAGACGGCGTTCAGGACGGCCGGCCCGGCGACGGCGATGGTCGGCTCGCCAACACCGCCCCAAAAGCCGCCGGAGGGCATGATGATTGTCTCGACCGCCGGCATCTGATCCATTCGCATCACCTCATAGGTGTCGAAATTCTCCTGTTCGACGCGGCCGCCTTTGATGGTGCATTCGCCATACAGGCAGGCGGAGAGACCGTAGACGAAGGACCCTTCGACCTGACGTTCGGCCTGGGCGGGATTGACGATATGACCGGGATCCGTCGCGGCGACGATGCGGTGGATCTTCAACTGTCCGTCGGTGATGGAGATCTCGGCTGCAGCGGCGACATAGCTGGCAAAACCCATGATCTGCGCCAGGCCACGGTAAACGCCTTGCGGCGCCGGCCTTTCCCAGCCGATGCGATCGGCCACGGCTTCCAGAACCGCCAGATGCTTCGGATGGTTGGCCATCAGCTTTCGGCGGAAATCGAGGGGATCGATCCCGGCCGCATGGGCAAGCTCGTCCAAGAAGCTCTCTACGTAGAAGGCATTTTGGTTGAGGTTCACGCCACGCCAAAAGCCGGGGGGTATTGGAGGATTTCGCATCGCATGGTCGATGAGGAGATTTTCGACCGTGTAGCCGAAGACACCTTCGCTGCCACTGTCGTTCAGCCCCTGGAACACGATTGGATCGTGACCGTTCTCACGAAACGCCTGGGGACGGAGCGAGGAGAGGATAGACTGACCGCTGATGCGCATGTGAAGCGCCGTCAGGTTGCCGTCGGCATCAAGTGCGGCCCGCATCCTGCACTGCGTTGTAGGGTGATAGGAGCCGTGCAGCATGTCCTCCTCGCGCGACCAGATCAGCTTGACCGGTGTGCCCGGAAACTCCTTGGCGAGCATGACCGCCTGGCGCACGTAGGATTCGTTAGCGCCGCGCCGGCCGAAGCCGCCGCCGAGATGCAGCTTGTAGACCTCGCATTGTCCGATCGGCAGGCCGGAGGCATCAGCCACGTTGACAAGGCTGCTTTCGCCGTTTTGGGTCGGCACCCACACCTCGCATTTGTCTGGCGTATATCGCGCCGTCGCGTTCATCGGCTCCATCGTGGCGTGGGCCTGATAGGGGAAGGAATAGGTTGCCGTGACGACCCGTGCTGCTTTCTCAAGTGCTGCAGGCGCATCGCCGATCGACGTGCCGACGAAGGCATCGTCAGCATCAAGGCCTTCGGCGAGCATTGCGGCGATCGAGGCGGTGGTGACGGCAGTGTTTGGACCATCGTTCCAGACGACCGGCAACGCGGTGAGCGCCGATTGCGCCTGCCACCACGTGTCGGCAACCACCGCCACGGTTGCCTCATCGATCTGCACGACCTTGCGCACGCCCGGCCTCGCCGTGACGGCTGCGGCATCGAAGCTTGCAAGCTTGCCACCGAACACAGGGCAGGCCTTCACCGCGGCGTTCAACATTCCGGCCAGTTGCACATCGGCGCCGTAGATCTGCCTTCCGGTGAGCTTGTCGGCGGTATCGAGCCGCGGAAGCGGCTTGCCGGCGATCTTCCAGTCCTTCGGGTCTTTGAGCGCGAGAGTGCTTGGAACCGGCATCTGTGTGGCAAGCGCCGCCACGGCGCCATAAGACGTCGTCCGTCCGGAAGCGGGATGGGTGATGATGCCGTTTTGAACCGAGCATTCGGAACGCGGGACATTCCAGGTACTGGCCGCGGCTGCAATGAGCATTTCGCGTGCGGCGGCTCCGCCCTGCCTGACATATTCGTGCGAACCGCGAATCCCCTGGCTGCCCCCGGTCGAGAAACTGCCCCAGACGCGCTCGCGTCGAAGGCTCTCCCCGGGCGTCGGATACTCGGTGGTGACCTTGGACCAGTCGCATTCGAGCTCTTCCACGACGAGCTGTGCCAGCCCCGTAAGCGTGCCTTGCCCCATTTCCGAGCGTGCGATCCGGACGACGACGGTGTCGTCCGGATGGATCAGAACCCAGGCGTTGACTTCCGGCAGTATATCCAATGCCGCCTGCTCGGCATTTGCAGACAGCGGAATCTGAAAGCCCAGCGAAAATCCGCCGGCCGCAGCTGCCGTACCGATGAGAAACTTGCGACGTGATAGCGTGACCACATTCATCGTTCTACCCTCAGCCTTTCTGCGCGGCACTGCTGTTTGCAGCGGCGAGCTTGATCGCAGCCCGCACCCGGTTATAGGTGCCGCAGCGGCAGATATTGGTGATTTCGGCGTTGATATCGTCATCCGACGGATCCGGGGTCGTGTTCAGCAAGGCGGTGGCCGCCATGATCATGCCAGCCTGACAGTATCCGCATTGCGGCACGTCGAGCGAAAGCCATGCCTGCTGGACCGGATGGGAGCCATCGGCCGAAAGCCCTTCGATCGTGACGATCTCCTGGTTTGCATCGATAGCGCTGACCGGCATAGCGCAGGAGCGCGTGGCGACGCCGTCGATATGCACTGTGCATGCGCCGCACTGCGCAATGCCACAACCGAACTTCGTGCCGGTCAGGCCGGCCTGTTCTCGCAAGGCCCATAAAAGAGGCGTCTCCGGATCCACGTCGATATCGCGGGTGACGCCGTTGATGGTGAGTTGCACCATGACATGCTCCAATCTCTTGAAAGAAAGTCCCAGATGCGATGGCGGTTTTGTCCGCCATCGCATGCTTGATCAGGATGCACCGGTGGTTACCTGGTCAGCCGGCGTTGCGCTGCGCGTCCGATCTGGACTGGTCGGCCGGAGGAACCGGCTGCGATTGCGAGCTCGCGGACTGGAGCCGTGTGCAACCGGATCCTTGAGCCAGGGAAGTGCCTGCCGCCGCAAGAAGACCGACGCCGGCTGCGAATGCGATGAGAAAACTCTTCATGGATGCCTCGCTTCTGGTTGAAGTTTGAATTGCCTGAGAACGGGAGGACCCATCTCGGGCTGCTACCGGAGCTTCCGCTCCGTCTTTTCCCCGCCCGGCACATGCGCCTAGTTGGCGGCGGAAAGGCTCCTCAGATAGGCAATGATCGCCGATCGCTGCTCCTCGTCACGAACACTGACGGTCATCGTCGTGCCGGGAACAACCTGTCGCGGATTGGCCAGAAAGGCTTGCAGCCTCTCCTCGTCCCAGACGAAGTCGGACCCACCGAGCGCCTTCGAATAGCGTGCGCCTTGGATCGTTCCCGCCAGCCGGCCGAGAAGGCCGGAAAGATGCGGCCCCATCCGGTTTTCGCCGTTGTTGACACTGTGACAGGTGCCGCAGCGGGAGCGGAATAGTCTTTCTCCCTCCGGATCGACCGCCTCCTGCGCCAGTCCATTGCCGGCAGCGGCGAGCGACAGCGAGAACACCAGCATTGAGCCGAGACAGATTGGTTTCATTGAAATCCTCACGTCATTGCCTCTTGCATCGTCGAGACTGCTTGGATGCAGATGAACGGGCTGCTTCGCTGCAGATTTTTTAGACACTTGCAGGCTAGGGGCGGTTTGTCGCAGAGATGTGCCAGAGGGGCAGGAGAATTGTCGCGAAATGTCTCAAGCCGACTGGACATGCTTGCATGCGCGCTTGAGGCGGGATCGAAGAACTCATGCGCCAGTTCAGGCTATTCCTCGGAAGGACCGGCATTTCCCCAGGTAACCGGATCGCCGGTTTTGACAAACTTTGATACACTTTTGGAGATGCCGGGGTTTCTCCGTCATTTTATATTGCGGTTCATGTCTTCTCTCCATGCGCGAGGCGCTCCATGCAGTCGGCACCCCATATCGTCGTCGTAGACGATCACCGGGACATCCGCGACCTTGTCGGCAAGTATCTTTCCCAGCAGGGCTATCACGTCAGCGTCGCCGAAAGCGGCGCGGCGCTGCGGCGCATCGTCGAACGCGGCGCCCCGGACCTGATCGTTCTCGATATTATGATGCCGGGCGAGGATGGTCTGTCCGTCTGTCGCCAGCTGCGTGGCACACTGGAGATACCGATCATATTCTTAACTGCGATGGCGGACGACACCGACCGCATCATCGGGCTGGAGCTCGGCGCCGACGACTATCTCACCAAGCCCTTCAACCCGCGGGAGCTTCTGGCGCGCATCAGGGCCGTGCTGCGCAGGGTCAACAGCCTGCCGCCGCAGCAGCGCGAGACGATCAAGGCGAAAACCGTGACCTTCGATCAATGGCGGCTGGATGTCGGTCGCCGGGAGCTCATCGGCGAAGACGGCGTCGGCATCGCACTCAGCACTGCGGAGTTTCGCCTGCTCAAGGCCTTCCTGGAACATCCGGGTCTCGTCCTCAGCCGTGACCAACTTCTCGATCTGACCGTCGGCCGTACCGCCGATTTCTTCGATCGCAGCATCGACAACCAGGTTAGCCGCTTGCGCAAGAAGATAGAGTTCGACCCGAAAAATCCCGCCATCATCAAGACCCATTGGGGTGGCGGTTACAGCTTTTCTGCGGAGGTGGCATCCCGATGATGCGATGGTGGAAAAGGAGTCTTGCTGCGCAGTTCATCGGCTTCTTGCTGCTTGCGCTCGTCATATCGCAAGCCCTTGCATTCCTGATCTCATGGGACGAGCGCGACAAGGCTCTGCGGGCGGCTGCCAAGGGCGAGTTCTTCAGCCGCACCGCATCGCTTGCAAGGCTGCTCGAATCCCTGCCTGTTCCTCTTCGCCAGGACGTCCTGCTTGCCAGTGGAACAGGCTACTCGCGCTTCTGGATCTCCGCCGGCGATCCGGCCGATGCGGACCATTGGCGCACGGTGGCAGTAGCACAGCTTGCAGAACCATTGCCGAACTTGCCCGACTCGCGACGGAACTCGCAGACGCAGTCGAGGCACCTGCCGGCGAAGCTCGGCTATGAACGGGGCCTCTTTGCGGCTGCAAACGCTTCCGATGACTGGACCACCCTGGCGTCTGGACCATGGTCCCTGCCGCATGCGGCCAAGTTCCTCTATTTCGATCAAACGAACGGAATGGGGCTTGCCGTACGGCTCAGCGACGGCAGCTGGTTGAATTCCGCTTATCACAAAGTGATGCCGAGCACGCTCTGGAACACGCAATCGCTATTCTCGCTCGGCATAACGGCGATCGTTCTTTCGATCATCGGTGTCTTCACTGCCAATCGCATTACCCGGCCGCTGCGGGGTCTTGCTTCGGCCGCCGAGGCTCTTGGGCGGGGCGAGACGGTGGAGAAGCTGCCCGAATCCGGGCCTGACGACATCCGCCAGACAGCAGAAGCGTTCAATCGGATGCAGTCGCGGCTGCACCGCTTCGTTGAGGATCGGATGCGCATGCTTGCGGCGATCAGCCATGACCTGCGTACGCCGCTCACATCCTTGCGTCTGCGCGCCGAATTCGTTTCGGATCCCGACGTACAGCAACGGATGCTGGCGACGATCGACGAAATCCAGACGATGACCGAGGCGACACTTGCCTTTGCACGGGGGGAGGCGACCGTCGAGGAAACCAGGACGATCGAGCTCAACGCCCTTGTCGGCAGCCTTTGCGACGACCTTGCGGAGCTCGGGCAGAGCGTCGAATTTTCCGAGGGCGCGAAGATCAACTATCGATGCCGCCCCGAAGGCCTGCGCCGCGCCATCCGCAACCTGGTCGAAAACGCGGTGCGTTACGGTGGCCAGGCCAGGGTCCATCTCTTTCACACGCCGACGACGATCGACATTGTCGTCGAGGACGACGGTCCCGGCATTCCCGAAAACGCAACCGAACAGGTGTTCGCGCCGTTCTTTCGCCTCGAGCAGTCGCGCAGCCGCGAGACTGGCGGCGTCGGCCTGGGGCTTTCGATCGCCCGAGCCATCGTCCGCCATCACGGCGGAGATATCGTTCTTTCTAAGAATCGGCCGGCGCAGAAGTTGCCGGGGCTGCGGGCGTCGGTGTCTCTGCCCAAGGTGATGTCTGGTTGAGGCCGATGGTGAGGTAAAAGTTGCTGCCGAAGTCTTGGCCGGCCAAACACTGCATCTGATGTTGAGGTGTTGCTGGCCGCCGGCCCGCGTCGTCTTCTAGCTCGCTGATCTGCTTCTCGTCCTTGCCCTGAAAGCATGCACTTTCCGAGATCAGTTTAAGCGTTGATATCGCCTGCTCGCAGGTCAAGCCGCTCTCGCACGGTTGCGACAAGCTGTGCCTCAACCGTCCCCCATTACAACTTTCCGGGCCATCGTCGTCGGAAATGACCGTGTCTTTAAGGCAGCTGAGAACCGGTCACAGCGACGTAAATTGCATAGAGCGAGCGGGTTGCCGCGATGAACAGCCGGTTGCGTTTGGGCCCGCCGAAGGTGAGGTTCGCGACGGTTTGCGGCACGCGGATCTTGCCGATCAGCTTGCCCGTCGGATCGAAGCAATGCACGCCATCACCGGCACTCGACCAGAGGTTCCCGTTCACGTCTGTGCGGATGCCGTCTGGAATGCCGTTGTCGATGAGGCAAAAGACACGGCCGTTGGCGAGCAGACTGCCATCGACCACATCGAAAGCGCGGATGTGACGCGGCTGGCTTTCGTCATGGCTTGCTGCCGAATCCGCCACGTAGAGCGTTGTCTCGTTGGGCGAGAAGGCAAGGCCGTTTGGCTGGATGAAATCGGTGACGACCGCCGCAAGCTCGCCGGTCGTCGGGTCGAGCCGGTAGACGTTGCGGGTCGGTTGTTCCGGCTCGGCGCGATAGCCTTCGTAGTCCGACATGATGCCGTAGGTGGGATCGGTGAACCAGACCGTGCCGTCGGACTTCACCACCACGTCGTTCGGAGAATTGAGCCGCGCGCCCCCGAAACGGTCGGCGAGCACCGTGATCGAGCCGTCGACCTCGGTGCGCGTGAGACGACGCATACCGTGTTCACAGGAGATGAGCCTTCCCTGCCTGTCGCGCGTATGGCCGTTGGTGAAGTTGGACGGTTGCCGGTAGACGGAGACGCCGCCCTCGGGTGTCCATCGCATCATGCGCTGGTTGGGAATGTCGCTCCACAGAAGCTGGTTCGCGTCGTTGAACCAGACGGGACCCTCAGCCCAGCGGCAGCCGGAATAGAGTTCGTCGAGACGGGCGCTCGTCACGATCATCTGCCGGAAGCGCGCGTCGTGGATTTCATAGATGTCGGCCTCGACCATGGAGCTCTTTCCGTTTATCGCATGCCGGACCGGCGACCGCCGGCGAGCATGATGACGCTGATGATGATGAGGCCGGTCATGATGAGGCGGATGCCCGCGCCGAGCCCGTAAGTGTTGAGCATGGAAACGACCAGGAACATGAAAAGCGATGCGCCCCAGATGCCTGGCACGTTGGAATCTCCGCCGGCGACCGCCGTGCCGCCGATGACGACGACGGCGATCGACATCAGGAGATATTCCGAACCCATGTTGAGCGCTGCGCCGCCGGAGAAGCAGGCGAGCAGAAAACCTGCGACCGATGCGAGCACGGCGCAGAAAAGGTAGGTGACGAAGCGGGTGCCGTCGACCGGTATCCCCGCCATGCGCGCGGCCGGCATGCTCTGGCCGATCGCCGAGATCCAGCGCCCGTAGATCGTCTTCTCGAGCAGGAACCAGGCAAGGATCGAGATGAGGAATGCGACGATCGCCACGTTCGGCGCGCCGAGCGTGTTCGACGTGGTGAACTCGGCAAGCATGCTTGGAGGCTTGATGCGCAATCCCCGGTTCGTCCAGATTGCGGCGGACTGCACGATGAAGCTTATGGATAGAGTCGCGATGATCGGCGGAATGCGCAGCGCCTTGATGAGCGCGTAATTGCACAGGCCGACGACAAGGCCGATCAAGATGACGACAAGAAAGCCGGGCAGGATCATGCCGTTTTCGACATTCATGAGTTTCAGCGCTACCGTACCGGCAAGCGTCATGGTGGCCGGAACCGAGAGATCGATGTTGCCGGGACCGAGCGTGATGACGAACATCTGGCCGATCCCGACGATGACCGAGAAGGCCGCGAAGGTGAGCGCGGCTTGCGACAGGCCGAGCGTGCTGGCACCAAGCGTTACCATGATTGTCAAGAACCACACGATAAAGGCGGCAAGCCATGACCATATCCAGGGTTTGCTGAAGGGCCGCAGGAGCAGGATCATCGGCGCCTCTCCCGCTTTTCGAGACGGTTGAGCATCAGGCGAAGCGCGAGCACGATGATCAGGATCGCGCCCTGAGCCCCGATCTGCCAGTCCGGCGAGATGCGTAGGAACGAAAGGAACGAGCCGGCGAGCGTCAGCGTCAGCGCGCCGATCACGGCGCCGATAGGAGAGACGCGGCCGCCGATAAACTCGCCGCCGCCGAGGATCACGCCGGCGATCGAAAGCAGCGTGTAGCGCAGCGCGATGTTAGCATCGGCTGCGGTGGTCAGGCCGACGAGGGCGATGCCAGCGAGAACCGCGAAGAAGCCGGCAAGGCCATAGGCGGTGGCGCGCGCCCGGACAATCGACCAGCCGGCGCGCTCGACAGAGCGCTGGTTGCCGCCGATGCCGCGGATCAGCACGCCGAGCGAGGACCGCATGATGACGAGATGGGCGACGGCAGCGATGACGATACTGGCGACGATAGCCATCGGCGCCAACGGGGGCTTGACAGTCATCAGCCAACGCACCCAGTCCGGCGCCTGCCCGCCCGGTGACGGCAACAGCAGTACGGCAAGGCCACCCCAGACGAAGCTCATGCCGAGAGTCACGACAATGGACGGCAGGTTGCGCAGATGGATGACGATGCCGAGCGCCGCATAGGTGACGATCGCCCCGGCGAGGATCAGAACGCCGGTCACGGGGGCGTCCCGCAGAAAGGTCGCGGTTACGCAGGCGATGAAGCTGACAAAGGTGCCCATCGAGAGATCGAGGTCATTCACGGCCATCACGAGCATCTGGGCGATCGTCGCAAGCGCGATGGGTACGGCAAGGTTGAACAGTAGATTGAGCCCGACATAGCTCATGGCGCGCGGTTGCAGCCAGAAGACAGCCGCGAGCAGCAGCGTCAGCGACAGGGCGGGAATGGCAAGACGCATGGCGTCGGACGAGAGCCGGAACGTCATGCGGCGACACCCTCGAAGGAGGCGGCGATGATGTTCGTCTCGTTGACGGCGTCGCCGGCGAGTTCGGCCGCGATACGACCCTCGCGGAAGACGTAGACGCGGTCGCAGAGGCTGACCTCGTCCATCTCCGTCGAATACCAGATGAAAGTCCGGCCGTGCGCGGCTTCCTCGCGAATGATCGCGTAGACTTCCTGCTTGGTTCCGATGTCGACGCCGCGCATCGGATCGTCCATCAGGACAATCGGAGCACGCGTCGCAAGCGCGCGCGCAAAGAGGACCTTCTGCTGATTGCCGCCTGAAAGCGACAGGATGCGGTTGTCCATATCGGGGGTACGGATCTCGATCCGCCGCTTCCAGTCGGCGCCTTTCGTCGCCTCTTTGCCTGGGAGGATGAGGCCGCGCCGGGACAGGTCGCCGAGCGAGGCGATGGAGAAGTTGCGCAGGATGCTCCACAGCTCGAAGACGCCGTTGAGGCGGCGGTCGCCGGCGACGAAGGTGACGAGTGGATCACGCTCAGGCAGCCAGTTGCCGGCCTGGGAGGCATGCAGGGCGAGCAGGAGCTCGGTCTGCCCGTGGCCTGCCAGACCCGCCAGTCCAATGATCTCACCCTTGCGCGCCATGAAGGAAAGACCTGCTGCCTGATGGGACAGGACGAGCGGAGCGGTGGACTGTTCGCGCGCCGAGCGCTGCCCTGTCTCGTCTTTCGCAACGGTGCCCATGGCTTCCACGACGCCATGATGGTCGAAGTCGTGCGCGGGGCGTTCGGCGACAACGCGGCCATCCTTCATGACGACGATGCGGTCGGAGGTTTCGAGGATCTCGTGCAGGATATGAGAAATGAAGATGACGGACCCACCCGCGCCAACGAAGCGGCGGACATGGTCGAGCATCTGGCGAGCAAGGCTTGCATCGAGCGACGAGGTCGGTTCGTCGAGGATCACCAGCCGCGGCGGAACGCCGGCGTCGGAAAAGGCCATGGCGATCTCGACCATCTGCCGCTCGGCAATCGAAAGATCTCCCACGGTCCGAGTGCTGTCGATGCCATGGCCGGGAAAGACAGTGTCGAGGCTCTTGCCAATGATCTGTGCGGCGCGCTTGCGCCAGCCAAAGCCACCGAGATCGCGATGCATGATGCGCGCATTCTCGACGATGGAGAGGTTAGGGCAGAGCGAAAGTTCCTGGAAGACGCAGCGCACACCGCGGGCACGTGCGACGTTGATGCCATAGCGTTCCAGCCGCTCGCCGTCGCTCGCGACGCTTCCTTCGTGCGGGGTGAGCCCGCCGTTGATCACGCTGACGATCGTCGACTTGCCGGCTCCATTGTGTCCGACGAGCCCGACGCATTCGCCCGGCATGACATGGAGCGTCACGCCGTCGAGTGCCCTGACCGCGCCGAAGCTGACCTTGGCGCCATCGACCGCGATCACGGCCTTCAAAACGTCATTCATGCTGCCCGCCACATCTGCTCGCAAAGGATGCCACGCAGCCATTCGCGGCCTTGGCCGGAAAAAATTACTTCGCCGACTCGATGACCTTGACGGCATCTTCCTGCGTGTACTCGACGTTGGCAACGCCGCCGGCCTGCGTATTGGCAAGGTTCGTCTCGAGATTGTCCTGGTCGATGCGCAGGAAGGGCACGACGAGGTCCTTCTTGACCTCCTTGCCATCGAGGATCTGCTGGGCGACCCAGAAGGCCAGCGTGGAGACGCCCGGCGCAATGGACACGGACATGGTCTCGTAGCCCTTCGCGTCCTTCTGCTGCTTCCACCACTTCAGTTCGTCCTCGCGGTTGCCCATCACAATGATCGGCATTTTCCGGTCGGTCGCGGCAATCGCCTGTGCCGCGCCATAACCGTCTCCACCCTGCGTCACCACGCCGACGATGTCGGGCAGGCTTGGCAGAATGCCGGCAACAGCCTTCTGCGCCACGTCCTGCGCCCAGTCCCCGTGAACGGAGCCGACGATCTTGAATTGCGGAAACTGCTTGACGCCCTCGTGGATGCCAGCCGAGATCTCGTCGTCGACGAAGACACCGGCAAGGCCGCGGATCTCAAGCAAGTTGCCGCCGGCCGGGAGTTTCTTCGACAAATACTCCACCTGGCTGCGGCCCATTTCCTTGAAGTCGACGGCGATGCGCCAGGCGCAGGGTTCGGTCACGATGCCGTCGAAGGAAACCACGGTGATGCCGGCGTCGCAGGCTTCCTTGACCGCGCCGTTCAGCGCCGTCGGCGAGGCGGCATTCAGCACGATCGCGTCATAGCCTTGCAGGATCATGTTCTGGATCTGCGCGGCCTGTTCCGTCGCCTGGTTCTCGGCGGTGGTGAACGCGTCGGCTGCGGCAACGACGCCAGTCTTCACGGCTTCGCCCGTTACCTTTCCCCAGCTTGTCAGCATGGCCTGGCGCCAGGAGTTGCCGGCATAATTGTTGGACAGGGCGATCTTCTTTGCCGACGTCTCGGCAAAGGCGGAAACGGGCAGCGCGGCGCAAGCTATTGCGGCCGATACCAGAAGCATCTTGCGGATTTTCATATCTCTCTCCCTCATGATCACGCCGATTAGCGGATCGCTTCACTGCCTGCCCAAAATGGGTTCGAGTGAAAATTGTTCTTGCACTGAGCATCCTCCTCTCAGTAAGGGCAGGATGCGGGAGATCGACCGGCCTGTATAGGGGCAAGGCGGCAAGTCGTTTGCGGGTTTTGCGCAACAAGCTGCGGGTTTACGCAAGACGGCGGCGCTTCCGCGGGCGCTTACTGCGAAGCGATCGCGGCAGGTTGAGGAGCCTGCTGCCGTCTCGGGGAGGAACTGACGATGCTGCATCTGGCACCCGCAGCCATGTTCGACCACTATCTCGGCATTTCCCGGCTGCTGGCGGGCCAGCTCGACTTCCGCTCGGCCATCCGTTCGGTCGCCGCCGAGGTTGCCCACATCATCCCGCACGATCATCTCGATGTCTGTGTGCTGCTTGAGGGCGGCAACTACCACACGGCCTACGAGACAGGGATCGAGACCGCCTGGGGCGACCTTGCCGGCGCGCCGGTGGTCAACAGCCCCATCCGCTCGCTGCTCTGGGGCGAGGTGGACTTTCTTCTGGCGAACGATGCTATGACGGACCCGCGTTTCCACTTCGAGGGCGCATTCAAGCGGCCGATCGTGGAACAGTCGCTGAGGAGCCGCTTGCATGTACCGATGAAGGTGCAGGGTACGATCATCGCAGCGCTTTCCTGCTCGTCGCAAAAGCCGGACGTCTATACGATGGAGGATATCGAACGCGCCCGCATCATCGCAGATCTGCTGACGCCCTATTTTTTCGCCCTGCAGGCGGCCGAGCAGGCGCAGCGCTCGGCCATCGTGGAGGCGGAGGCGCGTGCGCGCGAGGAGGGGTTGCGACAAGGCGCGCTGAAATTGACCGAAGCGCTGGAGCAGGAGCGCCAGCGGATCGGCATGGACCTGCACGACCAGACGCTGGCTGACCTGACGCGGCTCGCCCGCCGGATCGATCGGCTGTCGGCCAACGCCGAGATGGCGCCAGAGGCGCTGGAGCCCATTTCCCGTTCGCTCCAGCATTGCATGCAGGACCTGCGCCAGATCATCGAGCAGGCAAAACCCTCCGTGCTCCAACTCTTCGGCCTCGCCCAAGCGATCGAGCATCATCTGGACCGATCGACCCGCGACACGGGATCGGGCATCGAATGGGGGCTCGCCGACGAGACGCATGGCGCACTGGAGCGACTGGAACCGAGTGTCAGTGTCGCGCTGTTCCGTATCGCGCAGGAGGCGATCAACAATGCGGTGCGCCATGCCGCCCCGCTGGCCGTCATGGTTCGGCTCGAGGCTGACGACGACCGGCTGTCGATCGAGATCTCCGACGACGGGACCGGGCTCGCCAAGACGCGGGGACGGATCGGCGGAGGCATAGACAACATGAAGACCCGTGCGCGGCTCATCTCGGCGCGCTTCACCACCGGGCCTGGCCACAACAACCGCGGCACTGTGGTGCGCGTCGTGCTGCCGCTCGTGCCGCACGAGCCTGCGAGCGGGTCAAACTGAGGAAGAGGCTACGATGAAGGTTCTGATCGTCGAGGACGACCCGTTGCATCGGTCCTATCTGCACGAGGCGGTCAACGCCGCCCTGCCGGAATGCGACACAGTTATCGAGGCGGAAAACGGAACCGTCGGCGAAAAGCTCGCCCGCGATCACAAATCCGCGCATATCGTCATGGACCTGCAGATGGCGAGCCGCAACGGCATCGAGGCGGCGCGCACGATCTGGAAGGAGCGGCCGGAGACCCGCATCCTGTTCTGGTCGAATTACTCGGACGAGGCCTATGTGCGCGGCGTTTCCCGCATCGTGCCGGACGGTGCCGCCTATGGCTATGTGCTCAAATCCGCCTCCGACGAGCGACTGAAGCTTGCGCTACGCTCGATCTTCATCGAGAGCCAGTGCGTCATTGACCGCGAGGTGCGGGGCCTGCAGCAGAAGAGCCTCGGCCAGACAAACGGCTTTACCGATTCCGAATACGAGATCCTGGTCGACATCGCGCTGGGCCTCACGGACCGGGCCATCGCCAGGCGTCGGGGCCTCTCGTTGCGAAGCGTCCAGAACCGCTTGCAGCAGCTCTACGACAAGCTCGACGTCTACCAGACCAACGGCGACGACCACGAAGACGGCCGCTTCAATCTCCGCGCCCGCGCCGTTGCGGTCGCTTTCCTGCGCAAACTCCTGAACTACAGCGCTCTGGAGCGGGCTGAGGCAGAGTTGCAGGAGTGGCTTGATGGATTCCATGAAAGCCCGCGCGAAGGGCATCCCCGGCGGGCTCGAACCTGAACTTGCCGCAGCTATCGATGTGTTCTTTGCCGTTACGGCCATTTGCGTTTCGAGAAGAATTCCAAGCGATCGCCGCTCCGGTCCGCCGGACGAGCGCCCATCCACAACGGCAGGCACGGCTGCTCACTCTTTTGCGATCACAGCAGCTGGGAAGCCGAAACGCCCGGTCCGGTCTCAAGCGCCTTCATCATCTCGCTGGACACGCAGATTGGAGACGACGCGCCGGTTCTGCACCTTGCACGAGCGCTCGGCGCAATCGCGGACTTCGCGGTCGTTGCCGTAGCCCTTTGCCCACATGCGCCTGGCGTCCACGCCCTTCGAGGCGAGATAGGCCATTGCCGCCTCGGCGCGCTTCTGCGACAGCGCCACCATCTTGGACGGGGAGCCGGAATCGTCGGCAAATCCCTGCAGCTTGACCAGCCAATTCGGATTCCTGTTCAGCCAAACGGCCTGGTTATCCAACGTCGCCATGGCGACGGAATCGAGCGTGGCAGAGTCCTGGCTGAAGTAGATCCGTCGGCCGGCGTTGAGGATAAAATCCTCTTCGCTGCCAGCCGCGATGTTCTCGAAACCTGGCGCGGGATCGTTGGTCTGGCCGGTCATCGGCGCCGCGGCAGGTTCTTCCAGGGAGGCAACTTCGCTGGTGGTGCAGGCGGCGAGCGCCACCAGCATGGCCGCGGCCACAACGCTCCTCGTGTATCCGAGCATAGTATACATCTGGATGATATTCCTTATTGGACCGGGGCTATCTTGCCAACCTGAGCGGCGTTTTCAGCCTGGTCGGCGATATGCGGCAGAACCTGCACAGCGGTGCCGATCGGGCAACGCTGGTAAAGATCGATGGCGTCTTCATTGAACATGCGGATACAGCCGCTGGAAGCATCCTTGCCGATGCTCCCCGGCTCCAACGTGCCGTGGAAGCGATAACCGGTGTCGACGCCGTCGCGAAGCAGATACATGGCGCGGGGGCCGAGTGGATTCTTCGGTGAGCCTCCCGCCACGAATTCGGGCAATTCTGGATGGCGCTTGCGCATCTCCGGCGGCGGCGTCCAGCGCGGCCAAAGCGATTTCCGATCGATCGTGGCGCGGCCAAACCATTTGAAGCCCTCGCGGCCGACGCCGACGCCGTAGCGGATGGCTGTCTTGTTCTCCATGATGACGTAGAGAAAATGATGCCTTGTATCGACAACAACGGTGCCGATCGGCTCGCTGCTGAAATACTTGACGACCTGGCGGTGCCACCGCCTGTCGATCTTGGCGAAGTTGGTCCTTTGGAACACCACGCCATTGTCGACGGCGGTGCCGGCAAAATAGGAAGACGCCTGCGCAAATGTCGGTTTCTGAACCGCGCCGGTGCCAAGTAAAGCCAAACCACCCAGTAACACGTCCCTGCGGGTCCACACCATCGGCAATATCCCCCTCAAAGCCAAACAGCGAAGTGCCAGTAAATCAGATTTTGAATTGGCCACAACAGAAAACTCCGCTCCTGTCCAAAAGACCGAGATCGAGTTGGGGCTGCGCGTGGCCCTTTAAAATCTCCTGTAACCGATTTTCGCGGTCATCTTATTGCCCCCGATCCCTGCGCCTTGCAGCTGCTCGGACCTTCGGTAAGCAGTTTCAGTTCCAGATTTTCGGATCGGCCCGACGTCGCATTCCGATGGAGAGGGCGAGTTCGGACCGCCCTTGACGAGCGAAAGGCCAATCCCCATCTGCGGGCTAACCCGCTGGTCCGGGCCCCTCTGGCGAGAGCCTCGGCACTCTTGCGATGTCGGACCGTTTTCCGACAGCCCGTGCCGATAGGGGATTATCTTTGAATCTTTCTTTGTTGTTTTTCGAGTGGCTGGAAACGCCGCTATCGATGTGGTCGAGCTTCTTCGCCCTCGTCGTCGCCGGGGTGGTCTGGAGCTCCCTCAAGACACAGGATCAGCAGCAGCGTGCATGATCAGCACTGCTCATAGGAACACTGTCAGCTACCGAACAGGAAGGAAATAGATATGTTTTCGGATTTTATCGGCTGGATTTTTGCCGTGCTCGTCGTTGATCCGCTGCAGGCTCAGATAGTGGAACAAGTCGAGCGCGCGCGGCTTCCCATGGAGATCGCTCGTCAGTCCCAGGCCTGCCTCGCGTCCCAGAGCCCGCAGTTGATCGAACGTGCCGCGGGCGACTATGGCTGGGCTGCGGCTACTGTCGTCAACATTGCAATCGGCCGCACTGGGCCGGCGGAGCTGCTCGATAATCAAGATCCGCAATGTGCAGCCCTCCTGCGGGTTCTTGGCGGTGCCGGCGAGGATGCGTAACAGGCGGTTCGGTTTGAGATGGGTTGAATAAGTTGTTCGAACAAGACGGGCACAAACAGTCGCGCGGAGTGGCCCGCGCGCAACTGAGGGAGATGGTGGAACTCGCCCGGGCAAAAGGCGGCCTCTCCATTGGCGAGGCTTTGGAGTGCATGGGTCCGGCCGGCATTGCTTTCACGGTCCTGTTTCTGGCAATCCCGGCCCTGACGCCGATACCCGGCCCGTTCGGCATGGTGTTCGGCACGACGCTTGCTCTGGTCTCGCTCCAGATCAGCGCGGGCCGCCGGACGGTGTGGTTGCCTGCCATCGTCCGAAACCGTCACCTTTCGTTCGCGACGCTTGATCTTATCTTCCGTCACTCGGTTCCGATGATCGAAAGGGTGGAGAAAATCGTGCGCGCCGATCGGATGGCGGTGCTGACCGGGCGACATGCGCAGGCCTTGCTCGGCCTCCCCATCTTCCTGCTCGCCGTGGTGATTGCCCTGCCGATCCCCTTTGGCAACGTGCTGCCGGTGTTGTCGCTGGTGGTCCTGGCAGTTGCCATGATGGAGGGTGACGGCCTCGTCACTCTGATTGGGCTTCTGCTCTCCTCGGCGACGATCGCCATAACCGCGGTTTTGCTCAACCTGATGGGGTCAATGATCTTTGCAGCGTAGAGACGCACAGTTTGACGCCTTCAAGAGTCGTGGTCGTCCCAGCCAGCCCCTTCTTAATCTACTCTGGTGGCGGCGACGCCCGAACACGGTCTCTGCATCGTTCCGGTGCCGATAGGATGGGCGTTTTCGGAACCTGGCCTGATTGTGCTGGCGGCCATGGTGGCGACGCAGCGAACGAACCCGGCCAGTTCGCCATGAAATGTCCTCTCAAACTTGCCACCAACAAGCTTGCGCAGGTCCCTGGGCGTCCCGGCGACATCAAGAACACAGGCGCTGGCGGAGTATTGATGCCGCGTGGTCGAAATCGCCATGCAAGAATGGTTACAAAGCCGACGGTTGTGCCTAAATACTCTGACATCGTCATCGATCCCGAACTCAGATGCTGCTCTCGCTCCGCAATGTCAGAAAATCCTATTTGATCGCCGAAGGACCTCTTGAGATCCTGAAAGGCGTGGATTTCGATATCGATGCCGGCGAAAGCGTCGCGTTGACCGGCGAGTCGGGAAGCGGAAAAAGTACCCTGCTTCACCTGGTCGGCGGGCTTGACTATCCAGATGCCGGACAGATCCTGTCAGCGGGCGTGGATATTGCAGCTTTGGACGATCGGGGAAGGGCCCAGTATCGACGTTCGCAGGTCGGGTTGGTGTTTCAGCAGTTCAACCTGATTCCGTCGCTCGATGTCGCAGCCAACATTTCCTTCCATGCAAGGCTTGCTGGCCGGCACAATCCTGACTGGGAGCGGCAGCTCGTGGAAAATCTTGGCATCGAGGCGCTTCTCGCCCGATACCCAGAGCAGCTTTCCGGCGGCCAGCAGCAGAGGGTGGCGATCGGCAGAACGCTTGCTGCGCGGCCGCCCCTTGTTCTCGCCGACGAACCGACCGGCAACCTCGACGAAGCGACCGGGGACGCTGTGCTCGCCATCATGCTGTCGCTGACGAAGAGTGCAGGGGCTGCGCTTTTGATGGTGACGCATTCCTCGAGGCTGGCACAGATGCTCGACCGCAGCGTTCATCTCAGCGGCGGAAAGATCGCCTGATGCTCTGGACCGCCGCAACGGCTCTCGTTTCGCATTGGCGGCGTCGGCCCCTTCAATTTTTTACGCTTATCCTCGGCCTTTCATTAGCGACTGCGCTTTGGTCGGGTGTCCAGGCGATCAACGCAGAGGCGCGGGCGAGTTACGCGCGGGCAGCTTCTGTGCTCGAGCAGAACGAATTGACGCAACTCGTACCGAGAAACGGCAATTCCGTTCCCCTAAGCACGTATTCCAAATTGCGAAGGGCAGGCTGGAACGTCTCGCCCATTATCGAAGGCGACCATCGCTTCGGAAATGTCCGTGTGCGGCTTATCGGCAGTGATCCGTTGACGATGCCGGCGCAGGGGCGTGGCTTGAACACTGCAGAATGGAACGGCCTGGCGGCCTTGACGGGTACCCTTGTGGTTTCAAAGGCGACGGCCCTGAGGCTCCAGGGGCACACCCAGATGCAGCTCGAGGTGTCGCCAGACCTGCCGGACGGAGCCGCGTTCACCGATATCGCCGTCGCCGAGCAGCTTCTCGACAGACACGGCGAGGTAAGCCGTCTCGTCGTTTCGCCGGAACAACGGGCGAATCTGACTTCGCTCGACATTCTCGCACCCGAGGTCGCAATAAAGCCACCGGGCGACCGTCCGGATGTCGCACAGCTCACCGACAGCTTCCACCTCAACCTCACAGCGTTCGGTTTCCTGGCGTTTGCCGTCGGTCTGTTCATCGTATACGCGACGATCGGCCTGGCGTTTGAGCAGCGCAGAGCCACTTTCCGGACCTTGCGCTCTCTCGGGCTTTCCCTGTCGTCGCTGAACATCCTGCTGATGACGGAGCTTCTGACGCTGGCCTTCTTTTCAGGGCTTGTCGGCGTGGTGATCGGTTATTTCGTGGCGTCCCTGTTGCTCCCGGATGTGGCTGCAACCCTTAAGGGGCTCTATGGAGCGAGCGTCCCGGCTACACTGACGATCCGGCCGGAATGGTGGGCAACGGGGCTCGGAATAGCGGTCGGCGGAACGATCGTGTCGTCGGCCCAAAGCCTCTGGCGGGTCCGGTGCATGCCGTTGCTGGCTGCAGCCCAGCCTCGCGCCTGGGCCCGAGCGACGGCAATCGGTATCCGACTGCAGTTTTTGGGTGGGCTTGCGCTGCTGATTGCGTCGGTCACTTTGGCGAATGTCGGACACGGGCTGGTCGCAGGCTTCGCAGTGCTGGCCTGCCTCTTGCTCGGAGCGGCCCTGATGCTACCGGGCATGCTATCGGCGTGTCTTGCCGTCATGCAGAGAAACTCTTCACGCGTACTCGTCACGTGGTTCTGGGCCGATACGCGGCAACAGCTGCCTGGACTAAGCCTTGCCCTGATGGCGCTGTTGCTGGCGCTCGCCGCCAATGTCGGTGTCGGCACGATGGTCTCCAGTTTCCGCCTGACTTTCATCGGCTGGCTCGACCAGCGGCTGGCGGCAGAGCTTTACGTCACTGCGCGAGAGGAGAACGAAGCGATGCGCTTGCGGACATGGCTGTTGGACCATTCGACGTCGGTCCTTCCCATCTGGAGCATCGAGGGTGAGGTGCTCGGAGACAGGCTGCAGATTTTCGGCGCAGCTGCAGGCGACCCGACCTATCGGGACAACTGGCCGCTCTTGTCAGGCACGACCAATGTCTGGGACCAGGTCGCAGCAGGGCAAGGAGCGCTCATCAACGAGCAGTTTTGGCGTCGCAAGGGGCTCGAAATTGGCGATCGCCTGGTCCTGCCCGGCAATTGGACAGTTCCCGTCGTTGGCGTCTATTCTGACTACGGCAATCCAAAAGGACAGGTCATCGTCGGCGTCGAAGCCCTGACGGCACATTACGCGGATGTCCCAAAGCTGAGGTATGGTGTGCGTGTACGGCCGGTCGAGGCTGCGGCGCTGAAGGAACGCCTGACGACTGAATTCGGTCTGCCTTCTGAAAACGTCATCGACCAGGCTTCACTGAAGCGGCAATCCCAGGCGGTCTTCGACCAGACCTTTGCCGTGACCGGAATGCTCAATCTCTTCACCCTCGGCGTTGCAGGTTTTGCGATGTTCTCCAGCCTGCTGACCTTGTCGGGCATTCGACTGCCGCAGCTTGCGCCTGTCTGGGCGATGGGGATCAGGCGACGTGATCTTGGGCTGCTCGAAGTGCTGCGCACTCTGGCGCTGTGGCTCGCGACCTTCGTTGCCGCGGTCCCCGTCGGCCTTGCGCTTTCCTGGGTGCTGCTGTCGATCGTCAATGTCGAGGCTTTCGGCTGGCGGCTGCCGTTGCAGATTTTCCCCATGGACTGGCTCGTCCTCGGGTTGGTGGCGCTGGCTGCGGCGATCCTGTCTGTCTTTATTCCGCTCCGACGGCTGGCGACGGTCGCGCCATCGGATTTGCTGAGGGTGTTTGCCAATGAACGCTAGAGGTCTACTGGCCGCCTTTGTTGCCGTAGCCACGGCAATCTCTGTTCCTGCCGCCGCCATTTCGCAAGGATTTGCCGGCCTGGGCTCGACCGCCGAGGGCTTCGCTGTTCCACGCCCCGGAATACAACTGAGCTTTCCGCAAGATCACGGCCCCCATCCCGAATTCCGCATCGAATGGTGGTACATTACCGCAAACCTGGAGAGCGAGGATCGGACGCAGTACGGCGTACAATGGACACTTTTCCGCGCCGCCCTTGCGCCGAAGACCGAGGGCGGCTGGTCGGATCCTCAAGTCTGGCTGGGCCATGCTGCGATCACCGCGAAAGATCGGCACCTCTTGGCCGAAAAACGCGCCCGCGGAGGGGTCGGCCAAGCAGGTGTCGAGGCCATACCCTTTCTAGCCTGGATCGATGATTGGGAAATGAAAGGCCTGTCCAAACCGGGCGCCGACCAGCTAGACAAGCTTAGCCTCCACGCGACCGGAAAGGATTTCGCGTATAGGCTCGAACTCTCGGCCAGCGGTCCTCTCGTGCTGCAGGGAGATCAAGGCTATTCGGTGAAGTCGGCCGAAGGGCAGGCGAGCTATTATTACTCGCAGCCGTTCTATGAGGTTTCGGGTTCTCTCGACATTGGCGGCAAGACCGTTCGGGTCAGCGGCAAGGCATGGCTTGATCGAGAATGGTCGTCGCAGCCCCTCGCCAAGGATCAAACCGGATGGGAGTGGTTTTCGCTCCACCTGGATTCCGGTGAAAAACTCATGGCGTTCCGTCTTCGCGACAGCCGCGGCGGCTACACATCGGCAAACTGGATTTCGCGTGATGGCAAGCCTGCCCCTGTGCCGCCGGGATCACTGCAGATAACGCCTTTGCGAACAGCACACGTCGGCGAACGGGATGTCCCGGTTGCATGGCGCGTGCGGATTGCCGAGCGTGGCTTCGACGTGACGACGAGCCCCTTGAACGACAAAGCGTGGATGGCAACTACCACCCCCTATTGGGAAGGTCCAATTTCGTTCAAGGGAAGTGCTGCGGGGTATGGCTATTTGGAAATGACGGGATACTGACGATGATCGGAATTGGGCCATTTCCCCAATCCCGACGCGGCTCTCCTTGCTCCTGGCAAAACACAAGATGATTGATTTGGGGCAGCGATCCTCAGCGACGGCATGAGACTTTTAGCCTTCCGCCACTGTTCCACCGCCGGGACGCAAAGATAGGTTGCATTGCTGGACGCCCAGTAGCGACAAAAATTATCTTTTGTTAATTACAGGTCTTGCCGGCAAGCTTCTATCCTGTCGCATTGCAGGTCGAGAACCGCCGGCGATGAGTGACCACCGCGACACGACGGAACTGGACGACACTGCGGACGGGAGGATGAAAAAAGACAATCGTCCTCCACATTCGGGAGATGCAAAATGCGCTCTTTGATCGTTAAGGCGGCGCTCACCGCCATCCTCATAACTGTCCCGCTAGCAACCGCTTTCGCTGCGTCCCATCCTTCCCGCTATTCCCACGGTGCGCGCGCCGGCGAGAATGATCATCGCACTCATTGGGCTCGGAGCGAGCCTGGCGACGATGACCCACTTGTGGATCCAATGCCGATGTTCATCACAGACAGCCGGATGGACACCATACTTGCCGAGATCAGTGCCGCAGACGGCCGTATCGCCGCCGATAGCGGGCGAATGATGCTCAGTGCCGCTGAAGTTCGTGATCTCCGTTCGCAAGAAGCCGCGATCCGCAGACAAGCCATCCAGGTGGCGCTCAGCGACGGTATGATATCCAGGTTTCATTATCACGTGATAGAGCATCAGATTGCCGATCTCGACAGAGCGATATCGCGCAAGGTCCGCCACGCCTGACTTTATCATCGCGACATGAGGCCGCTCGTCCGGGCGGCTTTGTCCTTGTTGAACTGGCAAGATCAGGTGTGGCCGGCACCGATCGTGGCTGCGCTATTTATCTCTGGTTCTGCCGAACTTCAGATCGTTGTTTCGATCTCGGTTGGGGACCGAGCGACCTGTTCGGCCCCGAGAAGCAGCGGAAAAGTCGAGGCTGAATGCCTGTGGCAGAAGCTTGAGGGATGGCTGAGCAGCTCACTGCTTTACGCAGCAGGCGGCCATCTCGTAAGCCGTGGCGGCCATTGCCTGAAAGGCTGCACTGGCGACCATTCGCGTCGCGGTTTGAGACATTCTTCGTGACAGAAAGAGGTTGCAACAATATACAGTCAATATCGATGAAGAAGGACATATGATATCCCGATGAAAGACTGGCGACCCGACCTCAGCCGCAGCAACAGCCCCCGCTACATGGCCATCGCCGACCTTATCGAGATGGATATGCGCAGCGGTCATCTGGCCATCGGTGATCGTCTGCCGCCGCAGCGCGAGTTGGCGAAACACCTGGGAATCGATTTCACCACCGTCGCGCGTGGTTATGCCGAGGCGCAGAAGCGCGGACTGGTGGATTCGCACGTTGGCCGCGGCACGTTCGTCACCGGTGGGGCCGACAAGGAGCGGCGGGGCTTTGCGTCAGACACCGCCCCCGATCCGCGCCGGTCGTCTGCGATCGACCTTTCGATGAACATGCCGCCGGAGCCCAACGATCCGGAACTGATCGAGCGGATGCGCGAGGGCATCTCGGCGGTGGCCTCCAGCCTTATCCCGCTTCTGCGCTATCAAGGATTTGGCGGCTCGGGCATGGACAAGGAGGCCGCCGCCACCTGGCTCGGCCGTCGCGGCCTTGTCCCTTCGCAGGAGCGCATCTTCGTGACACCCGGCGCTCACCCGGCGCTGCTTTCGATTTGCGGCCTGCTGGCAAGGCCCTCCGAAACCATCCTGTCAGAAAGCATCACCTATCCCGGCATCCGCTCGATTGCAGCGCAGTTGCGTCTCAATCTCTCGGGTTTGCCGATGGACGCTCAAGGCATCTTGCCGGACGCCTTTGGCGAAGCCTGCGAGCGATTGAAGCCCAAGGGAATCTATCTCAACCCGACCCTGCAGAACCCGCTTACCCTGACGATCCCAGAGCAGCGGCGCCAAGAGATCTGCACGGTGGCGCGCAAATATCACGTCCCGATCATCGAGGATGACGCCTATGGCTTCATTCCGCTGGATGCACCGCCGCCGTTTGCCGCAATGGCCCCGGACCTCACCTGGCATATCGGCGGCTTGGCAAAGTGCATCGGCGCCGGGCTCCGGCTAGCCTATGTCGTTGCACCAGATACCAAGGCGATCTGGCCGTTCGTCAGCGCCATGCGTGCCAATAATGTCATGGCCTCTCCGCTCACCATGGCCCTTGCCACGCGGTGGATCGAAGATGGCACGGCCGATACGATCCTGCGGTTCATCCGCAAGGAGGCAGCGGCACGCCAGGAAATGGTCGCAGCCATTCTTGCGCCTGGTAGCTATCGTGGCGATCCGATCAGCTTCAATATCTGGCTGCCGCTGACGAACGGCTGGACGCGGTCGATCTTCGGCAGCCACATGCGCGCCTCCGGCATTGGCGTCGTCGCCAGCGATGCATTTACGGTCGAAGGTCAGGTGCAGGAGGCGGTGCGCGTCTGCCTTGGAGGCCCCATTGACCGCAAAAGGCTGCGGAGCGCTCTTGAATTCATGGGCCACGCACTCGAAGGCTCACCTGAACTGGCGGCGTCCTTCTTCTAGTTTGGCGCGCCCTGTCAATGATCCGGAATGAGAGTTCTGCGGCAATATGCCATATCGCATCAAACCAAGATATGAACCTATATTGAATGCATACAACTCCACAGATGAATGCATGCATTTGCGCGTGCATGGACGAGGATCGACCTTCATGCAAACCGAGTGGCCACCAATTCCGCCGACGGCAACAGGGCTCAAGGGACGATGCCCGCGCTGCGGCCAGGGGCATATGTTCAACGGCTTCCTGAAGATCAGGCCCGAATGCGAGGTCTGCGGCCTCGACTACAACTTCGCAGATCCGGCGGATGGTCCCGCATTCTTCGTCATCTGCTTTGCTTGCGTGCCAAGTGTGCTGCTCGGCGTGTGGCTCGAGGTCCAGTACAGCGCGCCCTTGTGGGTCCACCTGCTGGTCACCGGTCCCTTTATGCTGGCGACATGCATCCCGCCCCTGCGGCCGCTGAAGGGATGGTTGGTGGCCAGCCAATATTTCTACAAGGCAGAAGAGGGCAAGCTCGCGCGTATCTCTCCTGCGTCGAAAGAGGTTTAAGTCCTGCTGCCGACGCAAACCGGCTCAAGCTATCGGCACCGGGCAACGCCGACTTCGGATCCTCGACGAGGCCAGTTGAATCAACGCACGCATTTCATAAAACAGCCGAGCTCATTCGGATCGCTGCCCGCAGTTCGAACAGGCTCGTGGCGAGCGAGGAGCGTCAGCCGCTTCGCCGATCTTCAAATACCGGCGTTGGCGCCGTGTCTCAGCGTGAGCTATCCATAGGGCGCTCGTGTTGACTCCGTCTTTCACTCAGCTCAAAAGAACACTTACCTACAGAGGGAGAAAACTGATGGCTGACGAGAACAATACGGGCTCCACTACCGAAGTCGCAGGGACGGATGCAGCCGAAAAGATGCCGGCGACTAAAAAGCCGCGCGCACCGCGGGGCCAGAAGGCATCTGCCGGAGCAACCGTGGCTGCATCACCTGCCAAGACGGCACAGCTGCCGGGTGGTCGCAGGAAGAGTGGTGATCAGGCCGGGCAGGCAAAGCTGGCGCCCCAGGAAACGCAAATCACTGGCAAGAGCGCGAGCAAGGATCCAATCAAGGATATCGGTAGAAAGCGGACGCCAAAGCAAACCGTGCAGACAGCCAAGGCGCCGTTAGCGGCTCTTGATGAGGTTGCAGAGCTTACTCAGCTTGAAGAAGAGAATAAAAGGCTTCGAAAAACCCTCGCAGATAAGCTTCGCGCGGAAAATACCGATCTGCGCAAGCGGCTCGGGCTCGTCTGATCGACAAGCATGGGGCTCGGCCGGGAGATCGACAGTAGAGATCCGGCCAGCCTCAGTCGGGGGCCGGATCTAAAGCTGCGGCAACGCCCTGCTGCGGATTGCTCGAGGTTGAAGCACTATGAAAACACCATGGAAATTCCTTGCTCAGTTGGCTTCGCGAAGGCGGCCGATAGAAACACCAGAGAGCTCCGTTGGAGATGATGCCGATAGGGTGGCAGGCGAAAGCGGCATACGACAGACCTCGGCTCTTTCGTCAAACTCAACGGAAGTATCCGGTGGTGCTGACCACGATGACAATCCCGCCGTTGATCCACTGGCAAGGCCGACTTCAGCTGAACCCGACAGCGATCTTAATGGCCCTCCGTCAGTCTCGCGGCCAAGGGATGGTGAAGGGGTCCAGAGCCCTGCTCGTCATGAAACTAGCCGATCCCTTGGCGACACGTTGATGCAGGAAGGCCGGCCAAGTGGAAAGTCTCCACGAACACCGCGGACAAAGCGGCTGGGCCGCACGAAGACGCCCCGCGCCGACTTGGTTTCGAAGAGCACTGCTGTCGCAAGGAGCGACCAGGGCGCGCAATCCTCCTCCCGTCGAGATGGTTTCTTCGATGAGGTGGCAAGCCTGGACGAGGAGATCAGGCAACTGAGAAGCCAGTTGGCGCACAAGCTGCGTTTACAGAATGTTCAGCTTGAGAAAATGCTTGAACGATTCGATGGATCGTGAGCCTGCAAATCTCGGTCGGTTGCCCGGACAAAATTGATACGCTGTCGCGATGGCCTACTCACGGCGCTCTCCACTGGCGGGCGGCGCTGGAGAGTGCCATCCTTCACGCAACGGCATCGCAATCATCTCGCGGTCGGTCGTCGCTCGTTGATGATCGCTCCAATGCAGGCTGCGAGGGCGAGCGCTACGGCCGCAAAAGATGCCCATGCCTCCGGCGCTCCCATGCTCATAAGTGTCAGGCCGCTCAAGGAACACCAGAGAAGGGGGATAGGAAGGAGCAGCGGCAAGAACTTGCTGCGGGCAAGAAGCAGGAAGCCCAACGTTCCGATCGATGTCGGATCGGGCGCGACGCCAAAGATTTCGGACGAGGTCCAGGCCCGTCCCTGCAGCGGCGCAAGCAGCGGCTGCCCGGCGAGCGCGAGGGCGAGAAGCGCATATCCCGTCCACGCGGCGGGTCCGCGCCGGCAAAAGACAAGGCCGTCAATCAGCGTGCCGATGACGAAGAGCAGCAGTGCCTCACCGGCAAATGCGGGTGCAAGGTAAGCGGCGGCCCAGTTTATTGTCGCGTAGCGGTTCCATAGAAAAGACCATCCGACAAAGGCCCAAAGGATAGCAAGTACGAGCGCGACGAAGCGTCTAGAGGCAGGAGACCGTCGCACGATAAGGGCAAGCATGACAAGGCCGCAAACCAGTGTGAGCGCCTGTAGTGGACAGACCATCGCATTGTGCAACTCGAACATCCGCCAGTAGACGCGTGGCGAAAAGAGCAGAAAATCCTCAAGGCTGTAGGTCCACCATTCCGACATCAAAGTTCCTGCACATGGGCCGCCATGCGCTCGCGAGTGACAGCGTCGGGCAACAAGCCCGCCGCTGCCGCGACGTTCTCACGCACATGGTCAACACGTGTCGTGGCTGGGATCGCGACGGTGACGGCCGGGTGGGAGAGAATGAACTTCAGCAGGAACTGAGCCCAACTCGATGCACCAATTTCGGCTGCCCATGCGGGCATCGGTTCGCCGTCGAGCCGGCTCGTCAGCGCGCCTTGCCGGAAGGGCCGGTTGATGATCACAGCAATTCCACGTTCGGCCGCCAGCGGCAGGATCCGCTCTTCCGCCTCGCGATCGATGATATTATAGGTAAGTTGTACAAAATCGACGGCCTCATGCCGCATGATCTGTTCAAGAAGATCATGACGGCGCCCTTCGGAGGTCGTAATCCCGACATAGCGCACCAAGCCAGCTGCCTTCATTGCGAACAGCGTTTGCAGATGCGCCTCCCAGGCAAGCAGGTTGTGAACCTGAATGAGGTCGAAGCGCGGCACATTCCAGAAACGGCGGGATCGCTCGATCTGGTTTGGACCGTCGGCCCCCGAGGACGTCCAGACCTTCTCCGCCGAAAACAGCCCCGGCGGCTGACCGAGCTTTTGCAGGCCATAGCCGACGACGGGCTGCGATGATCCGTACATGGGCGAGGAGTCGATCATGCGCCCGCCGGCCTCGAAGAAGGCTGCCATGACCTGCGCGCATTCGTCCCTGAGCGTCGGATCGTCTCCGACATTGAAGGTGATCCAGGTCCCAAGTCCGACGGCCGGAATCGCCTCGCCCGTCGAAGGAATACGGCGGGTGACCGGCCGCTGGTCCTGGGCATGTGCCAAGAGCGGCGGCACATTCTTCAGTGCGGCCATCACACCCAAGGAGGCCTGCACCAGCATTCGACGTGTCGTCAGCATCCGCTCTCCGTGATATCGGTGGCAACTGGCGAACCCATGAGGCGATGGCCGATCACGATCGTCTCGGGCTTCCACCGGGATTTTAGAACGTTGCCGAGGGTCTGCAAAGCGTCGGCCGCAGCCGCCGGCACCGAGAGCTGGGCAAGGCTTCAGCCGGGGTCGCATTGCCGGGCATGGGCCGAAGGTTCGCCGAACTGGCCCCTTCGTGGAAGGCAGGCGCGCAGGTCATCGGGTGTCGCCGTATCTGGTGATCGCTTGAAAAATCCGGCGAAATCCTTGATTGTCCGAATATGGGCCTGCCGCGCCTGTCGCCGAGCCCACGGATACGCATGTCTTCGATCATCCGCTCGGGGTCGTCCTCTCCTGCCTCAAGGCAGCCTCCTGTCTGAGGTTAAACACCCCGATCGCCAGCCAGGACCGCACATCTGCAAATTCACGTCGTTCAAATCATTGCTGCACCTTCACCACGGGCGCCAGTGCCGCGCGAGCGGCTTCGTCCATGGGTCGACTGAAGACGGTTCTCGGCCAGATTGCGGACAAAGCGGATTTTGCCTGCGCCTGGCGGCGCTTCGGACCGCAAGTGAAGGCCGTCCACCTTCAGCTGTTCAAACGGCCCGGACATGGTCTCCACCGGACTGGGGCCGGCAGTGACTCCTTTTGCCTCGTTGGAACGTCCTTGCTGCGGCCGTCTTCGAGCGGCCGGATCAGAACATTGCTAGGACTGGATCATGGATGTGAACGGAAAGCGAATCGTGGTCGTCGGCGGAAGTCGCGGCCTGGGGTTGGGGCTGGTCGAGGCCTTCGTGGCACGCGCGGCGGGGGTTACCGTGGTGGCCCGCAACGCAACGGCTTTGCAGGAGGTGGGCGAGCGGCTGGCCGTCGCCACGATATCGGCCGACGCGACCGACGCCGGCGTGGCGAAGCAGATCATGGCCGACACCCGGCCCGACATTGCGATCGTGAATGTCGGGGCGAAACCGCCCATGGATCGGATCGACCGGATCGGCTGGGAGGCCTTCGCAACCAACTGGAACGTGGACGTCAAGGCCGCGCTGCACTGGGCCCAGGCCGCCCTGACGTTGCCAATGGCGCCGGGCGGACTGGTCATCTTCGTCTCCAGTGGAGCTGCCGTGCAGGGTTCACCGCTGTCGGGTGGCTATGCCGGAGCGAAGAGGGCCCAGTGGTTCATCGCCAAATATGCCGAGGCACTATCCACGCAGCTCGAAATGGATCTGCGGTTCCGGGTCATCATTCCCCGGCAGATGTTCGCCGGAACCGGCGTCGGCGACACCGGCATTGCCGCCTACGCCGCGGCGTCGGGGCGGACATTCGCTGAACAGGCCGCCACCTGGCCGGACATGACACAGCGGGCCTTTGGCGATATGGTTGCCGACCTGATCGGCAAGACGGGGCTGGCCGAGGCCATGTTCTATGCTGTGCGTGGGGATACCGGCGTGACGGTCATCGAATGACGGATGAAGTGACCATCGGGGCCGAGGCGGGAGACGACGCCCGGCGCGCGGCTCTGGCAGCCGAGGCGGATGCGCTTCGCCCCGAACTGCACCGCTATGCCGCCCGTCTGGTGGGTTCGGTGATCGACGGCGAGGATGTGGTTCAGGACGCCTTTGCCCGCGCCTTCACGCGGATCGGCGCGGTTTCGCCGGGAACGCCGCTGCGACCCTGGCTGTTCCGCATCGTCCACAATCGCGCCATCGACGCGCTGCGCCAACGCCGCACCCGCCGAGAACCGCTGGAAACGGCCTTCGCCCTGGCCGACGCCGGCACGGTCGATCCGGAAGACGCCGTGATGCGTCAGGAAGCGGTGCGGTTTGCAGTGGCGCGCTTTGCCGAATTGCCCGTGCCGCAGCGCAGCACCGTGATCCTCAAGGATGTACTGGACGAGTCGCTTGCAGATATCGCGGCGCTGCTGGAGCTGAGCGTCGATGCCGTCAAGGCCCATCTGGCACGCGGCCGCGCGAGGCTGCGGTCCATGTCTGAAACACAGTCCGAGGTTCCTCGCCCGGCGAGTGCTGAGGCCTTGAACTTCGCGGCATTGTTCAACGCCCAAGACTGGGCCGCGCTGCGCCGACTGCTGGCCGAGGACGTCCGGCTTCGCCAGGCGCGACGGCCGGAGATCTCTGGCGCCGCGCAAGTCGGCCGGTTTTTCACTTACTATGCAGAATATCCGCGCGTCGGGGTCGAACCGGCTCGGCTGGAGGGTCGGGAGATACTGCTGGTGTCGGACGAACCGGCGAGCGTTCCTGCGTACTTCATGCTGCTCGAATGGCGGGATGGCCGGATCATCATGATCCGCGACCATCGCTATGCGACCTATGTCATGGACGGAGCAGTCGTGACGCACGCCGCGCGACCAGCTGAACCATAGGCCGTGGCGGCGTTGAAAGGCTGCGGGCCGACACATTTTGGGGACCTTTCGGTGCCGCGCGAGCTGATATCGAAAGTGTTCCAAGATCGTCCTGCCTCCTCCGGATGGGCCACCGGGGCCGTCCAGTTTCGGCCTGCAGGCGACGATGACCGCGGCCAGGTAGCGCTTTGAAGTCAACCGACGAATGCCCGTTCGACGACATAAGTGGCCGGCGCGTGGTTGCTACCTTCGACGAGGCCGAAGGATTCAAGAACCGTCTTGCTGTCCTTCAGCATCTGCATCGAGCCGCAGATCATGGCGCGGTCCTGCGTCGGATCGAAGAGCGGCAACCCGGTTTCGCTAAAGAAGGCTCCGCTGCGGATGAGATCGGTGACGCGGCCCATACGCGGGAAGGCTTCGCGTGTCGTCGTCGTGTGGAGGCGTAGTTTTTCGCTTGCTGTTTCGCCAACCAGCGGATCGTGCTTAAGTCCGTCTACCAGTTCGGTGATGTAGGTGAGCTCGGCGACTTCTCGGCAGGTCTGCACGAGGATCACTTCCTCGAATTTCTCATAGATTTCCGGATCGCGGATAAGGCTCGCGAATGGCGCCACGCCGGTTCCGGTCGAAAAGAGGTAGAGCCGCTTGCCCGGCAGCAGGGCATCGAGCACCAGCGTGCCGGTCGGTTTCTTGCGCATCAGCACCGTGTCCCCGGGAACGATCTTCTGCAGGTGTTCGGTGAACGGCCCGCCCCGCACCTTGATCGAAAGGAATTCGATCTCCTCGTCCCACGAGGGGCTGGCCATCGAATATGCGCGAAACACCGGCTTTGGCGCATTCGGCAGGCCGATCATGACGAATTCGCCGGAGCGGAAGCGAAAGCTTGCGGGCCTGGTGATGCGGAAATGGAACAGCCGGTCGGTGTAGTGCTTTACTGCCGTCACGGTCTGCGCAAAGACGTCTGCCGGGGCTGGAGACTTCGGCCAATCGGCGTCGTGCGTCTCTCCTGCACCGGTTTTGCCGCTCGATTGCGTGGTCATCCCCGTTTTCCCGTTCCATCGGCGATAATTTGTTTGTGTACGAATGAAATGGAAATCCCAAACCGCGCTTTTGTCAATAAAGGATTTGGGCTCGACAGAAATTTCCGGCAAAGTTAGCATTCGTGTGCAAATTGGATCGCCGAACCGTGCCGCAGATAAATTTCGCCCGGATCCGGCGTGCAACAAACAGGGGAAGGGGACGAATATGGCTGATGTAGCGGGCGGAAACGAAAAGGCTGGCAGGCTGGTCATCAAGAATATCGGCCTGATTCTTTCCGGTAAAATCGAGCAGCCGATCCTCGACGGCGACTGCATCGTTTGCGACGACGGAATTATCACCGCCGTAGGTTATGAGAAGGACATCGACACGGAAGGCGCCAAGACGGTCGTCGACGCCAGGGCGACGACGGTCGCCCCGGGGCTCATCGACAGCCACGTGCATCCGGTAATCGGCGACTATACACCGCGCCAGCAGCAGCTGAACTGGATCGACTCGACGCTCAACGGCGGCGTGACGACGATGATCTCGGCTGGCGAAGTGCATGCACCCGGCCGTCCGCGCGACATCGTCGGCCTCAAAGCGCATGCGATTGCCTCGCAGCGGTTCTACGAAAATTTCCGCCCCTCGGGGGTCAAGGTCCATGCCGGTGCGCCAGTCATCGAGACGGGCATGGTCGAGCAGGATTTCAAGGATCTGGCGGAGGCCGGCGTCAAGCTGCTTGGCGAGGTCGGTCTTGGCGGCGTCAAGGACGCGGCCAATGCCAAGCAGATGGTGGCCTGGGCGCGCAAATACGGCATCCAGAGCACAATCCACACCGGTGGCCCTTCGATTCCCGGCTCGGGCCTGATCGACAAGGATGTGGTGCTGGAGGCGGACACCGATGTGGTCGGCCATCTGAACGGCGGGCATACGGCGCTGCCGGATGACCAGATCGTCTGCATCTGCGAGCGCTGCATGCGGGGTCTTGAGATCGTCCACAACGGCAACGAGCGTGCAGCGCTGCTGACGGTCAACACGGCGCGTGAACTCAAGAAGCTCGATCAGGTCATCCTCGGCACCGATGGACCAGCAGGTTCTGGCGTTCAGCCGCTCGGCATCCTGCGCATGGTGTCGCTGGTCGCTAGCCTTTCCGACACGCCGGCGGAGGTGGCCTTCTGTTTTGCCACCGGCAATACGGCCCGCCAGCGCAATCTCGACTGCGGCATCATCGAGCCCGGCAGGACGGCCGACTTCGTCATTATGGACCGGGCCCAGCATGCGCCAGGCGCGACCCTCCTAGAGTCCGTGAAGCTCGGCAACCTGCCCGGGATCGGCATGACAGTCATCGACGGCGTGATCCGGACGCAACGAAGCCGCAACACGCCGCCGGCCACGGCGGTACCGGAGATCGTCTTCGGCCGCTATGCCCAGTATGGGGGCTGACGCAGCACCCGTCCGGCTTTGAGGCGCGCTAAGCTTGCCGTAGCGATTTGACCTGCCGACTGGATCATGAAAAGTGACAAGACATCGATATTGTCGCGTCGTCAGGCATGCGTGCATCTTGTCCATAACCGGCGCTTGAGCCCGGGCGCTCTCCCATACCAGCTTCTCCGCACGTTGCGATCAGACCAGGCTTCGCACGGCGTCGAGGCCTTGGGGAGGAAACGTGGGGGCGCACGTCCGCCCGCACCACACCTTAACCTTTTAGAATCGTTCACATGATTGAACCAAAACCATCGTGATCTAGCGCAGTCCGTCCTTGCCTTCGATCTCGTCCACCTTCAGGCCGCCGATGCGGGCAAAAGGCCTTCCGCTGTCTGTTACGGCAACGGCGACCATGATCTCGTCGGCGCGCGGAGAATCATTGAGGCTTACCTCCATGCCGTCGAAGTGTGAGCGGACGAAGGCTGCATCCTTGTGGCCGAGGGGTATGTCGAGAGCCTGGCCGGGCCCTCCACGCTTCTTCGAAGACGGGACCAGGGCGGCGCCTTTCTCCACGGCGGCGCGAAGCGGCTTGCCCATGGCAGGATGCAGCAAGGCGGCGGCATGTTCCAGCTCGCCGTTCTCGCCGACCATGGCTGCCTTGCCGTAGCTCTGCGCCTCGGAGGGCTCAATGCCCAGTGCCGCAACGCATTTTTCCCCCAGCAGGCCGCCGAGTTCGGCGCCGATATCGATCAGCGGCGTCAGGTCTTCGACATAGCGTCCGGCAAAGGGGTTGCGGATAACCGCGACCGCGGCCGCCTTGCGGGTCGGCGGCGAAACCGTCCGGCCCATTTCAGAATGGGTTTCCTCGAGAAAAACGGCGAGTTTGCGGATTTCGGCTTTCATCTCAGTCCATCCTCTCCCTTGACATCTTCTGCTTTCAGTCCGCCGAGGCGGGCGTGAATGCGTCCGCCGGTGGTCATGACCAGCGCGAGCACGATCTCGTTAGCGCGCGGTGCGTCGGCAAGGCCGACCTCCATCGCGTCGAAATGACTGCGCACATAGGACGCGTTGATATGGGTTACCGGAACGTCCAGGCGCGCGCCGGCGGCGCCGACTTTCTTCGTCGACGGCACGATCGCCTTGGCGTTGCCCAATGCCTCGCGCATGGCATAGCCGCCCGGCACATGCCACAGGGCGCCATGCTCCAGTTCGCCGGCCTGACCGACAATCGCGCCCTTGCCATAGCCCTCGATGGCACCCGCTTCGCCACCGAGCGCTTCTATCAGCCGCCTCGCCATGTCGAGGCCGAGAGGCTCCAGATCCTTCATGAAGCCCTGAATATCCTCGTGATAGGCGCCCGCGAACGGATTTTCGATAACCGCAAGAACGGCGCCGCGCTTCAGCGGCTTTGCAGGTGGCGTGCCGCCTTCATGGCGAATTTCCTCCACCGCTGTAAGGATTTTCCTGATCTTTGGTTCGGCCATGGTTGACGTGCTCCGTTGCGTTGATTGTGGTTCGGGTGGAGTCCTGATCGCACGCCATTGCCAGGCGCCCCTGATCCTGAAGAAAAAGCGCGGCTCTTTCGATGAAACCGAGCGCTATGAAACGTTCAGCTTCCGCGACCCCGCGTGACAGGGCTTCCTCGACCTCGTTGGATGCCAGCCTGCCGCAATTGCGCACTACGAGCCTTGTTCCGAGGTCGCTGTCGTCGCGGACATCGACGGCGCGGACGCGTTCGATTGCCGGATGGCCGGGGAGATCGACGGCATTGGCGATGAGCGTCGCGGCGGCATCGGCCTCTGCCGCGGTGCGGGCGATGACAGTGACGGATTCGGCAATGCCGAGCGAAAGGCTGCGGCCCCCCCTGCCGCTGGTGGCGATACCGCGGCTCTGCGAGGCCGCCTTCAGCTCGAAATGGCCAAGCGAAACATTGTCTAGTCGCGCGATGCGGACGCGGAAGGAGGCGTCGCCGTGGAGATGCACCGCGATGTCGCCGCCATTGTTGACGTAGATCCGGGCCGGTCTTTCGACCGGTGAAAAAGCGGCAACCATTGACTCGAGAGTCTCCTCCGCGACGGCGCCGGCAACGGCTGCCATCGGGGTGATGAAGCGGTATCGCGAAAGCGGCTTCACTGCCGCGACCATCCGTCTGGCGACGCTTCCGCGCGGATCGGACATGTCCGGATCCGCTTCGGCGCGAAGCAGCGGCAGTTCCGACATCAGCTCCTCGAGCACCGTTTCGAACCTCGCCCTTGCGACGTCGAAGGCACGGGCGCGCATTTCTGCCGCGTCGCAGCGCAGGCGAGGACCGTCATCGGCGCCGATGACGAGGTCGATCGGGCCGTGCTGCAGATGCAGCCTGCCACCCGATCCGTCCTGATCCGGCAAGTAACTCGCCTGAGGACCCAACCTCGTCACTCCGTCGCTATCCGTGTCATGCCTGCCACTTGAAGTTCTGGCTTTCGGTTGGCCAGGGAGCGTCCTGGCGCTTCGCGACCTTGCGTTCTGCCACCTTCAGCGCCTCCTCAATCGGTACGACCGCTTCCATGTGGCCGCCGAGCCTACGGTAGTCGTCAAGCCGCATGGTGAATTCGATCGGCGCAACGAGTGCGGGGGTCGGCACGTAGCCGAAGGAATTGGCCGGCATCTGCGTCACGTCTGCCATTACGGTAATGCCGCCCCCGGGCCAGACATAAGCCGGCGCGCCGCCGCACGATACGTAGGTCAGCGCCTCCTTGACCGAGCGGGTGAGTTGCACCGGATTGCGCGTGACCCCTGCGCGCAGGCTGCCTCCGGCGCCGCCCATGAACAGCACCGAGCAGACGGCCGGCTCGCAATTTTCGGCGATCTGCTCGACCGACAAGCGGATATCCTCCGGCAGGCTCGTCTGGAGCGCGGGCACGAGGTTTTCATCGAGAATGTAATAGCCGTATTGCTCGCCTGTGGTCGAGACCATCAGAAGGCGCAGGCCGGGATAGGCGGTCTTGGGGTCGAACGCGCCGAGGATTGATAGCGGATCGGATATGTTGGTGCCGCCCCAGCCGGTGCCCGGCTCTGCCACCTGGAAATAGCGACCCGGGGTTGAACGGCGGCCCTTGATCCTGATGCCGGTTGCCGGGACGTTCAGCACGCGGCCCGCCTGGTGTTCGGAAAGAACTCCTGTGATGTGGTCGTCGACCACCACGACCTCGTCCACGTGCTGGGCCCATTGCTTGGCAAACATGCCGATGGTCGCCGAGCCGCAGCCGACACGCATTCGCTGTTCCTCGACACCGTTGATGATCGGTGCCGTACCCGCCTTGACGACGATTTCCGCGCCGCCGTCGATCGTCATTTCCACGGCCTCGCCATTGCAGAGCCGCATCAGTGCGTCGCAGGTGAGGCGGCCCTCCTTCTTTGTCCCGCCGGTCAGATGATGGACGCCGCCGAGGGAGAGCATCTGCGAGCCATATTCGCCGGTCGTGACATGGCCAACCGGCTCGCCTTCAACGCGCACGGCAGAGGTTTCAGGGCCGAGATAGCGGTCGGTGTCGATCTTCACCTTGGCGCCGCAATAGCTGAAGATGCCCTCGGTCACGACCGTCACCATGTCGACGCCGCGTTCCTGCTGCGAGACGATGAAAGGGGCGGGCTTGTAGTCCGGGTAGGTGGTGCCGGCGCCGACGGCGGTGACGAAGGAGCGCTTCGCCTGAACGAGATCGCCGTCCCACTCCTTGTCTTCGGCGCCCGGCAGGAAGGAAACGAGCTGGCCGCCATTGTCCTTCCGGCTCTCGATGATCGTCAGGGGATCGACGCGAACGAGGTCGCCGCCGACATTGGCGTAGCGGTCGCAGGCGCCGGATCTGCCCTCTGAGATGTAGCACATCACGGGGCAGGCATCGCAGCGGATCTTGCCGTCTATGGTGCTTTCGATCGTTTGTTTGACCATTGGGGCTTCCCGTCAGTTCTTCATCATCACGGCGCGGATCGCCGCCATCACCTTCGCCGGCGTCGCTGGCAGGTGGTGGAGGCGCACGCCCGCAGCATCGCGGATTGCGTTGAGGATCGCCGGCGCGGTCGGGATCAGCACATGCTCCCCGAGCCCCTTGGCGCCATAGGGCCCATGGCCGTCCTCGACCTCTACGATCAGGGTCTCGACGGGCGGAATGTCGCCGAAGGTCGGGATGAGGTAATCGTGCAGGTTCTCGGTACGTCCGGGAACGAATTCCTCCATCAGCGCAAACCCTACACCCTGAGCGATGCCGCCCTGGATCTGCCCCTCGATCAGCAGCGGGTTGATCGCCTTGCCGACGTCATGGGCTGCGGTGAACTTCCGCAGCTTGACGGTGCCGAGCGCCATGTCGACACTGAGTTCGACGAGTTGGGCGGCATAGCCGAAGACCGCGTAGGGATGGCCCTGGCCGTTCTCGTCGAGCGGTCTTGTCGGCGGATCGTAACTTTCCTCGGCCATGAGGACATAGCCGTCCGTGTTGGCAGGCAGGGCTTCTCCAAGATGAACCGTGCGGCGCACCTCGCCGTCGACGAGGCGCACGACGCCGTCGCCGATCTTAATCTCGGCATCGTCGGAGACATTGCCGAGCCGCAGGATCTGCTTTCTCAGCGCTTCGCCACAAAGCCTGGCGGCATTGCCGGAAACATAGGTCTGGCGGGAGGCGGAGGTTTTGCCGGCATCGGGCGTCAGGTCGGTATCCGGGCCGACGAGCCTGCACGCAGAGACGGGCACGCCGAGCGCGGTTGCGAAAATCTGGGCGATGACGGTGTTCGAACCCTGGCCGATATCGGTTGCGCCCTGGTGCAGGACGACGGTGCCATCGGCGCGAATGCCGGCCTTGATGATCGAGGGGTTGGGCAGCGAGGTGTTGCCGCAGCCGTACCAGCCGGACGCGATGCCGGTGCCCCAGCGCAGCGGGCTGCCGGAGCGCGCGGCTTCGGCGTTGAGAGCCTTTGCTTGCGCGCAGGCGCGATCCCAGGCCGGTCGTAGCGCCTCCAGACAGGCGCTGATGCCCACGCCCTTGTCGAAGATCTGGCCCGTTACCGTCGGCTGCCCGTTGTCGAGCGCGTTTAGCTGACGCAGTTCCAGGCGGTCCATGCCAAGCTTCAGCGCCAGTTCGTCGAGCATGGACTCCTGTGCCACTGCCGCCTGCGGCACGCCGAATCCGCGGAAGGCGCCGGATGGCGGACAGTGCGTGTGAATCGCTCTGCTCCGCGCGCGATAGTTCTCGATGAAGTAGGGGCCGGAGGCGTGTACCGGCACGCGATTGGCGACCGTCGGCCCCCAGGAGGCATAGGCGCCGGTGTTGAAATCGCCGTTGAACTCAAGGGCAGTGATCTTTCCGTCTTGCGTCGCACCGATGCGGATCGTGATCTCGCTGGGGTGGCGCTTTGTGGTGGACTGCATGGATTCGGTGCGCGAATAGGCCATGCGCGCCGGCCGGTTGGTGAGCCAGGCGGCAAGACCGATATAGGGCTGTATGGAAAGATCAAGCTTGGAGCCGAAGCCACCGCCGCAGGCTGAAGGCACCACGCGCACGTCCTCGGGCGACAGCCCCATGATCTCGGCCATGCTGTCGCGGTCCATGAACGGTGCCTGCGTGCAGCCATAGATTTCCAGCCGATTGCCGGTGCGCATAGCATAGCCGGCTTCTGGCTCGATATAGGCGTGCTCGACGAAACCGGTTGAAAAATCACCCTCGACGACGATGTCGGCGGCGGCGAATCCGGCTTCGACATCTCCGCGCTGGACGAAACCGCCGCACATCACGTTACCCGCGCGGTTCCCGTGGAGGACGGCTGCGTCGGGTAAAAGCGCTTCTGCGACAGTCATTGCCGGCTTGCGCTCTTCCCAGGCAATCGGGAAACGATCGAGGTCGAGTGCGGCAATCGCATTCGCCTCACCGACGACGGCCGCGACCGCCTCGCCCCGGAAGCGCGCGACACTCTCGGCAAAGACTGGCTGGTCGGCAAAGGGCGGGATGACGCCGAAGCAGTTCTTGCCGGGAATGTCCTTGGCCGTCAGCACCAGCTCGACGCCGGGATGGGCCGCGCGCCAGGCCTTAAGATCGCCGAAGGCGAAAGCCGCATGCGCATAAGGCGAGCGGATGACGCGAAGTGCCAGCGCATCATCGGGCGCAACGTCATCGCCGAAGGCCTCGCGACCCGTGACCTTTGCAAGCCCGTCGATGCGGGCAATGGCCGCGCCGACGCCGCCCTCGGTTAGCGTCTTGGGTTTTTCGAGCGCGCCGCCGGCATCGAGGATCGCGTCGATGATCTTGCGGTAACCTGTGCATCGGCACAGCACGCCGCCAAGCGCATCTTGAACGACGGTCTCGTCCAGCGGCGTACGGGAACGCAGCAGCGCGGTTGCCGTAACGATCACGCCCGGCGTGCAGATGCCGCACTGGGCGGCGCCGTGCCGCTGGAAGGCTTCGGCGAGACCTTTTGCAACCGCGTCGGTGTCCACAAGCCCGCGCAGCGTCTCGACCGCGCGGCCATTGGCCTGCGCTGATGCTGTGGTGCATGAGCAGACGGGCTCGCCGTCGAGGAGTATGGTGCAGGCGCCGCAGTCGCCGGCGTTGCAGCCGACCTTGACGTCCTTGCAGCCGAATTCCTCGCGCAGCGTTTCGCAAAGCCGGCGCGCGGGATGCACATGGGCAGCGACAGCTTCGCCGTCGAGGGTGAAATTAACGGCAAAGGCATCCGCTGCGATCTTGGCTTCAGCGATCTGGTTCATGCCGCACGCTCCCCGGCTGTCGCAAGCGCTGCGCGCAAGGCGCGGCGGATCAGCTCTGCTGCGGCTTCGAGCCGATAGGCGCGATCGGCGCGCACGTCGTCGATCGGCGAAAGGAGGCAAAGGTGGCGAAGTTCCACGACAGACGCCAGGATCTCGCCGTTCATCGGCTGGCCCGCAAGCTCGCTCTCCAATGCCTCTATGCGGCGGGCGACCGCAGAGCAGGCACCGACAGCGATTCTCGCCTGCGCGACGCGGCCCGAGCCGTCGGCTTCGAGCAGAACGGCAACCATGGCGATGGAGATCACCAAATATCTGCGGGCACCGAGCTTCAGGAAGGCGGAAGCGGCATCCCGGTGCGGCACGAGGATCGCAGTCACCAGTTCGCCAGGGCGCAAAACAGTCCTGCGAACGCCCGTTATGAAGGCAGACAATGGAACAGTGCGGCGCCCCTCGCATGAGGCAATTTCGACCTCGGCGTCGAGTGTCAAAAGCGGTGGCACGCCGTCGGCGGCCGGCGAAGCGTTGCAGATATTGCCGGCGATCGTACCAGCGTTTTGAACCTGCAGCGCACCCACTTCGCGCGCAGCAGCCTGCAGGCCATGGAAGAGCGGGGGAAGGTTTGTGCGTGCCACATCGCTCCAGGTGGTGGCCGCACCGAGGCGCCAGCCGTCGCCTTGCCTTCGGATCGTGCGAAGCTCGTCAATACGGGAAATATCGATCAGGTCGCGCGTCGCCGGGCGATCGCGAAGGGCAGGGTAATAATCGGTGCCGCCGGCCAGTACGTCATGCGGGCCGGATGCGAGAATCGCGACGGCCTCCTCGCAGCTCCGCGGAGTGTAATAGCGCATCTCTGTTCCCAATTTTTATTTGTATACGAATAAGTATCGGATGACATCCCCACGCTGTCAAGCGCGCTTTTGAGGTGGTGCCCGCGAGCTTGGCGGGACGAATATGGGCGTTACTACAATGATTTACGCCCTCAGTTGCAGCGGACTTTCCGATGGGGCTTTCCTTTGTCACCACGTTGTCGCATAAAGTCTAAACGGGCAATTCGGCGAAGCGCGGAAGATCAGGTGCCGACGAGGCGGTCAATCGCATCGAACCTTGTCCGTAGTTCATTTGTATACAGGCAAAATTCAAGAGAAAATGCGAGAAGACCGAGCCGTGGCGGAGAAGAGCGAGAAGAAAGCAGCGTCGATTGCACAAGAGGCGCCGCGCGACTACGTGCTGCACGAACAGATCGGTTTTTTTCTCCGCCAGGCGAACCAGCGCCACGTGGCGATCTTCGCGAGCCTTATCAACGACAAGCTGACGACGACGCAATGGGCGGCGCTGACCAAGCTCAAGGAAATCCAGCCTTGCTCGCAAAACAGGCTTGGCCGGGAAACGGCGATGGACGCGGCGACCATCAAGGGAGTTGTCGACAGGCTGGTCAAGCGTGGCTTCGTCAGCACCCTGCCGGACAGCAACGACGCGCGCCGGCTCGTCCTGTCGCTGACCGGAGACGGGCTCGAAGCGATCTCGCACAATGTCGTCGCAGCACTTACGGTTTCGGAAAAGACGCTGAGCCCGCTTACGGCGGGCGAGCGGCTGATGCTGCTCGAGCTGTTGCGCAAGATCTGCTGAGGTCATGCGATCCCGACATATCTGTCGAGCAGATGCGGGTTACCGCGAAGTTCATCGACCGGAACCGTCGCCTGAACACGGCCGTTTTCCACGAAGGACACGCGATCGGCGACCGACAGCACGGCATCGACGCGCTGCTCGACCAGCAGGATCGCCTTGCCCTGGTCGCGCAGTCTGAGGACCACATCGCGGATGGCGGCGATCATCGAGGGCATCAACCCCTCGGTCGGCTCGTCAAGCATGATCACAGACGGATCGATGCAAAGGGCGCGTGCGGTGGCCAGCATCTGCTGCTCGCCACCAGAAAGCGTTCCGGAGACCTGGTTGAGCCGCTCGCGCAAGCGGGGAAAAAGGGTCAGTGCCTGTTCGAGAATATCGCGCGAGGTGTTACGCGTCATCAGCCCGATCTCCAGATTATCCCGCACGGTAAGCTCCGAAAACAGCCGCCGGCCCTGCGGCACGTAACCGATGCCGTGCCTTGGCACTTCATGCGCGGGAAGGGCGGTCAGTTCCGTTCCGGCAAGGCTGATGCTGCCGGAACGCGCCGGCAGGAGGCCCATGATCGCCTTCAGAGCGGTCGTCTTGCCAGCGCCATTGCGGCCGAGCAGGCAGAGCACCTCGCCGGCACCGACCGATATCGAGAAATCCTTCAGCGTCTGGCTGGTGCCGTGATAGACGTTCAGCCCGGTAACAGTCAGCATGGGTCAGGATCCCAGATAGGCCGCCTGCACGGCGGGATTGGCACGGATGACTTCCGGGGTGCCGCTGGCGAGGATCTCGCCGGCGTTGAACACGGTGATCGTATCGGCAAGCTGCATGACGACGGGCATGTTGTGCTCGATCAGGAGGATCGTCGCAGTTTCGGCGATCTCGCGGACGAGGGCGCAGAAATTTTCGATCTCGCCGTCGGAGAGTCCTTGGGTAGGCTCGTCGAGTATCAGCAGTTTCGGCTCGAGGGCAAGGCCCATGGCGACCTCCAGGAGCCGTTGATGGCCGTAGGAAAGTTCGCCGGCCCTGGCGGCTGCACGATCCTGCAGTCCGACGCGCCGCAGCGCGAAATCGACCCGCTCGGCAATCTGTTCGCTGTGTAGCCGCCCGAACGGCTCTTTCGCGCGGCTGAGTGCGCTCTGGGCGGAGAGCGCGACGTTTTCGTAAGCACTGAGTTTCGAGTAGACGCTGGTGATCTGAAACGTATAGGCAATACCCTGGCGCACGCGCTTGAAGGCAGGCTCGCGCGTGATGTCGCGGCCGAGGAATTCAACACTGCCTTTGCTCGGGGCAATGCGGCCGGAGAGCAGCGAGACGAAGGTCGTCTTGCCGGCGCCGTTCGGACCGATGATCGCGCGGATCTCGCCGGCTTCCAGCTCGAAATCGACATTCTGGACCGCTTTCAGCCCACCGAAATTGCGACACAGGCCCCTGGTACTGAGTAGCGTCACGGCAGCCATGATACCCACCTTTCGCGGATGGTCCCGACAATGCCCTTCGGGAAGAACAGCACGAGTGCGATGAGCGCCAGACCGGTTATCAGCAGGTAGGCGGCGGTGTATTCGCTGGCGATATCGATCATGTAGAACATGGCGAAGGTGCCGAGCAGCGGTCCGAGAACCGTGCCTGCGCCGCCGAGCAGGGTGAAGAGCAGCGCGTCGATCGAATATTGGATCGAGGCGAAGGACGAGCCGACATAGGCAAACAGTAGTGCATAGGCCGAGCCTGCCATCGCAGAGAGCGTGCCGGAGATCACCAGCGCCTTCAGCTTGATCCGGAAGGTGTCGTAGCCGAGCATCAGCGTGCGCGGCTCGTTTTCGCGGATCGCGACCAGTGTGCGGCCGGTCGTTCCGCGAACAATGGCGAAGATGACGACGGTCGTCAGCGTCAGCAGCGCCAGCGCGATATTGTAACGGACGGTCGGATCGGTGAGATCGAAGTTTGCGCCGAAAAGCTCGAAGCGGCGGGCTGCTTGCGGCATCACCAGACCCTCGTCGCCGCGGGTGTAGGTGGTAAAATAAAGGCTTGCGAGATAGGAGACCTGCGCAAACATCATGGTTACGATCATGAAGGCGACGCCGCTTGTTCTCAACGAGATCAGCCCGATCAGCAGCGATGCGAGGAAGCCCGAGCCAGTGCCGGCAACAAATGCCGCCGGTACGCTCCATCCCAGGTGATAGGCCGTGAGCCCCGCACCGTAGAGCCCGGCAGCGAAGAACAGCGCATGACCGAGGCTGAGCAGCCCAGCATAGCCGAAGAGCAGGTTATAGCCCATGGCAAAGACTGCGAGCACCATTATGCGGGTGATTGCCAGGTGGTGGTAAGCCGGCAGGACGAACTGCAGAACGAACAGCGACATGATGACGAGGAGGTGGAGCCCGGCGGCCTTGGTGAAGCTCGGTGCGGTCATCGTGCCCTCGCTCCGAAAAGGCCCTGGGGTTTGAAGACGAGAACGAGCGCGACCAGCAGCGTCGAGATCATCTTGGCGAGCGTCGGTGAGAAGAAGACGGAGATGATGCCGTCACTGAGGCCGATGATCAGCGCGGCGATGACCGTACCGCGCAGGCTCCCGAGGCCGCCGATGATGACGACGATGAAGGAAAGCAGCAAAGGATCGAGTCCCATCAGGTAATGCGCCTGCCGGATCGGCACGATCAGCACCGCCGCGATCGCCGCGAGCATGGCGCCGGCGGCGAAGACATAGCCGTAGACCTTGCCGATCGGGATCCCGAAGGCTTGCGCCGTTTCGCGATCGAACTGGGTCGCCCGCATGATGAGGCCAAGCCGCGTTTTCGTAAGGATGTACCAGCAGAGGCCGAGCAGCGCGATCGCGGCGGCTATGACAAAGAGATTGTAGCCGGAATAGCCGAACCACGGAAACTGGACGCGGAAGAAGAAGGGCGCCTCGACCGGGTGGGCATCCGGGCCGTAGGCGATCAGCACTGTCTGCTGAATGACATAGAGCATGCCGATGGTGGCCACGATGGTCGCTTCCGGATCATATTCCAGGCGCTTCAGGATCAGCCGCTCGCAGGCATAGGCGATTGCGCCCACCAAAAGCGGACTGATAACCAGCGCCAGAAAGAAACCCGCAGCCGGATTGGACGACAACAGCGATGCAGTCCACCAGGCAATGACTGCGCCCAGCATGTAGAATTCGCCATGCGCGACGTTGACGATGCGCATGACGCCGAAAACCAGGCTCAAGCCGAGAGCCGTCAGCGTCAGCACCGCCGCCTGTAGCAGGCCTTCGAGTGTTGCCAGCAGCAAAAAAGGGCCGAGATCCACGACAATATCCTCTGAAAGGGGTTATGCCAGAGCCTCGCTCAGGAGTGCACAAATCCCGCACCCCGCGCAACGCCGCACGTATGGCCCTCCCGGTCGCGTTGCGGCCGGACCGGACCGAGCACAATCGGCCGCGACGGGATTGCTTTCAAGCTGCCGCGGCGCTTCAGCCTTTGGAGGCTAGAGGGACATTGTCGTGTAGTCGGCACTAACCTCGTAAAGACCGTCCTCGATCGCCGTCCTGTGGACGACTTCAAGGCGCCCGCCGGTCACCTTGGAAATGTTCTGGTGACCGTAGCACTGGTGGTTCTTGCCGTTGAAGATCTTGTCACCCTGCGGATGTTCGCGGCCCTCATCGAACTTCTGGATCGCCTCCATAGCCTCGATGAAGCCCTGCTTGTCCTTAGGCGTCTGGCCCTCATAGCCGCTGGCTTCCATCGCCTGCTTGATGGCAAAGAGCGACTCCCAGCAGCCGAACATGTGGGAATAGGTCGAGATGTCCTTTTGATCCGAGGTGCTGGCGCCATTGGCATCCACGCCAACCATCTCGCGGTAGAATTTGTCGTACTCTGTCTGGTCCTTCTGGGCGTAGCGCGGGTTGCCTTCCCAGAAATAAGTGTCTTCCAGGAATTCGAGCTGCGGCGTCGCAAGGTCAACCGCCTCAAGGCTGTCGATGAAGCCGAAGATCTGCGGCCGGCTGGAGCCGAAGAATTGACCGAGCTCCTTGACGAAGGTGAGCACAGCCGGGCCGACCATGACGTGGTAGAGCACTTCGGTATCGGAGGAGATCTGCGGCAGATAGCGGGTGAAGGAGGATTCAGTCGGAGGGATGGCGATGAGCCCCGCGACCTGGCCGCCCTGCGCCTTGATCGCCTCGGAGAAATAATCGCGGTGATCGTGGCCGAAGGCAAAGTCAGGGAAGATCATTGTGACCTTCTTGCCGAGATTCTTGGAAATCCACGGCGCCATTGCGATGACCTGCGAACGTACATCGGTAATGCCCGGCTGGAAGACATAGCGATTGAGCTTGCCGGAGGCCACGTGATGGCCCTCCGAGACGACGACGTAGGGCAGCTTCAGTTCGCCGGCGCGCGGCGCAGATCCGATGACCACATGCGAAAAGAGCGTGCCGTAGGCCACGTCGACCTTGTGCTGCGTCGCGAATTTCTCAACGACTTCGGCGCCGCGCTTGGGATCGGTGCCGTCATCCTCGACGATGACCTCGACCGGCCGACCGTTGATGCCGCCGCCGTCATTGATGACCTTCACGGCGGCAGCCGTCACGCGCTCGTACCAGCGCCCGTAGGAGGCGCCGATGCCGGTACGGTGGAGCTGGAGGCCGATCTTCACCGGCTCCGACGTGGCCGCCTGACTGTAGCGGACGAAGCCGGGCATCGCCTGCAGGGCCAGGCCCGTACCGGCGGCAGCACCCATTCCCTGCAAGACCGAACGTCTGGAAATGCCCTTTTGGGGCTTTATAATGCTGTTGGACATTGTTGGTTCCCCTGTGCTGAAAGCGGACGTCTGCCGTCTGTTTATACCGTGTCAGATCGTTCGTTTGCCAACAAATCACGAGAAAATGTAATTGACAAGGGTCAGGCATCTGCGATCCCTCGTGGAGGTTGAACAGCCCGTTCGCATCGCTGACTTCGAGCTCTCGACGATCGTTATGCCCGCCTCGCGCATGGCTGCAACTTGGCGCTCGCCCGAGCCGCAAATGCCAATACCCCGCAAGCCGACAACATGACGCTGGGCTTGCCAGCCCTACAGGCGGTATCGAGCAAGCGGGAATCAGTCGCAAGCTTGGACAACACGGCCTTGCGGGATGCCGCGTTCGGCAAAGAAAACCGCCATGCCCGCGCCGTGTCTCGCAGTCGTCCTGGAAGAAGGCGAAATGGTTGCCGATCACCTGCGCGCAAGCTCTTGCGGATCACGATTTGCTCCTCCTGTCATGCGTGCCCGCGTGGATTGTCGCGCAGTCAAGGGCGGCAATGATCCGGCCAGGGGCCCTGCTCGCCATAAAGCGCTGCTCATGGCAGGCGCCACCGTCGTGGTTGCTGGCAAAGGACGAATGACGCGCAGGCTGCAGTTGCTCGGCGAGAACCACGCTTTGGCGTGGCGCCGCTAGCTCTTCGAGCTTGGAAACGACCTCATCGCCACCGCTACGGCAAGATTGCCGCCGAGGCAGATACCATCTTAAAGTCGATGACGAGGTTCGGCATGGACATTCGCCTTTAATTTGTGTTCGTATGCAAACGATAATCTGCGAGGGCAGGGATGACGATCAGCGTTCGTTGGTACACTGGATCTGCCGCGCGCGGGGGCAATGCGTCCATCCTTGCGGTCTTGCAAAAAAGCGCGGCTCTTGCCGCCGGCAGTGTGGCCATGGCTGTCTCAATTGCTTGCCCCGCTTTTGCCCATGGCAGCGAACGCGGTTTCGTCATGCTGCTGCCGACCGGCTATTACCGAACGGGCGGGGCGCTGGCGGTCACTGCCTCCTTCGTGACGCTCGCCATCCTGCCCGCGGCCTGGGCCAAAGCGCTCATGCGCGCTGAACTGACCTGCGCGCGGCTGCCTCGCATACCTCGCAATGCCGCCAGTCTCTTCAGTTTCTTGCTGTTCGCGATCCTTATTGCCGCTGGCCTTTTCGCCACGCCGGATCCGCTGGAAAACCTCCTGCCGCTGACGGTCTGGACAGTCCTGTGGGTCGGGTTCACGCTTCTGCAGGCGTTTTTCGGCAATCTGTGGCCATGGCTCAATCCCTGGACGGGGCTGCTTGCGGTGCTGAGGAGCATGACGGGCAGCCATCTGGCACGAACGGCGCTCGTCACCTTGCCCAAGACCGCAGGCTACCTGCCGGCATCTCTGATGTTCCTATTGATTGCCTGGTACGAACTCGTTTCCCTGGCGCCTGACAATCCGCCGGAACTGGCGGTCGCGGCTGCAATCTATTTCCTTTTCAATCTCGTTGCGATCATCGTTTTCGGGCAAGGCGAATGGATGCGGCGAGGAGAGGCGCTGTCGGTCTTCTTCCACTTTGTCGGTAGGGTCGCTCCGTTCTCGGGGCGACGAAGACAAGGCCGCCGTTGGCTCGTGCTCACATGTCCTGGCCGGCGCTCTGTCACCGGGCGTCCGCTCTCCGTCAGCGCCACGCTATTCGTGCTTCTGACGCTTGCCACTGTCTCTTTCGACGGATTTTCGAAGACCTTCACATGGCTCGGATTGATTGGCGTCAACCCGCTCGAATTTCCCGGCCGCAGCGCGGTGATGACGGTCAATACCTTCGGGCTTCTGGCCGCATTTGCCGCGCTTGCCTTCGTCTTCTATCTCACCGTCTATCTGGGAAACCGCGCTGCAGCTGAGGCCCGTCCGGCGGCGCTTGCGGCTTCGGCCGGGCTGTTCGTCGTCTCCATCATTCCAATCTCGATCGCCTTTCACGCTGCCCATTACCTGACGGTGCTGCTTGTTAATGGCCAGTATTTTGCCGCCGCGATATCCGATCCCTTTTCGCTCGGATGGAATTTGTTCGGGACGGCGCATCTGCATCCGACGACATCCTTTCTCACCTATCTGGAAAGGGTTTCGATCCTCTGGACCGTCCAAACCGTCATCGTGGTGGCGGGACATATCGCCGGCATCATGCTCGCCCACATGGTCGCAATCGAGCATTTCGGCACGACCAAGCGCGCCGTCTGCAGCCAACTTCTTCTCGCAGCAGGGATGGTCATTTATACCGTCTTCGGCTTATGGCTGCTGTCAACGCCAGTGGCAGGATAGAAATGACAGTGTACCGTCTCCATCGGCCTTGTTGAACGCCGGCCGGGCGTCGTCGTCGGCGAAGTCCAAGGTGAACATCTCCAACAACACCAGACAATCCTCGGGCGTCAAACCGTTGCGGAATTGGCCGTATGACGACCGCGAGCTTCACGACCTCGGTATCGACCGCAGCTAAATTTGCTCCGTCGCCCGGGCTGCTGTGGTCCCGCTAACGGCCGCTTGTCGCTCCAATCATTGATGTCTGAAGCGCCTGTCTCTTCAAGAGCGGGCGCTTTGTCTTGCGGTTCGGGCAAGGCACGGGCGATTAAGAGCCTCCCGCTTTTCGCATGGCGCATGGCTGGTCTGCAAGGAAATGCCTAGGAACTAATCAGCGCCTGAGGTATTTCTCCCCTTGTCGAAGCGATGTACCTCCTCCCATGTCGCTTCGAGGAAAAGGCGCCCTTATCCTCCTCCCGAGGGCGTGTCATGAGAACAGCGGCACTCCTCCCGTTCAAGCTGCTGTTCGGTTATTCTTAGAAAGCCTGCCGCACCTCCTCCCGCGGCAGGTTTTTTTGTTTTGGAGGGGCTCATTGAGGAAGGACAAGCCGCGGCGGCTGGTGATATGCCTCGAGATAAAGCGATGTCCATCAGGCTTTGCCCGACGAACGGACTACCACCGGCACCGGCAACTATGCGCTGGAAGCGCGCTTTCAACAGAAGTCGCCAGGAACCGCTCCATCGGCCGTTAGGCAGCTCATTGGGGTGCGGCGATACGGATAGGACGTGGTCCGAGCGGAGCGCCGGTCGCGCGGTCGACGGTGGCGGGATCGATCTTCGTCCCGGTCTTCGCGTCGAAGAACGGGTCACCTCGCCTCCGCCGCGATCATTGCGCCCCACACGGCGATCGCAAACAGAACCGGCAGAAAGTCGCGTCCGGATTTCGTCAGCACATACTCGTCCCGTGGCGGATGATCAAAATGGCGGCGTTTTTCCAGCAACCCCTCCTCGGTCAGTGATGTGAGCCGCCCGTCAGCATCGTCGGCGCGATACCGAGGCTCTTGCAGGTTGGTCGCCATTCCGCTGGATTCGAACGCACCGGTCACCAAGCGCGGCACCTCCGCACTCCAACGGGGCTGACGACGCACAATGCTGCCTCAGGTCTCTTGCTGCACCTCCCGATGTGCCAAGGGTCGCGGAACAAACAGACAGGCGGGAACGATCATGACTGCAGCCACCAGCATGACCAAGAAGGTGGAATGCAGGGCATGCTGAAGGACGAGCCGGAGTTCTTCTGCACCAGTGACGGCCGCCCCCGTGCCATTCAAGAGAGCCCGCAGCTGCTCCGGCGTGATAGCCTGGCCGCTGGCGCTGTGCGCCAGTCCATATGTCAATACTGCACCGAGTACGGCTGCACCAAGCGTGCTGCCAAGATTGCGCGAAAAGACGTTCGAGGCGGTCGCACTGCCGCGTTCAGACCAGTTCACGCTTTCCTGCGTAAGGATCAAGGCACAGATGTTGAGCAATCCCATACCGAAACCCATCACTAACGATCCGGCGCCAGCCAGGACAGCCGAACTCGAGGGCGTCAGCATAACCAGCAGGCACGTGCCCGCCGGAATGCAGAGGCTGCCGGCGATCATGATCGGTCGCAATCCGAAACGGGCAAATTGGCGGGATGCGATCGTTGCACCGCAGGGCCAACCCAGGAGCAACATGGTCAATGCGAAACCCGCCACAAGGGGCGAGCGGTCGAGAACCGTCTGCACATACATCGGAAGAAAGGTCGTCAGGCCCATGATTGACATACTTGCAAAAAACACAGCCAGGTTTGCGAACGCTATCGGCCGTTTCAGCCAGAGGTCAGGAGCGACCATGGGCGCTTCGGCACGGCGTTCCTGCCAGATGAAAACAGCCAAAGTGACGATAAAGACGATGAGGGCAGCGACGGCCTGACCGGAAACGGCATCTTCCATTTCGGTCAAGGCAATCATCAGCGAGGAAATCGAAATGGCGAACAGTACAGCGCCGAGCACATCGACAGAGACTATTCGGCTTGGCTTCTCCTCGTGCAAAAACAGCATGAAACCCAATGCGGCGAGCAGTCCGACCGGCACATTGATCCAGAATACCCAGGCCCATGGAAGATTGTGGATGATCAGGCTGCCGAGGAGTGGACCGACGACGGCCGACAGAGCCCAAACGCTTGCGAGGTAGCCTTGGACCTTGCCGCGTTGGTTTCCGGGGAAAAGATCGGCAACGATGGTCATGGCGACAGGCTGAATCGATCCTGCACCGATACCCTGGAGCAGCCGAAAGGCAATCATCGACGGCATTGACCATGCAAAGCCGGCAAGCACGGATGCGAACAGGAACAATCCGATACCCAGGAGGATCATCGGCTTGCGGCCATAAATATCCGCGAGCTTTCCGAAGACGACGGTTGTCGCCGTCTGCGTCAGCAGGAATGACGAGAAAACCCAGGAATAGAGGTTGATCTGTCCCAGTTGGGCGGCAATTTGCGGCATCGCCGTCGAAACGATCGTCGCTTCAATGGCAATCATCGCCATGCTTGCCATGATCGCGACCACAACGAGCCCGCGATGGGAAGTTTTTTCAGACATAGATGGCTCTTCAGAAAAGGGGCGGTGAGGGGGGCGGCGATGACGGGCTATTGCATGAGGAGCTAACTATTCCTCAGGTCTCTTGCGTCAAGCGACGATTTGACTGCCATCGACCCAGCCTGGCTGATCCGACATCTCATTGTCAGCCGCAGGACAAGGATCCGGGCCGATCCCCTGGTGGCGTTCAACACTGAGCACCGGGCGCGAGATGTTGAAGATAAATCGTGATGGAATCAGATTTTCTGACCAGATCTATCCATCTGTTCCGTCCTTCGCGTTACCGCTCAATTACTCGCGGTGGATTGGATCAATCCAGCGGATCTCTTCAGGCTTTTCGACCGGTTCGATATCAAGGTTGACGACCACCGGTTCCTGACCAGAACGGACGACGACGCATTCCAAGGTCTCGTCGCGACTGGCGTTGATTTCTCGATGGGGAACGAATGGCGGCACGTAGATGAAATCGCCAGGACCAGCTTCGGCCGTGTATTGAAGCTTTTCGCCCCAACGCATGCGGGCCTTGCCCTTGACCACGTAGATGATGCTTTCGAGATCGCCATGATGGTGGGCGCCGGTCTTGGCATTGGCGTGGATCGTTACCGTGCCGGCCCAGATCTTTTCCGCTCCGGCACGCGCCTTGCTGATGGCGGTGGCGCGGTTCATTCCAGGTGTTTGAGCCGTGTTCGGGTCGAGCGAATTGCCGGCAATGACCTTGACGCCATTCTCGCGCCAATGATCCTGCACAGGATGGTGATGTTCGTCGTGGTCGTCTCGATTGTGGTCGTGGGTCACTCTGTTCTCGATTCTTGTCTGCTTGGGGCTCTGGTTTGCTCGGATCAGGCGGCCGACGCGCATGCGCTGAGGCTGTGAACCGCGTCAACGATATCGACGGGCGTGCGGACCGGCCGGCCGGGATTGACATCGGCAGTGTCAACATGCCCCCTGGTCCCATGTGCAGGTGCCGGTCACTTCGCCAATCGGCAATCGCTGGCGATCGAAGGCTCTTTCGGTGGTTCGTCTAGTGTAGAGGATACCGAAGCAATGACCAAGTTGTTGTCAGGATCGATCGCCCTGCCGATCGATCCGCCGATCGTCACCCTCGCCTTGCGACGACCTCGATCCAGACATCACTCGCCGGCAAATTTCCTCGCCCGCATCCGCTCGTGCTGCTTCATCGGGAGCTTGAAGCAGGGGACTGCCGCTCCTATCTCAATTGCGGGAGCACAAGAGGAGCGAAAGAATGGCCCCGTCATCGGTTAAACCGTCCTGTTTTGACATCGAGATATTGCCGCCGCTACACCGTGGTCCGTCTCAAAGCTCCTTTGTCTGTGTGTGTTGCCAGCGCAGCCGCCGAAGCCAGCTTATGGACCCTGATGGCTGCGGAATCTGCGACGATTGCTTAAGCCCTGGCTTTGTTCCTGAAGTCCCTTCAGCAGTTCACGGCACGCCGTTCGTTGAGATGGGCGCGCAATTGCGTGTAAGGGGAACGAGAACAACCAAAAGATGACGGGCATATCAACGGAAAACTAATAGTTGACGACCCGGCGTAGGTCAGCTATATGACTGATTGTCGAATTTTGCTTGCTAGCTTGGTTATCGCGCGATTGGCACCGCGCCTGAACGAACTTCCTTTCAAAAATCGCTATCTCGTCCGCATCGCGTTGGCGCTGCGGTTTTTCAATATTGCTATGAAAGGGTTCATCATGACCACTGGCACAGTTAAATGGTTCAATTCCACCAAGGGCTTCGGCTTCATTCAGCCGGACAACGGCGGCGCTGACGCCTTCGTTCACATCTCTGCCGTCGAGCGTGCCGGAATGCGCGATCTCGTCGAGGGCCAGAAGATTGGCTTTGATCTCGAGCGCGACAACAAGTCGGGCAAGATGTCGGCCTGCAACCTGCAGAACGCTTAAATCGATATCTGCTTTCCTTTGACCACGGATGTACTGGCACTGTCGGATGCAGATCATCAATTCGGGGCCAGGCGATCTGCCTGGCCCTTTTTGCTTTCGCTCGTTCCTCGAGCCTGCCTATCGGAGCCAAGATGACAGAGACCTACAGCAAATCTCGCCAACAGGCGGAGATCGCCTTCGGTAATATTCAGACGCAGTTCTTCGCAAAGAACAAGGCGGCCGAAGAGCTCGAATCGGTTGCCCAGTCCCGGGAGGCGAAGACCTTACGGCTTCGGGAGGCGCGCCTTGCAAGGGAGCTCGATGACCGCGCGTCGTCAACGTCCGCCCTGCTGGTAAAACGCGCCAAGGCCAGCTGACCGCGATCTCACCCGCTCTGGATGAAGATATTCACAACGCCAGAAATAATGAGCGTTCAAAGTGGCGCGCCGCGACTGCGGGCGCAACAGACGGGGGCGTGCTGACAGTTCACTCACACCAAAGGAAGCCTCAATGGCACCGGATACGAAGGAACTTCAGTCGATCAATACGGCCTGGCAAATTGCCATCCAGGAAATTCTGCGCATGGTGATCAGGGACATGTATCACGGTAGCGGCGAGGCTTCATTCAAGACACATCTCAAGCGTATCGAAGCGGCAGCCGTGGACAGCATTTATACGGATCTGAGGCTGCGTGGGACAGATGAGTGGACGGAAGTCCTGGTCAAGGAAAGGGCGAGTAATTTCGTCACGACCCTGCTGACCTCGTTTACATATGATCGGGCATGACAACAGCTGCTGGCATTTTTCAGCCAGCGCTGACGTGAGCAGTCGGGGCACAAACGAGCCAACGACCTCATCGTCGGTCGCGCGGGGTCGTTGAGCTTCTTCTGGAGCTGACAGCAACGATCGTCGATCAGGCGGGTGTTAAAGTGGAAGTCACGACATTGCGATCGCATCCATACCCACGGCCACAGCCCTTCCGCTCTGGCGTTTAAGACATTGGGCAATGTCGGTACCTGCCTTCATCGCCAGCATGGGTTACCGGGATTTGTACTTTGCGTCGAGATCATCCATGGCTTTGACATTACCGGCAGACCGACCGTTTTCATCAAAGGTATGGGAAAGAAATGCATCAGCGATCGACTTTGCAAGCTCGGTTCCGATGACGCGCGCTCCCATGGTGATGATCTGCGCATTATTAGAAAGCGCTGCGCGCTCGGCAGAATAGGTGTCGTGGGTCAGGGCAGCGCGGATGCCCGGAACCTTGTTGGCCGAGATGCAGACGCCGATGCCGGTACCGCAAACGAGGATCGCTTTGTTGTAGGTGCCATCAATGACAGCCGAGGCGACGCGGTCCGAGATGTTGGCGTAGAAAGGGTCGGCGCCGGCGCTCGTGCGCGAGACTTCGTGCACTTCGAAGCGGTCTTTTAGATGCTCAGCCAGAATTTTGGCGAGGCCTTCGCCGACGCTGTCTCCTGCAATGGCAAGCTTCATATTTTTCTCCTTAGGGTTTGGCGGCGCATTTTGCCAGGATGTCGAGGTAACCTTCGACATCCCAGGCGGAGCGGCCGATGAAGAGCCCGTCGATATGGGGGCGCGCGATCAGTTCTTCGCAGTTTTGTGGGTTGACTGACCCGCCATAAAGGCAGGGGATCTTGCGGCCGAGCACCGCTTCGGCAACGGCGATTATTTCAGACTGGCGGGCATCTGCGTAATCCGCAGTCGCCGGAATACCCTTCTCGCCGATCGCCCAGACGGGCTCGTAGGCCAGCAGGATCTCGGCGTCTTTCTGGCCGTTCGAAAGTTTCGAAAGTGCGCCGCGCACCTGGGCTGCCAGGATGTCGACAGCCTTGCCGCTTTCACGGTCGAAGAGCGTCTCGCCAATGCAGATCAACGGAATGAGGCCGTGGCGAACGGCCGCTTCGGCCTTCAGGCCAACTGTCTCGTCGGTCTCTCCAAAGTGCTCGCGCCGCTCGGAATGACCGAGTTCGACGAGATCGAGATCGCAGTCTTTCAGCATCACCGGCGAGACTTCGCCCGTCCACGCTCCGTGGTCAGCCCAATGCATGTTCTGCGCGCCGACCTTCACGGACGTCTTGGCAAGCATTGCCTTGACCTCGCGTACCGCCGTGAAGGACGGAATCACGAAGCGCTGGATGCGCGGGTCGCGCGCGCCATCGGCGGCTTCGAGTGCGCGCGCGAAATGCTGGGCTTGCGCAAGCGTCTTGTTCATCTTCCAGCTGGTGCCAATCCAGAAGCGCGGTTTTTCGGTCATGCCGGATCCTGCGTTGATGCGATGGTGAGCGTAATGCCCGCCTGCTCGAATTCCTCCAGGAAGGCAGCATCCGGTGCGATGTCGGTTATAACAGCGTCGAAATCGGTGAGATCCGCCATGACATGCAGCGCGGTATGGCCAATGCGCTGGTGATTGACTAGGAGGCACGCCCTGGCCGAGGAAGCGATCATCGCCCGCTTGGCGCGCACGACGTTGTCGTCCATGTGATAGGCAAGCCTGCCGCTGACGGCCGGCGTCGAGATGAAGGCGATGTCGGCCCTCAGTCGCGCCAGAGCCTCTTCGGTGACGACGCCGAGATAGGCGTTGAACTTCGCCGAATAGCTGCCGCCGAGCGCGATCAGCGTGATGCCGCTTTCGCCTTTCAGCCGCTCCATGATCGCTGCGTTGTTGGTAATCAAGGTCAGCGGACGCTTCTGCAGCAACATTTCCCCAAGCACGGCCGCCATCGAGCCATCGTTTACCATCACGGTCATTCCCGGCTCGACCAGATCGAGCGCAGTCCGTGCCATTGCAAGCTTGGCCTTGCTGCCCTGGCGCGCGCGAATGCGGAAGTCGCTTTCGAACTGCATTCCTGCATCAATGGTCGCGCCCCCCCGAACCTTGCGCAGGACACCCGCCTGCTCGAGATCGTCGAGATCGCGATGGATCGTCATCTTCGAAACCGCGAAGCGATCGGCAAGCTCATCAAGATCGACGGTCTTGTTTTCGACGAGCAGGTTCACGATCAACTGCTGCCGCTCTTCCCGCCTCATCCCGGTCTCCACCGTTGTCTGAAAACAAAATAACGATCTCGCCGTGATAATCAACCTTTATTGTTGTTATTTTGAGATAAAATCCTGTTGTTTTGAGAGGCTAACTTAGCAATGCCTGCGCGGTTCGCTCGTCCGTTATAAGCCCGAAGAGACGACGGCTGTTCAAAATTGCCCGGATGGCTGGCAATTTCGACTGTCCACCCGCCAGCGCGACGAGCCGTTCGTTCGAACTCTTGGGGAAAGATGCAGAGAGCGTGCGCGCTGTTAGCGTCGTCTCAAGGATGTGGCCATCGGCGTCAAAAAAGTGCCCGAGGATTTCGCCGACACCGCCTGCGGCGGCAATCTCCTCCATTTCACCGGGCTCAACCACACCGGACAAAACAAGCTGCGCCTCTGCATCGACAGTTCCCAGACCAACGAGCTTCAGATCGGCATTGTTGGCCAGATCGAAAACCTCCTTGACGGCGCGCTGCGCCTTCAGCACTTCGCGGTCCTCGCCGGTATTGGCAAAGAAGGGAACAGGCATGACATAGGCATGGGTGCCGGTCTTTTCGGCGATGCGGTGCATCACGTCATAGGGATTGGCCCCGTAGTTTCGTGTCAGGCCGCCAAGCAACGAAACGAAGCGCAGGCCCTTTGCGCTCACCCTCGGCATATACTGGACGGCGGCCGAAAGCGTGCGGCCGTGACCAAGGCCGATGACCCTATTGTCGCCGCGCTCGATCTCGCGCTTGAGATAGCCGGCGCCCGCATGGCCGAGTGCGCGAAGCGGCAGGCCTTCCTCGCCGAGATCGGGTGCGACCTCGCAATACTGAAGCCGGAAGCGTTCCGAAAGCCGCATCTCCAGCTCGACGCATTCGACGATATCCCCATCGATGGTGACTTTGACTACGCCATCTGCAACCGCTCTCGCAATCAGGCGATGCGCCTTTACCGACGGCACGCCGAGGCGCCGGGCGACGTCGGACTGCGTCAGTCCACCCGCATAGTGAAGCCAGGCTGCACGCACAGCCAGCGTTTCATCGGCGTCCGTCATCACGGTTTCCTTTCGAATGTCACGGGCGGCATTCCGCCATTCCGGTGCTGCCTTTTAAGGACGCCCGCCTTAGATGTTCAAGTCGGCTACTCCAGTGTCGATATGTGGTGCCCAGAAGGCGACGCTTTCGGCGATCTGGGGGATGACCTGGCGATCGTTGGGCTCGCGTTCCTTGAAGGAGAGCTCCAGGCAGATTTCATTGTCCTTCGCCCCACCTTCGGCCAGTGCCTGGAGTAGAGGCGCGGGCTGCACGCGGCCCTTGGCGTTGAATTCTGCAGTAAAGGGCCTGTGCCCGCCCTTGTCCATCAGGCTCTGCTTGATGTGGATGATCGGCGATACCGGCGGGATGGCGCGTGCCCAGGCATAGGGATCGTAGTCGTCGGGGTTGGCGGAGGTGATGTCGCCATGATCGATATCGGCCATCATCCACATTGGGATGGCCAATCCGGCGACTGTCAGCCGCTTGTGCAGTGACAGGGATGCGGCGATCGTCTCGCCGAATTCGCGACCGATGCTCATCGGCTCCCAGAAGATGTAGGAAAGGCCTGCGGCGCGTGCGTGGTCGGCGATCTCGGCCCAGCAGTCGATCGCGATCTTGACCAGTTCCTCGCGTCTGGCCGGATCGTCGAAGTCCTTGTAGGTAAAGATTGCAAACTGTGTTCCCACGGAGTGACCGCCGAGATCAGCGGTGATGTCGGCAAAAGTCTTGAACCAGTCGATGTAATAGCGGCGCACATCCGCATCTGGGTGTCCGAAGTGGTTCAGGCGGCCATATGGCCCCGTCATTGCTGACGTGATCCGCACACCCGTGCGCTTCAGCGCGGCGTTCATCGTGCGCGCCAGGCGGCGGATCACGGGCGCTTGCCAGCTCGGATTGATGAATTCGTGGGTCAGCTGGAGATCGCGGATCCTCAGGTCTCGCGCAACCGTGTCGATGAGGTCGTCGGGGTCGGCGAAGCGATTTACAAGTGGATTGGTATTGAGCGAAAGGGTCAGCGGCATGGCAATATCCTCAAGCTGCGGCAAGGCGAATTGAAGCAAACCACTCGCCAAAGGCTGCAATTTCCGCTTCGCTCAGATGCAGATAATGCTTGGTGCGGCGGTAGAGGATGTCCTCGGCCGTGGCGGCCCATTCCGTCGCAACGAGATAACGGGCCTCGGCCTCATAAAGCTGCCCGCCGAAATGCCGCCCGAGCCCTTGGATGCAAGTGGCACCCGCAATCACGTTCCTCGTGCGAGCGCCATAGAGACGGCCGTAGTGATGCACGAGCTTGCGCGGCATCCATGGATAGGCATCGCGCAGGCTGTTGGCGAAGGTCTCGTAGTCGGTATTCGGAATCTCGCCACCGGGCAGCGGCGCCTTCTCAGTCCAGTCTGCGCCCATGTGCGGAAAAACATGCTTGAGACGTTGCATGCCCCGCTCGGCAAGCTCACGGAATGTGGTGATCTTACCACCGAAGACGTTGAGAAGGGGAGCACCCCCCGTCTCGTCAAGGTCGAAGACATAGTCGCGGGTAACGGCGGACGGATTGCCCTTGCCGTCGTCGAAAAGTGGACGAACGCCTGAGAAGCTGTACAGCACATCCTCCCGGCGCAGCTTTTCCTTGAAGTAGCGATTGACGGCCTTCAGCAGATAATCGATTTCCGCCTCGTCGGCGGACACATCCTCGGCGCGGCCCTCATAGGCGATATCGGTCGTCCCAATCAGCGCCTTGTCGCCCTCATAGGGGTTGATGAAAATGACGCGCTTGTCGTGGTTCTGGATCAAATAGGCATTGGAGCCGGCCCAGAACTTCGGCACGATGATGTGGCTACCCTTCACGAGGCGCACGTTGCGGCTGGAATTCGAGCCGGTGACGCGATTGATGATATCCATCACCCAGGGGCCGGCGCAGTTGACGAGACATTTTGCGCGGAAGGTTCGTGTCTCTCCCGTGAGGCTGCTTTTCGTCGTAACGATCCAGCTGCCGCTCTCACGACGCGCCGAGACTGCTGCCGATCGAGTGAGAATCGTCGCGCCTTTTTCGGCCGCGCTGACCGCGTTCAGGACTACCAGGCGGGCGTCGTCGACCCAGCAATCGGAATACTCGAAGCCGCGTGTGTACTGGTCGAGGATCGCGGTTCCTTCCGGATCGCGCAGCAGATCGAGCGTACGTGTCCCCGGCAGCTTCTTGCGGCCGCCAAGGTGATCGTAAAGGAACAGGCCGAGCCGCACGAGCCATGCCGGACGATCCTGCGGGCTGTGTGGCAGGACGAAGCGCATCGGCCATATGATATGCGGGGCGGCATTGAGCAAGACTTCACGCTCGATCAGCGCCTCGCGCACCAGGCGGAATTCGTAATATTCGAGATACCGCAGACCGCCATGCACCAGTTTGCCCGAGCGAGACGAGGTTCCCTGTGCCAAATCATCCTTATCGCACAGCGCGACTTTCAAGCCGCGGCCCGCAGCATCGCGTGCGATACCCGCGCCATTGATGCCTCCGCCGATGACGAAGAGATCCAGGAGTTCGGGTTCAGTCATGTCATGCTCCTTCGATGCCTGCTGCATCAGAACTTGATTTACGTGCCAATCGGCGACGTCGTTTCGGCTCGGGCGAGCTTGCCCCAGGCCGGTGCCATTGCCTGGCGCACATCGGTGTAGGCGCAAAATAGCCGGTCGAGCCTGGCAGCCTCCTTCGCATCCGGAGCCTCCTCCTCGCCGAGAAGCGGCGTCACCCAGTCGGCAATGCATTCGTCCATGCCGGAATAGACGCCGACGGCCACGGCGGCCATCATCGCCGCGCCGGCGGCCCCGGTCTCATCGCGGCGCGACTGGCGGATCGGCGCGTTAATGGCGGCCGAGAGTGAACGGCGAAGGGCGAGCGAGCGCGTTGCGCCGCCCGTGACGCGCAGCTCTTCTGGCATAGCGCCCATTGCCGCGTAGCAATCGCGGGTGGCAAGCGCCAACCCTTCGACCACGCCGCGCAAGAGGTCGGGAAAGCCGTGGCGCGTGGAAAGGCCGGTGAAGCCTGCGCGCGCATCGGCATTGACGAAGGGTCCACGTTCCCCAGCTTCGGAGATATAGGGATGGTAAAGCACCGAACCCGGCCGGCTTTCGGCAAACCAGCCGTCGATGCGTGCAATCAGGTCTGCATGCGAAGCAGGTTGGCCCGCCTCTGCCATCAGATAGGCGGCGAGCTTGAGGATCCAGTCGATGTTGATCGTAGCGCCCATATTGGTCTGGACCTGTGTGACGATGCCGGGGACGGGCAGGGCAATCACATAGCCCGTTCCCTCAGGATTGAGCTGAACGTCAGCAACAGCCTTGGCACGCATGTGCACGCCCGTCGAACCGATCGTCGAGCAGGCGGCGTTGCGGGCGTCGCTGCGCACGCCTGCACCGAGCGCCGTCATCGCCATGTCGACATATCCAAGGCACACCGGCGTACCGGCAAGAAGTCCGCAGGACCTCGCCGCCTCGCACGTCAGCGGGTGACTGATCTCGGTGCCGTCGATGATTTCCGGCAGAAGCGCCCGTCTGTGGTTCAGGCCGAGCGCATCGATCACCACCGCATCATATTGCCGCGTCCTGAAGTTGCCAAAGGTAAAGCTCGCTTCCGACGGATCGGTCGCCCTCACGGTTGTCAGGTTGAGATACAGCCAGTCCTTGCAGTGCAGCGCCGTCTCCGCTTTATCGAGAAGGTCCGGTGTGATGCGATCCATATGCGCCAGTTGCGCGCCCTGCTGGCAAGTGTTGAGGCCGGTGCCTGTTGCCTCGAAGCGGGCACGATCCTCAGTTTTACCGGCAAGCGACGTGACGGTCGGTGCGGCGCGCGCATCCAGCCATAGCCAGGCATCAGCGACCGGCGTATTGCCGCGGCCGACAAGCCAGGTGCCGTCGCCCTGGCCGGTGACTGCGACGGCTGCGGTGCGTAACGCGAGATCGGGGACTTTTTCTCCGAGGCCCCGTAGCGCGCTGACGCAATCGAGCCAGGTCTGAGTGAGCGACTGCGTTGCGGAGCCGTCGTCTCCGGTCGTGTACTTGTTGCGCACGGAGGCCGTGGCGATTTGCCGTCCCGACAGAGCAAAGGCAACCGCCTTGATGACGGAGGTACCTGCATCTATCCCGATGATGATCTTCTCAGTCGATGTCATCGCAGGGCCATCTCGCCACCATTGTGAACCGCTCGCCGGGTACTTCGCGCATCCAAATTCATCTGAGGTCCTCCCAATCCCCGGTCCGTTGGGATCCGGCTGCCGACTAGTTCGCTCCTTCTGTGGCCTGCGGCAAGTGCTCTGCCTTTTGCAATTCCTGGATGAAAGGAGCCGAACGTCCCACAGGCTTCGCTGCGAATATAACATAAAGATACCATAAGATAGTAAGATTTTGCTGGCAATGAAAATTTTTTCAGATAGAATAAATTGCATGACAATGTAGGAGACTGCTTGCGAAATGATCGGCCGCAACGCCTGTCGTCGCCAGTTCCCGCTGCGGTGAATGTCACAAAGTCACAATCCATACAGTAACTTATGAATCTCTGCAGGGGAGGAAGCGGAGGGCAGAGTTTGTGCGGTTGCGTCCAGTCAGTTTGCACTGCAGCGTGAGAAATTCACCGTAAAATCACCCGCTTTTGCTAAAGTTGAGATCAAGTTGTCGTTGACATGAGTTTAAAAATATAACACTCTTTGCGACGTAAATAACATATTTCTATCACGGAAGCGCGCTTCCGGATCGATAGTTGCAGGTCAGGCGGTTGGAGGAGACAGTCGCCGGTCTTGTTGAGGAGGCTTCCAAATGAGATTTCTGCCGTTTGCGGTCCTGCCGGTGATCGGCCGATTTGCCCTGGTGCGGCACAATCGGACCGGTCTGCGCTTGCTGCCGCGCTCGCCCTTCTTGCTTCGCCGTTCAAGTCAAAGGCCGTCCGGACATGAGCACACAGCCTGATCATTCAGCACCAAGGTCGAGCAGTGGTAATTTCAAGCTGATTGCAAGCAGCGTGCTTGCCGTCGTCGTTGTCGGGGCGATTGGGCTCGATACCACGGTCGTCAAGATCGGCTCCGCCGACGATGTCCGCCAACGGGCATTTTCTGCGGAGACTTTTGGCGCAGAGCAGTTCCCGAAGATTAAGGCGAATGTCGAGGATCGGGCTGTTGCCGCCGCCGAGCTTGCCGTCGCAATCGCCGCCGACAAGAAGGCAGCCGCCGAAAAATACGGGACTGCGACGAGCACTGGACCGGTGATCCCTGTTGCACTGACAGGTGTGTTCGGCGCCCGCAAGGCGAACACGAGCGAAATGAAAGTCGACGGGTTGCCTCCCGAGACGGTGGTCCGTGTCCAGACCGGTCCTGCGGTCAACGGCACGGACCTCCGTGACGCCACCGGCACCATCGAATTCGGGCAGTTTACCAACCAGATACAATATCAGGATGCCGGTTCGGCCATCAACAACGAGATGAAGAAGGCGGTCTTTGCAGGCCTTGCTCCTGAATTGCTGAACGGAAAGGCGGCGACCGTGGTGGGCGTCTTCAAGCTGATCAACCCGAAGAACTGGCTCGTCACGCCGGTGAAGGTCGAGGTCAAATGAGCCAGCCGCCATGCAACTCCGCAAGCCGGGGCCAGGTTGTCCTTGCCGCTCGCAATATCGCCAAGTCCTATGGAAATGTTCACGCCCTGAAAGGCGTGAACTTCGACATCCATCGCGGCCAGGTCACGACCTTGTTCGGAGAGAACGGCGCGGGCAAGTCGACGTTGATGAAAATCCTTTCGGGGGTCGTGCAGCCTAGCTCCGGCGAGATCATCCTCGACGGCTCGCCTATCAGCTTTGCATCGTCGACCCATGCGCGCGGGTGCGGGATTTCTATCATTCATCAGGAGCTTAGCCTGGCACCCAATCTCAGCGTCCGTGACAACATCTTCATGGGTCGAGAGATCATCAATGGTGGCGTTGTCGACTTCGCCGAGGAAGAGCGCCAGACACGTGCGCTGATGGAAGAACTCGAGGAAGACATCGATCCGCTGACGCCCATCGAGGATCTGCGCCTCGGCCAGCAGCAGATCGTCGAGATCGCGCGCGCCCTTTCGGTCAATTCGCGTATCCTCATCATGGATGAACCGACCTCGGCGCTAAGCGCCACCGAAGTCGAAGTGCTTTTCAAAGTCATCCACGACCTGACCAGCCGGGGCGTTTCGATCGTCTACATCTCGCATCACCTGGAAGAGGCGCTGCAGATTACCCACCACGCCGTTGTCCTTCGCGACGGGACCATGACGGCCTATGCTGAGCGCAAGGATATCGACCTCGAATGGATCGTCCGCAACATGGTCGGCGAGAACTTCGACCTCGGCAATCCACCGCAAGGCCATCAGTTCGGCGCAGTCGCACTTTCCATTGAAACCCTGAGCGTTCCCGGTCCTTCCGGCGCTGTCTACAATGCGGTTGACCGTCTATCGATGCAGGTGCGCACTGGCGAGGTCGTCTGCATATACGGGCTGATGGGGGCCGGGCGGACGGAACTGCTTGAATGCATCGCCGGTCGGCTGCGTTCGAGCGGCGGCAAGATCCTGCTCGAGGGCCAGGACGTCGGCGGGCTCAGCATCGCCGGGCGCATCGCCAGCGGTCTCGTCCTTGTACCCGAAGATCGTCAGCGCGATGGCCTGGTCCAGACGATGACGGTCGGATCCAATCTGTCGCTTGCAAGCATCGGCGCCTTTACGAAGGGGGTGTTCACCTCCCGCCAACGGGAACGCGATCTCGTCGACGATGCTATCCGCCGGGTGCATGTAAAGACCGATGGCGGCGCGGCGGCGATCGGCTCGCTGTCCGGCGGCAATCAGCAGAAGGTTGTGATCGGCAAGATGCTGGCAACCCAACCGAAGGTGATCCTGCTCGACGAGCCAAGCCGCGGGATCGATATCGGCGCCAAGGCCGAAGTGTTCAAGCTGCTCGCGGAGCGCGCCAGGCAGGGACTGGCGGTCATCTATTCGACGTCCGAAGTCAATGAGTGCCTGAGCATCGCCCACCGCATCATCGTCATGCACCGCGGCAGGATATCGGCCGAGTTTGGCTCGGAGGTCACCAAGGAAAAGATCATGGCCGCCTCCGGCGAAGCTGTGGTCGCGCACTAGCCTGGAACTATGGAGCACTGAGTATGTCAGTCACAAACATCGCCGAGAAAAAGTCAGTATCCTCCGGGCCGTCGCGCAATACCAACGTGGTGCGTCTCATCCTGGAAGGCCGGGCATTCTTTGCGCTGATCGTCATCATCACAGTCTTCTCGTTCCTGTCGCCCTATTATTTCACGCTGAACAACTTCCTGATCATGGCCTCGCACGTGGCGATCTTTGGCATTTTGGCAATCGGCATGCTGCTGGTGATCCTGAACGGCGGCATCGACCTGTCGGTGGGCTCGACGCTGGGGCTTGCAGGCTGCATCGCCGGCTTCATGATGCAAGGCGTCACCCTCAGCTATTTTGGTGTCATCCTCTATCCGCCGGTCTGGGCCGTCGTCGTCATCACATGTGCGCTTGGTGCGTTGGTGGGTGCCGTCAACGGCGTGCTGATCGCTTACCTCAAGGTGCCGGCCTTCGTCGCTTCGCTGGGTGTGCTCTATGTCGCGCGCGGTATTGCGCTTCTGATGACCAATGGACTGACCTACAACAATCTCGGCGGCCGGCCGGAGCTCGGCAATACCGGGTTCGATTGGCTCGGCTTCAACCGGCTCGGAGGTATTCCGATCGGCGTGATCGTGCTTGCGGTTCTGGCAATCATCTGCGGCATCGTGCTGAGCCGCACGGCCTTCGGCCGTTGGCTCTATGCCTCGGGTGGTAACGAACGTGCGGCCGACCTTTCGGGTGTTCCGGTCAAGCGCGTCAAGATCGTCGTCTATGTGCTGTCAGGTGCCTGTGCCGCGATCGCCGGCCTGGTGCTGTCGTCGCAACTGACCTCCGCCGGTCCAACTGCCGGCACCACGTACGAACTGACGGCTATCGCAGCCGTCGTCATCGGTGGTGCGGCGCTGACGGGCGGCCGCGGTACGGTTCGCGGCACCATGCTCGGGGCCTTCGTCATAGGCTTCCTTTCGGACGGCCTCGTCATCATCGGCGTCTCGGCCTACTGGCAGACCGTCTTCACCGGGGCGGTGATCGTTCTTGCCGTCCTCATGAACAGCATCCAATACGGCCGCCGGGTCAAATCGTCTTGATGGCCGCGACTGAACTTATCCGCGACGGCAGGCTGAATTCCATGAAGGCCGATTGGGGAAAGCACCGCCGGTCTCCGGCAATAACTGAGCTCACTAATGGGAGAGAGACTATGTTTAAAAAAGGCATGCGCATTCTTCTCGCCGCCGCCACTGTGGCACCGCTTCTTGCAAGCTCGGCTTGGGCGGCTGGGATGATGACGATCATCGTCAACGACCCGTCGAACCCTTACTGGTTGACCGAAGGCAACGTTGCCAAAGCCGCCGCCGAAAAGCTTGGCTATACCGCCTCCGTCAGCGCACACAAGGGAGATACCAACACCGAAAGCAACCTGATCGATACGGCCATTACCAACAAGTCCGTTGCGATTATCCTCGATCCGGCGAATGCTGACGGTTCCGTCGGTGCGGTGAAGAAGGCCGTTGCCGCAGGCATTCCGGTCATTCTCGTCAATGCGGAAATCAACCAGGAAGGCCTTGCGAAGGCCCAGCTCGTTTCCAACAACGCCCAAGGTGCTGCACTTGGTGCCCAGCAATGGGTCGAAGCTATCGGCGACAAGGGCAACTATGCCGAACTGTTCGGCGCACCGTCCGACAACAATGCCGCGACCCGCTCAAACGGCTACGAGACTGTGCTTTCGCAATATCCGGACCTGAAGAAGGCTGCCAAGGAAGTCGCCAACTGGGATCGTACTCAGGGCCATAACAAGATGCAGTCCATGCTGCAGGCAAACCCTGACATCGTCGGCGTCATCTCTGGCAACGACGAAATGGCGCTGGGCGCAATCGCCGCTCTCAAGGAAGCCGGCAAGCTCGCCAACATCAAGGTCGGCGGCTTTGACGGCTCTCCGGATGCTGTTGCAGCCATCAAGGCGGGTGAACTCCAATACACCGTCCTGCAGCCGGTTGCTGTATTCTCCGAAGAAGCGGTGAAGCAGGCAGACAGCATCATCAAGACCGGCAACACCGGTGCCAAGAGCGAAAAACAGCTCTTCGATTGCCTGCTGATCACCAAGGACAATGTGGACAAGTACACGGGTCCGTTCGTCTTGTCGCAGTAATCGTCGAAGGGGCGCTCGAAAAGGCGCCCCTATTCAGCGCCGGCGGCACAGGCCGCTCGGCGTTCTCATGCCCGGAACTCGGGGCCGGAACCGCCGGGCCGCAACCGCCATGTCGCCTCTTTTGCCTTGGGGCGGCAATCACTGTACGAAGCTGGAATCCAAAGTTCAGCGACAAGGGTGACTTGTGACACAAAAGACGAGCCAGGGCGACGATCTGTTGGACCAGCTTACGAGCGACAGCCGCCAGACGCGCCAGATCGCTCGCCGGCGCATGATTGCCGAGGCCGTAATGAATGAAGGTTCCATGCGGATAGAAGACCTCACCGACCGTTTCGGGATCAGCCTGATGACTGCTCATCGTGACGTGGACGAACTTGTCAGCCGTGGTCTCTTCAGGAAGACACGGGGCATCGTCACTGCGGCTGCCACCAATCTCATCGAATCAAGCGAGGTCTATCGCGCGAACCGCCAATCGGCGGAGAAGAAGCTGATCGCCGAAGCGGCGATGCAGTTCGTTGAGCCGGGCCAGGCCATTTTTTTCGATGATTCGACCACGGTCCTACAGATGGCGGCGCATCTGCCGTCGAAAGTGCCGGTCACGGCGATCACCAATTCGCTGACGCTCATGAATGCGCTGAAGGGCATGCGCGACGTGACGCTGCTTGCGCTCGGCGGACAGTATTACAACTGGTGTAACGCCTTCATGGGTCGCATGACCATCAACGAGATCAGGGGTCTCAGGGCCGATGTCGCGTTCATCTCCATGTCGGCGATCAGCGACGGCACCGTGCTGCACCAATCGCCGGAGACGGTCGACACCAAGCGTGCGATGTTCGACTGTTCCGTCAAGCGCATCCTGCTTGCCGATCACACGAAGTTCGAGCAGCGGGCGCTTCACAGTTTCGCGGCACTGGACGAGTTCGACGTCGTCATCGTCGACGAGAAGACGCAGCCGGTGCACATCGACCGCATGCGGTCGCGAGATATCAACGTCGTCATCGCCAAGGGCGCCGGAGGGCGCTCGTGAGCGGACAAGCCCGTTGCTGGTAGCGAGGTAAAAGCGAATGCCGAGTCTGCTCGGGATCGATAGTGGCCTGACGGTCACCAAGGCTGTCATCTTCGATATCGACGGAACGCCGCTCGCAGTCGCCCGGCGCCGCGTCACGCAGTTTATCCCAAAGGCCCGCCATATCGAGCGGGACATGGACGAATTGTGGAGCGCGACGGCAGACGCGGTTCGGGAGGCGATCACCCTCAGCAATCGGCCGGCAAGCGACATCCAGGGCATCGCCGCAACGGCCCATGGGGATGGCATCTATCTGCTCGACCATGATCGGATGCCTTTGGGCCGGGCCATCCTGTCTCTGGATAGCCGGGCAGGCACCATCGTCGATCAATGGATGGAAGCCAATGTCGCCGACCAAGCCATCGAGCTCACCGGGCAGATCCCGCATGTCTCCGCACCATCGACACTTCTTGCCTGGATCCGCGATATGGAACCCGACCGGTTCAAACGCATGGGTCATTTCCTGAGCTGCAAGGACTGGCTGCGATATTGCCTGACCGGCATCCTCGGTACGGACCGCACCGAGGCAAGTACCTCCTTTACCGATGTAAAGACGCAGGAATACAGCCACGAGGCGCTGAGGCTTTTTGGGCTGCAGGGGCTTGTCCATGCTCTGCCGCCGGCCGCTCGTTCTGATCAGATCGTCGGGCGGGTGACACGTGAGGCGGCGCATTTGACCGGCCTTGCAAAGGGAACGCCGGTCGTTGCCGGGCTGCATGACGTCACGGCCTCGGCGCTCGGAGCGGGCGGCTATGCCAAGGGCGTCGTCGCCGTCATTGCCGGAACCTATTCGATCAATGAGACGCTATCGTCGGTGCCGCGGGTCGACCGGCGTTGGTTCTGCCGCAATGGCATTGCGCCCGGCATCTGGAACAACATGTCGATCTCGCCGGCATCGACGGCGAACTACGACTGGTTTCTCGACAAGCTGTGCGCCGGCGAGCGGACGAAGGGCGAGGCGCAAGGCAGGTCCATTCACGCTTTGCTCGCGTCGGAAATCGACGCGGCTTTTGATCGGCCATCGACGGCGCTCTTCCATCCTTACCTGTTCGGTTCGCCTTATGGTGCTTCGGCAAGTGCCGGCTTCTTCGGTCTCGGCGGCTGGCACGATCGAGGCGACATGCTGCGGGCCGTGCTTGAAGGTATCGCTTTCAATCATCGCATTCATGTCGACGCACTCGGCGACGGCTTTGCATTGAAAGAGGCAAGGCTTGCCGGTGGTGTCTCGCGCAACCCGCTGGTCGTCCAGATGTTTGCCGATGTGCTCGGTTTACCGGTGACCGTGACCGAAACGGATGAGGCTGCCGCCTGGGGTGCTGCTCTTTGCGCCGGATCGGGCGCCGGCGTTTATGCTGATCCGCAAAGCGATCCCAGCGATTTTACCCGCTTGGCGAAGACCTGCCGGCCCGATGCGGCACGCAGCGCGGACTACGACAAACGCTACCGGGTCTTCCGCCAGATCGCCGAGGCCATGATGCCCCTTTGGCCGAAAATTGCCGGCCTTGCGGCGGAGCAATCGGTACGAGACAGACCTCCGGCACAGATGTAGTGCCATTTAGGACGACAAGATCATGACACCCGACATGCAGCAGCGCTTCTCGAACCTTGGAGAGGGCGATATTGACGTTTTGATCATCGGAGCGGGCATCAACGGTGCCGGACTGTTTCGCGACCTTTCGGCCCAGGGCGTCAATTGCATGATCGTCGACAAGGCCGATTTCGGCTCCGGGACGAGTGCTGCGCCATCGCGGCTTATTCACGGCGGGCTCAAATATCTCGAGACGGGCGAGTTCGGCTTGGTCGCCCAGTCGACGTTGGAGCGCAATTTGCTGCTGAAGAACGCTCCCCATTGTGTCGAGCCGGTGCCTACTTTCATACCTGTCTTTTCCTGGACACGGGGTATTTGGGCGGCGCTGCGCACGCTGTTTGGCTCCAAGACCGCGCCGCGCAGCCGGGGGGCTATTCTCGTCAAGATCGGGCTTAGGCTCTATGATTTCTTTGGGTCACGCGACCAGGTCATGCCGCGCCATCGGCTGATCCTGAAAAAGAAGGCGCGCAAGGAAATGCCGCATCTCACTCCGGCAATCGTGGCCGGCGGAATTTATTACGACGCCAAGATCAGCAGGCCCGAGCGGCTCGTGTGCGAATTGGTCATGGATGGGCTGGAGGCAAATGCGAGGTGCCTTGCCGCCAATTTCACGACGCTTACGGCAGTCTCCGGCGGGCGCTTGACATTCAGGCGGCCGGATGGCGGCGAGTTTGCAATCTCTCCCAAACTGGTTGTGAACGCCGCCGGTCCCTGGATCGATCAGGTCAATGGAGCACTCGGCGCTCCCTCTCGCTTGATCGGCGGTACCAAGGGTTCCCACATTCTCATGGATCATCCCGAGCTGGTTCGCAGCCTGAACGGCCACATGATCTATTTCGAGGCTGACGATGGGCGCATCTGCCTCGTCTACAGCTATCTCGGGATGGCGCTCGTCGGTTCCACCGATATCCCTGCCGACGACCCGGACAATGTCCGTTGTGAGGAACCGGAGACCGAATACTTCCTCGATAGCCTCCGCTCGCTGCTGCCGACGCTTCGCTTCGATCGTGATCAGATCGTCTACAGTTATAGCGGCATCCGCCCGCTGCCGGCCTCGAACGCGACCGCCCCGGGGCTGATCAGTCGCGATCATTCCGCCCCGGCGAAGGAGCCGGAAGAAGGTAGACCTTTTCCGATCATCTCGCTGGTCGGCGGAAAGTGGACCACGTTCCGCGGCTTTGCCGAGGAAGTCGCCGACGCGCTTCTCGCGCGCCTGCAGCATGGTCGCAAGCAATCGACCCGCTACATGCCGATCGGAGGTGGAAAGGCCTTCCCAACGGATGTGCAGCAACGAAGCGTCTGGATCAGGGATATCGCGGCGCGGACAGGCGCATCTTTTGAGCGCGTGGAGGAACTGCTTGGCCGCTACGGAACGACGGCTGCGGCCGTTCTTTTTTTCTCGTCGGCATATTCGGATGAACAGCGGCTGACGGGCGCGGAGCACTACAGCGTCAAGGAAGTCGACTGGATTGCTCGAAACGAACTCGTTGTACACCTTTCAGATATCGTCCTTCGGCGCACGACGCTTGCTATCGAAGGCCGATTGCAGCTCGAAGGATTGCGGGAAATCGCCGGCATCGCCGGGGCTGCGCTCGGCTGGAACGGCGAACGCATTGCAAGTGAAATCGACGACGTCGTCGACCAGCTTGAAAGATTTCACGGCCAGAGGCTGGCAAGCAGGATGCCTGCCGCCGGGCCCAAGCAGGCACAGCGCCCCGCGTCAATATAGGCTCAGCTCAAGAAAAGACCGGATCGAGCGAACCGGATTTGTAGCGCTTGGCCATTTCCGACACAGGAAGTGGCGAAATCCGGCTTGCCATTCCGGCCGCGCCGAACTGTTCGAAGCGCTCCTTGCAGAGCTTGCTGAGCGCAGCCATCGCCGGCTTAAGATACTTGCGCGGGTCGAATTCGCTTGGATCCTCATGCAGCACTCGTCGGATCTGGCCGGTCATCGCCATCCTGCCATCGGTATCGATGTTCACCTTGCGCACGCCATTCTTGATGCCGCGCTGGATTTCCTCGACCGGCACGCCCCATGTCGGCTTCATCTGGCCGCCGTACTTGTTGATGATCTCCTGCAGCTCGATCGGAACTGACGACGAGCCGTGCATGACGAGATGCGTATTCGGCAGTTTGCGGTGGATCTCTTCGATGACGCTCATCGCCAGCACGGATCCGTCCGGCTGGCGGGTAAATTTGTAGGCACCATGCGATGTTCCCATGGCGATCGCCAGTGCGTCGACCTTGGTTTCTCGCACGAAGTTGACGGCCTCGTCGGGGTTTGTCAGCAGCTGGTCATGCGACAGCTTGCCTTCAGCGCCATGGCCGTCCTCGGCCTCGCCCATGCCGGTTTCCAGCGAGCCGAGCACGCCGAGTTCGCCCTCGACCGAGATGCCGCCGAGATGCGCCATGTCCGTCACCGTCCTGGTGACGCCGACATTGTATGCCCAGTCAGCGGGCGTCTTGGCATCCGCTTTCAGCGAACCGTCCATCATCACCGAGGTAAAGCCTGCCTGGATCGCCGTCATGCAGCTCGACGGATCGTTGCCGTGATCGAGATGTACGCAGACCGGAATATGCGGATAGATCTCGACGACGGCATCCATCATGTGCTTCAGCATGATGTCGTTGGCGTAGGCGCGCGCTCCGCGCGACGCCTGCATGATAACCGGTGCATGAGACGCGTCCGCCGCCTCCATGATGGCGAGTGCCTGCTCCATGTTGTTGATGTTGAAAGCGGGAACGCCGTAGCCCTCCTCCGCAGCATGATCGAGCAGCTGCCTCAGCGTGATGCGTGCCATCTAAGATTTTCCCCATATCGATGGTCGTACGGAACGCCATCTGTCGAAAGTAGACCCGGGCGCGCCGGCTGTTGGCGCGCCCGATCGGTTAAGGGCAGAATGACATAGGAGGAGGAATGTAACAAGCGGTAACAACAATATCACAGACAGTATGATATTTGGGGCACATTTGCATGCGCTCGAATGTCAGCAGCAGTGACCAGCAGGCGGTCGTCCTAAAAGTGCTTGCCCGGTTCTTCGTCCAGCGAAGAATTGGCGGGCAGAAAGACGGCCGCGCTCTCTCACTGAAACTGCAGCCGTTGGTCGTCGAGCCAACGCGTGCAGGCGAGGGAGTGACAAATCCTGGCTGCGCCAGTAATCTCACGCCAAAGTAGTTGGGAATCCCGCCGCAACAACAGACACAACCCGATAACGAGGAACCATGAAGCGAACCTGTCTTGCGGCTACCTTGGTGGTGGCGTGGAGCCTGACATCGGCGATGACCTTCGCGGCAGATGAGGCTCTATCGGAAATCAAAAAGTCTGGCGTGATCAAGATCGGCACGACGGGTGACTACAAGCCCTTCAGCTACAAGGCTGCTGACGGCACCCTCACTGGTGCCGACATCGCCATGGCCAAGGATCTTGCCGCCGATCTCGGCGTCAAGCCGAGCTTCGTTATCACTACCTGGAAAACCATGCTGGACGATTTCAAGGCCGGCAAGTTCGACATGGCACTCGGCGGCATTACCGTAAACGCCGCGCGTGACGAAGTGGGCGACTTTTCGGTGCCCAACGTGACCGACGGCAAGCGACCGATTGCCCGCTGCGAGGACAAGGAGAAATACACCACGCTTGATGCGATCGACCGGCCTTCCGTACGGGTGATCGTCAACCCGGGCGGGACCAACGACAAATTCGCCCACGAGCATTTTGACGAGGCGACGATCGAGGTGTTTCCCGACAACAAGACAATTTTTGACCAGATTGCGTCGGGCAGGGCCGATGTCATGGTCACCGACGGCGTGGAGGTCGACCTGCAGTCCAAGCTGCATGCCAGCGTCTTGTGCCCGGTCGCCGTCAAAGAGCCGTTCACGCATTTCCAGAATGCCTATCTGCTGCGCGAAGATCCCGCCTTGAAGGCGGCGGTGGACGCATTCATTCGCAACCAACTGGAAAGCGGTGGCTGGAAAGACAAGCTCGACGCGGCAATGCAGTAGGGTTTTCTGCTGCATAACGGCGGATGCGGGCACGTGGCGCTGCATCGGTGACGACATCTATCGGCTGGCCCCGCATGGCTGGATTGCCTGACGCAGCCTGGGGCTGGACGGTTTGTGCAATCGTCTCGACGTCGATGTGCTGGCGGCTTGGTGCTTGTAACAATAGGTGACCTGGAGCTGCCGCATCAATGCGTAGTGGGTTGATTTCGTTGGCTTCCTATGGAAAATTTTCGTCACTGCATCATCTTCCACATAAGATGCTCTTATCGAAAGCTCTACGATGGATCGACTTTTTGCTAGGTTCGCCAATGCGACCGCAAGGGCGGCTGGAAGTCCAATAGCCTTTATCCTCTGTGTGACTGTCGTGCTTGTGTGGGCTGTGTCAGGGCCGTTCTTCCAGTTTTCCGAGACGTGGCAATTGGTGATCAATACCGGCACAACCATCGTCACCTTCCTGATGGTGTTCGTGATTCAGAACACTCAAAATAGAGATGGTGCTGCGCTTCAGACGAAGCTCGACGAAATCATCCGCTCATCGGATGCCGGTGATGAATTCATGGGCATCGAGAAGCTGACTGACAAGGAGCTCGAAGCCCTGCATGCCAAATGCGAAAGAGCGGCAAAGCAGTCACAAGCCATGCTGGACAAAACGCGTGCCGAGAGAAAGATGCGCAAGGGGCGGGCGAAATGAGCGGCTGCTTTCGCGCCGCCTGAAAGGCCTGCGAAGACTTTCCAAGGCACGATTCATCTGCCGGGATCATCGCAAGCGCTCAGCGGAACCAGCAGGCCCAACTTGATGTCCCTCAGCACGACATTGGTGTGCATGCGCCGGATCTGCGGGTTTTCTTTCATGATCAGCGCCGCGATGTCGTCATAATGTTCGACGTCGCGGGCCGTGACTATGGTGATCAAGTCCACCGCTCCGGTAACATAGTAGATTTGTTGGATATGATCCTGCTTTTCCGCCCAAAGGCGGAACTTCGCTAGCGCATCGTAGTTGTCACGCTCGATCTCCAATCCGGCGATGAACACCATCGGTGTGCCTGTCGCCTTGCGATCGACGACGGCTACTTCTGCCTTGATGATGCCGTCCTCTCGCAGGCGTTTCAGGCGCCGCTGCACCGCAGAAGTCGAAAGCCCCACCTTTTCAGCGATAGTTTCCGCTGTCAGCTGACAATTGCGCTGAATGATGTAGAGAATGTCGCGGTCAAAGCCGTCCAATCTTTCCATGCTGCTCCTCCGCCACTTCGGCAAAATTACCCGGCGACACCGGCGTTCTGTCTTATTTAAAGCGGAAGAAATGAATTTCTGCATATTATAGGCAAAACAATCATTATTTGCGCGCAAAAACCGCAGCTGTCCGCGATATTCTGCGAACATTATCTGAACCGGTACAGCGCATGACAAAACCGTCCTTTCAGGCACTTCGTGTGGTTGACCTCCACAAGAGCTTTGGCCTGCATGAAGTCCTCAAGGGCATCTCGACAACGGCCTCTAAAGGCGACGTGATTTCGATCATAGGTTCGTCTGGCTCTGGCAAGAGCACATTTCTGCGCTGCATCAATTTTCTCGAGATGCCCGATCGGGGCCGCATTGTCCTGAACGGCGAGGAAATCGCCTTGAAACGCAGCCGCAGCGGGCGGATGCAGCCGGTAAACTGGCGGCAGATCGAGCGGTTGCGCACCGGTCTTGGCATGGTTTTCCAGAACTTCAATCTCTGGGCACATCGAACAGTGCTCGAGAACGTCATCGAAGCACCGGTCCAGGTGATGGGACTTAATCGCCACGAGGCCATCGAGAAGGCGGACGCCCTCCTCAACAAGGTTGGCCTCTTTGAAAAGCGCGATGCTTATCCCGCCTTTCTTTCTGGCGGCCAGCAGCAACGGGCCGCCATTGCTCGGGCGCTTTGTGTCGATCCGGCCGTCTTGCTGTTCGATGAGCCGACCTCGGCACTCGACCCCGAGCTGGTGGGAGAAGTGCTCAAGGTGATCCGCGAGCTCGCGGAGGAGGGCCGTACCATGCTGATTGTCACCCATGAGATGCGCTTTGCCCGCGATGTCTCGAGCCACGTTCTCTTCCTGCATCAGGGCCTGATCGAGGAGGAGGGACCGCCTAGACAGATCTTCGACGCCCCACTCAGTGCCCGTTGCCGGGAATTCACCGGAATGCTCGCCCATCATTGATCCGCCGATCGGCCAAAGATATCCCCAAACAGGAGAATTCAACGAATGAAACTGCTCCCTCTGCTTCTTGCCGGCGCCGCGTTTGCCGTTTCTGCCATCACGGCTCAGGCTGAAGTCCGTTTCGGCGTCATGAACGAATCGTATCCCCCTTTTTTCGCCAAGGATGCCTCCGGTGAGTGGCAGGGCTGGGAAATCGACCTGATGAACGCCGTGTGTGAGCAGATGAAGGAGAAATGCTCAGTTGTCGAGGTCTCCTGGGATGGGCTCATTCCGGCGCTGCAGAGCAAGAAGTTCGACGTCATCTGGTCGTCGATGTCAAACACTGAAGAGCGCTCGAAGGTCATCGACTTCACCGACAAATATTACAACACGCCGAGCACCTTGATCGGGCCAAAGGACCAGAAGCCGGGCGCTGCGGCCGGCGACGTGAAGGACAAGACAATCGGCATTCAGGTCTCGACCATCCAATCGGAATATTACAAGAAGTATTTCGCCGATGTCGCTGACGAGAAGACCTATCAGACCCTGGACGAGGCATTCCAGGACCTTGCAGCCGGCCGCATCGAGTATGTGTTCGGAGATTCGCTTGCTCTCGATGCATTCCTGAAGAGCGATGCGGGCAAGGATTGCTGCGCCAAGATGGGTGACGTCGCGAACGACCAAAAAATTCTCGGAGCCGGCGTTGCCGGCGGTCTGCGAAAGGAAGATCTTCAGCTCAAGGCAAAGCTGAACGCGGCGATCGCAGCCGTGCGCGCCAGTGGCAAGTACGGTGAGATAACCAAGGAATATTTCGCGCTGGATATCTACGGTACGAACTGACCGGATCGCCGACCACCCGGACGATGGCAACTGAACCACTTGGCATTTTGGACCTGCTATCCCCCTATCCGCCCGGATGGGGTGGAACCCTGCTTGTCGGTGCCGCCTCCACGATTGCCATCTCCGCCGGCGCCTTTCTTATCGGCATCCTGCTTGGGACGGCAGGCGCCCTTGGCAAGCTCTCCGGCAACAGGCTGCTTGGTCTGCTGCTCAATGTCTATACGACAGCTATCCGCGCCATTCCGGAACTGATTTTGATCGTCGGGCTCTATTATGCGGGAATGGACGGCCTTAACGCGCTTTTGGCCGGGCTCAATCTGCCCGCGATCGAAGTGAACGGCTTCGTCGTCGCCGTCGCCGTGCTCGGCTTCGTGCAGGGTGCCTACATGACGGAAGTGCTTCGAGGCGCAATTCTTGCCATCCCCGTTGGGCAGATCGACGCCGCGAAAGCCTTCGGCATGGGACCGATGCTGCGTTTGCGCCGAGTCATTCTGCCGGCATTATTACCAAATGCCCTGCCGGGCCTTGCCAATCTGTGGATGTCGGTCACCAAGGACAGCGCGCTGGTTGCCGTCGTCGGCTATCAGGAACTGGCGCTCGCCACTCGCCTGGCCGGCGCAAGCACCAAACATTATTTCATCTTCTTCCTCGCATCTGCCCTTCTCTATCTCGCCCTCACGCTCGTCTCCAATATCGTCTTCGACCTGATCGAGCGCCATGTGCGGCGCGGACAGCCGAAGCTTGGCTAGGAAGCACACGGCATGACGTTTTCGTGGATAGCCTCTTACTGGTCTCTGCTATCGGCAGGCGCCGTGCAGACGTTGCTGCTTTTGGTGATCTCGGTCATCTTCGGGTTCGTCCTCGCAATCGGCCTTGCCTTCGCGCAGGTGAGCGGCGGCACGATGGCACGATGTCTCGCTCGCGGCTACTGCACCTTCTTCCGCGGCACGCCGCTGCTCATCCAGCTCTGGCTCTTCTATTACGGCATCGGTTCCCTGCTGCCGTTGATCCCCGGTCTGCGGCAGAGCCTGTTCTGGCCCATCCTGCGTGAGGGCTTCTTCTTCGCAGCCGTGAGCTTTACGCTAAACTATGCTGCCTACGAGGCAGAAGTGCTGCGCGGTGCGCTGCTCGCGGTGCCGAAGGGAGAGTTGGAAGCGGGCCGAGCCTTCGGCATGCGACCCTTCACGCTAGTCCGGCGCATATGGCTGCCCCGGGCGATCCGCATCGCATTGCCGACAATCGCCGGCGAAATCGTCATGCAACTCAAAGCGACACCGCTCGCGTTCACCGTTACGGTGATGGATCTCTACGCCGTGGCGAGCAAGGTGCGTCAGGACACGCTGCTCGTTTATGAGCCGCTCATCGTCGTTACCATCTTCTATCTCATTCTCACGGCAATCATCGCTTTCGCCTTCCGCCTTCTCGAGGCGCAGGTGCCATCGCGACGCTGAGGTCAAGAGGAAAAACGAACGGTCATGGTTCCACCCCTTGCGGACCGTTGGCCGTGCTGGCGGAAATGAATGCCAAAAGACCATCGGCCACAGACGCTTCCGGTTTTCGATCGGCTCGAAACCGCAGACGACATCATCGCCCACTGCGGCCAGGCTTGCGGGCTTGTACCGGATCATTACCCTTACGGAGACCTATCCATGAGCAGACTGTGCATTCTCGACGGCGGCATGAGCCGCGAACTCCTGCGCTTCGGTGCCGAACTCAAGCAGCCGGAATGGTCGGCACTTGCGCTCGTCAATTCGCCAGACATTGTCCGAAAGGTCCACGAGGAGTTCATCGCCGCCGGCTCGGACGTTGTCACCACCAACAGCTATGCTCTGGTGCCTTTCCACATCGGCGAGGAACGATTTCACAAGGAAGGGCCGGCGTTGATCGCGCTCTCAGGCCTATTGGCACGCAAAGCCGCCAATGCTGTCAAGGGACGGAAAGTTCGGGTTGCGGGTTCGCTGCCGCCAATCTTCGGCTCCTATGAACCGCAGAACTTTGATCCTTTGCGGGTCCAGGACTATCTCACGGTGCTAGTTGAACACCTCAGTCCCTTTGTGGACGTGTGGCTCGGGGAAACTCTCAGCCTCATCGCCGAGGGCGAAGCTGTGCGCACAGCAGTTGCTGCAAACGGAAAGCCGTTCTGGATCTCGTTCACGCTGGCCGATGACGAGGCACAGGTAAGAGGAGGTGAGCCGAAGCTGCGTTCTGGCGAGCGGGTCGAGGATGCGGCGAATTGGGCAGCCTCGTCTGGCGCGCAGGCGCTCATGTTCAACTGCAGCAAGCCGGAAGTCATGCGGGCGGCGGTCGAAACAGCATCTCGTGCATTCAAGAACACAGGCTCCACGTTGGAGATAGGTGTCTATGCCAATGCCTTCGAAGGCGAACAGGATGATCATGCCGCCAATGAAGGCCTCCATACGACCCGCAACGACCTGAACGATGATAGCTATTCGCGCTTTGCCTGCTCTTGGGCGGAGGCCGGTGCAACAATCATCGGTGGCTGCTGCGGCATCGGTGCCAGACATATCCATCGCCTTAAGCAAACCCTGCGCGGTGAAGCGGTATGAGCGACGCGTGAAAGTCGCGGTGGTGTCGCCGCTTTCGAGCTTGACGCAGGTGAAGACGGGGCAGAGTTCGATCTCTGCCCTGCGCTTTGTCGGAGGTTTGCCGTGGCCCATGGGTTTGATCGATGGAGAGAGCTGAAAGGCAAAGGAGCCCCCACGTGATCAGGCCGATCCAGGCAAGGGCGCACTCGGTTGAAAAGAAGGCGGCGGGCCCTCGTGTCTGCCCACCGCCCTCCGCCTCCGAGCGTCCGCCGCCACGCGCTCAAGAGTAAGGCTAAATCTATCTCACCGCGGCACCTGATTGTATCAATGCCGACAAACAAACGCAGAGTGTCATCCAACGATCACACAGCAATTATGTGTTGTGGTGACCTTTACGCAAATGTCATTGAAGTTGCTGCGGTCGTAGCCGCCGTTGCTGTGGACAAGCTGTGGATGAGCAGTGGATGACGCAGTCAGATAGCGCATGACATGGTCGGCAAATCCAATCCCATGTTGCCTATCCGTTCCGAATCTCTTCATGTTGTCGGTGCCTGCTGTCGACCTCCGCCGCAAACGTCGTCGACCCGCATGCTACGGGCGCTCCTTCGTGGAGCGCCCTTTTTCTGTGTGCCGAGCATGATCGACAGCTTGGAGGTGTAAGTCCTTTACCCAGCCTGATGGCGGCGAAGGGTTAGCGAAGCGCAAGGGCGTCGTCGTGAGGCGGGGTCTGAAGGAAGCGTGGAGCAAACCCGCGACCCGATGGACAAGAACCGGATACGAGGCCTACCCGGCCGGACGAGCGGGCAGATGACCGCGAAGTCCATGGTCATCAAGGACCGGGGTGGTAAATCCGGCGGGTGTGCGGGGAAGGCGGTCGATCTTACCTCGGGAGATCTGCGCCGTGTCCGGAAATCCGGACTGAGCCCGCCGTGAGGCGCGCTGATCGCGGTGCAGAGGTCAGCAGAGGGCATAGTAGGGAGGTGTCTGCCAAACGAAGGCCCGAACGGTTGGAAGGACGAGTAGGACGGAGTTCTCGCATTGGCCATGCGGCAGAAAAATCAGCTTGAGCTGGCCTTGCCTGTGGAGGGAGCGGGTGAATCCCGCAATCGCCTTGGGGCAGGGACCGAAGCCTGTGCGGCGAACGCCGCCCCCGAAAGTCCGGCGGCAATGGCCGGACCGTGCATGGAAGCGATTGTCGATCGCGACAATCTGAGGAAGGCGCTGGCGCAGGTCCGGCGCAACAAGGGAGCGCCGGGGGTCGACGGTATGAGTGTCGATGCCTTGGCGCTGCATCTGAAAGACCACTGGCCCGAACTTCGCGCCCAACTGCTCGAAGGCGCCTACAAACCACAGCCGGTGCGACGTGTCGACATCCCGAAGGCGTCCGGCGGCACCCGTCCGCTCGGCATCCCCACGGTGCTCGACCGCTTCATCCAGCAGGCGGTGATGCAGGTGCTGCAGACTGCATGGGACGGCGGATTCAGCGCGTCGAGCTACGGGTTCAGGCCCGCACGCTCGGCTCATCAGGCGGTTGCCGCGGCGCAAGCGTTCATCGCGTCGGGTCATCGCATTGTAGTGGACATCGACCTGGAGAAGTTCTTCGACCGGGTCAACCACGACATCTTGATGGGGCTGGTGGTCAAGCGGGTGTCCGATCCGCGTATCCTTCGCCTGATCCGTGACTTTCTGACCGCGGGTGTGCTCGAAGGCGGGCTGATCGGTCCAATCGACGAAGGAACGCCGCAGGGTGGCCCGCTCTCGCCGCTGCTGTCCAACCTGATGCTGGACGAACTCGACAAGGAACTGGAGCGACGCAACCATCGCTTCGTGCGCTACGCCGACGACTGCAACATCTATGTGCGCAGTGCGCGGGCAGGCGAACGGGTGATGGCAAGTATCGAACGCTTCCTCGACAGGCGTCTGAAGCTGAAGGTCAACACGCAGAAGAGCGCAGTCGCCCCGCCGCACCGGCGCAAATTCCTCGGCTTCAGCTTCACGAACGAGAAGATGCCAAGGCGTCGGATCGCACCGCAGGCTGTGGTCCGGTTCAAGGAGCGCGTGCGTGTGCTGACGATGCGGACGCGGGGCGCGAGCCTCGCGCAGATAGCCAAGGAGCTGTCGCTCTATCTGAAAGGGTGGCGCGGTTACTTCGGCTTTTGCGAAACCCCGTCGGTGTTGCACAGCCTCGACCAGTGGATCAGGCGAAGGCTGCGATCCATCGTATGGAAACAGTGGAAGCGCGGGCACACCCGCTTTGCGGAATTGCGGCGCCGTGGTGTCAGTCACGATCTAGCGGCACAAACCGCCGGCAGTGCACGCGGCCCATGGCGCATCAGCAACAGCCCCGCGCTCGCCATTGCCCTGCCGAACGCTTTCCTCGCAAGCATAGGCCTCGCTTCCGTTGTGCCCGCCAAGGCCGCATAACCAGCCGAACCGCCCTGTACGGACCCGTACGCAGGGTGGTGTGGGAGGGGCGGAACCGCAAGGCTCCCCCCTATCCCGATTCCGGCAAGATCACCCCAAGCTGCTGGTGAGCCGGAACCCGGCAGTTTTCATCGTGAACATCGCAGGCCCGGTATCCATGCCGGGGAACGCGAGAGCGACCTTGGGCCGGTTGCCCTTCCGGTCCTGACAAGCCGTCCCTTGCTTTGGATAGCCACATGCGTGTACTCCGAGCTTGTCGTTACGACCACGAAAGGGGATTGCGTGGACATGTGCGGATAACGAAAGCACGACAAGGCGGCTACCGTCTCCCAATCGCAAAGGTGATCAATTGAAGGATTTCAGACCCCGCGCAAAGCGCACTCTTCAGTCGATAGCGGCTTCAATTGGGCATCTTTACCTGCACGAAGGAACTGACGAGGAGGCTTTCATACGATTCAGCAGGCAGCACCGTAGTTAGTCGGCGGAGATTCCACGATTGTCGAGAACTTTGAGTGTCGGATACCGATAAGAACGACCAATCTTTCCGCCGCAGGTAACGGCGCGTCATATACCGGTATCCGACCTGTGCAGGAACTTGCCATCTGACGCGTCACCCTCTACCCCTTGCATCAAGACGAGTATGCCAGCTCCCGGCAATGGGATCGTCCCGGGCTTGGCGGTGCATTGAACCGGGACCTCCCGAAGACGGTTGAATGGGCGAAAATCAAGGCTGGGTCTTCTGTGTAATTCAAAAATTAGAGCACCAAATATGGATGTGAAGAACTGCCACAATTTCCATGATTTCCGCCAATTGGCCAAGCGGCGCCTCCCTGGTCCGATCTTCAATTATATCGACGGCGCGGCTGACGACGAAGTCACCTATCGTCGCAATACGACATCCTTCGGCGACTGCGATCTGGTGCCCAGCGTATTGCGCGGCGTCAGCGATGTAGACATGTCGGTGACGATCATGGGCCAAAAACTAGCAATGCCGGTCTATTGCTCGCCCACGGCGCTGCAGCGGCTGTTTCATCATCAAGGCGAGAGGGCGGTGGCTGCAGCAGCAGGCAAATACGGCACCATGTTCGGGGTGTCGTCACTGGGAACCATCAGTTTGGAAGAAGCTCGTCAAATCAGCGACGGGCCGCAAGCCTATCAGTTCTACTTCCACAAGGATCGTGGCCTGAACCGGGAAATGATGGCACGCTCCAAGCAGGCCGGCGTAAACGTGATGATGCTGACTGTCGACAGCATCACCGGCGGAAATCGCGAACGCGACAAGCGCACGGGCTTTTCGATTCCGTTCAAGCTGAACCTCGCAGGCCTTACCCAGTTTGCAGTCAGACCGGCTTGGGCAATCAGCTATCTTATGCATGAACGCTTCCGCCTGCCGCAACTCGACAGCCACGTCGACATGAGTGGCGGCGCCATGTCGATCAGCCGCTATTTCACCGAAATGCTCGATCCTGCGATGTCATGGGCCGATGTCGCCGAAATGGTGCAGCACTGGGACGGACAGTTCTGCTTGAAAGGCATCATGTCGGTTCAGGACGCGCAGCGAGCAGCAGAGATTGGATGTACCGGCATCGTGATCTCCAACCATGGCGGCCGCCAGCTCGACGGCTCGCGCAGCGCATTCGACCAACTCGCCGAAATCGTCGATGCGGTTGGCCACAAGATCGATGTGATGATGGATGGCGGCGTTCAGCGTGGCACCCATGTGCTCAAAGCATTGTCATTGGGCGCGAAAGCCGTCGGTCTAGGTCGATACTACCTGTTTCCGCTCGCGGCCGCAGGGCAAGCGGGCGTCGAGCGCGCACTGGATTTGATGCGTGCCGAAATCGCCCGAGATATGAAACTCATGGGATGCACTTCCGTTGATCAGCTCACAAGACAGAACCTGCGCTTCCGTCAAAACGCCCCGCATCCGGCCGTGAACCGATAGATCGGAAATTACCGAGAGTGGGAAGTGTGCGTAGAGGCTGGCGAGCGGAGCTCTGCTATTGGTCTCACCAACGAAACGGCGAGATTGTAACCTACTTCATTTTGTGCGCAGCATCGGCTGAAGCCTTCTTGAGGAGGGAGAGGAGAAAATGGCGAAGCTTGTGTTCGCTTTGAACCAGTCCCTGGATGGATATGTGGACCACACGGAATTTGCGCCCGATCCGGCGCTCTTTCGTCATTTCATCGACGACGTGCGAGGTCTTGCCGGCAGCGTGTACGGTCGCTGTATGTACGAGGTGATGCGTTATTGGGACGAGGACCATTCCGAGTGGGACGAGGAGCAACGCGACTATGCAGCGGCGTGGCGGAGTCAACCGAAATGGGTCGTCTCGCGCTCGCTGAAGTCCGTCGGCCCGAATGCCACTCTCATCGTGGATGACATCGAGGCGGCGATACGCGGACTGAAGGCCAAACTGGATGGGGAGATTGAAGTTTCCGGACCTGAGCTAGCGCGAAGTCTGACCGATCTTGGGCTGGTTGATGAATATCGACTGTACCTCCATCCCGTCGTGCTAGGTCATGGCAAGCCGTTCTTCGCCGGCCCGCGTCCGCCGCTGCGCCTCGTGGCGAGCGATCGAATTGGCGGGGACGTGATCAGGTTGACATACGTTCCTGCATAGTCGCCGACTAACCCGGCGCACCGCCAGGAGTGACAACTCAAAGCCGTTCGGCATTTACCTTGTTGGCACAAGGTACCGGGCGGTGGAACAAGTTCCCGATCCGGCCATTTGTTGTCCATGAAAACAGCCCTGCCGATGTCGCTGCTTGCTCTGGTCTTCATCGCTGGTGGCGTTTGCGCGCAGGAACTCCGGCGCGAAGCCATCGATGGCGCTTCGATTGCCGCAATCATTGCAGAAAGACCGGCCATGGCGCCCGCCGATCGAGATCCAGCGGTTATCCGTCTTCAGGTCCTGCTCGACCGCGCGGGTTCGTCTCCAGGTGTGATCGACGGCTTTTACGGCGAAAATGTCAGCAAAGCCGTGGCCGGGTTCGAGATGATGAACGGGCTTGTTGTCGATGGGAAGCTGGATCCCGAGGTGATCGCCCGCTTGGAAGCCAATTCTCCCATCGTTGAGAGTTACGTCATCTCGGCAGAGGATGCCACGGGCCTCGTCGACAAGATCCCTGAAGACTACGACGAGAAGGCGAAGATGCAAAGCCTTGGATACACGAGCGTGGCCGAAAAGCTTTCCGAACGGTTCCACATGGACGTCGGCCTTATGCAAGTGCTCAATCCGTCTTCGCGGTTCGCTCCTGGTGACACGGTCTGGGTCGTGACGCCTGGTCCTGCGAAAGAAGGAAAGGTCGAAAGGATCGAGGCGAGCAAGAAGACAGGGCAGATCCTGGCCTATGCCGAGAACAAATCGCTGCTGGCAGTCTATCCTGCTACCATCGGAAGCCAAGACAATCCGGCCCCCTCGGGCAAGCATAAGGTGAAAGGCGTAGCGAGGATGCCAGTGTACAGATATGACCCAAGACGCAACTTCAAGCAGGGGAAGAATAACAAGGTTTTAACGATACCAAAGGGGCCGAACGGTCCGGTCGGCAGCGTCTGGATCGACCTGACTGAGCCGACTTATGGAATACATGGGACGCCTGAACCGACGCTTATCGACAAGGTTGGATCGCACGGTTGCGTGCGTCTGACGAACTGGGATGCCGAAGAGCTGGCCGGCATGGTCAGGCCAGGCGTCGTGGTGGAGTTCATCAATCAAGCCCCCGGCGCTCCTAGGTGAGCCGTATGGCATTTCGGCCGGGACATCTCACTTTTTCTGTCATTTGTTCAGGGTTGCTCGCGGGTGCCGGGCGCCGCCTCACGCTGATCAGCATCTTCGAGGTCGGTTGCAACCACGAACGCGTCGGTATGTTCGCGTGCGGCTTCTCTCAGGGCTTCCAGCCTTGGAATGTCGTCGCCTTCGATCTCACCGGCCTGCTCTTCGATCTCTCCCGTCGCCTGGATTGAGTGGTCTGCCTGACGGACTTCAGGTCGTCCTTCTCTCTCCCGAATGGTATGGGCTCGTCTCCGCACTTCGTCTTCCTGCAGGAGACGGCGATCATTCGTCTGGAAGGGAGCGTGTTTTTGTTCTCCTGCCATGTCATTACCTCCAATACCGACTTCTGGTGGAGACGGACGATCTGCCGAGCAGGTAGCCAAGGCCGAAAGCTGCCGCTCCAATACCGAGAACGAGCGAGCCTGCGGCCTGGGGATGGTCACTCACGCCGATTGCGACAGCGTTGGCCTCTCGCTTGATTGCCGAGGCCGTGTCGGATGCGACTTTGCGCATGCCCTCCGGTTTTTCAACTGGCGATCCGGTGAAGCCGGCTTCGAGTTCTTTTGCCATTGAGTTTTCCTTTCGTAGAGAGAGAAACTGGCGGAGAGGGGTGTCGGTTCCTCAGTATTTTTTACCAGGCGCTACGGATCGGGCCGAGGTGATTCGGATAAGAAGTTCCTGATCGTCCAATGAGGCGATGGCACGATGCGGTGATCGCCGGATGTCGTTGCAAGGATCGAGGCCACATGCGCCAAGCGCATAGCTGCGGTGACGGATTGTAGCTGTTTTGAAACGATTGAATCGCCTATATCCGGGTCATCGAACGACGCCAGAGCCGAGGACCGGTTGCTGACGTCAGAAAGCCTCGGGAAAGGTGATTATCATGAACGTCGCACGCTCTTTCAACAACTGGCGCAAGTATCGTCAGACGGTTTCCGAACTTGGCCGGATGTCCAGCCGAGAATTGCAGGATCTCGGCATCAACCGCGCCGATATCCGAAGCATCGCCCGGGCATCGATCGTCCGTTAAGGCTACAAACTCGCTGACGTTGACGCCCGCTCATGCGGGCGTTTTCGTGTCGACCTTTACCTATTCGCTCCGCCTTTTGCCCTGGATGCATGCGTTTCCTGCATGGCTGAAGTCCATAAAGCCTGGGCACCGTCGAGGGATCGACGGACGATCGTCGGCGGCACTCCACTACCCAGTCGCTGTTCGGCTACTTCAAGAACGCCTGCCGCACCTCCCGGCAGGTTTTCGTCGTTTCGGGGATCTGCTTGAGCATCCGTAAGGCCTGCGCGTGAATTATAATTCATGCGATGAATTATATTGACAGTCACGACGCATTGCGTTTAGCTGCACTTACCGGATTTCGAGGAGGATATCCGGTCGCCACTGCCATCCGCGCCGGTTGGCGCATTTCGGGCTTTTTGGGAGGGGCCTTGGCCCCGAGGAGGAAACTTGCGCACTTTTTTCAGCACGACCGCGATGGCGGTCCTTGGGTCAACGCTCTTTGCCGGTTCGGCGGCCGCCGAAACGGAAAACCCGTTCCGCTGCAAGCCTGGCGAAAAATACGTCATGAACGTCATGGTGTCGGGCGTGGAATACTGGTTCCCTGTTTATGAGATGTTCAAGCAGGCCGGCCAGCAACTCGGCTGTGAGACGGAATATACCGGCACCCCCGAATATGACGTCAACAAGCAAATCGCCACCTTCGACCAGGCGTTGGCACAGAACCCGGCCGGCATTCTCGTTCATCCGATGAACTCAGATCCCTTCATCGAGCCAATCAATCGCGCGATCGATCAAGGTACGGCGGTCGTCACGTTTGCGGCCGACTCGCCGCTTTCCAAACGCGTCTCCTTCATCACCTCGGACAATACCCGCGAAGGCACCTATGCCGCCGACGCGATCGCCGAGAAGATGGGCGGCAAGGGTGAATATGCGGTTCTCGAAAATCCGGGCCAGGACAACCACGACAAGCGTATCGCTGCCTTCATAGCCCGCATGGAAGAGAAGTGGCCAGACATGAAGCTCGTGGGCCGCGCTGCTTCAAACCAGGATCCGACCAAGGCCTACCAGGGACTTTCCAGCCTTATCCAGGCCAATCCGAACCTCGGCGCGGTCTTCATGCCCGAAGCCAACTCGGCAATCGGCGCGGCGCAAGCTAACAAGGAAAGCGGCGGCAAGGTCCTCGTCATGTGCGCAGACGTCAACGCCAACATCCTCGACATGATCAAGGCTGGTGAAGTCTTCGGCTCGATCAATCCGAACCAGGGCATGCAGGGCTATATGGGCTTCATGCTGCTGTGGTTTGCCGAGCATCCGGAACTGATCGACCCGATGAACGACGCCAAGCGCTCCGGGTTCAACCCAATGAGCATCCCGGTCGTCGATAACGGCCTGTCTATTGTGACGGCGAAAAATGCCGACGATTTCTACTGGGACAAGTACCTGAAGCGGCGCGGCACAAAGGGCATCGAGGAATAAGCTTTGAGGATCGCCATCCGCACCCTTGAGTGCGGATGGTCGTTGCGGAGGGGAGGAAGACAATGGCAGAGCCGGTGCTCACCATTCATGGCGTGACCAAGCATTTTGGGGCGGTGAAGGCGTTGACCGAGGTCGATTTCACGCTGGAGCGCGGCGAAGTCCATGCGCTCTGCGGCGAAAACGGCGCCGGCAAATCGACGCTGATGAACATTATCGCCGGCGTGCTGCAGCCGACCGAAGGCCAAATCCGCCTGGACGGCAAGCTCGTGCGCATATCCTCGCCTGCCGCCGCCCAATCGCTCGGCATCGGGCTCGTGCATCAGGAAATCGCCCTCTGCCCGGATGCGACCGTGGCCGAAAATATGTTTATGGCGGCGACCAACCGCCGCCGTGCACCCTTCATGAACTATCGCACGCTGGAGCGCGATGCACAGGCCGTAATGCATCGTCTCGCTGCAATCGACGTCCGCCGCAAGGTCGCAGACCTGCCGATTTCCAGCCAGCAACTCGTCGAGATCGCCAAGGCTCTGACGCTCGACTGCCGCGTGCTGATCCTGGACGAGCCTACCGCGGCGCTGACAGACACGGAGGCGCGGCAGCTCTTTGCAATCATTCGCGACCTTAAGCAGAACGGCATTTCGATCATCTATATCAGCCACCGCATGGCCGAGATTTTCAGCCTTTGCGACCGGGTTACCGTGTTCCGCGACGGCCGCTACGTATGTACCGACCACATCGCCGACATCACCCCGGACGACGTGGTGCGCCGCATGGTGGGACGCGAGATCACGCAGCTCTATCCGGACAAGCTCGGTGCGGACGACGCGTGCGGGGAGGCGATCCTCGAGATCGACAATATTGGTGACGGCGAGCGGTTCCATGATGTGAGCTTCGCGCTGCGCAAAGGCGAGATCCTCGGGATCGGCGGCCTTATCGGCTCCGGCCGTACGGAAATCGCCGAAGGCATCTGCGGGCTCAAGTCGCGCACGGCGGGCACGGTGCGCCTGCATGGCAAGGCGCAGTCGATCCGCGCCTATTGCGATGCCGTTAAGGCGGGGATCGTGTATCTCTCAGAAGACCGCAAGGGCTCGGGCGTCTTTTTGGAAATGTCCATCGCAAAGAACATATCCGTGCTGGACCTTACGTCTTTGACCAATCCGATCGGCCTGTTGAATCGTCGTGCGGAAGCCGCACTGGCAGAGAATTTCGCGCGACGGCTTGCGGTGCGCATGGGCGACATTGAGGCGCCGGTCAAATCGCTGTCAGGTGGCAACCAGCAGAAGGTTGCACTCGCCAAGCAGCTTGCGGTGAAGCCGAAGGTCATCCTGATGGACGAGCCAACGCGCGGCATCGATGTCGGCGCGAAAACCGAAATCCACCGCCTGCTACGCGAGCTCGCGCGGTCGGGCATCGGCATCATCGTTATCTCTTCGGAAATGCCGGAGCTCCTCGGGCTATGTGACCGCGTGCTTGTCGTTCGGGAGGGACGCATCGCCGGCGAGCTTGGTGGAGACGAGATGACGGAGGAGGCCGTGATTCGCCTCGCTTCGGGTGTGGGCACGGCAAAGGCGGCCAGCCATGCCGCGTGAGGACAATCTGGGAGAGACGGGAATGGCAATCGACACGTTGGCGACAGGGGCGCCGAAGGCGGCGTCCATCAAGCGCATCGGCACAATGCGCGAGGCAGGGCTGATCGCGATCATCCTCGCGCTCTGCGTGATCATGAGTTTTGCTTCGCCGCACTTCCTGACGTTTGGCAATTTCCGCGCCATGTTAATGAGCTTCTCCGTTGAAGGCATCGTCGTCGTGGGCATGACGATCCTGCTCATCGTCGGCGGCATCGACCTGGCGGTAGGCTCGGTGGTCTGCTTCGCGATGGTGCTCTCGGGCTCTCTCTTCCTCGCCGGACTCGACCCTTGGACCGCATCGCTCATCGGCATCCTCGCGAGCAGCGCGATCGGTGGCATAATGGGTTTCTTTGTGACGGTCGTGGGTCTCAACCACTTCATCACCTCGCTTGCGGCAATGGTGATCGTGCGCGGCCTTTGCCTCATCATCACAAAGGGCACACCGCTCTCGCTCTTCACGCTGCCTGCAAGCTTCAAGGCGGTGGGGCAGGGTACGTTTTACGGCGTACCCTACGTCATCTTGATCTTCGTCGCCGTCGTCATCCTGTTCGATTTTCTGCTGCGCCGGGCCACAGCCTTCCGCAAAGTCTTCTATACAGGCAGCAACGAGAAGGCCGCGCTCTATTCCGGCATCAAGACCCATCAGGTGAAATTCTGGGTGACGGTGCTGTGCTCCACGCTCGCCGGTGTCGCAGGTGTCATCTACATGTCTCGCTTCGGCGCGGCGACCCCGACCTTCGGCGTTGGCATGGAACTCAACATCATCGCTGCGGCGGTGATCGGCGGCGCCTCGCTCAACGGCGGCTCAGGCACGATATTCGGCGCCATCCTCGGCATCGCGCTTCTCTCTGTCGTGACCAGCTCTCTAATCCTGCTCGATGTTTCAGTCTATTGGCAGGATATGATCAAGGGGTGCATTCTGCTCGCTGCCGTTTCCATCGACCATTTCCTGCACAAGCAGAAGGCTGCCTGACATGCCAATTGTGAAATTGAAACCCAAGACGACGATGCCGCGCGAGGAGATTGTCATCGCCCGCCAGATGCACCAGGCGCTCGTCCTTCACTTCATGGAGGGCCTGACGCAGGCACAGATCGCCGGCCAACTCGGCATCTCGCAAGCCACCGTCAACCGACTCATCAAGCGCGGCCGTCAGCTCGGCCTCGTCGAGATCAAGATCAAGTCCCCGGTCGAGCCCTTGGTCGACATGGAGGAACGGCTTCTTGCACTCGGCGGCATCAGCCGCGCGATCGTGGTCCCGACCGTCTCCGAAAATCCGCAGACCGCCCTCCAGGCGGTCGGAGAGGCGGCGGCCCGCCTGCTGATGGAGGAGATCGGCGATGGCGACACAATCTGCATCACTGGCGGTAAAGGGGTGAGCGCCGTCGTCGCCGGTCTGCAGCCGCCGCGCCGTTTCGATGTCGAGGTCATTCCGGCAACTGGCTGCGTACAGGGCAAGCACTACACCGACGTCAACCATGTCTCGACCCTTATGGCCGACCGGCTCGGGGGCCGCTCCTATCAGATCCACGCGCCTCTTTTTGCCGACGATGCCGAGCAGCGCGCGATGCTGATCAACATGCGCTCTGTCGCCGACGTCTTCAAACGTGCGCGTGAGGCGAAGGTGGCGGTCGTCGGCATCGGCTCGATCCTGACGGACGACTCCAGCTATTACGACCTGCATCCTTCTTCTAGCACTGATCGGGTGGCGATCGAGCGCTCGGGCGCAAGGTGCGAATTGCTTGCCCACCTGCTTGATGACCGGGGCCGGGTTTGCGACTACAGCCTCAATCGTTCGCTGGTGTCGCTGACGCTGGCTGAATTCGCCTCGATCCCGATGAAGATCGGCGTCGCCAGCGGCCCCAACAAGGCTGGCCCGATCCTCAGCGTCCTGCGCGGCAACCATCTCGACACGCTCGTCACCGACGAGGCGACCGGGGCACGCCTTCTTGAAATCGCCTCCGAAGAGGGAGTTTCTGCATGAGCGGCGAACAACTGATCCGGGAGATCGGGCGCTCCGGCGTCACTGCGTCTGCTGTTGGGCTCGGAACCTGGGCGATTGGTGGCTGGATGTGGGGGGGAACCGACGAGGCGCAATCCATCGCCGCCATCCAGGCCTCGCTCGAAGCGGGCGTGACCCTCATCGACACGGCGCCCGCCTACGGGCTCGGCCGCTCGGAGGAAATCGTCGGCAAGGCGCTTGCCGGCCGGCGTGACAAGGCAGTGATCGCCACGAAATGTGGCCTTGTCTGGCACACGCAGAAGGGCAGTCACTTCTTCGATCAGGACGGTCAGCCGGTTCACCGCTATCTCGGCGGGGAATCGATCGTCCATGAAGTCGAGGACAGCCTTCGCCGGCTCGGCACGGATTATATCGACCTCTACATCACCCATTGGCAGGACGCGACGACGCCGGTGGAGGAGACGGTCGCGGCGTTGGAAAAACTGCAGCGAGCCGGCAAGATCCGCGCCATCGGCGCCAGCAATGTCAATCGATCCACGCTTGAGCAGTACATAGCCACTGGCTCGCTTGACGCCATCCAGGAGCGGTACAGCATGATCGATCGAGAGATCGAGACGGACCTCTTGCCGCTCAGCGTAGCAAAAGGCGTATCGACGCTCAGCTATTCCTCTTTGGCCCTCGGGCTGCTTTCGGGCAGCATCGGGCCAGATCGGATATTCTCCGGCGACGATCAGCGTAGGGACCATCCGCGTTTTTCCGTCGCCAACCGGCAGAAGGCCCATGATTTCTCCGAGGCGATCCGACCTGTTGCGCAGCGTCACGATGCAAGCATCGCCCAGACGGTGATCGCCTGGACACTGGCCCAGCCCGGTGTGACCTTCGCCCTTTGCGGCGCGCGCAATCCGGCACAGGCACTCGACAATGCCCGGGCCGGCACGCTTCGGCTTTCACCCGAAGATCTCGCGGCCATCGACGCGGCCTTGTCGGCAAAGCTGGCCAACATGGACGGATAACGGATTATCATGATGAACCGCGAACAGACATTGGACGGGCTTCGCCGAAGCCCGAAGGTGGACGTGTGCGTCCTTGGCGGCGGCATCAACGGTCTCAGCGTGTTCCGCGAGCTGGCGCTGCAGGGCGTCAACGTGCTCATCGTGGAAAAGGGCGACTATTGCTCAGGGGCCAGCGCCGCACTCTCGCGCATGGTGCATGGCGGTCTGCGCTACCTGGAAAACGGCGAGTTCAACCTCGTGCAGGAATCGCTCGCCGAGCGCGACCGATTGCTGCGCAATGCGCCGCACTATGTCGCCCCACTGCCGACCATGGTGCCGATCTTCGATATCTTTTCGGGGCTCGCAAACGGCATCGTGCGCTTTGTGGGGCTCACCCGCCGGCCGAGCCGCCGCGGCGCCGTTGCCATCAAGGCCGGCCTGAGCATCTACGATTTCCTGACGCGCAAGCGCGCCCTGATGCCGCGCCATCAGTTTCGCGGTCGCAGAAACACGCTTTCGAAATGGCCGGCGCTCAACCCGGCCATCCGCAACTCCGCCACCTATTATGATGCGTGGGTTAGTCACCCCGAGCGCATCGGTATCGAGCTCCTGCATGATGGTCTCTTGGCCGGCCCGGGCGCCAGCGCCTTGAACCATGCGACGATCGAACATGTACGGACTGGGGAATTTCTGCTGCACTGTGGGATCTCGGGCGAAGCCCTGGCAATCAGGCCGTCACTCGTCGTCAATGCGACCGGCGGCTGGATTGACATCGCCAATGGCGCCCTTTTTCCTGAGGCGGCTCGTCCCGCACCGTTGATCGGCGGCACGAAGGGCTCGCACCTCATCATCGACAATGCGGGCCTTCGCGACATGCTCGACGGCCACATGATTTACTACGAGAATGAGGACGGGCGCATCTGCATCCTCTTTCCTTATCTCGGCAAGGTGCTTGTCGGCTCGACGGATATCCGCGTGGACGACCCGGGACAGGTGCGCTGCGAGGCCGACGAGCGGGACTATATCCTGCAATCGCTCGCCTTCGTGTTGCCGGGTGTGCGCATCCGCCAGGAAGAGATCGTCTTCCAGTTCGCAGGCGTGCGCCCGCTGCCGGCAAGCAGTGACAGCTTTACCGGCCGCATCCCGCGTGACCATTATTGCACCGTTCTCGAAAGCCGCGACGGCGGGCCGCCGGTGTTGTGCATGATCGGCGGCAAGTGGACGACCTTCCGCTCCTTCGGCGAGCTCGCCGCCGATATGGCGTTGGAACGGCTCGACCGGAGCCGCCGCCTCGATACGGCCGAGCGCACTTTCGGCGGCGGACGCGGGTTTCCGATAGATCGTCGCGGCTGGATTGGCGACCTCTCGGGTTCGACGGGCCTTTCGCTCGAACGAGCCGCAACGCTCTTTGAGCGCTATGGCACCGATGCAAAGGACGTTGCCCAATTCATCGCCGCGGGAGCGGATACCCTCTTGCCTCATGCCGGCTACAGCGCCCGCGAACTGCTGTATCTCATCCGCACGGAGGCGGTCGAGTATCTGGACGACCTGCTCCTCCGGCGAACGACACTTGCCATCACCGGTGAGCTTTGCCTCGACATGACCGAGGTCGCGCTCGACCTCCTGGCCGAGGAGAAAGGCTGGCCGGCGCAGCGCAAGGACGAAGAGCGTACCCGTTTTCTCACCCTCATGCGCGAGCGCCACGGCGTCGCGGAGGCAACCCTTTCGGCAAGGAACAAACAAAGGAGTGAACCATGCGAGACAACCGCAAGATCCGGATGAACCGGCTGTTCGGCAACGGCCGCTGCCTGGACGTGGCGATCGATCACGGCGTGTGCAACGAACCGTCCTTCCTCGATGGACTGGAGAACATGCCGGCGATCGTGAAGGCGCTGGTCGATGCGAAGCCGGATGCGATCCAGATGAACTACGGCCAAGCCGACCTGCTGCAGGACGTTGCCGGCAAGGAGAAGCCGGCGCTCGTCATGCGCATCGATATGGGCAACCCCTATAACCGGATCCGCCATCGCCACATGTGGGCGGTGTTGCAGAACGAGGCGGAGCCGCTGATCGGCGCGTTGCAGATGGATGCCGCCTGCGTGGTGGTCAACCTGTTCATGCTGCCGGACGAGCCGGATCTCTTGCGCCAGTGCGTGCACAACATTTCTCGCGTGCGGGCAGACTGCGAAAAATACGGCATGCCGCTGATGATCGAGCCGCTCGTCATGCAGCCGGTCACCGAACGCGGCGGCTACATGGTCGATGGCGATGCCGACAAGATCGTCACGCTGACGCGGCTTGCCCGTGAGATGGGCGCAGACATCGTCAAGGCGGATCCGACGATGAATACGGACGATTTTCACCGCGTGGTCGAGGCGGCGCGCTGCCCGGTCCTGGTGCGCGGCGGCGGCAAGGAAGACCTGCGCGCCGTGTTCGCCAAGTCCGCCGCCTTGATGCGGCAAGGGGCGGTGGGGATGGTCTATGGGCGCAACATCTATCAACATGCCAACCCGAGCGCCGTGGTGCGCGGGCTCATGGCGATCGTGCACGAGGATGCGAGCAGCGAGGACGCCTTGGCGCTCTATCAGCAGGGGTGAAGGCGTAACCGAAACCTGGGAGGGTTGCGAATGGGAGACTATCTTTTGGGGATCGACGCCGGCAACACCGTCATCAAGGCGGTGATCTTCGACCGGACGGGGCAGGAACTGGCGCATGGCGCGCAGGAGGGCCACAGCAGCATGCCATATCCCGGCCATGTCGAGCGCGATCTCGACGAACTCTGGGCCAATGCCAAGCGCGTCATCCGCACCTGCCTGGACAAGGCGGGCATCGCCGCGACCGATATCGCCGCAATCGGTTGTGCCGGCCATGGCAACGGGCTTTATGCGCTCGACAGGAACGGCGAACCGCTCCTTGGCATCCAGTCGCTCGACACGCGGGCGACAAGCCTCGTCGAAGAATGGGCGATCGAAGGCGTCGGCGACCGGACCTATGAGATCGGCCGCCAACGCCCCTGGCCCTCGCAGACGCCAACGCTTCTTGCCTGGCTGAAGCGCCACAGGCCGGAGCTCTTCGAACGTATCGGCACGGTGTTCTTCTCCAAGGATTTCGTCGTCAACCGTCTGACGGGCCGTCGTGTCAGCGAGGTCTCGGACATGTCGGGCGCCGGCCTCCTCGATCTCGCCGCCCGCCGTTACGACCGTGCATTGATGGCTGCCTATGGGCTGGCAGACTGCATGAACCTCTTGCCGCCGCTCATCGAAAGCGCTGACATCGCTGGCAGCGTGACGGAAGAGGTCGCAGCGCAGACCGGGCTTGCAGCCGGCACGCCAGTCATCGGCGGGTTGTTCGACGTCATCGCCTCAGCGCTCGGTTCGGGCGTCTCGCGCACCGGCAGTGCCTCGATCATCGCAGGCACGTGGAGCATCAACCAGGTGATCATCGATCGCCCCGCCCTCGACGGCCCGGTCTTCATGTCCTCGACCTTCGACCGCAGTCGTTACATGGCGATGGAAAACAGCGCGACCTCGGCCGCCAATCTCGAATGGCTGGTGCGCGAGTTCTTCGTGGGGGAATATCAGGATGGCCTATCGCCCTTCGACGGCTGCTGCGCTTTGGCGGCTGCGATCGAGCCGGCGCCCGACGATCCACTCTATCACCCCTATCTTTACGGTGCCCAGCAGGACGGACATGCGCGGGCGGGCTTTTATGGAGTTGCTGGCTGGCATGGCAAGGGGCACCTGGTTCGCGCCCTACTGGAAGGCGTCGCCTTCGGACATCGCCAGCACATCGAGACGATCCGCAAGGCGGGCGCCATCTTCGACGAGGCCGTCCTGTCGGGCGGCGGATCGCGCAGCCGCCTGTGGCCGCAGGTATTCGCCGACGTGCTGGATATGCCGGTTTCTGTCGCTGTCTCCAGGGAAACGGGCGCATTGGGCGCGGCGATTGCGGCAGGAACGGGCGTCGGCCTCTTTGCCAATTTCACGGAAGGGGCGAATGCCATGGTGCGGGTGGAACGGCACTACAGGCCGAACGATGCGCTGACGGCGCATTACAACAGGCGCTATGGGCTTTACAGGGACATAGCAGAAGCGATGACCCCACTCTGGCGGCGGCTTTCGGTAACCAAAGGCCAGGTGGCGGGAGCTGCGGCATGACCATGCATAGCACCGAAATGCCGGTGGACGAAGGCAGCTACGATTTCATCGTCGTCGGTGCCGGCTCGGCCGGATGCGTCCTGGCAAACCGCCTGTCGGCTGACCCGAAGAACCGGGTCCTGCTGCTCGAAGCCGGCGGCTCGGATCGCTACCACTGGGTTCATGTGCCGATAGGCTATCTCTATTGCATGGGCAACCCGCGCACCGACTGGATGATGAAGACGGCCGCGGAAGCCGGCCTCAACGGCCGCGCACTGAACTATCCGCGCGGCAAGCTGCTCGGGGGCTGCTCGTCGATCAACGGCATGATCTATATGCGCGGGCAAGCCGCAGACTACGACGGTTGGCGGCAGGCCGGCAATGTCGGGTGGGGCTGGGACGACGTCCTGCCCTATTTCTTGAAGTCAGAAGACAATTATCGTGGCAAGTCCGCGACGCACGGGGCCGGTGGTGAATGGCGCGTCGAGCGCCAGCGCCTCTCCTGGCCGATTCTTGACGCCTTTCGCGACGCGGCGGAAGAACTCGGCATTCCCAAGACCGGCGACTTCAACGGCGGTGACAACGAAGGCTCGGGTTATTTCGAGGTCAACCAACGCGGCGGCCTACGCTGGAACACAACAAAAGCCTTCTTGCGGCCGGCGATGAAACGCACGAATCTGCGCCTGCTCACAGGGGCCGAAACCGAGCGACTTGAATTCGACGGAAAGACAGTCACCGGCGTGCGCTTCCGGCATCGCGGCCGCCACTGCGTCGCTCGCGCATCCCGAGAAGTCGTGCTGTCGGCTGGCGCGATCAACTCTCCGAAGATCCTGGAATTGTCGGGCGTCGGCCGGCCGCAGGTGCTCTGCGCCAACGCCATTCCCGTCCATCACGACCTTCCGGGTGTAGGAGAGAACCTTCAGGACCATCTTCAGATCCGCACGGTCTTCAAGATTGAAGGCGCGCGCACACTGAACCAGCTCTATCACAGTCTCTTCAGCCGCGCCGGCATGGGCTTGCGATATGCCATCAGCCGGTCCGGTCCACTCTCCATGGCGCCGAGCCAGCTCGGTATCTTTGCCAAGAGTGATCCGGCCGTCGCGACGGCCGATCTCGAGTACCATGTCCAACCGCTTAGCACCGATCGGCTCGGCGAGCCGCTGCATCGCTATCCAGCCGTAACGGTGTCGGTCTGCAACCTGCGGCCCGAAAGCCGCGGCACGGTGCATGTGACGACGCGCGACGCGGCGCTGCCGCCGGAAATCCGCCCGAATTATCTTTCCACTGCCGGCGACCGGATTTTGGCGGCACGGTCCATCCGCCACGCGCGCAACCTTATGAAAGCGAAGGCGCTTGCGCGCTTCCGGCCGCAGGAAATGCTTCCCGGTGGGGAACACGACAGCGACGAGGATTTGATCCGCAGGGCAGGCGACATCGCGACGACCATCTTTCACCCGGTCGGCACGTGCAAGATGGGGCATGACACTTTGGCAGTGGTGGATCCGACGCTGAAGGTGCGCGGGATCGACAGGTTGCGCATCGCCGACGCTTCTGTCATGCCGACGATTGTCTCCGGCAACACGAACTCGCCAGTGATTATGATCGCGGAGAAGGCATCGGAAACCATTCTGAAGCAGCTTTGAGTCTTGAAGACGTGCTTGAGATGGCGCTTGGTGATCTCGCTTATCACCGGTGAGGTCACCGCGCTCGGTCCGCAGATCCAGGTGCCGGACGCTTGTCCGGCACCTGCCCCACAATGGTGAGATCGGGCTTAAGCGGCTGCCTCGGCCTCGATCTGATGCATATTGCCCTGACGAGGAGCCGTCTCGTCTGTGATTTCGATGCGGTGGGGCTTCATCTCCTCGGGGATTTCGCGTTTCAGATCGATCGTCAGCAGACCGTCGACAAGCTTAGCCGCCGTGACCTTGACATAGTCGGCAAGCTCGAAGCGTCGCTCGAACGCTTGGCTTGGAATGCCGCGGTGCAGGTACTGCTTCTCGTCTTCGTCAGCCTTCTCACTCGTCACGATCAGCATGTTCTGCTCGTGCGTTATGGTCAGCTCTTTTTCCGAGAATCCGGCCACCGCCATGACGATGCGATAGTCGTCCTCGCCGGACTTCACGATATCGTATGGAGGCCAGTTTTCGGCCGGCGCCATACGGTTCGCAGCCTCAAGCGCGTTCAGCATTCGGTCGAAGCCGACGCTCGACCGGAAGAGCGGAGAGAAATCAAACGTGCTTCTCATAGCCATATCCTCCTTCGAAGCAACATGGATACAAGGAAGCGCCAAGTCCACGACGTTCTTGACGCCTGCTTGACTCAGCCGGCCCCATCATTGGGCGACCGGGCTCTATGAATCTAATTCAAAGACGGTGGCATACAAGAGGAGGTGTGATTAATGTGTCGCAGAATTTATGGCGAGCTAGCTTGGTCGAAATCGAGCCGGCGGATATGACCTTGCCGCGCTGGCGGACCTCTTTTCCTTCGAGGTTCAGAGCCTGATCAGCCACCATGACTGATTACCGAACCCGCTCGTCGATGAGCTTAAACCCGAGAGTTGCCTCGTGCTTTTCTGGCCGCAGACCCGATGTCATGCACGCCGCAAGCTGCCCTGCCGGCGGTGATCCTGCAATCGCCAATGCGATGGCTCCGCGTTTTTCAAAAAGCGCCTGAAATACCGACTATGAGCGACTCTTTCATTGTGGAATATCGTCAACGCTGCACTTTCCGGTCGTTGTCGCACCACAAGAGGACATTGCCCGAAAGAGGGTCCGGCATTGCATTGCAAACGGCCACCTCTTATCTTTTGGCCATCAACCAGATAATCGCGCAGCGCGCGGCTTGCGTCATGATGACGTCGATAATCCGCGAGTTAAGGGTCTGGCGAGATTTTTCGCCCCTGTGCTGCCAGGGTACTCGATTGAATAAGACAAGCATTGCTGCGGCGCCTGCGGCCATGAAGCCGCGCGAGCGCGGTGAGGTCGTCGCTCGGGGGCAACAACTGGAAGCCGCAGCCCTGCCTTCTCACGCGCAGTTAACTGGAACTCGGGCCTGAGATTGACCACAATGATAAGGAAAGAAGGAGATGCAGGTGATCGTCAGAGACAACAATGTCCACCAGCATCTTCGCAGGTGGAAAAAGAAGATGCACCTCGGCTATCGCCATATACCGATCGTCGTCCGTAGATGATCTTGGCCCCGGCGGCATATGGAGCCGGCAGCCCGCACCGTGAAAGGTCGAAGATGGAAGAACTGCGCAGCATAACAATCTCCAACGAGCGGCTGGACGATTGCCGCGATGTTGTCGAGCCTGATCTGCAGGATCTGATCCGCACCACCATTGCTTCCGGCTTCTCGGCCGAGGAGGTCCTGATTGCGATCAGCGAACTGGTGGCGGAAGATTTCGCCGCAGTCGTCAAAACGCCGTGTGTCCACTGACACGCCGGCGAGGAACTGATCATGAGCATTTCGCAGCAAGCGGACTTGTTTGGCCAAGCGCAGCCGCGACTGCCTGAGGGCTTTGGCTACCAACCAGCCGTCGTTCCGGAGACGATCCAGTCGGATCTGCTTCGCGAGATAAGGGAATTGCCGTTAAAACCCTTTGATTTTCATGGGTTTGAGGGCAAGCGAAGGATCATTTCCTATGGCTGGAAGTATGACTTCGATACCGAACGGGTGAGGCGTATTGGCGAGGTCCCGTCGTTCCTTTTGCCCGTGCGCTCCCTTGCGGCAGCTTCCGCCGCTATCGAACCCGATCAATTGCAACAGGCGCTGATCACCGAATATGCGCCGGGCGCGCCGATCGGTTGGCATAGAGACAAAAAGGTGTTCGGCAGGGTCATCGGTGTCTCATTGCTGTCGCCATGTACTTTCAGGCTGCGGCGCCGCGCCGGCTCGAACTGGGAGCGTGTCTCGGTGATCGCCGAGCCGGGTTCTGTCTATCTGCTGTCGGGTGCCGCCCGGAGCGAATGGGAGCATTCCATCCCGCCTGTCGAGCAGCTTCGCTATTCCGTTACCTTCCGGGAGATCGGCTGACGAAATCGTGCAGGTTGCCGGTACGGTCGATGTTCTGGTTGGCCTTGCAATCTTGAACAGTCGCAGACGACTCCCAATATCAATTCGTCAGGATCATTGGTGGCATGAAAGGAGGAAAAGATGCCGCTCAACGATGTTCCATGGACTCGGCCGGTAAGGATCCGGCTGCAATGCGGTTTGGAGCGGACATTTACAGGCGCTTACGACGCGTTGGATTTTCTCGAGAACGAATGGCCACTGCGCCACGGAGAGCGCCATGAACGGGCCGTGAAGACATGCCGGGGTGCGCTCAACGGCACTATTGCCGCTGTGATCGCGCGCGAAGCATTTCTGGCCGCCTGTCACGAAGCGGGCATGCCTGCCGTCATGGTTCCGTTGAACAGAAAGCCGGCCATCCATCCGGTTCGGCCAGCACGTGTAGCCGTTGTCTAGGACATGGGCCAGCCTCGTCTTTGAAGAGGCGAGGCCTCCCGTGGCCCGATGATGAGCGCTACCATGGAACTTCCAGCTGCCAATCGGCATTCCGCTGTCGGACGCTGTTTTCGGGACCAACCATGGCCAATGACAAACTATCGACCTATCGGTCGAAGCGCGATTTTCAAAGGACGGCTGAGCCAAGCGGCGAAAAGCGCATTGCCGGCAGCAATCGTCCTCGTTTCGTCATCCAGAAGCACGACGCAACCCGTCTTCACTACGATCTGAGGCTTGAGCTCGATGGGGTTTTCAAGTCCTGGGCGGTCACCAAAGGCCCGTCTCTCGACCCTCATGACAAGCGGCTGGCGGTCGAGGTGGAGGACCATCCACTGGATTATGGCGATTTCGAAGGCACGATCCCGAAAGGCCAGTATGGCGGCGGTACTGTCATGCTGTGGGACCGCGGCTATTGGAAACCTGAAGGAAAGAACAGCCCGAAGCAAGCTCTGGCAAAGGGCGACTTCAAATTCACCCTGGACGGCAAACGCCTGCATGGCGGCTTCGTGCTGGTGCGCATGGGTAACGATCGCGAACGTGGTAAGCGAACCAACTGGCTGCTGATCAAGCACCATGACGCGTTTTCGGTCGAGGACAATGGCGCGGCTATCCTGGAGGAGAATGACACCTCGGTCGCCTCCGGCCGAACAATGGAGATGATCGCAGCTGGCAAGGGGCGCAAGCCAAAACCATTCATGGTCGCAGGAGGCGACGTCCAGGCTGATGCAGTCTGGGACAGCCATCGAGGGCTGGCCGCCGAAGAGCGAAAATCAGATGTACGGGCCGGCAAGGGGTCGGTCACGCCTGTCGACCTGCCTGATTTCATCGCTCCACAGCTCTGTCAGACCCTGGAGCGCCCCCCCGTGGGCAAGGGCTGGATCCACGAAATCAAGTTCGACGGTTATCGGATCCAGATGCGGGTGCTGGACGGCGAGGCGACATTGAAGACCCGCAAGGGCCTCGACTGGACGGACAAGTATCGCGAAATAGGCAAGGCGGCATCTTCTCTGCCCGATTCGATTATCGATGGTGAGATCTGCGCCCTTGACGCGAATGGTGCGCCCGATTTCGCCGCTCTCCAAGCGGCGCTTTCGCAAGGCAGAACAGGCGATCTCGTCTATTTCGCATTCGATCTTCTCTATGACGGCGGTGAGGATTTGCGATCTCTTTCGGTTGTGGATCGAAAGGCGCGGTTGCAGAGCCTGCTGACTGAGGCAGGAGACAGTTCCCGCATCCGGTTTGTCGAGCATTTCGAAACGGACGGCGACGCGGTCCTCAGGTCCGCCTGCAAGCTGTCGCTGGAAGGCATCATCTCGAAACAGGTGGACGCTCCGTACCAATCCGGCCGGACCGAAACCTGGGCCAAATCCAAATGTAGGGCCGGCCATGAGGTCGTCCTGGGGGCTTATGCCAAGGCGAATGGCAAGTTCAAATCCTTGCTGGTCGGCGTCTACCACGGCGACCATTTCGTCTATGTCGGCCGTGTCGGTACCGGATACGGCGCCAAGCAACTGGAAACGCTGCTTCCGAAGTTGAAGGCGCTCGAGACGACGAAATCGCCCTTTACTGGCATCGGCGCGCCGAAGAAGGCGGCGGAGGTCACTTGGCTGAAGCCCGAGCTGGTGGCGGAAATCGAATTCGCAGGCTGGACTGCCGACGGTCTTGTCCGCCAGGCTGCCTTTAAGGGGCTGCGCGACGACAAACCGGCCAAGGAAATCGAAGCCGAACGGCCGGCCAAGCCTTCAAAAGCCGAGGTGCCTCGGCCGGCGTTGGCTCCGGAGTCGAGGTCGACGCGGCGCAAGGGCGTCAAGGCCGATGTGATGGGCGTGCTGATTTCCAACCCGGACAAGCCGCTATGGCCGGATGCAGATGACGGGGGCCCCATCACAAAGGAAGAGCTGGCCCGCTATTACGAAGCCGTCGGCTCCTGGATGATCGACCATCTCAAGGGACGGCCCTGCTCCATTATCCGCGCACCCGACGGGATCGGTGGCGAGCAATTTTTCCAGCGACATGCCATGCCGGGCACCTCGAGCCTCCTCGAACTGGTCAAGGTCTTCGGTGACAAGAAGCCTTATCTGCAGATCGACCGGATCGAGGGTTTGGCCGCCGTCGCTCAGATTGGTGCTGTCGAACTGCATCCTTGGAATTGCGAGCCGCATCAGCCGGAAGTGCCGGGGCGGCTCGTCTTCGACCTCGATCCTGGTCCTAACGTCCCCTTTTCCACAGTCGTTTCAGCAGCCCGAGACATGCGCGACAGGCTTGAGGAACTCGGCTTGATCAGTTTCTGTAAGACAACTGGCGGCAAGGGCCTTCATGTGGTCACTCCGCTTGCCATCAACAAACGCAAGCCGCTCTCTTGGCCGGAGGCGAAAGGGTTTGCACATGCCGTGTGCCAGCAGATGGCGCGCGATAATCCCGAGCTCTACCTGATCAAGATGACCAAGAGCTTGAGGAACGGCCGGATATTCCTCGACTATCTGCGCAATGACCGCATGGCGACGGCGGTTGCACCATTGTCACCACGAGCCCGGCCGGGCGCCACCGTATCGATGCCGCTGACATGGACGCAGGTTAAATCCGACCTCGATCCGAAGCGATTCACGGTCAGGACCGTGCCGGTTCTTCTAGCAAAGACATCGGCTTGGCAGGGCTATTGTGATGGTCAGCGGCCCCTGGAGCAGGCGATAAAACGTTTGGGCAAGACAAGAGCCGCCGCTTGAGCGGCATCTGGTCACTCTGCCAAAGATCGCATAGACGGCATGCTTGAGTTGCCGTCATGTTAAAGCGCACGACGGCTGGCTTACGCCATAGCAGATGCATGCTGGCGCGCCGTGCAAGCCAATATTCCAGCTCGCGCTCGAGAAGGGACTTTTCCACATCACTGACATGCCCAAGCCGGTCATCTCGGCGCCGACGGTGGCAGGTCAATCCATCACATCGAAAACGGCCGCGTTGTCCTGAACCTCCCGAAGCCCCTTGTAGGAAGCGTGGCGCAGATAGCGGTCATCTGTCCAGCCGCGAAACTCGATTTCGGCGATCAGTGTCGGCTGCACGAAGACGAAGCGCTTGCCTTTAAGCGGAACCACCGGCTTGTCCGTTTTCAGCTGATCGAGGGTCTTTTTCAAATCCTCGGCACCGCTCCTGGTGAAACCGGTCCCGACCGAGCCGACATAAACCCATTGGAAGCCCTTCTTGCCGGCCAATAGAAGACTGCCAATGCCGCCGCGGGCCGATCCCGATTGTTCGTAGCCGACAATCATGAAGCTCTCACTCTGGACGCACTTGATCTTCAGCCAGTCGCCGGTCCGGCCGCTGCGGTAGGGCCGATTGCGATGCTTTGCTATGATCCCTTCCAGGCCGACCTGGCATGCGTGCGCAAGGAGATCGTCGGCCGGCAGTTCTATCGCTTTTGAAAGGCGGATCGTCCCATTGCCGCTTTGTGGTACCAGGTCCTCAAGAACCTGCCGGCGCACGGAAAGCTCGGTGCGGGTTAGATCGTGTCCGTCGAGGTAGAGAAGATCGAAGGCGTAGAGGACGGACTCGCTTGAGATCCGTTTGCCGCCCCGACCTCCGAGCGAACGCTGCAAGGCGCCGAAGTCCGACCGGCCCTCGGCGTCGAGAACAACGGCCTCGCCATCGAGAATGGCCGTCGTCACCCCAAGGCGCTTTGCCGCCGCGGCGATCGAGGGAAATCGCAGGGTCCAGTCATGGCCGCCGCGGGTAACGATGCTTACGCTCTCTTGTTCGATATGGATCGCGAGCCGGTAACCATCCCACTTCACTTCGTAAAGCCAATCGGGTCCCAGCGGAACAGTTGTCTTCAGCAGCGCCAGACAGGGTTCCACGCGCTGCGGCATCGGATCGAAAGGCAGGTTCGGCTGCTCAGGGTCGCGTTTGCGGATCGGACGCGACTGGAGAGTCGAATGCGACACGTCGAGCAATGGCAACGAGGACCGGCGGGGGCTCCTCATGAGGCTAATGCCTCCCTGAGCGATTTTCCGCTTCGACCGACTTTCTCAAGGCATCCATGATATTGATGACGTTGTTGGGCGCCGGCTCTTCCTTGTTCTTGCCTTTCGCCTTTGTCCTGGCGGGCGCCTTCATCAACTTCTTCTTCGCCTCGATGATGTCGAGGAGCCTGTTCTGGACAGGGTCGGAGGCCATCTTCGGGTTCCAGTGTTGTGTCTGCTTTTTGATGAGTTGCTGGACAAGGGGCATCAATTCATTGTCGGCCGTCTCGTCGTCAATCCTTTCGAAATAGGGTTGGGGGTCGCGCACCTCATCCCCATAACGCAATGTCCAGAGCACGATGCCCTTGCCGCGCGGCTCAAGCATGACAGCGCGTTCCCGCCGGGAGATCACAAGTCTGGAAATACCGACCATGTTCTCGGCCGCCATGGCATCGCGAATGACAGAGAACGCTTCCTGCCCGACAGGATCGTCGGGAGACAGGTAGTAAGGCGTATCGAGCCAGATCCAGTCAACGCTATCGCGCGGCGTGAATACCTCGATGTCTATCGTTTTTGTACTTTCGAGTGCAACATTTTCGAGCTCCTCGTCTTCGAGGATGAGATAGTCGTGCTCGCCTGTTTGGTAACCTTTGACTTCGTCTTCGTCGTTCACCTCTTTGCCAGTGACGGCATCGACATAGTGGCTCACGACACGATTTTGGGTTTGCCGGTTCAGCGTGTGGAAGCGCACCTTTTCATTTTCCGACGTAGCCGGCATCATCTGTACCGGGCAGGTAACCAGCGAAAGCTTCAGATAGCCTTTCCAGTGGGGGCGGAGAGCCATGGTGTTCCTCTTCAATCAGCCAGCGCGGCGCTGGTGGCCGCCACCAGTGCTGGGAGCTTTGGATGCGGCGGCCGGATTGGCTTTTTGTCGGCCTTTACCGGCGTTGGCGTTGGCCGCGGTGCGTTTGCTCTTGGCGGGAGTGGACATTCCGGCACTTTCACGTAGGGCCTGCAGAAGATCGCTCGGTCTGGATGCTGTGGGTGCCTTCTTCTTCGGCAGCGTTCGGCCCTCCATCTTTGCTTTGACGAGCTCGGCCACCGCCTCCTCGTAGCGGTCGTCGAACCGTTTCGGGTCGAACTCGCCCTTCTTGGTGTTGATGATGTGCTTTGCCAGCTCCAGCATCTCGCCTTCAATCTTCAGGTCGGGCATTTCCTCGAACGCTTTTTCCGATGAACGCACCTCGTAGTCGTAATTCAACGTCGATCCAATCAGACCCTTGCCGTGTGGTCGGATAAGGAGAGTGCGAAGGCGCCGGAACAGGACGGTGCGCGCGATCGCGGCGACTTTGGCCCTCTTCATGCCGTCGCGCAGGAGCTTGTAGGCGTCGCTGCCTGTCTTGTCGGGCGCGAGATAATACGGTTTGTCGAAATAGACGTCGTCGACCTCGGTGCAAGGAACGAATGCCTCGACCTTGAGAGTCTTGTCGCTATCTGGAACGGCCGCCGCGACCTCTTCGGGTTCGAGGACAACAAAACGCCCATCCTCGATCTCGAAACCCTTCACCTGCGCCTCGCGCTCCACCGGGTCGCCGGTTTCGCTATCCACGAATTCGCGGCGGACGCGATTGCCCGTCTTGCGGTTCAAGGTATTGAAGGCGATCCGCTCGGAGGACGAGGCAGCCGTGTAAAGCGCCACTGGAAACGCAACTTCACCGAACTTGATGTAGCCCTTCCAATTCGCTCGCGGGGTAACCATTTACGCGGACTCCTGACTCCAATCATCGCGAATCAACTGAATCACTGATCGATTGTTCCGATTCGAATTGAATCGAATTTCAATGACTTAGCCTTGCGCCGCCGCTCGTTTTCCGAACCGGTGCCATGGTCTTGATTCGATGCCTCTTTTTGTCCCGGCGTGCAGTCGAACTGACGGATGAACGCCATGACCAAGCCCGAACCAGTCGGCGCAGGCAGCGACGAACGCTATGTCCGCCGCAATGAAATGGCGTAGTTCAGGAAAGCCACGGCGTCGCCGGCTCGTCCTGCCGATCGCCACCGAACGGCGAAAATCAAAGCGAAGCCTGGGGCTTGCGCCGGGGCGATTGGAAGGTCAAGCACTGACCAGGCTTGCGGACGGGAGGGATGTCATTGAATGTGGCTTCGACCGCTTCCCAGATCATCACGGATTGCCCACCATCATACGGCTAATTGCATCCGGCTCCAGTGCTGAGAACGAAATTTCAAGCGAGAAATTCGCCAGCGGTCAAGGAAAGATGGCTATTTCGTGTTATAGGACGCAATCGGTGAGGTGATGCAAAGCTCTTGGAGGGAGTACAAATGGTGGAAGCCGTCTCCAACAGCCGACTAACTGGCGGTTGCCGTTGCGGTGCCGTTCGATATGAAACGGATCGACCTGTTCATGCCGCGGTCTGCCACTGCGAGGACTGTCGCCGGTCCTCTGGTGCGCCGATGGTCGGCTGGATGGGGGTAGAGGCCGGCGGCTTCCGAATTACCAAAGGCGAACCTCGCGTCTGGTCATCCAACGGCCAAGCGCACCGACATTTCTGCGCAACATGCGGGACAGGCCTTAGCTATGTGAACGAAACCCTTATTCCCGGAATCGTTGACGTGCAAATTGCCACCCTCGACGACCCAACGATGGTTGCCCCTGACATTCAGGTGCAGGTTGCCGAGCGCTTGCCTTGGTCCACGCACATCCACGCGCTTCCAATGTTCGACCGCTATCCGGATTGACGCGGGCGAAGGAAGAACCCGCGCAACCATGCCAAATCAAAGCTGCGAAAGAGGCCAATAATGGTCTTCTGATCTCGGTTCTCCGGATGAAGGTTCCAATGACGGGAGGAGGCCATCGGATTCGTGCAAAGGCGGCGACATCACATGCGGCAGAACCGCCCTCTCGACCCATTTTGCCCATTGAAGGCTCCTGAATAGGTGCGGATGCTTGCCGCTCAAGCGGGACAGCATCACCCTGGAGGCAGCTGCGAATCGACGGCGAGTTCGGCGGCGCCACCCCGTGTGAAGTCGTGGATAGACAGAGACAAACAGCTAAATCACGTCTCGTTCAAAAAATGTTGCGATGCAATATGCTGCGAGACTCTTCTTTTGATCTCTTCCTGCCCTTTATTGTGCAACTGCGAACAGGTCGCTTCTGCAACCCGCCGGATGAGAGACATCCTCACAGTCTGACGTCCGGCCAGAAAGAGGATCCGATAGATGGGTGATTTCCTGAAAGGTATCTCCAGTTTTCGTGGCGCCGTATTTCCGAATCATTCGGCGCTTTACCGCAAGCTGGCGCGCGAAGGCCAGCAGCCACATGCCCTGATGATATCTTGTGCCGACAGCCGCGTGATGCCGGAAACGATAACCCAATCCGGGCCTGGCGATCTCTTCGTCTGCCGCAATGCCGGCAATATCGTTCCCCCCTTTTCGACCCTCAATGGCGGCGTTTCTTCCGCAATCGAATATGCCATCCTGGCGCTCGGCGTCAGCGACATTGTTGTCTGCGGTCACTCCGATTGCGGGGCGATGAAAGGGTTGTGCCACCCGCAGATGCTGGATCCGATGCCGAATGTCGCGGCCTGGCTGCGGCACAGCCATGCGGCTTATTCGATTGTTTGCCAAGCTTATCCCGACGATCTCTCCGAAACCGATCGCGTGCGCGCAGTGGCAATGGAAAACGTCGTCGTGCAGCTCGACCATTTAAAGACCCATCCGTCGGTGGCTGCGAAACTTGCGACCAACGAGATCACGCTGCACGGATGGTTCTTCGACATCGGAACAGGCGAGGTCCAAGTCTATGACGGGACTTTGGCGACCTTTACCGATGTGCGGGATGGCGAGCCGCTGCCGGTCGCCATCACAGGACGAGACCACCCGCATGTCATGCCGCGGGTTGCCGCAACCCTTGCCGGGGAGTAGTGCCATGATAAACAACGGCTCTGCATTTTCGCGCGACCTCGCTTCGTCTCTGGTGGTTTTTCTTGTCGCCATTCCGCTTTGCCTGGGAATTGCGATCGCCTCCGGGGTACCAGCGGCCATGGGGCTTATCTCCGGTATCATTGGAGGCCTCGTCGTCGGCCTGCTGGCAGGCTCGCCTCTTCAGGTCTCCGGGCCTGCCGCCGGTCTTGCTGTCATCGTCTTCGGCTTCGTCGAACAGTATGGCGTTGCCATGCTCGGTCCCGTGCTCATCGTTGTCGGTTTCCTGCAGATCATGGCGGGTTTCCTCAGGATCGGCTCCTGGTTCAGAGCGATTTCGCCGGCCGTTGTTCATGGCATGTTGGCCGGCATCGGCATTTTGATCATCCTCGGGCAGGTCCATGTGCTCATGGATGCCAAGCCTGCCGCAGGCGGCATCGAGAATGTCACCGCGATAAACGAGAGTGTCGGTAGACTGTGGGGTGCCAGCGTGACCAACGAGGCCGTAGCGCTGCTGGTCGGTCTTATCGCTCTGCTCGCCATGGTCTGCTGGGAACAGTTCCGGCCCAAATGGCTGGCGCTGGTTCCGGGGGCGCTTGTCGGGGTTGCTGCCGCCACGGTCTTGACGACAACACTTGAACTGCCGATCGCCCGTGTGGAAGTGCCTGTTTCGCTGGCAGAGAGCATATCGCTACCGAAGACCGAGGATTTTGCCCGGCTCGTGCAACCGGGCATTATCTTGACGACCCTGATGATTGCCATCATTGCCAGCGCCGAAACGCTTCTTTCGGCCGCAGCAGTCGACCGCATGCATGACGGGCAACGCACGCGTTTCAACAAGGAACTGTTCGCCCAAGGCGTCGGTAACGGGCTTTGCGGATTGCTCGGGGCATTGCCTATCACCGGTGTCATCGTCCGTTCATCGGCCAATATACAGGCTGGGGCTCGCACGCGGACCTCGGCAGTGCTGCATGGCGTATGGATCCTGGGCCTGGTTGCACTTTTGCCGGGCTTGCTGGAAATGGTACCGTTGACGGCGCTCGCCGCCGTGCTGCTCGTCACCGGCTGGCGGCTGATCAGCCTTCACCATGTACGCCACCTGTTCGAACACCATGGCCTCTTGCCGGTTGGAATCTGGGCCGTCACGGTGGCCATGGTCGTCCTGCAGGACCTGCTGGTCGGGGTGGCGCTCGGCCTTGCGCTGTCGATCCTCGAAATTCTACCCTATCTGCGGCGAAAGCTCGCAATCAGGCATTCCGAGGTCGACGATGAAATTCATGTCCGGCTGGGCGGAGCGGTTACCTGCAAGGACGTGCCGGCGCTGCTGAGCACGCTCGAAGCGCTGCCCGAAGGCCGCAAAGTCAATATCATCGGCAAACACCTGATTTACATGGATCATACCAGCGCGGAGACCATCAGCGAATGGCTCAGGCGCGAGACGAAATCGGGCAGAACCGTGGCGATTCATCCTCCTCAGGCGGCGCGTCATCCCCGCCTGAAGCCGCTGTTTGCGCGTTTCTCTGCCGAAGCGGCCTGACGTTTGCGGGAGGGCAGTTCTTCCCTTGCCCTCCCGTCTGACGCCCGTTTCACCGAAACGGCAGCCTGAAACAAACCTGCCAACATGGCGGGAACTGGAGAACGCTCCATATAAGGGCGCGACAGTTGCATTTACGGAAATGGCTTCAGCAATTGATGAATTGCCGCAGAAATGAGCCCCGTCGATTTCGGATGGGACGGAGCTCAATGACACGGAGGAATGTCCATGAAACCGCGAATTTCTGTCTTGACGCTGGGTGTCGCTGATCTTGACCGGTCGCTTGTGTTTTATCGGGACGGCCTGAAACTGCCTACTCAAGGCATCGTCGGCCGTGAGTTCGAGCATGGCGCCGTGGCGTTCTTTGAGCTTTCGAGCGGCTTAAAGCTTGCGATCTGGGATCGGGATGACCTGGCTCACGATAGCGGTCTGGCGAAAGCGCAGGCGAGCAGCGCTTCGTTTTCGATCGGCCACAACGTCTCGCATCGACACGAAGTTGACGAGGTCATGGAACAAGCCCGGCTTGCGGGAGCAGACATCGTAAAGCCCGCTGAGGAGACGTTCTACGGTGGATACGCTGGATATTTTACTGATCCGGACGGCCACCTTTGGGAAGTTGTGTGGAACCCGGCCAATCTGCCACCGCAGGATTGAGTTGATTTGATGTCCGCTACGGCGAACGGAACCGATGACACATCCTGCCCAAAGCGCGGATGCATCTAGCCCCTCACTTTGCTTGCCGCGCTGGGCGATGCTGCCTTCAAATTCGTGACGCCGATCTCAGCCCTGTGGGATACTCGGTCCTAGCAGGCCGAGGATCGCAGGAAAAGGCCGGTCGCCTCAGGTGTCCGTCTGCCTCTCGACTTTCCGTTAGCCCGGAGAAAGGGCAATTTATGAATCAGATCGATAAGGGCATGCAACTGACAAATCTAATCATCGCTCGATTCTGCCCTATCTAGGCTGCTGGCGCCTTTGCCGCATCGGCTAGACGGCGCTTCAATGAATGAGCGTGAAGTGGAGCTGGACATGCAAATCCCAATCCAACTCGAAATCTCCCGTCGGGATTTACTGATCTCGTCTGCCGCGACCGTCGCGGTCACCGGCGTGGCAGCCGGAGCAGCGGCACAATCTGCGGAGAACACAATGAACTACACGACGAAAATGTCCTTCACCGTCAATGGCGAGAGGCGTACGCTCAACCTCGACAATAGAACGACGCTCCTCGATGCGCTGCGCGAGCACCTCCATCTGACAGGGTCGAAGAAGGGATGCGACCACGGCCAGTGCGGCGCGTGCACCGTCATGGTCGACGGTCGTCGCGTCATCTCGTGTTTGACGCTTGCCGTCATGCATGACGGCGAGCAGATCACGACGATCGAAGGTCTCGGAGAGCCAGGCGACCTCCACCCGATGCAGGCTGCCTTCGTCAAGCACGACGGTTTCCAGTGCGGCTATTGCACCCCTGGACAGATCTGTTCCTCCGTGGCGGTGCTCGAGGAGATCAAGGCAAACATCCCGAGCCATGTCACCGGTGACCTAACCGCACAGGCGTCAGTCACCCCAGCCGAAATCCGCGAGCGCATGAGCGGCAATATCTGTCGTTGCGGCGCCTATTCCAACATTGTCGACGCCATCGTCGAAGTCGCGGGGACAAAAGCATGAGAGCCTTCACCTATGAACGTGCCTCCTCCGTGGAGGCCGCGGTCGGGGCGGCCGCATCCAATCCGCAGGCAAAGTTCATCGCAGGCGGCACCAACCTTCTCGACCTCATGAAGCTCGAAATCGAAACGCCGACGCATCTGATCGACGTGAACGGCCTCGGATTGGACAAGATTGAACCGACTTCGGAGGGCGGACTGCGCATCGGCGCCCTTGTCCGCAACACGGACCTTGCGGCACACGAGACCGTTCGTCGAGATTACGGGCTCCTGACCCGAGCGCTCGTCGCGGGCGCTTCCGGTCAACTCCGCAACAGGGCGACGACGGCGGGAAACCTTTTGCAGCGCACGCGCTGTCCGTACTTCTACGACCCGAACCAGCCGTGCAACAAGCGCCAGCCAGGCAGCGGCTGTTCGGCCATTGGCGGCTTCACCCGCCAGCACGCCGTCGTCGGCACGAGCGACGCCTGCATCGCCACCCATCCGAGCGACATGGCGATCGCCATGCGAGCGCTGGATGCCGTGGTCGAAACGGTAAAGGTCGACGGCAGCATGCGTTTGATCCCCATCGCCGATTTCCACCGCCTGCCTGGTAACACCCCGCATATCGAGACGGTTCTCGAACGCGGCGAGTTCATCACAGGGGTCATCCTCCCACCGCCGATCGGCGGTCGTCACGTCTACAGGAAGGTCCGCGATCGCGCCTCCTACGCCTTCGCACTCGTTTCGGTGGGCGCGGTTATCCAACCCGACGGGACCGGTCGCGTCGCCGTCGGTGGCGTCGCCCACAAGCCTTGGCGCGTCGAGGCGGCCGAAGCCCAGCTGCCGAAAGGAGCCCGCGCCGTCGCCGGTGTCCTTCTCGCCGACGCCCGTCCTACCGAACAGAACCGTTTCAAGGTCGACCTGGTCGCGCGCACGCTCGCAGCGGTCATCTCTCAAGCCAGGGGGTAAGCAATGCAGTTCGACACGCCAGCAACGATGAACCCGATCGACCAGCTCAAGGTCGTCGGCCAGCCAATCCACCGCATCGACGGCCAGCTCAAGACGACCGGCCGGGCGACCTACGCCTACGAGTGGCATGATCCAAATATGCCGTATGCCTACGGCTATCCCTTGGGTGCGGCTATCGCCAAGGGCCGCATCAAATCCATGAATGTCTCTGCCGCGAAAAAAGCCTTAGGCGTCATCGCCGTCGTGACCGCCCTTGAAGTCGGCGAACGGAAGAAGGGCAAGTTTAACACCGCCAAGCTCTTCGGAGGTGACGAAATCCAGCATTACCACCAGGCGATCGCCGTTGTCGTGGCCGAAACCTTCGAACAAGCCCGCGCCGCCGCAGCGCTGGTCGAGGTCGACTATGCCGAAGAAGAGGGCGTCTTCGACCTCACAGAAGCGAAGGAGGCGGCGGTGAGGCCGGACGAGTCCCAGCAGCCGGACTCAGCTGCCGGCGACTTCGATGCGGCTTTCAGGACGGCTCCGATCACGCTCGACGAAACCTACACGACGCCGGACCAGTCCCACGCGATGATGGAGCCGCATGCCTCCATTGCAGCCTGGGATGGCGACGAGCTGAGCGTCTGGACCTCGAGCCAGATGATAGACTGGTGGCGATCAGACCTGGCGACCACCCTCGACGTGGAAAAGGAGAAAATTCATCTGATCTCGCCATTCATCGGCGGCGGGTTCGGAGGAAAGCTGTTTCTGCGTGCCGATGCCGTCCTTGCCGCCTTTGGAGCAAAGGCTGCCAAACGACCTGTTAAAGTGGCACTGCCGCGTCCGTTCATGGTGAACAACACGACCCACCGCCCGGCGACCATCCAGCGTATCCGCATCGGCGCGGAGCGCAACGGCAAGATTATCGCGATCGGCCATGAAAGCTGGTCAGGCGATCTTGAAGGCGGTCAGCTCGAAACGGCCGTCAACCAGACCAGGTTGCTCTACGCCGGCGCCAACCGCATGACGGCGATGCGTTTGGCGAGGCTCGACCTTCCCGAGGGCAACGCCATGCGTGCTCCGGGCGAAGCGCCCGGTATGATGGCGCTGGAGATCGCCATCGACGAGATGGCCGAGAAGCTCGGTCTCGATCCCGTGCAGTTCAGGCTTATCAATGACACCCAGGTCGATCCCGAAAAGCCCGAGCGGCGGTTCTCACATCGCGATCTAGCCGGATGTCTGAAGCTCGGCTCCGAGCGCTTCGGGTGGGCTGCGCGAGGAAGGCCGGGGTCGAAGCGCGAGGGCAACTGGCTGATCGGCTTTGGCGTTGCTGCTGCATTTCGCAACAACCTGCTGCTTCCTTCCGCAGCGCGCGTGCGACTTGCCCGGGAAGGGATCGTTACCGTCGAAACTGACATGACCGATATCGGAACGGGCAGTTACACCATCATCGCGCAGACTGCGGCCGAGATGATGGGCGTCACCGTCGACAAGGTCGCGGTCCGGCTTGGCGATTCCCGCTTTCCGGTGTCCGCCGGCTCCGGCGGGCAGTTCGGCGGCAACTGTTCGACTTCGGGTGTCTACGCTGCCTGTGTGAAGCTGAGGGAAGCCATAGCCCAGAAACTTGGTTTCAATTCCGACGACGTCGTCTTCGAAGACGGCGAGGTCCGTTCCGGCAACCGCTCGGTGCCGCTGTCGGAGGCAGCGGGCGTCGAGGGATTGGTTGGCGAAGATACGATCGAGTGGGGCAAGCTTTCCGAAACGTACCAGCAATCGACTTTCGGCGCGCATTTCGTCGAGGTGGGGGTGGATGTCGCCACGGGAGAAACGCGCATCAGACGGATGCTGGCAGTGTGCGCGGCAGGACGCATTCTCAATCCGATTACCGCGCGTAGCCAGGTGATCGGTGCGATGACCATGGGAGCGGGCGGGGCTCTTTCCGAAGAACTGGCCGTCGACACGCGTCGTGGCTTCTTCGTCAATCACGACCTTGCCGGCTACGAGGTGCCGGTGCATGCCGACATACCCCATCAGGATGTGATTTTCCTGGACGAGACTGATGTGATGTCGTCACCGATGAAGGCCAAGGGCATCGCCGAGCTCGGGCTTTGCGGTGTCTCTGCCGCAATCGCCAATGCGGTCTATAACGCGACCGGCGTCAGGGTGAGGCACTATCCGATCACGCTCGACAAATTGATCGGCGGCCTTCCAGACGCTGCTTAGCGCAGGCGCTGGTCACGATTGCAACCTCCGCCGGGCAACAGCCATCGGCGGCGTTTCGACGCCTTGGCCGCGACCATCGCGGTGAGCATTGCACGACCCTATTCGGCCGCTGCCTCCTGAGAACATCAAGTCTGTAATGGCATCGCCCGAACGATTGAGCCCGAACGATTGAGGTGGACGTGAAGCGTGGCGCCCCGAACCGTCATGCGACACGGGCAGCGTTGACGAGTTGGCCCTCAAGCGTCATTGCGTCGTCAGGACGGAAACAAAATCGCTCCGGTCGGCCGGCTGAATGTCCGACCGCGAATTTGGCCCAGGGGTGGCCGCGAACGGGGCGCCAATCGGGCCCCCTCAGTTCGCCGCCGCTTTGCCGACCCGATTTCCGGCACTCTGGGTGGCATCCACGGTATTGGCAGCATCACGCCCGACGCCGCGGATAGTGTTCCCGCAAGAGGAAAGGGCGAGAACAACGCAGCAGGCGGCGGCAATTCTTGTCATCAGAAACATTGCATCGATCCTCGGAGTTTAAGGCTGTTTGCGATTTCGCGACGCCTTTTGTTGGTCGACATCCTTGGTACTGTCGGAGAGAAATATATCGGTGTGCCGGCGGGCAGCTTCGCGAAGCGCGTTCATCCTCGCAAGCTCGTCTGCCTTGGCACCGGCTACGCCCTGGCCGATTTTCGGAGCCTGGCTCCGGTACTCAATGCCTTTGCCCTCTTGCCGGCGTTCCTTCTGCCCGGCACGCAGGCATAAAGGCCGTCCTCCGTTTTCATTGACACCCTCCCATCGGGCACCTTTTGTTCCGCTGATCATGATGATCTCCTTCCATGAGAGGAGAACTGCCGGGGAGGGCGTGTGTTCCCTGGCGGCGAGAAGAAGTACGGTGCCTGGAGGTCGTTACTGTGGTCATATCAATTCCCGTTCTTGCACGACCAGTTCCTTGACCGAGACGATCAGCGAGCCTTGGTTCACGATTTCGAAAATGTTCGATGGCCTCGGTCGCAGGGATCAGTTTTGCCTCGAGTGCGGCTGAGCTTCGATTTTTGATGATCTCTCCGCTTTCGGCGATGATACCCCGGATCGCCATGCAGGTCTTGCCACAAGCGGCTGGAACTTAAAGCGCACCGTGGTGTTCGGCGGTCATGGATAGGACATGAGATCCGAAACCGATGAAAAACATCATCCTCGTGATGGTGGCCCTTTCGGGACCCCGCGCTCTCGGCATTTGCCCAGACAGCCCCGCTCCCTCGTCGAAGGCAAACACGCCTGCTGTCGTGACCGGGGACAAAAAACCCGGCCGCCCCACTCGAAGGGGCCAACAGCTTTACCGAGGCCCAGGCCAAGGAGCGCATGGAGAATGCAGGTTACACCGATGACGGCGTCGGCCGCCAAGGACGGCAAATCGGTATCGATCGCACTCGACTACCAAGGAAACGTGATCGCCAAATAAGGGAGAGAACAATGAGAACCGTAACTGGACTATTCGATGACTATTTTGACGCGCGCTCGGCCGTGGATGAATTGGAATCGGCTGGCATTCCCTCGGATGATATCAGCCTCATCTCGAACAATGGCGAAAAGGACAAAACCTCTGGCGCAGCCGTAGGTGCGGCGACTGGCGCCGGTATCGGCGCGGCGTTGGGTGGCACCGGCGGACTGCTTGCAGGGTTGGGCCTGATGGCCATTCCAGGCGTCGGGCCTGTCGTCGCAGCGGGTTGGCTGGTCGCGACGGCGGCTGGCGCCGCTGCCGGTGCATTGGCTGGCGGAGCTGCGGGCGGCTTGATCGGAGCCCTCACCAGCTCGGGCGTATCCGAAGAGGATGCTCACCTTTATGCAGAGGGCGTACGTCGGGGTGGGACGCTCGTAAGTGCAAGAGTGGACGAGGGTAGGGTCGGCGAAGTCGAAGCCATCCTGCGCCGCTCCAGTTGGGTGGATCCTGCCGAACGCCGCCGCGCCTATATGGAGGAGGGCTGGACGCGATTCGACGACAGCCTCGATCCCTATAGCCCCGAGCAGATCGAACAGGAACGGAACCGATATCGTGCCTCACTCTAGTGAGCGGGATTGAGGGTACGAATTTTTGAGAAGATTCTGCTCATGATGTCGTGCGACCTGGGACCCTTTTCCGCAAGCTGCGACAAGACGACTGGCGATCGAGCTCGGCTCAAGACCAGGCCTTGTGATGCGTCAGTCGTTGCAACGAGCACATGTGGCACGTGGATCGATGTTACCCGGTCACATGCGGGCTCCCATGGGTGCGCCGCCTTCAGGTGGCAACCTGTGCCAGAAGCGATTGAGTAAGACGGCTGACCGATGGAGGGGCAATGCCTTCGCATTTGATCCGCGAGACCAATTATGACGCGGCGACGCGCACTCTCTCGGTCTGGTTGGTCACCAGCGAGAACCGCTACGACTACGAGGATGTTCCTCCCGAGACATATGAGGCGTTTAGACGGGCCTTTTCGAAGGGACGGTTCTTCAACGCCCATATCCGAAATCGTTTCACATATCGAATTTTCAAGGAGGAGTGAGGTTTTAGCTCCGAGGGTGACGCTGCAGGGTGTGACGACAAGGGTCCGAGCCAATGGTAACTGGACGCCCGTATATGGCAGGTGTTGTCAGCGAGCGTCGGATTGTTGGGCCTAGCGGCCATTTGCACGGCCGACCGTGCCGATCGCAAAATGCAAATTCGTGCCAAACGTGCTGCTCGTTCTCGAAAAACACCTAATGACCAGCAAAGCTCGGATCGGCAGGGGACATTTCCTCATCGGTACATTGCGCACAGGAGTGAGAGCTGCGATTGAGCCCAATTGCGGGCGATCTCTTGAGTTTCTGTCAGTCCGGACAAGAGGGCGCCAATTTCGCCGCTGATTTCAAGATTCGTATCTCTTATCCGGCATTCAACAGTATCAAGCGTTATCGTGGCCACAACTTGACTGTCGAGGGGTGGCGTCTGGAAAAGCGCCTCTGGCTCAGCCTCGCAGGTCAGCAATGCCCGTGCGGTGACCGAGGAGACACCGTTCGAAACGGAACAGAAATCGACCGATTCCACCTGAAACCGGGCTGTTTGATTTGGGCCGACTGGAATCTGTTCGCACAGCTGCAAGGAGGCAATTGACCTGGCAATCCGTGGCCACTCCGGGCTGTCGAGGGCTGATCGGCAGTCTGCTGAGACTGGAGCATAAGACGAAAACGAGATTGCTATTGCAAGGCAGCAAGCTTTGGATCGTCTGGAGTATCGTCCCCTCATTGACCATCCTCATTGGGCCGGAAGGTCGATTTTACGCTACTTGGGTGCAGTCGACAAAGGGTTCCGTTCGATGACCGGACAACAAAAATTGAGGACTGGGCTTCGAAGGCCTGCGGCTTAAGGAGAACGGGGCCAGGCCGCCTCTCCGCCAGCCCATCTGGAATGGCTTGGGACGACGCGGCAGCGATTGGCCCCATGGTCTGTGGTCAACGGTGGATTTTGCCCTTTCGGTCAGAAAGATAAGGTCTTGGAACACGACGGTTTTCGCTTTAACGATAGGTTTCGAACGAGGCACTTCCATGACGAAAGTTTTCAATCCACCGTCGGTCCGCCGACCCTTCGGAAACTATAATCACGGCCTCCTGGTGCCCCCGGGAGCTTCGTTGCTGGTGACATCCGGCCAACTCGGGATCTGCCTTGATGAGACGGTGCCCGGGACTGTGACAGGGCAGGCCGAGATGTGCTTTGAAGCGATTAGGGCTATACTCGAAGAGGCAGAAATGAGCTTTGCCGATGTCATCCGTATTTCGGGATTCGTGACGCGGCGCGAGGATTTCCCAGCTTATATGGCCGTCCGCGACCGCTTTACCGCGGACGTGAAGCCCACGTCGACGCTGATCATCGTCAGTGGCTTCACCCGGCCGGAATTTCTGGTCGAGGTCGAAGTGACGGCTGCTAAAGTTTTCTAGAATCGCTCCATTGCCGTCTTCACCTTGCCAAGGAATGCAGCGCGCGTTTCCGCCGTGCAGTTGTTCATGTCGTAGTGGGCGAGGAAAGTCACAGGCTTCAGCGGGTTTATCTGGGCGCGTAGCACCCGCTTGACGATCTTCTTCGGCGGATTGCCGGCGACGAAGGCGCGAAAAGGCGTGGCGCCGTAAGTCAGGACGGCTGCCAGTTTTTGGATGTGCCGCAGCCGCGATTGCACCTGTCCGTCAACCAGCTCGAAAGATACACCCGGCAGCCACACGCGGTCGAAATATCCCTTGAGGATCGCCGGGAAACCGAAATTCCAAACGGGTGTGACGATGACGAGCCCTTCCGCCTGCTTGAGGCGATCGACATAGGTTTTCACCAGCGCGATATTCTCCGGATATTCGTGATAGACGAGGCGATCGCCACAGGAGAGCACCGGATCGAAGCTTTCCGCATAAAGATCGCAGCCATCGACGCTGTGTCCGGCCGTTGCGAGACTTTCGAGCGTCTGTCGGTAAAGCGCTGCACCGTAACTTGATTTAACCGGATGGGAATGAAGGACGAGAACCCTCATGAAGGCTCCATGATGCTGGCAAGACCCGGGAACAGATAGTTCTTGCCTGCCGAGAAGTCGAAATTGGGGTTCTCCCAGGCAATCATCTTGCCGGGATTGAGCAGGCCCTTTGGGTCCGTTTCATGCTTGAAAGCAAGCTGGATCTTGTCAGTCCGCTTCATGCCGCCCTCCTCCAGCGTATAGCGGTGCGGATTGAAGATCGGGCATCCATGATCCTGATGGATCTGAATGATTTCCTCGAGCCGCTCTTCGCTCGTGTAGCGCACCAGCGGCAGGCCGGAGCACTGGATCTGGCCGTCGAACCTGATGAATTCGAGATGCCCCGGCACTTCATCGCCGAAGATTTCGACCATCTTGCGGACCTTCTCGACATGGTCCGGTCCCGGATACTGGACCTGAAGATAGGTGAAGTTCGGGTCGATCCTCAGCGCACGGAGCGTCGTGTGATTCCAGGCAAGCTCGTAGGCATGCGGAAGACCCCGCATGCTCTCCACCTTGTCGGAACGGAAAATGATCTCGCCGTTCTGCGATGCCGCAAAGGCAAGGAACGCATCCATGGAATGCGGGGCAATCATCAAGACGACGAGTGACTGATCCTTGCGGATGTAGGGCCTGTGGCGGGTGAAATAGTCATGCGGGATCGGGGCGGCAATGGGCGCGATTTCCTTGACCAGGATGCCGTTGCACCGCGCGAGCTTATCGGAGAAGCGGACGGCCGTCATGAAATCGTCGTAACCGACCAGCACGTCCACCCAGTCGTAGGCCGGCGCGAGGGGCATTTCGATCTCGGTGATGATGCCGTTCGTACCATAGGCGTGGCTCACCTTCTGCAGGTCCCAGCCCGTCAGGTCGAGTACCCGCGGTTCTGCTTCCATGGTAACGACGCGCAGCCGCAGGATATTACCGAGGTCGCGCAGTCCACCCCAGGTGATCGAGCCGACGCCGCCGGAGCCGCCAGCAATGAAGCCGCCGATCGTTGCGGTCTGGGCCGTCGACGGGTGGAAGCGCAGTTCCTGGCCGGAATGGGCCTTCGTCTGCTTGTCCAGTTGCGCGATGACGATGCCCGGCTCGCAGATGACGCGCCCAGGATGGATTTCCTTGATCTTGTCCATGGCCGCAAGATTGAGCACGATGCCGCCGGAAAGCGGCATTGCCTGGCCGTAATTGCCGGTGCCGGCGCCGCGCGGCGTTACGGGTACGCCGTGTGCAAAGGCGACCTTCAGCACCTGGATTACTTCGGCTTCGTTTTTCGGCGTAACGACGAGATCAGCGGTCACGTTGTCGAGCTGGGCCTTCAGGATCGGCGAGTACCAGTAGAAATCGCGGCTCTTTTGACGCACGAGCGCAGGATTGTCCTCGATGGCTATGCCTGCAAGCTGCTCTTTGATCTTTTCGTAATCCGGCATGTCAGGCTCCAACGACACTATCGAGTTCACGGTAATCCGGCAGGCTGCGGTCGATCACCTTGCCGCGCCGAAGCACGACGCGGTCAGACTGCGGACGGGAGAGAAATTCGCTCCAGCGCCGGGCGCTGAAGAGGACGAGGTCGGCCGGGCTTCCGGGGGCGATCCGGCCGATATCCGGGCGGCCGACGATCGACGCTGGTGACGTGGTGATGATTCGAGCGGCCGTATCCAGAGGATGATCGAGATGCAGGATGCGTACCGCCTCGCGGAAAACCTCGACCGGATCAAGATCGCCATAGGCGTAGAACGGGTCGCGGGTATTGTCGGACGCGACGGCGGTCTCGATTCCGGCTTTGGCAAGCTCCTTGAAGAGCGTCACCCCACGCCATCGTGGCGTGCGGTTCGGATGGCGGTCCTGGAGATACATGTTGCACATCGGAAGCGAGATGATCGACAGGCCGGCCCTTGCGACCAGTTCGACAGTTCGCTGGGCAAGACCGTCGTCCTGTCGGGCGAGCGAGCAGCAGTGGCCTGCCGTGACCTTGCCCTGAAAGCCGTTGCGGATCACCGAGGCGGCGATTGCTTTTAGCGTTTCAGCGCCCGGATCGTCCGTTTCGTCTACATGCAGGTCGACGTCGAGCCCATTGTCTGCTGCGGCACGAAAAAGCCTGTCCAACTGCCAGGCGAGGTCTGGTCCCATCTTCGTGACCCCGCCGAGCAGGCCGCCTTGATTGCGAACGACCGTCACGAGATCGGCGAAATAGGCCGCATCTGTCATCAGTTCCATGGGAAAAAGCGCGACAGCTTGCAGTGCAATCCTGTCCTTCCAGGCCTCCCGCACCTCGTCGAAGACGTCGAAGGAAATCCTGTGCTGCGGATCGATAGAATCGAGATGCGTGCGGATGAGGCTGGTGCCGTGGGCGTAGGCGGAGCGTAGCGAGAATTCCATTCGCATTCTGACGTCTGTGGCGGACCAATGCGCCTCCCGATCGGCGCGCACCGCCTCCAACGCTCCCATGAAGGTGCCGTCGAGGTTGGCGTTGCGGGACCAGATATGTCCCTTGTCGAGATGCGTATGAGCGTCCACGAAGCATGGCCAGGCCATGCCGCCCCTAAGATCGGACCTTGCATAGTCGGCCGATGCTTCGCCTGGTGGCAGAAGGGCGGAAACCAGACCGTCCGTGACGACGATGTCGGCTCGGACGAGACCCTCTTCGGTCGGTGCGGCGTAGCCGCTGACGGCTGCCGCCGGAAGCGTGGCATTGCTCAGCACGAATCGGCCGGCATTCGGAGGTGAGATGAAGGAATAGGTCATCAGTTTTCCCGTTTCAGGCTGCTTTCATGCCAGCGATGCAGGCTGAGCCACGAGATGAAGGACGTGACGGCAAAGATTGCGACGCCGAGCAGCGACAGCATCAGCAACGCCGCGAAGAGTCGGGGTATGTTCAGCCGATACTGGGCCTCGAGCAGGCGAAAGGCGAGGCCGGAACCGGCGCCGGCTGAGCCGGCGGCGAATTCCGCCACAACAGCGGCAATCAGCGCAAGCCCGCCACCGATCCTCAGCCCTGTCATGAAATAGGGCTGGGCTGCAGGCAGCTTGAGATAGAGCAGCGTCTGCCAACGCGTGGCACCGTAAAGTTCGAAGAGATTGATCAGATTGTGATCGACGCTTTTCAGGCCCTGGACCATGTTGGAAAGGATTGGAAAGAAGGCAACGAGGAAAGCGCAGATGAGGAGCGCCACCTGCGTCGATGGTGCGTAAATGAGGATGAGAGGCGATATAGCTACAATCGGTGTTACCTGCAGGATCACTGCAAGCGGGTAGAAGGCGATCTCGATCCACCGGGATTGAACGAGGAAGATCGCAAAACCAACGCCGCCGAACAGTGCCAGCATCAGCGACATGAAGGTGATCTTGGTCGTGACCCAAAGAGCGGGGGCGAGCGTGCCCCAATCCGTGGCAAAGGCATTGGCCACGGCGATTGGTCCGGGCAGAATATAGGGCGGAACACCGGAGAGCTTAACATAGAGCCCCCAAATCAGGACAACGACGGCTATGACGGCGAAGGGTACGGAGATGCGAAGCGCCAAATCACGCCGCTTGGGGTTAGGCCGATTGGGGATCGACGGCGCGAAGGCGTCGGCTGTGTCCATCTTCAACGATCTTCCTTTGCAGCGTTGATTGCCCCGATCAGCGAATGGGAGACCGTTTCGCAGGCGCGCCGGTATTCTTCCGAGGTGCGATAATGCGCGTCGCGCTCGCGGCTCGTCACAAGCGAAAGATCTGCGTGAACCCGGCCGGGGCGCGCCTTCATGACAACGATGCGGCTAGACAGATAGGCCGATTCGAAGACGGAGTGGGTGACGAAGATCACGGTGATGCCCGTCTCCTTCCAGAGCCGCAATACATCGTCGTTCAGCTTCTGTCGGGTGATTTCGTCGAGTGCCGCGAAGGGTTCGTCCATCAAAAGTAGTTTCGGCTTGGTTACGAGCGCACGGGCGATCGAGACGCGCATCTTCATGCCGCCAGAAAGCTCGCGCGGATAGGCGCCGGCGAAATCCTGCAAGCCGACGGTCGCGAGCGCGCTCATGATCTGATCGCTGGCCGCGGCCTTTGAAATGCCGCGCAGCTTCAGCGGCAGATGGACATTGCCGAAGACGTTCTTCCACGGCATCAGCGTCGGCTCCTGGAAGACGAAACCGATATCGCCTTCGGGAAGTCCCTTTGCGTTGATGCGCGAACTTGGCCAGTCGATGCTGCCGGACGTGATATCACCAAGGCCGGCGATGATGCGAAGCGCAGTCGACTTGCCGCAACCCGACGGGCCGAGCAGGCTGATGAACTCGCCAGTCTCGACCGTGAGCGACATGCCGGAAAGCGCGACCGTCCCGCTGGAGAAAACCTTCGAAACGGATTGCATGGCGACCAGCGGCCGTTTGCGTTTTTCAGCCAGCGGCGCCGTCTGGACTTCGGCTAGGGGCATTGCGGGTCTCTTTGTTTGAAGAGGATGCAGCTTGACGCTGGGGCGCGGCAAGCTCTTCACACAGCCCTGTGGCTTACTTTTTCAGCGACATGCCGGTGCCCTTGCAGACGAACTTGGTCGTAAAGGCCTTGGTATAATCCGTGTCTGCCTTGAAGATCTTGATCGCCACCATTTCGTCGAAGAACTTCTTGTAGTGCGCGCCAGTGATGCAGCCGATGCCCTTGTCCATGGCGTCGCCGGATTCAACGATGCCGAATTCCTTCATCTTGGCAATCGAATAGGCGATTTGACCATCCGTCATTTCCGGATTGTCCTTCTTGATCAGTTCATTCGCCTTGCTGTTGTCACTGTAGAGGTAATTGTACCAACCTTCGATCGAGGCATCGACGAAGCGCTGGACGACGTCCGGTTTCGTGTCGATCATCATCTGGGTCGTCGTGATCATCGTGGAGTATGGGGTATAGCCGTTGTCGGCGAGCAGGAACACCTTCGGCTCCCAGCCGGTCTGCTTCTGGATTTCGTAGGGTTCGGACGTCAGGTAGCCCTGCTGGGCAGACTCCTTGTCGGCGATGAACGGTCCAGGATTGAAGTTGTAGGGTTTGTACTGTTCGTCCTTGAAGCCTTTGTAATTGGATTTCATCCACTCGAAGTAGGTCAGGTAACCGTCCTTGCCGAGGAAGAACGTCTTCAGCTTGGCCAGATCCTCGAAGGTGTCGATGCCGGCATCAGGATGCGCAATCAGCACCTGCGGGTCTTTCTGGAAGATGGCTGCCACATCCACCAAAGGAATGCCTTGCTCGACGGCGGTGATTTCGCCCTGTGAACCGCCCATGTAGAAGTCGATCTTGCCGGATATCAGCAGCGCGCTGTTTGCTGCATTCGGCCCGCCCTGAACGATGGTGACGTCGAGACCATACTTCTCGTAGGTGCCGTCGGCGAGCGCCTGGTAGAAGCCGCCATGCTCGGCCTGCGCCAGCCAGTTGGTGCCATAGCTTACCTTGTCGAGTGCGTGGCCCGGCACGGCCGTGGCAATCGCGGTCCCGAGACCAAGCAATGCGGTGAGTGCAATCTTTTTCAGTGCATTGGACATGTTCGGCTTTCCCCTATTGTGCCAGGGATTGCCCCTACCGGCATCCCATTTTCTTTATTTGAGCGATTGCGTTGCTCTTTGAAAAGCATCAAAATTCGTGCGCAACGATGCCTTTTTGGCATCTCAAACGGTGCGCGTTCCGAATTTGGGCTGCGTGCTTAAATTTGATGCACCGAGGGCGCGCGATGCTGCATTCCAGGAAGCTTCTCTACATTAACGAAATTGCGCGGTCGGGCTCTATCCGCAAGGCAGCGGCGCGATTGAACGTCGCTTCCTCTGCCATCAATCGGCAGATCCTGGCGCTGGAAGCGGAAATGGGCGCTCCGCTCTTCGAGCGCCTGCCGCGCGGCCTCAGGCTGACTGCGGCGGGCGAACTGTGCATAGAACACATTCGTGAGGTTCTGAAGAATTACGATCGTTTGGAGGGCCGCATCCGCAGTCTGAGGATGCAGCAGGCGGGCAAGGTGCGTCTGGTAACGACGGTCGGGCTTGCCGCCGGGCCCCTGGCGGAAATCATCAGCCGATTTCAGTTGGAGCATCCGCGTGTATTCTTCCAGATCAGGAATGATGCCGGCACGATGACGGTCAATCCCGTGCTGTCGGGTGAGGTGGATATCGGCCTCGGCTTCAATATTCCGGCGACACCTGGAATACGCACTCTCGGAACTTTCGATATCCCGATCGGTGTCGTCCTGCCACCTGGCCATCGGCTTATCGGTCCCGGCCCGATCAACCTGACAGACGTGGTGCAGGAACGACTGGTGCTGGCCCAACAGGGCACCAGCCTGCGCGAAGTGATCAATCTTGCCCTCGCGCGGCTCGATGTTCATGTCGAGCCGGTGCTCGAGACCAATGCTTCGGAGATGCTGAAGAAGCTGGTGAAATGCGGGGCAGGGTTATCGATGCTCAATCCGCTCGACGTGATCACCGAGTGCCGAAAGGGGGAACTGGTTTTCCGTCCGGTCGCCGAGCCGCATGCGCGCCAGCAGCCGATGAAGTTGTTTGCCCGTGTGCGTGCGCCGCTGGACGCTGCAACCAGCCTGTTCGTGGAATACCTGCTGGCAGAGCTTGCCGGTCTTGTAAAGGAACTTCAGGTCAAGGGTCACATCACGCCCGACAAGCCGGCAGCCGGTTGACCTTACTTCGTGAAGAGATTTGAAAGAGGATAGTGCTTCAGATCATAGAGCATCTCGATGAAGCCCTTTACTTGATGGCGGCAGATGGCTGCGCCCTTTTCCGCCGTGCCGCGCGAGGCGTCGCCGACGACGCCGTTGGGATTGAGATCATGCGCAATCCACGCCAAAGAATGTGGGGGTAGAGGCTGAATATATTTCGACAGTTCTCGCATCCATTCGGCTTTCGAGGCAAAATTCTGCGCCTTGTCCATGCGCACTAGGTCCGGCCGGAAATGCAGCATCAGGGAGGTCTCCACCTCGCCGCCGTGAATACCATATTTTGCTTCGTGTTCGCTGATCATGCCTTCCGGATTTCCGAACCGTCCCCACTGCGTCGACAGCACGGCCATCTGGTGACGGACGCGCAGTTCGCGCGCGACGATGCTCATAATGTCGACATTGCCGCCATGCGAATTGACGATCACCATTTTGCGGATGCCAGCTTCCGCGACCTTTGCACCAATCGCTGTCCAGACCGGGATCAAGAGTTCGGCACCAAGCGAAAGCGTGCCAGGGCCATAGATATGTTCATTCGCCTTGCCGATCTCCTGTGTCGGCAGGACCAGTATGTCGAGGTCTTCGGGCCGCTCCTTGCGCAACGCCGCAAGCATTCCGTTTGCGATTGCGACATCGGTGGCGATTGGCAGATGCGGCCCATGCTGTTCTGTCGACGCTATCGGCAGGATGGCTATCGTCGTGTCGCAAGATAGCGCCGCGAAATCAGAGGTATTGAGCTCGTTCCAGTAAAATGGCATCGCCATTGCCGCATCCCTTCCTTGGCCTTCCCCTATTGAGTAGGGAACCTGCGTGCATGCGAAAAGCATCAATTTGCGCCAATGCCGATGCCTTTTTGCGAGAGGTGCCAGGAGTAGGGTCTAAGCTTGTCCAGGTGGAACTCGGAATAATTTTTTGGACACCGGTTCTCGACCACAATCCGGAGCGAGAATGCGGTCCCGAAACGCGCGCCTTCGGCCAACGGCCGGTTGTGCCGCAACGCAGGTTCATCGGTGGAACTCTCGTTACACCCGAATGTTCAAAAGCCGCTTCGCGTTATGCTAGCGTTCGAAAGGCTCGCCGAGCGATGCGACGCCATTCAGCTTAAGCAGGCGGCGGTCTGCCGAAATGATGCCCAGCACGATAATCGTGACGAGATAGGGTAGGCTCGCCAGCAGTTGTGATGGGACGTCCAGTCCGGCCGCCTGGGCTGCGAGCCCCGTCAGTGACACGGCTCCGAAGAGGCACGCGCCTAGAAAGATCCGACCCGTGAGCCACGTCCCGAAGACCACGAGGGCGATTGCGATCCAGCCACGACCGGCGATCATCCCATCGGCCCAAAGCGGTGTGTAGACGACTGAGGCGTAGGCGCCGGCAAACCCTGCCATCGTTCCGCCGAAGGCGATAGCGGCGAAGCGGACGGCGATGACTGAATATCCGACAGCATGGGCGGCTTTGGGATTTTCGCCGATCGCCCGGACGACAAGACCGGCCTTCGTATAGGCAAACATCGCCCAGATGGCGAATGTTGCGGCAAGGGAAAGCCAGACGACGGCATCTTGGATGAAAAGGTGGCCGATCACTGGAATATCGGAAAGCCAGGGAAAGGCGAACTTTGGAAGCCCCCTGACCGTAAGGCTTTCATAAGTCTTGCCGAAGAGCGCCGAGAGGCCTTGGCCGAGAATGCCGATCGCAAGGCCTGTCGCTACCTGGTTTGCACGAAGTCCGACCGCGACGACGGCAAATACGATTGAAAGTGCGGCGCTGCCGAGACCGGCGGCGACGAAACCCAAAAGATGGCTCCCACCATGATAGACGATGATGAAGGCCAGCACCGCACCGAACGCCATCAAACCCTCGGCGCCGAGGTTGAGAACCCCGGCTCGCTCGACCACCAGCTCGCCGAGAGCTGCAAGCAGGAACGGTGTCGCAGCCGCGAGCATCCCGGCAAGGATGAATTCGATGGCGTTCATGGCTGGCTCCGGTAGACGGAAAGGCGCCATTCGAGACGGTACCGCACGAAGGCGACGGCGATGAGATAGGCGACGAGGAGACTGCCTTGAAATACGCGGACCGCGGCAATCGGCAAGTTTGCCGACACCATGGCATTGTCCCCCCCGATGTAGAGCGCCGCCATGAACAGTGCAGAGACCATGATCCCGATTGGATGCAGTCCGCCGAGATAGGCGACGATAATAGCCGCATAGCCATAACCCGTCGAAATCGAGCGCTGCAACTGGCCGAGGGGACCGGCAACCTCGGCTGCGCCAGCAAGCCCTGCGGCGCAGCCGCCAATGAGAAGGGAAAGCCAGATCGCCCGGCCTTCATTGAAACCGGCGTAGCCGGCGGCACGCGGCGCGAGGCCGACGACCTGGAGCCTATAGCCGGAGAAGCTCTTCTGCATGAAGATCCACGCCGCCATCGATAAGACGATCGTCAGGAGCAGGGAAACGTTGATGCGGGTGCCGGAGATCAAGATCGGCACCATCGCGTCATACTGGAACATCACAGACTGAGGAAAGTTAAACCCGTTGGGATCCTTCCAGGGACCAAGCAGCAGGTAGTTGAGCAATTGCGCGGCAACGAGGCTCAGCATCAGGGAAACGAGGATCTCGTTCGCATTGAGCCTGACGCGCCACAAGGCCGTTAGCGATGCCCATGAAGCACCACCGAGTGCGCCAAGGACCAGCATCAGTGGCCAAATCCATTGACCCGTCGCCTGCGGCAACCATACGGGGATGGCCGAGGCGAAGATCGCACCCAGAATGAACTGGCCCTCGGCACCGATGTTGAAGACCTTGGCGCGAAAGCCGATCGCCAGGCCCTGCGCGATGAGGAGAAGGGGGCCCGTCTTCAGCATGACTTCCGAGAACGACGCCCAGGAGAGGAAGGGTTCTAGGAGCATCGCGTAGAAGACGGCGATCGGATCACGGCCCATCAACACGTAGAGTCCGAGATTGAAAATGGTAGCCACCCCCAGCGCAACGGCAGGCGCAAGCAAGGTGGCGGTCAGCGAGGCGCGCTCCCGACGGACAAGGGTGGGAAGGATAGCTGCAAATAAAGCCCTCATGCTGGAGCCTTCTCCTGCGAAGAATACGCACCGATCATATATCGGCCGATGTCCTCCGGCCGCGTGTCCCGCGTAACGAGAGCCGGGCTCAGCACGCCGTGGTGCAACACCTGAATGAAATCGCAGAGTTCGAAAAGCTCTTCGAGTTCCTCTGAAATGATGAGGATCGCCATGCCTTCGTTACGCAGCCCGACAAGCCGCCTGCGGATGGCCGATGCTGCGCCGATATCGACGCCCCATGTCGGCTGTGCGATGAAAAGCAGTTTGGGAGACAGCATGATCTCTCGGCCGACGATGAATTTCTGCAGATTGCCGCCAGAAAGAGAGCCGGCTTCGACCCCTGGGCCGGGCGTGCGGACATCGTACTGGCGAATGCACTCATTGGTGAATGTCATCGCCTTCGGCTCGTCGACGAGACCGTAACGGAGAAGGTTGAGCGGATGAGCGGTCAGCAGGCTGTTTTGGGTGAGCGACATTTCGGGTACGGCGCCACGCCCAAGCCGGTCTTCGGGAACGAAGGCAAATCCAAGCTGCCGGCGAGCAGCCGCATTGAGCGTGCTCACGTCCTTTCCCATCATGTAGATCCGCTCACGCTGTTCTCCTGGCAGGACCACTTCGCCGGAAATGAGCGAAGCAAGCTCGCTCTGCCCGTTGCCGGAAATTCCGGCTATGCCGAGGATTTCGCCCGAACGAACCGTGAGGCTTAAAGTGGAGAGCGGCATGGCAAAGGGGTCATCCGGCCGATAGTCGAGGCCAATGATCTCAAGCCGCTTTTCCCCGCCAGAAATGGGCAACGCCGGCAGGGGCTCCGGCATGTCGCGGCCGATCATCATGCGGGCCAGGTCATGAGCATCGTGTTTTCGCGGATCCACATGCCCGGTAACGCACCCGCCGCGCAGAATGGTTGCCCTGTCGCAGATCGCGCGGATTTCCTCCAGTTTATGCGAGATGAAGAGAATGGAGACGCCATCGTCGCGCAGGCGACGCAATGTCTCGAAGAGTCTCTCCACCGATTGCGGCGGCAGGACAGAGGTCGGCTCGTCGAGGATCAGCAGTTTCGGGTTTGTCAGCAGACAGCGGATGATCTCCACCCGCTGCCGCTCGCCGACGGAAAGCGTGTGCACATGGGCAAGCGGATCGACTTCGAGCCCGAAGTCGCGTCCGAGCTTGCCGATGGCATCAGTAAGTTCGGCTTTCCGGCCCGGAACGACCAGTTGCGTGTTCTCCACCACCGTCAGGGTCTCGAACAGCGAGAAGTGCTGAAAGACCATTCCGATGCCCTTGCGCCTTGCCTGCGCAGGGGATGCGAGGCTCAAAGGTTCTCCTTCCCAGATAACGGCTCCGCTGTCCGGTTGTTCGACGCCATAGATCACCTTCATCAGTGTCGATTTACCCGCCCCGTTTTCTCCGAGGACTGCATGGATCGACTTGGGGGCCACGTCCAGGTCTATGGCTTGATTGGCCCGGTTCTGGCCGTAGCTCTTGGAAATGCCGCGCAGCGACAGGAGCGGAACGGTCATGGCTCACTTCGGCAGAGGCGTCGTGACACCCTTGACGTGCCAATTCATGGCGACGACCTCGCCATCAGTGAGCGTTGCACCAGACGGTGCCGCATCGCTGCCATCGGCCTTGGTGATCGGCCCTGTGAAGGGAGTGAAGCTGCCGCTGGCGATCTTCGCCTCGATCTCCTTGATTTTCGTCATGACGTCGGCCGGGATATCCGGATTCCAGTCTGCAACCTCGACGACCTTTTCAGCGACGCCGAGGAAGGCATTGCCGCCTTTGAACGTGCCGGCGATATGAGCGTCCACCGAGGCCTTGAAGAACGGCGACCAGTCGGTGGCGACACAGCCGAGATAGGTCTTGGCCGCGTACTTCTTCATCGACGAGTTGAGGTTGAACGCGTAAACGCCAGCTTCCTCGCAAGCCGAGATGACCGACGGCGTGTCCTGCGCATTGGAAAAGATCACATCGCACTTCTGTGCCATCAGCGCCTTTGCGGCTTCCTGCTCCTTGGCCGGATCGAACCACGAGTTCACCCACACGACCGACACTTCGATATCCGGTTTCACCGACTGAGCACCGAGCGTAAAGGCGTTGATGGACGTGATCAGTTCGGGAATGGCAAAGGCGGACACCGAGCCTAGCTTGCCGGTCTTGGAGAGCGCAGCGGCTGCCATGCCAAGCAGATAGGTTCCCTGAAAATACTTGGCTGCGAAGGGCGAAAAGTTCGGTGCTACCTGGAAACCGGAGGCATGCAGCACGGTGACCGCCGGATTCCGGCGGGCAATCTGCAGGGCACCGTTCTGATAGCCGAAGGAGCCGGCGATCAGGAATTTGTTTCCGTCGGCAACCGTCTTGTTCATGATGCGGTCGGCATCCGGACCCTCCGGAATGTTCTCGATGACCGTGACCTTTACTTTGTCGCCGTACGCGGCCTTGACGGGTTCGAGACCGGCGGCAAGGGCATGTCCCCAGCCAACGTCGCCCACCGGCGAGGGGATCACGAGGGAAATGCCGAGCGGCTCGTCGGCTGCCATGGAAGTGCGGCCGCCAAGCGCGCCTGCGAGGCCGGAGGCGGCAACAGCCTTCATCAATGTTCTGCGGGTGAGGTTTTTCAGCATGTTCAGTTCCCTTATTGTCCTTTTTTAGAATTCCACAGTTGCGAGTGCAGCCTCGGCTTCGGAAAACAGCGCCAGTTCATCGAGCCCGATGAACTCGCCCTTGGCCCAGACGATGCGTCCGTTGATCATTGTCATGTCGGTCGGCATTCCGACGCCTACTTTGGCAATCAGGCTCAGCGGGTCATGCCGCGTGCCGATGTAATCCATGCGCCGGGTGTCAATTGCAAACAGGTCGGCGGCCATGCCCGGAGCAAGCCGGCCGATATCCCGGCGGCCGAGGAGGGCTGCCCCGCCGGTTGTCGCATAGCCGAGAAAATCGACCGGAGGCGGGACGGGATGCGCGCGTGTCGAGGCTGTCAAACACTGCAGCATGTAGGCGGAGTGCAAGCAATGCATCAGGTTTGAATTGTCGTTCGAGGCGGCTCCATCGCAGCCGAGTCCGACACGGAGACCGAAGGCCGACATGGCGGGAATATCGGTGACCTCGGCGCCGACCAGATAGACCGGCTCGGGGCAGTGGGAGACACCGGTGCCGCTTGCCGCCATCATGCGCAGTTCGTCATGGGTGAGTTCCCAGCAATGGGCATAAAAGGTATCGGGACCGGCAAATCCGAGTTCTTCGCAGTAATCGACCGTCCTCATGCCGTGTCGAGCCTCGATGACGGGGCTTTCGCCTTCGCCGACATGGGTATGGAGCTGCACGCTGCGGTCGCGGGCCAGCGCTGCTGCCTCGACGAATGTCTCTCTATAGCAGTTGACCGGCTGGCAAGGCGCGACCACGACCTGCCGCATGCTGAAGGGGTTTGCATCGTGGTAAGTGTCGATCAGGCGCGCGCAGTCGGCGATGAATTCGTCCGTCGTCTCCAGCATGGCGTCCGGGATGGTCGAACCTTCGGACTTCGGCAGCGTGTTGCCACCGCGGCCCGCATGAAAGCGCATGCCCAGCAGCTCGGCTGCCTCGAACTGACGGTCGATCAGTTGCTTGCCAGCTCGGCGCGGGAAGCAGTACTGGTGGTCGAAGGCCGTCGTGCAGCCGTGCTTGATCATCTCCGCCATGGCGGTGACGGAGGCATGATAAAAGCAGTCCTCGGTCAGGTGCGAGAAGATTGGATAGATGCGATCAAGCCATTCGATGACCGAAAGCTTCGTCCAGTCGAGCTCCGCCCGGTTGCGCACAAAGCATTGGAAGAAGTGGTGGTGGGTATTGACGAGCCCCGGATAGACGAACCAGCCGGTCGCGTCCTGAGTGATGGTCCCGGCCGGCAGCCCTCCTTTGCGGAGATTTTCGCCGATTGCAACGATCGAAGGACCGTTCGTCAGCAGGTCCACGTTCCGGCACACACGCAGCCCCTCGCCATCGTTGGCGATGACGGCAGCACAATTCGTCAGGAGATGACCGCCCAAGTCACACCTCGTCCGGTTGAACGCAGGGGTCGGGCTTTAATTCGTGCAGCCTGTGGATGCCAGGCATCTCGATAAAATTGTCGAGGCTGCGGATTGCACGCGACCAGAGCCTGATGGTGGGATAGGGGTCGAGCGAGATGCCGCCATCCGGGGCGAGCGCCACGTAGGGAAAGCACGCGATATCGGCAATTGTCGGGTGGTTCGACGCCAGGAACCGAAATCCTCGCAAGCCCCGCTCGACAAGCTTCGCTTCCAGTTCGCGAAGCGCGGCGATCCCGTGTGCTTGAAGCGAGGCGATGTCTCCCGGCCGCAGAAGCATTTCATGAAGGCGCGCACCTCCGAGGTTGGCGGTCAGCCGGTGTGAGAAGGAAAGCCACTGCTGGACGCACGCCGTTTCTTCCGGCGTGCCGCTGCCTAGCCACCTTGGCGCCGCCTTGGCGGCGAGGTAGGTCAGTATGGCGGCGGATTCAGTCAGGATCAGATCGCCATCTTCGAAGATCGGGATCGAGCCCGCCGGATTGATCGCCATGAGCTCGATGCTGCGGTGCTCGGCGCCGGGATGAAAGTCGACCGGCCGGATTTCCAGCTTCACGCCGGCCAATGCCGCCATCAGGCGAACTTTGTAGCAACTGGGCGAGAGAACGTAATCATAGAGCTTCATTGCGCCACCAATTGTGCCCCATAGGTGTAGTGGTGGCGCTTCAGCCAGCGCCTGTAAGCGATCGATGTCAGGTCGGCTCTGGTGGGGATTTCCATTCCGGGATCGAGGGGCAGGAGCCTGGGGATCTGGTTTTCGAGAATGGACCGGTCCTGAAGGAAGATCGTCTGCTGAAAGTGAATCAGATCGGTCATCGGCGTGGCATCGTCGAAGAGCGCCATCCATGGCCAGACGTCACACAGGTCTTCAGCAAGGGGCTGGACGAAAAGAGCGATGACATCCCATTCACCGGGGCGAGGCGGACAGGTCTTGTAAAGGACGGAGCAAGTCGGCGCCGGCACGCGGTACATGTATTCGGTCGTGATGCCGCCGCTTGCCGACTTGGCAGCCTGCGGTTGGTAGAATTTGACCTGCGTGGCCCAGACCTCGTCTTCTTCTTCGCGGATTTCGACCTTGTAGTCGTGAACTTCGGTGTGGGGCTCGGCGCCCAAAATGTCGGTATGAACAAAGGGAAAATGCGCTATGTCGAGAAAGTTCTCCACCGCGCGAAGCGGCGAGCAGCGCACGCGAGCGACACCGACATCGACAAAGCGGCGGCCGGCCTGATCGGCCTCAGGAATTGAAAAAAGATCCTTTCGAGGTTTGCCGACAGAGGACCATATATGGCCGTATCGGAGACAAACCGGGAGAAATCGCCCGTCGCTGGATTTCACGTTGATGTTTCCGTGGCCATCAAGTGCCACTTCGATAGGCTCTCCCATCAGGGCGGTCTTGCGCCCCTCCATGTCAAGCTGGCTGAAGAGGCCGACGGGATACCACTCGTTGATCATCGCGTCTTGCCTCATGACGCTTTCCCTTTTGCCTGAAGCGCCTCGGCCATCCGCCGCAAAGTTTCAGATGCCCGTGAGGCGGCGATGCGCGCGGCCAGGCTGCTATCTTTGTCAAGCAGGACATGAATCAATGTCTGGCCGGCGTCTTGGGGAACGAGCAACAGCCGGATTGTCTGGCCGTTGTGCGCATGCCAGACAAGGCCATTGGGGCCAGCCTTTCCGTTCGCTGCAGCCTCGACCAACTGCGTGCGGGCATCTGCCACCAAGGACCGCAATGGAACCAGACCTTCAAGCCGCGGGGGCCCGGCCACAGGTTGCCCGGCGCCAACCCAGATGACGCCGTCAGACTCTTCGACCCGTTGCGTCTCCAAGCGGATCGTTTCGGGCGGAGTGAGGCCCGGATGGGCCGGGATGCGCAGACAGGTTCCAGTCCGGGTGTAACTCCAGCCGTGATAAATGCACGAAAGTGCCTCGCCACGCACGAAACCGTGAGACAAGCGCATGCCGCGATGCGGACACCGGTCGGCCGATGCTGCCACGCGCCCCGACCGACTTCGCCAAAGGGCAATCTGCCCGGCTGGCGTCCGTGCTGGAACAACGGTTCCCTTGGGCAAATCCGCGGAAAGGGCGACTGGCGTCCAGGAACCCGTCGTGTCAGACAGCATCACTCGGCTTTCTATGTAATATCAATCACTTGGTTGGTAAAGTCGGGGGCAAGGCGTCCAATTTTGCCAATCAAGCGCGGCCACGTTTGCATAATCTTTTCGCATTGGCAATATTGATTAAATATAAGGCACAAGATGCGCAGGTCAGCCCGTTCCCCTGTCGATTGGTGTGCGGTGGATTGTCTCGACCCAAACATCGATGGGACCGAGCAAACATGCGATCTCCATCATGTCGATCAACTCCACGGGCCCGGCAATGTCGACCTCGAGCCGCTCGGAACTGGTATGGGCGATCGCCTGGGCAAGCCCGAGCTTAGCGGCATGGCGTCGGACCCAAGGAATGAAGGAGACGGCGTCAAGTTCGCCGAGGATCGTCATTCTTTCCCGAAAGTGATTTCGACATTGGTCGGTCATGAAGGACCCTAAGGTTGGTCTTGGAGAGAGCATAGCGCCCAAGTGGACTTATGAAAGGCTCCACCGCCGCCGATCGTACTCGATCTCGGCGACAATGATCGCCTCTTCTGCTCAGGATTGCGCGTGGAGCGCTATCCATCCGCATAGCGTCAAGAGCCGGTTCCATCGACCGGCCGAGCAGTGGGAAAGCCGGCAGCACGAACACAGAGCAACACGGGATATACAGCCAAGGGGCGCGCGCACCGTCCTTGCCTGGAAACTGCGGGCTCCTGACGACGCTGTCACCGCGTTCTGCTCTTGCGTCACGCAAGGCCGCGCAGCCTATTTGTCACACGATCCGTTCCACTAATCAGTCGCACAAAGAAACGGCAAGCGGCGCTTCACAGTTCGTTCTCCTGGCCGGGATCCAGCAGATCAACGAGCCGCGCAATTCTTCCCGTCGGCATCGGACGGCCTTCATCGGCCAGAGCTTCCTCTGCATTCACCCAGGCCCAGGCCTCTGCCAGTTCCTTTGCCGAAGCTCCAGTCGCCAAAATATCTGCAAGCAAGACCTCGTCCACCGGACCGATTATGGCCCTTACCTCTCCTGACGATAAAGTCATTTCAATCACCTCCCTCGTTTGGCACTCCATCTGCGGCTATGCGAGTGACTGCCGCTGCCGGTCGTCGTTAGGATACCCACCGAAATCCAACAGCGGCAAAGTGGTCATTGGCTGTTGATCGTGATGCGCTTGGCAGACCATCGCAACTTCATCTTCGTCCAGGCGATTTCGGAGCGAAAGCGGACCTGACGATCGGGCAATCGCCCTCGACACCGCAAGACATCATCATCGAACAACCTGTTCATCTTGCGATGAAGCGCAAGGACTGGATGCTGGTCTATGGCTTGCGTAGCCTGTCGAAGCTTGACTGTTGCTGTGGCCACAGGGAGTGAGATCACGTCCCTCACCTAAGCCTCCATGTCGGCCGAGCCGAAAAGACCGGCGCGGCCTTTGCCAAGTTCGATCACGCCACCTGTTTTTCGCCTTCGATCTGCAGCGGCTCAGTCGCCTCTTCGGCCCGCTTTGGCTCATTCGTTCCGATAGCAATGCGTCGCGGCTTCATCTCTTCGGGGATCTCGCGTTTCAGCTCGACCGATAGAAGGCCGTTCTTCAGGCTCGCCCCAAGCACCTTAACATGGTCGGCAAGCTCGAAACGTCGTTCGAACGACCGGCCGGCGATACCGTGATGCAGATATTGCATATCCTCCTTGTCGGGCTTGGCACCGGCAACGACGAGCACATTTCGCTCGTGTGTGAGCGACAGGTCTTCCTCGGCGAAGCCTGCAACTGCCATGGTTATGCGGTACTCGTCCTCGCCTAGCTTGACGATGTCATAGGGCGGCCAGGTATCGACGGCTTGAAACCGCTGCGCATTGTTGAGGAGATTGAAGACGCGGTCGAAGCCGATGCTGGACCGGTAAAGGGGGGCGAAGTCGAATTCGTTTCTCATAGCCATATCCTCCGTAAAGCAACATGGAATGAAGACGCATGGAAACTTGCGCCTCCAGCAGTCAGCTCCGTACGGGCAGCTGACGGAACTGATTTGGTTGAGGAATTTTCAGGTTCAAGAGCGGTCAGACAAAAATTAGCACTCACGGCTCACGAGTGCTAAAAATTGCAGCTACAGTTCTTGAAATGCAGTCTCCCGCATGGCATTTTTTTAAAGTGGTCGCTGTAAAAGCACCGGCGTCGTTCCAACGCTAGTGTTGGAGTTGATGATGAGGAAGGACCGCGCACGAACAACGTCTTCTTCAATATTCGGGCAAGCAGCCGAGAGAGGTCTGCTCCATTTGCTGCGCCATCATGTCGAATTTTCCGATCCCAGTGATGTACGGAGGCCAGTGCGGCTCTGTCGTCACGATAAGCGCGCAAACCGTGCTTTCTGGGCCTCAGGCCGCTTCACCGATCGACGAAAGGCGGAGCTGCGTAGGCTTCCGGACGGTCGGCAGCCTTCAAGCCATGATGATCTGATGTCTGCGGTCAAATTACTCGACAAAGACACGGAACCGAAGAGCGCGTGCACACGATCCTTCCACACGTTTCCTGTCAGATTGAATGGGGGATCAATTTGCGGGGCGAAGTCGCTGCAACAACAACTCAGACGAGAAAGGAGATAGATTCCGGTCACGCTTGCTGCTGCCACTGACAAACGCCGCGCGATTGCGGGCGTGTTTTTGCCGTCGAATCTTTGCTCATATGAGGAGGTTTTGTCGATGAAGATCGCTCAGATAGCACCACTTGCAGAACGCGTTCCGCCGAAGCTCTACGGAGGAACCGAACGGATCGTCTCATACCTGACAGAGGAGCTCGTCCGGCAAGGCCATGACGTCACCTTGTTTGCCAGCGGCGATTCCCTCACGTCTGCCAAACTTGTTTCCTGTTCGGACGTGGCCCTACGTCTCCATCCAAGTATGAAGGACCCATTGCCGTACCAGGTCGTGATGCTGGAGGAGATACGCCGGCGAGCTCTGGACTTCGATGTGTTGCATTTCCACATTGATTTCTTGCATTTTCCGGTCATCCGGGAATTTGCCGATCGGACTGTGACAACGCTCCATGGAAGACTGGACCTGCCGGACCTGAAGCCCCTCTACAGAATGTTTTCTGACATTCCGCTTGTATCGATCTCAAACGATCAACGCCTGCCGATGCCTGCCGTTGATTGGGCAGGGACTGTCTATCATGGATTGCCGATCGATATCCTTCCATTCACCGAACGTCCACGCGGTGGATATCTCGCTTTCCTGGGGCGGATTTCACCTGAAAAGCGTCCTGACATCGCAATTGAGATTGCATCCCGCGTGGGCATGCCGCTCAAGATCGCCGCAAAGGTGGATGCCGCCGACTACGTCTACTGGGATAGCATCATCAAGCCGATGGTCGAGATGCATGCGAATGTGGAGTTCGTTGGCGAAATCAACGAGCATCAGAAGGCCAGCTTCCTGGGTAATGCCAGTGCTCTTCTTTTCCCAATTGACTGGCCGGAGCCCTTCGGACTGGTTATGATCGAAGCCATGGCCTGCGGGACGCCGGTGCTGGCCTTCCGTCGCGGGTCGGTACCTGAGATTATCGAAGATGGTATTTCGGGGATTGCCGTCGATAGCGTTGCGGAAGCCATTGAAAATATCGACTGGCTCTTGAGGCTTGATCGTCGGCAGGTCCGCACAGCATTCGAGCGCAGCTTCACTGCAGAACGCATGGCCCGAGATTACCTGGCAATCTATCGGCGGTTGCCAGGTGTGCGCTTGAAAGCGCCGCGACTACGCCGTCCTGTCAAGGGGACACCCGAACTGCAGGTTATCGCATAAGGAGGATCCTTAATGCCGGTGCATGGCCAGGAGTTGGGTTCGCCCGCTGTCAGAAGCGGGGGGCCGCCCGTCCAGTTTTTCATTCCCGCGGCTGCGTCTTTGCACGAAAGGCGGCCGCGCACGCTCAAGCATGGTGATACGTTTTGCGTTTTCGATCATAATGGCGACGCCCTGTCAGGCCCCGGAAGTCCTGAGGGACTGTTCCATCGTGACACGCGTCATCTTTCCCACTTCTACCTGACGATCGGCGGGCAGCGGCCGCTACTTCTGTCGTCGTCGCTCAGGGAGGACAACGCGACGTTGACGTGCGACCTGACAAACCCGGATCTCTACGACCAGGACCGCCTGACCATTGCCCATGACCTCATCCATATACGACGATCGCAGTTCCTCTGGCAGGGAAGCCTGCATGAACGAATAACTGTCCATAATTTCGATGACAGACTGCATAGGGTCTCGCTGCAGATTGCTTTTGCCGCGGACTTTGCGGATCTGTTCGAGGTGCGGGGAACAAGCCGTGCCCGCAGGGGGCGGATCGACAGCCCGATCATGGACCGAGATACTATTTTGCTGAGCTACGAGGGGCTCGACCGCAAGCGGAGGGTCTCACGCATTGGCTTCTTCCCGCCGCCAAGCGAATTGCACGAAGGAACAGCTCGCTTCGAGCTCGACCTGCAGCCGCAAGGGACCCAGACTTACTTTCTGCGCGTCGATTGCAACCCGCAAGACGAAACCCGCACAGGCTTGAAACCATTCTTTATTGCTATGCGTGATGCCCGTCGGGCTTTGCAATCGACGTCGTCCCGTGCGGCTTCGATCAGCTCGTCCAACGACATCTTCAATGAGATCGTCCGGCGAAGCATGTCCGACCTGAACATGCTCATCACCGATACGGAGCAGGGACCATTTCCATATGCCGGCATTCCTTGGTTCAGCACAGTGTTCGGCCGCGACGCGCTGATCACCGCCCTGCAGACACTGTGGTTGGATCCGGCGATTGCCAAAGGTGTTCTCAAGCATCTCGCTGCCAATCAAGCCACCGAATTCGACCCGATGGCCGATGCCGAACCAGGCAAAATACTTCATGAGGTACGCTGTGGCGAAATGGCGGAGCTCAAAGAAGTGCCATTCCGACGGTACTATGGCAGTGTTGACGCGACACCGCTGTTCGTGATCCTGGCCGGCGAATATTTCAAGAGAACGGGTGACCTGGAGACTATAAGAGGTATCTGGCCAAACATTCACGCTGCCCTTGATTGGATTATTGAACATGGCGACGGTGATGGTGACGGTTTTGTCGAATACGGCCGGCAGGTGCACGAGGGGCTGATCAACCAAGGCTGGAAGGACAGCCATGACAGTGTCTTTCATGCAGATGGATCCCTGGCAGCCGGGCCCATCGCGCTCGTCGAAGTGCAGGCATATGCCTACGGTGCATTTATGGAAGCAGCAGAGCTTTGCCAGAGACTTGGCGAACGGGCGCGGGCAGTTTCCTTGACCGCGCGCGCTGTTGCATTGCAGAAGAATTTCGACATTGCTTTTTATGACGAGGAACTGGAAACATATGTTCTGGCTCTCGACGGGTCTAGGCGGCCCTGCCGCGTCCGCTCATCGAATGCCGGCCATGTCCTGCTGACGGGACTTGCATTTCCGCACCGCGCCGAAGTCGTCGTGCGCACACTTTTGGGCGGTCCTTCATTTCCCGGTTGGGGCATACGCACGGTGGCGTCGACCGAAGCGCGCTACAATCCCATGAGCTATCACAACGGATCCATCTGGCCGCACGACAATGCGCTGATCGGGATTGGAATGGCGCGTTATGGATTCAAGCAAGAGGCGGCAAAGATACTTGAGGGACTCTTTGCTGCGGCGAGTTACATCGACCTCAGGCGATTGCCCGAGCTGATCTGCGGTTTTCCACGACGGCGCGCTCAAGGACCGACATTCTATCCGGTGGCCTGCGCACCACAAGCGTGGGCGGCTGTTGCGCCGCTGTCGCTGCTCCAGTCCTGCCTGGGCATCCTCTTCGATCCGATCGAAAGCCAGGTGACCTTTAACGAGCCGATGCTGCCGGCTTTCCTCGATGAGGTGGTTCTCAGGAACCTTTCCGTGCCCAAAGGAAAAATCGACGTTGCAATACGACGGTCCAAAAAAAACGTCGTGGTCGATGTGCTGGAAAGAAAAGGAGACATCAAGGTTCTGACCGCCGCCCGATAGAGGCCGAAGCCAGACTTGTGCGAGCCAGATCAAAGGGGCGTCACCGGGGGCTGCGCTGATGCTATAACGGTCCGCACTAACCCCGGCAATGCGATGATCCGATCAGAGCGGCAGAAACTGTGCGAGCGTCACTGCGAATGGCCGTGAGGCTTGGCATGACCGTGAACCCGCAGAAAGCGCTCGTCGAGCTCAGCAATGATTTCAGCGCCTCTCTCACCGGCATTGATCTTGAGCAACTCATCTATTTTTGCCTCAAGTCTGTCGTCGTTCTCCTTAGAGGTAGGCGAGCCGACATAGAGAAAATAAGCAAGTCCCGCCACTTGCCACATCAACTGGAGGAATTCCGATTGCCAATTTTCAAAAGTATCTCGGGAGAGCTGGATAGCGTATTCAGAAAACTGAGGAGTTTGGGCATGTTGCCTCGCCTCATCGACGTATGCGAACCAACCGAAAACCCAGTGTCCCAGGATTGAAACGAGAAAGAAAATGGCTGTAATCCACCCGTAAGCGTAGCGTTTCATGGTGATTTCTCCGCGTTTGCTCAGCCCTTGTGCGACAGCTGCGCTCGTCAACTACCTAGAACGCAACTAGCTGTTTTGAGTTCATCAACGAAAAACCGGCGGCCTCCTCCAGAACTGGTGGAATCCGACCCACCGGAATTCTCGCCGGCATCTTCGGCGCCGGAGGAGATGGCAGAGCAACGATGCGCCGGCAGCTTGGGTTGGAGAGTGACCCCAGTCACGGTGAGCGTCCCGAGCTGCCATTGCGGCTCGCGTCCTCGAGGTGGCCGCGCACGAATGGCATTCAACCTAAAGCGACTGGACCGTAGCCGCAGTCAAATGAAACGCGGTATCGGCATGGGCAACCAAGACAGCTTGCGCCCGATGTTTCCGCTGGCGTCATCGCAGCCGATGGATCCGAGGAGGAAGTGACAGGTAATTTGATCCGCACACACGCCCTGGACCGGCTTCGCGCCTGCGGACATCACCACGTCGCGCTCGCAATGGAGTGACAAGCACTCACGCTGGCCCTGGATGACAGACGGCTTTTGCGCCTCATCGGTCTTTCAAGCTGTGAGAACGGCATGGTCGACAGGGGCTGATCGTGTTGTCCGGCCAGAGCATCGGAAAATGCCTGCCACCCATAAGCAGACGCTGCCTGTTGCCGCTATCGAGCCGATTACCGTTTTGCAGTGACCTCGGCCTCGGCACGCTGAAGGTAAGCCTCGGTTACGACGGGAAGGTTGTCCTCCAGCCACTTTGCCATGGCAATTTCTTCTTTGAGAATGCCTTCGCAGACCGCCTTGGTTTGCTGGTCGCCAGCAAACTCTGCGGCCGCAATAAGGATCCTGTAGCTCGCAATCTCAAAATGCTCGAATGTGTAGCTTGCCAGCGCGCCTTTGACGATTTCGTCGCTCACAAACAGCCACCGAGGCTCTGACCGAACGCAGTTACTTTTCCGGCCATGTCCTTGATAGTCAAGGACCCTCCACCTATGTGGTTCAGGCAGCTTTCCAGCGATTTCGCCTGCTGCCGCGTTTCTTCGAGATGAGCCTTCAGCATCGTTTCGGCCTGTTCTTCCATGGGCTCGTTACCGTCAAGACGCCTCAACGGATCGGACCGAATGCAAACACTCAGTCACCCCAAAGTGCTTCCGGGAGATCGACCAATGCTTGTGTTTTAGCGAACACGCGGCAGCCATCCTGTCCTTTGGTGGGAGTGGGGCCGAAACCGCTGGAATTCGCCGCCACCGAACTAAAGATCGGTTTGCGCAACTTGCATCTTGCTTGCGAACCATCGTGGCCGCAACGCGACATCGCCGCCAGCGCCTGGCCACAAAATCCTCTCGGAGCCAGGCCTTCCAACCTTGATCGACACGTGCCGAATTCAACTTTGTCGAGGAATTCGCCTAAATTATGAGCAATTGCCGCTCGGTGCCGCTATGAGCAAGCGGAACCAACAGGAAAACCTTATAGAATCAATTTACCAGAATTTGGCACGCGTCTTGCTTCGATAAAGGTGAGTTGGTGGCTAGGGTTCCGGCGCTTGAAAAGCGTGCTGGTCCGAGAGCTGCCGTCGGTGGGCGAGAAATCCTGCCGGATGCACGGCGGGACAAAAGCCCGGGAGACCTCGTAAGCCAAGGGATTGGCGGCGCGATGGTCTTTGCCAATCCCTTTTTGAAGAAAGCAAAAGGGGAATTTCTATGCAGACTTTTTCGAAGCTTCTTTCCATCACTGCCTTGGCCGCTTACTTCATCGGGGGTCTCGGCAACCTCGAGGCTGCCCAAAAGACCGAGTTCAAGGTTGCATGGTCGATTTATGTGGGCTGGATGCCATGGGGCTATGCTGCCGACCACGGTATCGTCAAGAAATGGGCCGATAAATACGGCATCAAGATCGACGTGACGCAGTTCAACGATTACGTCGAGTCGATGAACCAATACACGGCCGGCGCCTTCGACGCCGTGACGCTCACCAACATGGATGGCCTTTCCATTCCGGCCGCCGGCGGCGTCGATACGACCGCCGTGATCGTCGGCGACTTTTCGAATGGCAATGACGCCGTAATCCTCAAGGACAAGACGAGTCTTGCCGATATCAAGGGCCAGAATGTCAATCTCGTCGAATATTCCGTCTCGCATTACCTGCTCGCGCGCGCGCTCGAAAGCATCAAGCTGACAGAGCGCGATGTGAAGGTCGTCAACACGTCCGACGCCGACATGGTTGGCGCCTACAAGACGCCCGACGTCACCGCCGTCGTCACCTGGAATCCCCTGGTCTCCAGTGTCCTTGAGGATCCTTCGGCCAAGAAGGTATTCGACAGTTCGCAGGTGCCGGGTGAAATCATCGACTTGATGGTCGCCAATACTGATGTGCTCAAGGACAATCCCAATTTCGGCAAGGCGCTAGCTGGCATCTGGTATGAGACCGCCGCGCTGATGGAGGCCGATACGCCGGACGGCAAGGCGGCCCGCGAGACCATGGGGTCGGCTTCCGGCACCGACCTTGAAGGTTTCGAAGCGCAGGTCGCTGCGACCAAGCTCTTTGACAATCCCACCGACGCCGTCGCCTTCACCGTATCCGAGAGTCTTCCCAAGACGATGGATCTGGTGCGCAACTTCCTCTTCGAGAAGGGCCTGCTCGGCAATGGTGCGCCATCGGCAGATGTCATCGGGATCGAAATGCCGGACGGCAAGATCCTCGGCGACAGTGGCAACGTCAAGCTGCGCTTCACCGAGACCTACATGAAGGCGGCTGCTGACGGGGCGCTCTGAGCGAGTTCGACCGGCGGCGCGGGAAACTGCGCCGTGTCATTCCTTCATCAGCGGAGCTTTCCTCATGCGCTGGATCAACATCAAGCCAAGTCGGGGCGCGCAATTTGCCCTGATGCTGGTGCCCTTCGTGTTGCTGATCGTAGCCTATGCCTTCGGTTCGGCGGCGCGCTTGTCCGAGAATGCCAACGACAAGCTGCTGCCCACTCTCTCCGGTTTCGTTCAGGCGATCGAACGCATGGCCTTCATCGCAGATCAGCGCACCGGCGAATATCCGCTCTGGTCGGATACCTGGGCGAGCTTGATCCGGCTTTTCGCGGGCCTCGGCATCTCCACAGCGACAGCGCTGCTGACCGGAATGCTAATCGGCATGCTGCCATATCTGCGGGCGCTCCTTGCTCCCTTCATCGCTGTCGTCTCTATGGTGCCGCCGCTGGCGCTGCTTCCGATCCTCTTCATCGTGATGGGTCTCGGCGAGACATCCAAGATTGCGCTTATCGTGATCGGCGTCGCGCCGACGATGATCCGCGACCTAGCGCTGAAGGCGTTGGAATTACCGCGTGAGCAGGTCGTCAAGGCCGAGACGCTTGGCGGGTCCTCCTGGCAGATCGCCTTGCGCGTCGTGCTTCCTCAGATCGTGCCGCGGCTTATCATCTGCCTCAAGCTGCAGCTGGGACCTGCCTGGCTTTTCCTGATTGCCGCAGAAGCGATTTCCTCGGAATCCGGCCTCGGCTACCGCATCTTCCTCGTCCGCCGCTATCTGGCGATGGACGTGATCTTCCCCTATGTCGTCTGGATCACGCTGCTCGCCGTCATGACGAACTACGTCCTTGATCGCATCCGCGTCGCCGCCTTCCCTTGGTCCGAACTGGAGAAGCAGGGATGAGCGAACTCAGGATCGAAAATGTCTGGAAGGAATACGGCGACCAGATCGTGCTTGAGAACGTATCGCTGACCGTCGCTTCGCGTGCGTTCGTCGCACTTGTCGGGCCTTCGGGCTGCGGCAAGTCGACGTTCCTGCGTATGCTGCTCGGTCAGGAACAGCCAACCAGAGGCCGGATTCTGCTCGATGGCGAGCTTCTTCCGGCGCAGCCCGGCCCCGATCGGGGTGTCGTCTTCCAACGCTACTCGGTCTTTCCGCACCTCACCGTGCTCGGCAATGTGCTGCTCGGCAAGGAATTTTCCGGCGCGCGCTTCAAGGCGAAGCTCTTTGGAGCTGCGCGGCGGGACGCAATCGCCACGGCGCGACAGTTGATCGCAGAAGTCGGCCTGGCGGGGGCGGAAGACAAGTATCCGGCACAGCTTTCAGGGGGGATGCAGCAACGGCTGGCGCTTGCCCAGGCGCTGATCATGAAGCCGAAAGTGATGTTGCTTGACGAGCCATTCGGCGCGCTCGACCCAGGTATCCGCGCCGAGATCCACATGCTGATGAAACGGCTCTGGCACGAAACGCAGATGACCGTCGTTATGGTCACCCATGACATGCGCGAGGCGTTCACGCTTGCAACCCGCGTGGTCGCCTTCGAGCGGCGGCGCGATCGAGCCGAGGAGAAACTGCGCTACGGCGCGACCATCACCAAAGACATTTCAATCTGGCCGCCACGGCAAGCCGGATCGCCTTCGATCTTCAGCCCTGATCGGGACGGCCCGGTCGCCTACCAGGGGCATTGCCGGGACGACCTGGCTTCGTCAGGAGAAATCCAGTCATGACACGTGTCAGACGTTCGCCGCAAGACATCGCTGCCAACCGCGCGCGTTACGAGGAGCATCAGAAAAAGGGGCTCGAATATGCGCCAAAGGCACTGCCCGGTACGAGCCCATTGCCGGCGCCCGAAATCGCGCCCGACAAGATCATCCACCGCGAGGTGATCCCTGGTGGGTGGTATTGGTCGACACATATCAACAAGCACGAGGTATTTCGCGTCAGCCTCGACAGCGGATTCTCGACCCTTTCCCTCATCGCCTGGAGTGCCGCCGAGACCAGCGAGCGGCTGAACCTGCCCGATACAATGAAGGTGCAGTGGACAACTGTCCTGGGAAAAGGTCGTGTGATTTTCTCTGACATGGGGCGAGTGATGTTTTCGGTGACGGAAGACTCCTCGGGCGCCCATGACGGGGTGGTGGGCGGGTCCACATCCGGGTCGAACGCGGCAAGATACGGTGAGGGCACGCGCAACACCCGTGACAACCTGATCCTCCTTGCCACCAAAGCCGGGCTCGACAAACGCGACATTCCGCCGGCCCTTGCACTCTTTGCCCCGGTCCGCGTCGACCGGAACGGAGCGTTCGCGTGGAAGCCGGAACTTCTGCATGAAGGCGATTATGTCGAGCTGCGCGCCGAGATGGATATGATCGTCGGCTTTTCCAACTGCCCCCATGCGCTCAACCCGGACACGGTCTATCGGCCCAATCCGGTGACCGTCACGCGTATCGCGGCGACCGAGCCCCGGAGCGGCGACCTTTGCCGGACGGCGACCGCCGAGGCTGTTCGCGGCTTCGAAAACAACGCGCGGGCGGCAGTGTGAGGGAAACATGACGATGACCGATTTCATTCAAACAGCGCCGGGCCGCACGCTCGAGAACGTCGCGCAGGACCATTACATCCCGGCTGAGGCACCATTTTCGGCGGTGATCCGGAAGAGTCAGACCATCCGTATCGAGGACACATACGGCCAACAGGCGGTCGACACGCTGTTCTACAATGCCGAGGACTTTTCCGAACGCTACTCCAACCAGGATACGATGCGCGAACAGGGCGCGGCCTATATTTCGACCGGCACGAGGATCATCTCCAATGAGGGTCGGGTGATGCTGACAATGACCGCCGACAGTTGCGGGCGCCATGATACGTCTGCCGGTGCCTGCTCTTGCGAGAGCAATACGGTGCGCTTCGGCCACCAAACCAGATATCTCCATGCCTGCCGCGACAATTTCGTTCTTGAAGTCTCCAAGCACGGAATGAGCAAGCGCGATATCGTCCCCAACATCAATTTCTTCATGAACGTCCCGATCGAGCCAAGCGGCGAGATGACGATCGTCGACGGGATCTCCGGGCCAGGTGACTATGTTGAGCTGAAAGCCGAGATGGACATTTTGCTCGTCATTTCCAATTGCCCGCAGATCAACAATCCCTGCAACGGTTTCGATCCGACCCCGATCCGGGTGCTGGTCTGGGACAGCGAGATCTGACATGTTCAAGAAGATTCTTATCGCAAACCGGGGCGAGATCGCTGTCCGGATCATCAAGACGTTGCAGCGCATGGGTATTTCATCCGTCGCCGTCTATTCGGATGTCGACCGCTTTTCCAAGGCGGTGTTGATGGCGGATCAGGCGGTAAGGCTCGGCCCGGCACCGGCGGCCGCAAGCTACCTCGACGTCGAGGCCGTCATCGCTGCCTGCATTGCAACACGTGCCGAGGCAGTCCATCCCGGCTACGGCTTCCTTTCGGAGAATATCGACTTTGCCGAGCGCCTGGCAAAGGCAGGGATCGCCTTCATTGGCCCGACGCCTGCCAATATCGCGGCTTTCGGACTCAAGCACACCGCCCGCGAACTGGCGCAATCGTGCGGGGTGCCGCTGCTTCCAGGCAGCAGTCTTCTGGAGACGAGCGAAGCTGCGCTCACGGCCGCGGCCGACGTCGGATATCCGCTGATGCTGAAATCGACCGCCGGCGGCGGCGGCATCGGAATGCAACTCTGCAATGATCCCGGCCAACTGAAGGCGGCCTTCGACAGCGTGCAGCGCACGGCGCGCGCAAGTTTCGGTGATGCGCGCGTCTATCTCGAGCGCTTTGTCGCCAGGGCCCGCCATGTTGAAGTGCAGATCTTCGGCGATGGCAATGGCCGAGTGATCGCGCTTGGCGATCGCGACTGCTCATTGCAGCGCAGGAACCAGAAGGTGATCGAAGAGACACCAGCGCCGGGATTGCCGGATGCGGTTCGCACGCGGCTGCATGCCGCGGCCGTTACGCTCGGTGCCTCCGCCGGCTACCGTTCGGCGGGAACGGTCGAATTCATCTACGATCCTGCGGGCGAGGAATTCTACTTCCTCGAGGTCAATACCCGACTGCAGGTCGAACATCCGGTGACCGAGGCCGTCTTCGGCATTGATTTGGTCGAATGGATGATCCGTCAGGCGGCTGGGGAGGATATGCTGACCGCTAACGCGGCCCTTGTACCCAGCGGCGCGGCCATCGAAGCGCGCATCTATGCAGAAATGCCGCATGCGGAGTTCAGGCCAAGCGCTGGACTGCTGACCGAGGTCGTCTTTCCAAAAAACGTCCGTGTCGATGGTTGGGTCGAGACCGGCACCGAGGTTAGTCCCTATTACGATCCCATGCTTGCCAAGGTGATCGTGAGGGCCAAAGATCGCCCGGCCGCAATCGCGGCCCTCGGCAAGGCTCTAAAGGAAAGCGCGATTTCGGGTATCGAAACGAATCTCGATTATCTGAGGGCGATTGCGAAATCGGAGCTCCTTTCGAGTGGTGATGTAGCGACGACGGCGCTCAAGGATTTCACCTTCGTGCCCGAAGTCGTAGAGGTGATTGCGCCGGGCGCCCAGTCGAGCTTGCAGGAATTGCCCGGGCGGCTGGGTCTCTGGCACGTCGGGGTACCGCCGTGCGGACCAATGGACGAGCGATCGTTCCGCCATGCCAACAGGCTGGTCGGAAATGGTGACGAGGCGACGGCTCTCGAGCTCACCGTATCCGGCCCGGTGCTCAAATTCTTCTCGGATGTCGAGATCGCCCTTGCCGGCGCGCACATGCCGATGACCCTCGACGGTACGTCGATTGAGCAGGGAACGGCGATCCTCGTCAAGGCGGGCCAGACGCTTGCGATCGGGACGATTGTCGGCGCCGGCCAGCGCTCGTATCTGGCCGTGGCCGGCGGATTTGCAGCACCGGTAGTACTCGGTTCACGAGCAACCTTCGGCCTGGGGCAGTTCGGCGGGAATGCCACCGGCACCCTTCACGCCGGGCATGTGCTGCGGCTTGCCCGCACGCCGCAGCCGAGATCAAAGCCGGCCAACGATCCAGCCGAGCTCACGCGCGCCTGGGAGGTCGGTGTCCTCTACGGTCCGCATGGGGCTCCCGATTTCTTTCTGGAGGAAGACATCGAAACGCTGTTTTCGACGGAGTACGAAGTCCATTTCAACAGTGCCCGCACCGGAGTGCGTCTGATCGGTCCGGCGCCGAAGTGGGCCCGCGCCGACGGCGGCGAAGCGGGCCTCCACCCCTCGAACCTGCACGACAATGCCTATGCCGTCGGCGCAATCGACTTTACCGGCGACATGCCAATCATCCTCGGTCCCGACGGCCCAAGTCTCGGCGGTTTCGTGTGTCCGGCGGTGATTGCGCGCGACGAGCAATGGAAGATGGGCCAATTCAAACCAGGCGACAAAATCCGCTTCCACGCGGTGAAACGCGCCGGAGACCCGATCGCCGGGCCAATGGTCAAGCGCATCGCCGACGCCGCCGGCTCGCCGATCGTCGGGCGAAGCGATGCAGGGCCGGTCCCCGTGATCTATCGCCGGCAGGGAGACGACAACCTGCTGGTCGAATATGGGCCAATGCAGCTCGACATTGCGCTCCGCTTGCGTGTCCATCTTTTGATGCAGGCAATCCAGGAGGCGAAGCTCGGCGGGCTTATCGATCTTACTCCGGGCATACGATCGCTGCAGATCCACTATGGCGGAGGCGGCCTTACCCGTAGGCGCCTTCTCGGCCTGCTCGCCGAGATCGAAGCTTCCCTGCCGCCGGCGCAGGCGGTGAAGGTCCCAAGCCGGATCGTGCATCTGCCGCTCTCCTGGAACGATCCAGATGCCGAACTTGCGATGCGCAAGTATCAGGAACTCGTCCGGCCGAATGCGCCATGGTGTCCGTCGAATATCGAGTTCATCCGCCGCATCAACGGCCTGGCCGACGAACAGGCTGTGCGCAAGGTCGTCTTCGACGCCAGCTATCTCGTACTCGGGCTCGGTGACGTCTATCTCGGCGCTCCGGTTGCCACACCGGTAGATCCCCGGCATCGGCTGGTGACGACAAAATACAATCCCGCCAGGACCTGGACGCCGGAAAACGCCGTCGGCATCGGGGGCGCCTATATGTGCATCTATGGCATGGAAGGTCCCGGCGGCTATCAGTTGTTCGGCCGCACGATTCAGGTCTGGAATACGTGGCGTCAGACGCCGTTCTTCTCCAAGGACAAGCCCTGGCTGCTCGATTTCTTTGACCAGATCCGGTTCTTTCCGGTGAGCCACGAGGAGCTGACCGAGGCGCGCGCCGCATTCCCCTATGGCGGTTATCCAGTCCGCATCGAGGAAACCGAATTCAGCTATGCCGCCTATGAGGCGGAGCTTTCTGCCAATGCACCAGCGATTGATGACTTCAAGGCCAATCAGCAAGCCGCGTTCGAGGCCGAACGCAAGCGCTGGAAGGATCTCGGCCTCGACAGCTTCGTCGTCGACGAGGGCACCGGCAGTGGGCTTGGAGGCGAAATCCCCGAAGGTTGCTTTGGCGTCGAAAGCGCCGTGCCCGGAAACGTCTGGAAGATCCTCGTCGAGGAAGGTCAACCGATCATCGCCGGTCAGACGCTCGCCATTATCGAATCGATGAAGATGGAAATCAATGTGACCGCCCATGCCCCAGGTCGGGTCCGCGATCTGCGCGCAGGCCCCGGCCGCAACGTAAAAGCCGGCGATGTCCTCGTCGTGCTGGAGGAAATCTGATGCTCCCTACCATTCTCGATCTCGCTTCGCTCCAATCCGCCTATGCAGCCGGACTTTCGCCCCTCGACCTTGTCGAGCAGGTGATCGCCCGACGCAGAGCTTCCGATGATCCGGCAATCTTCATCACTCCGACCCCCGACGATGATTTACGCGATGCCGCCAGGGAGCTGATGGCCCGCGCTCCCGGACCAAACAGTCTGCCGCTCTGGGGAATTCCCTTCGCGGTCAAGGACAATATCGATGTTGCCGGCTTGCCGACGACGGCGGCCTGCCCGGCCTTTGCTTATCGCCCCGAGCAGGACGCGGCGGTGGTGGCGCGGCTGACAGCTGCCGGCGCTTTGATGATCGGCAAGACCAATCTCGACCAGTTCGCCACCGGCCTCAACGGCACGCGGTCGCCCCACGGTGCGCCGCGCTCGGTCTTTGACAGGGATTATGTGTCGGGGGGCTCGAGTTCTGGGTCGGCCGTAGCCGTTGCTTCGGGCCTGGCGAGCTTCGCGCTCGGCACCGATACGGCCGGTTCCGGACGCGTGCCGGCGGCCTTCAACAATCTTGTCGGCATCAAGCCGACGCCGGGGCTCGTGCCGAATGTCGGCGTGGTTCCCGCCTGCCGTAGCGTCGATGTCGTCACCGTTTTTGCCGCGACGGTCGGCGACGGCGTTGCGATCCGCAAAGTGATGGAGGGTTATGACGCCGCCGACCCCTTCTCACGCAAGGCAGCTCCCGCCAGCCTGCCTGCCTCCGGCCTGAGGGTTGGCGTGCTCGATCGTGACGAACGGGAATTCTTCGGCAACAAGGACGTCGAGGGCCTCTATGATGCGGCCATCGAAAGGGCGCGGGCTCTCGGTGCCGCCATCGTTCCTTTCGATTATGCCCCGTTCCGGCAGGCGGCCGAATTGCTGTATAACGGTCCCTGGGTCGCCGAACGGCTGGCTGCGGTCAAGGATTTTCTGGCGACGAATGCCGATGATTTCGATCCGACGGTGCGCGCTATTATCGAGGGCGCGAAAGCCTATGATGCCGTTGCCGCCTTCGAGGGCAGATACAAGCTCGAAGGGCTCAGGCAGAAGACCAAGGAGGAATGGCAAAAGGCCGATATTCTAATGCTGCCGACCTCGCCGACCACTTATACCGTCGAGCAGATGGTGGAGGATCCGATTGTCAAAAACGGTCATTTCGGCCGCTATACCAACTTCGTAAACCTGCTCGATTGCGCAGCGATCGCCGTCCCGGCCGGATTTGATGCGGACGGGCACCTGCCGGCCGGTGTTACGCTGATCGGCCCGGCCTTTACCGACGACGCTCTCGCCCCTTTCGCCGACGCCATGCACCGAGCCTTGAATGAAGGGATGGGCAAGGACCGCGCGGCCGTCATTCCCAAGAAAAGCCTCGTGCCGCAGGCCGATGATCGCTCTATCCCGATTGCCGTCGTCGGGGCCCATCTGACTGGCATGCCGCTCAACCACGAGCTCACGGGAGGCGGTGGGCGCCTTATTAGAATTTGCCGGACTGCCGGCGACTACAGGCTTTTTGTCCTTCCGAACACAGCCCCGCCAAAACCCGGCCTGGTGCGCCAACCTGGGTATCAGGGAAAAGGCCTCGAAGTCGAGGTCTGGGCGCTGCCTCCGGAAGGCTTTGGTCGTTTCGTGCAAAATATCCCCGGCCCGCTCGGCATCGGCAAGCTTGTTCTCGACGATGGCTCCAGCGTCTCGGGGTTCGTCTGTGAAGCTTATGCCGTGGCTGGTGCACAGGAGATTACCGAACTCGGCGGCTGGCGACATTACATGCGCATGAAGACCGAAAGAGAGGCAAAGGGAGAATAAGGACATCGCCGGAAAGGCCGGGCAGGGAACTGGCCTGTGCTGCGATCGAGCGCCTGTGTTTTTCCCAACTGGAGGTTCCAACGCCAGGCACATCCTCTAAGCAAGGACCTTGCAGGCGGCGGCCGCTCTAAGGAAGCCATTAGCGGCCGCTAGATCTTTGCCGGCATATCAGGTGCTTCGTCGCAATCATCGGCAAGATTGGCATATCAGGCGCGGGTTGACGAACGTTTCGAACCGGAACAGGAGTCAGCCGATTGGGTTTTCCCGCCAGCCAGAGACGAAGGATTGCCATCGGGTGGAGGGCCGCAATCACGGTTGAGCCTCTCGACCAGTTTTTCCGATGACTTGATCCCGCAAGCAACAAGCTCGATGGCACGCTTGACTGCGTTCTGGCCACGCTCGCTGTGGATTTCAACGTGGTTCTTTTGCGACCATCGGCGCAGGGCGCAGGTGATGAGATCGACCTCTTCGTCCGTGAATGAGAGGAGTTCAAAGAGAACCATGACGCCCTCCCATAAAGCAAAAGTCGGCCCAAAACAGCCTCGTCGGGGTCAGGAAAAACTATGGCACAAAGGGCGAACGGCAAAAAGTGATTGTGCGTTTTCGGACAAACCATCAAGCGCTCAAGCCATGGCGCCGGCTGGGCCGATGTGAGGGGTCAGGCCGCAGCGAGCAACCGAGCCCGCACTTCCCACCGGCTTCCACGGTCCTTGGTCAGCAGCGTTGAAAGCCAGCCGGAGGGGCAGTTCGACTGATCCAGAGCTACCGCCCATAAACTCGGCACAACGGCTCTAGCGCGAACCGGACTTAATGTCTTAAGCACAAAGGACCGAGCGCGCCGTCACGAACCTTGGACGCCACCGAAAACGATCAAACGCGATTTAAGGAGCTGCAGTGCTGACAGTCTGTTTCAATGTGATCGGCAGGATCAATGTCATCACATCCTGACGACACCGATCGCCCACGTTGAAGGATGCCACCCACGAGGCCCCAATGACGCGCGCTGCGGCACGGCCGAAACTTTTGCGACCGGAATATTGAAATCTGCGATGACGCCGGGCCGTTGTTTATGTTTTTCAGTTTGAAGATGCGATGCGAAGACCCCGATGCATGTGGCTCATCGGAATGCCTATCAGTCGCTCGTACTCCGCTTCGGGCAGGCCGTAGCAGCCACCGGCAATGTCCTGGAGCTTTTGCCTGTCCAAGATTTTCACGTTACCCCGCGTCGATTTGATGGCATGAACGCCTTCGAGGATATGCAACTCGTTTGTCACGCCAGCACGTCGAACCCCAAGCATCATTCCCAGGAATTCATGGGTGAGCGCGAGATTGTCGCCCTCGAGACGGTCATGGCACATAAGCAGCCATCGCGCGAGGCGCTCCTGCATGCTGTAGCGCGCATTTGCCAGAGCTGAATGGGCAAGCTGCAAGCTCGCCGAATGCACGTAGCGCAGTAGCAAATCCCTTGTCGGCTTATGATCGTCGACAATTCTCAGGAAGTGCTCGATCGGCACGGCTATTCCGGTTCCAGCGACTTGCATGAATGTTCTGTTGGGGGTGGTTTCGGTCATTAACAGCACATGGTGGCCACCAAGACCCTCGCGTCCCACGTGCCCCACCTCCACCGCCTCATCGTCGGAGCTGACGGCAACCATTGACGCAAGACCGCTCTCTATGAAGCAAACCTGTAAGGTGGGCTCGTTGGCTTCGACAACAACTTGCTTGAGGCCAAGATCGATTGCGGTCATTTCGGGGCGGAGCCGTTCGAAGGCTTCCGGCGCCAACGCCTTAAGCAATCTGTTTGAAACGGTCGCCTGTGAGAAGGCTGGCATGGACGGTTCTCCTTTGGCTAGAGCCCGGTCCCACACCAAGCATCACGAGGATCAGCTATTTGCTGATTTATGAGCCCAAGCACACAACGATGCTAGGACTTGAGCGCACTCTGTACGGTTCTGACAATTCTTCGGCTGCTGCCTAGGATGCCTCCGGAGGCGCCATATTCAATGACGACTGGGGCACTCGACTGTTGCTGCGACTGATAGAACGAGAATGGTTGTGCCATCCGAGCAGAACTCATCTGCCGTCTCGATAGCCTCGCTACCAGGCATCACGCCTGATCTTGACGAGCATTGCATCATGCGCTCTTTCCTGGTCAAAGGAAAGCTATATTGGCAAAGCTATCGCAGGCTCAAACCGACTTGGTCCCATGACCGGCTGGAGAGGGAGAAGCATCCCAAATTCCGCTTTGAGATTATCAATCCGGAAGATGCCGGTTGGCGCTCCGCCATGACAACAACAATGGAGATCAGTGCGCGGCACTGGTGCGCCAGAGCAGCGGCTCCAATGACATCGAAGACCGAAAAGTGCTCGCTGGGCAAATGGCAGCCGGCGGCATGAACCTACGCTGCTGAACGATGCTCCGCAGAACTGAAGTCGTGAACTCGCACTGTTGTGGCGAGTTCAGATCGTCACAGGCTTGGGAGAACGAAAACGCCTGCGAGAACAGCGCGCCGCCAAACGACAAAATCAAGCAGAATGAAAGACCGGTTTGTAGGGGAACAGATAAACAAGTCCATAGGCGAGGCTACCCGGGGCCGCTTGGCCAATGACAAGCCTCCGCCTGTCGCCGATCCGAGGCATCCAAGCAGCAAGGAGGCGAGCGCCGTTGCGATGGAGCTGAAGGTAACGACAATTGCATATGTCGAATTCTCGATCCCACTGCCGTAATGGCACTTCAGGGGCAATTGCCGCGGAGGATAGACCAGCAGAAAAGATGCTGGGCACGAGAAGCCCGGTTACGACCGACGTGGCCTTTCGTCCAAAGTTCATCCGGCTTCCACCTGTGGGCTTTGTTGCCGAAACATCTGCGAAAAGAATGTCTTGTCAGACAACCGGTGAAGCAAAGTGGCAATCATTGCTGTTGCTATTATGGCAAAAGCGATCCGCCCCGTCAGGACACCATGCACATCAGCGCCAAGCGCAATCACGATGAGTGTGTCTTCGATCACGCTGTGTGCGAAACCCATGAACACGCACGACAGAAAAATCTGACGCGGTGATATCGCCCCCGATTGGGCCTCTCGGATCAGAAGACCGGCACCGTAGGAAATGCCTAAAAACAGCCCGACAGCGGTAAGGTGTTCAGCCTCGCCCCGGATGCCGGCAAGACGCAGCACGGGCGAAAGCGCCTTCATCATCAGATCCAGCAGTCCGCTCGCCTTGAGGATTTGAAGACTCCAGGATAGGACCACAAGGATGACAAGCATCCACATCATGGTCTCGGCAAGACCAAGAAAGTATTCGGCCCAATCCGGTGTGACGCCCATTGGAATCCAGGCCGGTTTTGCTGGAGCCGACAACCAGTTCGTAGCCGTCAGGACATGATGCAGCAGGAAGGCATAAAGCAAACCGCCCAAGATGCGCAGCAGCGTCGTGGCGATCATGCCCGGTCCTGCCTTCTGGATGATCTTCTGCTCGATAGGCAGACCGTGTGCGAATAGGATGAGCGCCGAGAAGACTGTGATGTCCGCCACGCTCAGCGATGACGCGGGAACGAGCGTAAAAATGAGTGGAACAGCACCCCATATCCCGACGAGCATGCCCGTCAGCCAGGCTAGCCCCAGCTCCGCAGGTAACCCGACCAAATTCATGACGGGCGCAAAAGTGGGGGCGACCGCCTTGATCGCCCCCACCCGTGATAGCAGCTCCGTCACGATCGCGATCGGAATCGTTATGCGGACAAGCATCCAGTAAATTCTGAGTGTTTCCTGCGTGTTGCGCCGGATTTGCAACAATAGCGGCATTTGAGCTCTCCCATTTTGGTGCCTCAATCTGCTAGCCTGAGCCGGTTCGAATTTGTGATCAAAGATTGCAAAACCGTGCAATTTTATTGCAGACCGGCGACTGATGGATATGCTGCGGAAATGGATCGTATTGACCGAAAACTTTTGAATCTAATGCAGCGCGACGCAGCGCGCACGAATGTCGATATGGCCGACGAGGTGGGCCTGTCTCCCTCCAGTTGTCTGCGCCGTGTGCAGCGGCTTCGAAAATCAGGGGTGATTGACCGAATTGTCGCGATCCTCAATCCCGCCAAGGCTGGGCGTGGTATCAAGGCGCTGGTTACCGTGGAGCTGAAGTTGCACGGCGAGGCGCATATGCGTCGCTTTCTGGCCACCGCAAGTACTGAGGAAGCCGTTTCGCAGGCCTATGCCGTCACTGGCGAAACCGATGTCGTTCTAATGCTGCGCCTGCGCGATATGGAAGAATTCGACTCCCTGTGCGACAGGTTATTCCGCGATGAGACTAACGTTGCTCGCTTCTTCACAATGATGATAATCCGCACCGCAAAAGAAGAAACGGCAATTTTGCTTTGATCATCGCGTTCACAGCATCCCTTGCGCAACGCTGAGATTGATCGCCGTCTTTGCTTGTTTGAAACACAAGGAATCAGGACGACCATCGCCCGTTACCGCTGTTTTATGCCTGTGCCTTCTCGATGTTCCAGGATCATCTCGTCGCCATTATCGATGAGATGGCTGAACTCGATCGCGGGAAGCACGGTCAATATCTACCTGAGCTGCATAAATTGATGTCGCCAAGGCCATGCGTGCTTGGGTCATCGCGCGTGTCATCAAAAGGGGCCGCGCGGCAAGACCGTGCCGTTGCACCTGCGAAACTTCTTCCGCTACCTGTTCAAGGCTGGAAAGACGACCACAAATCTGGCGAAGGCCGTGCCCCGCCTAGCGCAGCGGTTCGGCAGGCGGCTCCCACGTCATCTCTTTCTCGAGCCGGTTAGCATAACACTGGATGCAGTGCGCAACACGACACCATCCAGTTTTTGCACAACTCCACAATGGTGCTGTTGATGGCGCGCCTCGCTCTGCATCCGCCAGAGGTTGTCGCCATTCAGATCGACGACATCAACTGGCGCTCGGGAGAACCCTCATTCGTGGAAAGGGCGACAGGCATGACAGGCTGCCGCATCTGCCCGAGGTCGGCAAGGCGCTGGCGGATTACGTCAAGCTGGAGCGGGTGACACCGAGAATTCCAAAAACCGGCGGCGAAAGCGGACGAGCATTGCGCTTCATTCGGCGTCAAAGAAACATCTTGAATTTGATCGCAGTCTTTGCCACCTGATCGATCGTTCTTTTTTCATCATGACGGAGATGATGACGTATGACGACGACCGCCACGCACAAGCCTGCCGAGAACCACATCTTCGAAGCCGATGTGGCCCGCCTCCTGCATATGATGGTGCATTCGGTCTATTCGGACAAGGATGTCTTTCTGCGTGAACTGATCTCGAACGCCGCCGATGCTTGCGAAAAGCTACGGTTCGAGGCGATTGCCACACCCACGCTCCTTGCAAACGATCCAGACAGCCGAATCACGCTGTCGCTCGACGAGGAAAAGCGCCAATTGGTCGTCGAGGACAATGGTATCGGTATGAGCCATGACGACTTGATTGAGGCGCTTGGTACCATTGCCCGCTCGGGAACCCGTGCCTTCATGGAGCGCATTGAGGCCAGCAAGGCCGGCGAGAGCGCCCAACTGATCGGCCAGTTCGGCGTCGGCTTCTATTCCTGCTTCATGGTAGCCGACCGCGTTGACGTGGTTTGCCGGCGAGCGGGCACCGATGAGGCCTGGTTGTGGTCGTCCGATGGTAAGGGCAGCTACAGCGTCAGTGCCGTGGACCTGGCTGCGGCTCCGCAGCGCGGCACGCGCATCACATTGCATTTGATGGAGGACGCCAAGACTTACACAACCCGCTGGTCGGTCGAGCGGATCGTCAAGGAACAATCCGGCCACGTTCCCGTGCCGATCACGATCGTTGAAAAGCCGAACGCCGAACCGATCCAGCTCACCGACGGTACGGCTCTTTGGACTCGCTCGAAAAGTGACATTTCGCCCGAAGAATATACGGATTTCTACCGCGGTATTTCCGGACAATATGACGAGCCTGCCGTGACTGTTCATTTCCGGGCCGAAGGGCGGCATGAATATACTGCACTAGCCTTTGTTCCGGGATCGCAGCCCTTCGACATGTTCGATCCCGACCGCAAGGGCCGAATGAAGCTTTATGTAAAGCGTGTCTTCATCACCGACGACACCGAACTCGTGCCGCGTTATCTTCGCTTTGTGAGGGGCCTGCTCGATACCGCAGATCTTCCCCTCAACGTATCGCGCGAGATGATCCAGGCGAGCCCGGTTCTGGCGGCGATCAGAAAGGGCATCACCAGCAGGGTGGTGGCAGCAATCGAAAAACTGGCCGAGACCGATGCGGACGCCTTCATCAAGTTTTGGGAGAATTTTGGTCCAATCGTTAAAGAAGGCATTTACGAGGATTTCGAACGGCGCTCGCAGCTGATGGCCCTGTCGCGCTTTAGAACCACGGCCTCGAGTGACGGGTATCGCTCATTGGAAGAATATCTGAAGGATGCCAGACAGGATCAGAGCGCAATTTACTATTTGACCGGCACCAGTCTGGATCAGTTGAAGGCTTCGCCGCAGCTGGAAGGATTTCGCGCTCGCGGCATCGAGGTCCTGCTGTTGACCGATCCCATCGACAGCTTCTGGGTGATGAATGCCCCCGAGTTCAAGGGAAAGACCTTCAAATCGATAACGCAAGGGGCAGCCGACCTGGCGCAGTTCGCCAAACCCAATGAAGAGCAAGCCATGAGCAGCGAAACTCCGGTTGATCTCCAGAGCTTCATTGCCTTTGCCCGCGAGACGCTTGCACACCAAGTGTCGGATGTTCGTGCCTCCGATCGACTGACGGAAAGCGCGGTTTGCCTCGTCGCATCTGAGCAAGGCTATGACCGCCAGATGGAAAAGATACTGCAGGATGCCGGGCGACTCCAGTCGCTCGCAAAGCCCATCCTGGAGATCAATCTCGAGCATCCTCTGGTGAAGGGAATTGCTGCCAAAGACGACGGCTCCTCGCTAAGAGAGGATGCAGCATTGCTCTTGCTTGACCAGGCACGGATCCTTGATGGCGACAGACCCGTCGATCCCCGTGCCTTTGCCGAAAGACTAGCGCGGTTATTCCAAAGAGCTTTGCAATCTTGATGGAGGGTTGGCGGCAGGCCTACTCTGCCAAAATGCGACCCCACGAACCGAGCATCAAAGAAGTCGAGGTCCGGCGAACGCTTACGCAAGCGCTGGGCAGGCGGCGGTGCAATCGACATTGCAGGCGGACGGCATGTCCACCGGCAATGGGTCAGTAGCTGTTTTCTTTGCAGCAATAGACGTCCGGCAGAATAAATATCTTGTCGGCGCGGCCATAACCGCCGTCCTTCACCTCGTCGATCAGCACCACTGTGTGCGGCCTTGCGGCCTACGAAAAATACTCGCGATCATATTCGTAAAACAGTGCACGATCTCCTGTTTCTGGGCGCGGTTCAGCGCGCCTTCCGGCGTCTTGATGTTCATGAATGGCATGCTTTCCTTCTCGGCTCGGGTTTTGCTTCAGATCATGCCGCCATTGACGCGGAGCACCTGGCCGTTCACCCAGGCATCTTCCGAACTCACCAGGAAGGCAACGACCGAAGCGACATTCTCCGGTTGGCCAAGACGGCTCAGGGATATCGTCTTGGCGATGGAGTGGACCAGTTCATCCGACTTGCCGGGTTCTCGGCAGCATCAAACAGCTCGGCGGCAGCGCCCGGAGCACCAACATCTGCCTGTACGGCGATCGCACGGCTTCCGTTCGCCTGGATCTTGGAAGCGGCAGCGTCATGTCTTCCAGACCAGCCGTCGAAGCTTTTCCGGCCGAAGGTCTCTGCAATGGGGCGGGAAAAAGACGCCCGGCCCCACCCGCCGGAGGTGGCCGACCCGCCACCCGTCACTCCTCCAACCTTCAAAGGCCGCCTCTTCAATCATCCATGAGATGATAAAGCCTGCCCTTACCTGACTACGGGGCGGCCTGCCGATACTGGCCCTGATATCTGATTCTTCAGGCCGCGCACGCCCTGTCGCGGCCATTGAGTTTTGCGGCGTAAAGAGCCTCGTCGGCTCTGCGATAGAGATCCGAAACGGTATCCATTGCCTGAGAAGCAGCAATGCCTGCCGAGAAGGTATAGCTGAAATCGGGAAGTTCTATGAGTGGCCGGCAAGTTCGGATAATCGAGAGCATGCGTTCGATGATAACGATGGCGTCCGCAAGGATGGTACGCGGCATCACCAGGAGGAACTCTTCCCCGCCAACGCGTCCGAAACAATCGGTGCGTCGGACGATCTGGTGAATGCGGTGGGCGAAGTCCCGCAGAACAACGTCGCCGATATGATGGCCCAGGCGGTCGTTGATATACTTGAAATTATCGATGTCGAAGACGGCCAGGCACCCGGCATCGCCATCTTGCGCGCATGCTAGCATATCCTCAATCCGCGCCATGACGAAGCGTCGATTGGCAACGCCTGTCAGTTCGTCGGTTTGCGATGCCTTAATGGCAAGATCGCGATCCTGCCGGACGCTTCGCTCGTCTGCCCGTAAGCTCGTAATGTCGCTGGCGATGCACAGCATCCAGCCATTCTTTTGAACCGCCTCAGTCATCCACAGCCACCGGCCGTCGACCAAATCCGTCTCGAAGGCGCGAAATCCAATTTTTCCGCGACGCGATTGTGTCGATCGCAGCCATTCATCGAAATCGGCGACGCGGATGACCGTGCCACGTCCGAGTTCGAAATTGCGACGCATCAGATCGGGCCACAGCGGCGTCTCGTCGGCATCGATGAAGTAAACTGAGCGGAAGGCATCATTGGCATATCGCAGGCGATCATCAGCGTCATAGACGGCAATCAGGGCGGAAGTGGCGTGCGTCAGGCGCAAAAACTGCTCGAAAGTCTCTATCATATCAAAACATCGCTTCGGTTGGACTGGGCAGTACATGTCGCTCAATCGCCCCGAGAAAAGGTATCAGGTCCCATCTGTCGCGGATGACCCGGAGGCGGGCGGTTCGGGCCAATGATGTCGTGTGACAAGCCGAGGCGGAAGCCTGAGCATTGCCTGGGGCACTCAAATGCCTTTTGCGGGCAGGCGCGTTCGCGCGTGTCAAATCAAATGTCGGAATACTTGCCCCATTTGCGACGTGAGAGCCTTACTACTCCTTTGCTTAAGCCTTTGAGACAGGCTTCGATGTGCCAGAAATATGTTATTCTCGATCTCGCGCACGCTCTCGAAGACCATCGACGCCCACGAGACGTGCGTACCGCCAGTTCTGTACTGGCATCTGGCCCTGCCCCGTCTGCCCCCAGCCCGCAGGGCCTTTTTTGTGAGGGATGCTCCCTTCGAGCCACCGTTCCACATTCCGTCCGGCAATTCGAGCAAACCCAGTCATCCTGCATCGTGTTTTCCATCTGTAGGCGCGAGCAGCGATGCCAGACGCAGAGGGCGGATCGAACGATCTACGTCTGGAAGTGGTTCTATGAGTAAAGCCAGCTTGAGGCCACATGCAGGTCTGCCTCCACGCAATTCCCTGTTGACAGAATTGTTATCGATAACATACGGTGTCTTGCAAGTTCACAGAGCTTTGGGAGGAGCGCCGATGTCGAGCGAAAAACTGCTGGAGTTTCGCTCCATCACTAAGGAGTTCGGCGGCACCTGCGCCTTGTCGCAAGTATCGCTGGATTTGTATCCCGGGGAAATCCTGGCGCTTCTTGGAGAAAATGGCGCCGGCAAATCGACGCTCATCAAGACCCTGGCCGGCATCTACAAACCTGATGGCGGCGATATCCAGTTCCGTGGCGAGCCCTATGTCCACCGGCCGCCAAGGCCCAACGAACGTCAGCCTCTCGCCTTTATCCACCAGGACCTTGGCCTGATCGAATGGATGACCGTCGGTGAAAATGTCGGATTGGCGCAGGGTTTTTCCATGCGTTCGCGCCTGATCGACTGGCGGCGTACGGAGGAGCGGGCCAGGGAGGCGCTGAATCTTGTCGGCTGCGATTTTGATCCGTCAAAGCGTGTCCAGGATCTCACCCGCACGGAAAAGTCGCTTGTGGCGATTGCCCGCGCGCTCGCCGTGGAAGCGGACGTGCTTGTTCTCGACGAGCCGACCGCCAGCCTTCCGGCCGACGAGGTCGAGCGCCTTTTCCATGCTATCCGTCCGCTGAAAGCGCGCGGAGTGGCAATGATCTACGTGTCGCATCGGCTCGATGAGATTTTCCGCATTGCCGACCGGGTCGCAGTCTTGCGCGACGGGCGCCTGGTTGGCCAGAAGCCGGTGGCACAGACGACGCCGGACGAGTTGATCGAAATGATCGTCGGCCGAAAGGCGGACCAGCTCTTCACCAAATCGGCAAGTCATGCGGGCGAGACGATCGTCAGTATTCGCGATCTTGCCTGCCGCAGTGCCGGACCTGTCTCCTTTGATATCCGCAAGGGAGAGCTGCTTGGGTTGGTTGGCTTGCGCGGGGCCGGTCAGGAACTGATCGGTCGGGCCCTTTTTGGCTGCGAGGCTTTTTCCGGCGCTGTCAATGTTGGTGGGGCGGCACCGGACCTTTCGAGCCCGGTCGCGGCAATGAAGTCCGGCATGGGCCTGATTGCGCGCGACCGCACGGAAGAATCCATTGCCATGTCGCTGTCAATCCGGGAAAACACTTTCCTCAATCCGGCAGCGTCCGGACGAAGGCTGCTTTCTTTCCTGTCGCCGCTGAAAGAAGCGCACCTGGCGAGCACCATCGGCGAGAGTGTCGGGTTGCGGCCGAACGACCAGAGCTTGCCGATCGAGGCGCTATCGGGAGGCAACCAGCAGAAGGTGGTTGTCGGCCGCTGGCTAGCAACTGGCCGCAAGCTTCTGATCGCAGAGGATCCGACCGCAGGCGTCGATGTCGGCGCCAAGGCCGACATCTATCGGCTTATCGCCCGTGCACTCGAGGCGGGTCTGGCGGTCGTCGTGGTGTCGACGGATTTCGAGGAAATCGCACATATTTGCCATCGTGCCTTGGTGTTTTCACGCGGACGGATCGTACGTGAACTGCAAGGTGCGGATTTAACCACAGCGGCGGTGATCGCTGCCGCGTCGGCTTCAGAGGCCGCTTGAGTTCCGGGAGAAGATAATGCAGTCGATCGAATCCACCGCCCTTGAGCCGACCCGAGCCGAACTTTCAGGGCTGAGCTATGCGCAAAGGCTCCTGCGCTTCCTGCCGGTTTACGGCCTGGTCATCCTTACCGTTGTGCTGATCGTGCTGTTTTCGCTTCTCCTGCCGCAGACCTTTCCGACGGTTCTCAATCTTCGCTCGATCATCTCCGACAAGGCGATCATCGCTCTCCTGTCGCTGGCGGCCATGATACCGATGGCTGCCGGCCGCATCGATCTTACGGTCGGCTACGGCATCGTGCTGTGGCACATTCTAGCGATCAGCCTGCAAACCGTGTTCGGTGTACCTTGGCCGGTCGCAGTCGTCATCGTGCTTGCGCTCGGCGCCATCACAGGCTTTCTCAATGGCCTTCTGGTGGAGGTCGCGCGCATCGACTCGTTCATCGCGACGCTCGGCACCGGCACGGTCCTCTACGCGCTGGCACTCTGGCACACCGGCGGGCGCCAGATCGTCGGCGTCTTACCGGAGGGTTTTTACTCACTGAACGGCACCATGGTATTCGGCCTGCCGATCACCGGCTTTTATGTGCTGCTTCTTGCCGTAGCTCTCTGGCTTGTTCTCGAATATCTGCCGATTGGCCGCTATGTCTATGCGATCGGCGCCAATCCGAAGGCGGCAGCCCTGAACGGCATCCCGGTCCGTCGCTTTGTCATCGGCGCGTTTGTCTCTTCGGGTACCCTTGCTGCGCTTGCAGGCGTCCTGCTCGCCTCGAAGCTGCGCATCGGCCAGGCCAGTGTTGGCCTCGAATACCTTCTGCCGGCGCTCGTCGGTGCCTTTCTCGGCTCAACGACGATCAAGCCTGGACGCGTCAATGTCTGGGGCACGATGACCGGTGTCACTATTCTTGCCGTCGGTATTTCAGGCATTCAGCAATTCGGTGGTTCATTCTTCGTCGAACCACTCTTCAACGGCCTCACCCTGCTCGTGGCCATCGGCATCGCCGGTTATGCGCAGAGGAAACGGGGTGCAGTCGGAAAAATGGGAGCCACAAGTCTGGCATCTCAAAATTCAACATCGCGGTCGGCACACAATCTTCAAAGGGAGGAAGAACCATGAAACGCAGAACGCTTATCCAGAGTTCCGTCGCCGCACTGGCCCTGATGCTCGCAGGGCCGGCACTGGCGGATGCCATGTCCGACGCCAAGGCGGTGGTGGAAAAATATGCGACCCGAGTCACCACCTGGGACGGACCGAAAACAGGACCCAAGGCGCAGGAGGGAAAGACGATCGTCGTCCTCGCCGGCGATCTGAAGAACGGCGGCATCTTGGGCGTGACCACCGGCATCGAGGAGGCCGCAGCCGCCATCGGTTGGCAGGTCAAGGTTCTCGACGGTGCGGGCTCGATCGGCGGCCGCACCGCAGCCTTCGGCCAGGCCATGGCGCTGAAACCCGCCGGGATCATCATCAACGGCTTCGACGCCGTCGAGCAGGCGCCGGCTCTCGAGCAGGCAAAGTCTGCGGGAGTACCCCTTGTCGCCTGGCATGCCGGCCCGGTCATCGGTCCTGACGAAAAGACCGGCCTTTTCGCCAACGTCAGCACCGACGCGATGGAAGTTTCAAAGTCGGCCGCAGACTGGGCCTATGCAGATGCGAAGGGTAAGCCAGGCGTCGTGATCTTCACCGACTCGACCTATGCGATCGCCATCGCAAAGGCCGACAAGATGAAAGAGGAAATCGAAAGACTGGGCGGCAAGGTTCTTGAATATGTCGACACCCCCATTGCCGAAACTTCCCAGCGCATGCCGCAACTGACGACATCGTTGCTGCAGAAACACGGCGACCAGTGGACCCATTCGCTTGCCATCAACGATCTGTATTTCGACTTCATGGGCCCGTCTCTGGCAGCTGCCGGCAAGGGCGGTACAGACGCGCCAATCAATGTCGCTGCCGGTGACGGCTCGGAATCGGCATACCAGCGCATCCGCGCCGGCCAGTTCCAGAAAGTTACGGTCGCCGAGCCCCTCAACCTGCAGGGCTGGCAGCTGGTCGACGAGCTGAACCGCGCCTTTGCCGGTCAACAGTGGTCTGGCTATCTCTCGCCGCTCCACGTCGTCACCGCCGACAATGTCGAATTCGACGGCGGCCCCAAGAATTCGTTCGATCCGGAAAATGGTTATCGAGACGAGTATAAAAAGCTCTGGGGCAAGATGTAACAGCCTCCCTCCCGGAAACTGGGCACCGCGAATGGTGCCATTTTTTTGCCTATTGTGTCGCAAGCAAGATCAACGGAAGGATGAATAGCCGATCGATTATCGTTTGGTCGTCGTGTTGCCCTGGATGAGCTGGATCTCAGCGCGCCACGATCTGTCCACGTGCACGTTGGCAAGTATATTCAATAGCGATTGAGCCGCCATCTTTCCGATCTCGGCGCGAGGTGTGTCAACGGTTGTAAGTCGGGTTCGGACGGTGTTGGCGATGGACGTGCCGTTAAATCCCACCACGGAGATCTGCTCTGGAACTGGTATACTCGCCTCGTGTAGATAGGACAGGCCACCAAGGGCCATAGCATCGTTCAGGAAGTGAATAGCCTGGATCTCGGGATGGTGACGGATCAATTCCTGGGTGAGGACGCGTCCTGTCTCGGCCTGTCTTGGCCGATTCTCGCAAACCATGCTGACCAGCTCGATGTTGGCGCTCGCAAGCATCGAGCGCAAGGCGCCGTAGCGCCAGCGGGCGCAGAGATCCTTCTCCAGTTCGGCTCCGACATAGGCAACGCGCCTGAGGCCGCGCTCCAGGAAATGTGCAGCAACGAGTTGCCCTGCCTCTTTGTGCGAAGGGCCTGCGCTGAAATCGAGATCATCACTTTCGCAATCCCATAATTGAATGGCCGGGCAGGTGCGCCTTTCCAGCAATCTGTGGCAAACGGCGCTTCGTGCCATGCCGCCGTTTAGCAAAAGCCCTGCCGGACGAAAAGACAGCATCTCGCGGACCAGGTTTTCCTCGATGCCGGGATCGAAATGGGATTCTCCGATGAACGTATGAAGCCCGTTGGGACCGAGGATGGCGTTTACTCCGCTCAGCACTTCGGAAAAGACGATGTCGCTGATCGAGGGGATGATCACTGCCACCATCCGGCTCTTGCGCGAGCTCAATGATCCAGCAATGTTGTTCGGCAGATAACCAAGCTCATCTGCAGCACATCTCACTCTTTGTTGCGTCCCCTTCGAAATGTTGCCGACGCCTCGCATCACCTTTGAGACCGTCATGCTGCTCACGCCTGCCTTCGCAGCCACATCAAGCAGCGTGACGATCTGTGTCCTATCCTTTGCCACTTGCCTCAGCCCCGCGCGTTGAAAAGTAAAAACCTGCTTGACAGCCCAATTGTTATCGATAACATAAAATCAGGTTAACGATAACCCTCGCATGTCTCAGATGCAATGCAAAGTGCGAGGGGCCAGAAGAGGCGAGGCATGGAGCGGTTCTGTTGCTTCAGAAATCGCATGTACGAGCAAAGGCTCGGTCAATTTAGGTGGAGGAATGTAATGAATGTTTTTAACTCTATGCGCGCGGTTGTAACGGCAGCCACACTCGCCATCTCGTCCTTGGCGATGACGGCCGAAGCCGGGGCGGTCACGCTCAATGACATCATATCACGCGGCACGGTCCGGATCGGGGTCCTGACCGGTGCGCCGCCTATGGGGATGGTGGATGAAAAAGGCAATCCGACCGGCTACGACGTTGACGTCGCCAACTTGATTGCGGGATATCTCTCGCTGCCTGTCGAACTCGTCCCACTGACGCCGCCGGCACGTATTCCGGCGCTCCAGACCGGAAAGGTCGACTTCCTCGTTGCGACGCTGGCCCCGACGGGTGAGCGTGCCAAGACCGTGATGTTTACGCAGCCTTACAGCGCCTTTAACATGGATATCATATCCGGGCCCGACCAGAAGTTCGCGAGCCTTGCCGATCTCCAGGGCAAGCGCGTCGCGGTCAATCGCGGTTCGTCACAGGAGACCGCACTTCGCAAGGCAGCGGTTCCCGGGATGGAGATCGTGGTTTTCGAAGACGACTCCACTAGTGCGCAGGCGCTGATCGCCGGTCAGGCCGATGCGGTCGCACTGCCGTCGACCGTGGGAGAAGCGATCATCAAGCAGCGCCCTGACGCTGGCCTCCAGGTCGGTTTCACCTTCTTCCAGCAAGGCAACTCGATGGCGACGAAGATCGACGATTTCGAGCTGCGTCAATGGCTGAATACGTCGATCTATCTGATGAAGATCTCCGGCGATCTCGACAAGATCGCGACGAAATGGACGGGCCGTCCGATGCCGACCCTTCCGTCCTTCTGATTGAGCTTGCAGGAGAGCCTGCCGGTGAGGCACCGGCAGGCTGCGAAACTTCGACGGAGCTCGCTTATGTCCTACACATTCCAATTCGGCGTACTGGCCCAGTATCAGGGCGAAATCCTGAGCGGTATCTGGCTGACGGTCAAGCTGTCGATCCTGTCGATCGTTCTCGGTTCGGTCGCTGGTGTCACGCTTGCATCCTTGCGCTCCATAAAGGGCGGTGCCGTGCGCTATCTCGTCGATGCTTACGTCGAGGTGATCCGCAACACGCCCTTCCTGGTCCAGCTCTTCATCGTCTATTTTGGCCTGCCTGGGCTTGGTATTCGCGTGGGTGCCGACACGGCGGCGCTGATCGGCATGACCATCAATCTTGCCGCCTATTCAACCGAAATCATCCGTGCGGGCATCGAAGCCGTGCACAAGTCCCAGATTGAAGCGGGCGAGGCGCTTGGCTTCTCGCGTTTCCAGATCTATCGCCACGTCATTCTGGTGCCGGCGCTCGCCAAGGTCTATCCGGCCTTGTGCAGCCAGTTCGTGTTGATGATGCTGGCCTCCAGCATCTGCTCGGCGATTTCGACCCATGAGCTTGCCGCCTCGGCCGCTTTCGTCGAATCGCAGACCTACCGGTCGTTCGAAGTCTACATTGTCGTCACACTTGTCTATCTGGCGCTGGCGCTGGCGCTGCGCGCAGCACTGGCATTCATCGGTATGTGGCTCTTTGGCAGGCGGGTTGCACGGCGCACGATGACGGCCCTGCCGGAGGTGCCGGCATGACACTGAGAACGTTTGGTTTCGATGAATTCGGCTTCTTGCTGCAAGCACTGCAGTGGACCATTCTCCTGACGGTCATCGCGCTTGTCGGCGGAGGTCTGCTCGGCTTTGCCCTGGCGCTTGCCCGAACCTCACCCGTCAAGGCCGTGCGCTTTGCCGCAGGTTCCTATATTCAGGTTATCCAGGGCATTCCGGTGCTCATGATCCTGTTTTTGTCCTACTATGGCCTCAGCCTTGCCGGCCTTGAGCTGCCGCCGCTCTTTGCCGCCGGCGCATCGATGACGATCTACGCGTCAGGGTATCTCTCGGAAATCTGGCGTGGCTGCATCCAGGCGGTGCCGAAGCAGCAATGGGAAGCGTCCGAATCGCTTGCCATGACGCGGTTTCAACAATACCGCTACATCATCCTGCCGCAGGCAGTGCGAATTTCGCTGCCGCCAACCGTCGGCTTTGCGGTGCAGGTGGTCAAGAATACGTCGATCGCGTCGATCATCGGCTTCGTCGAACTCGCCCGCGCAGGCCAGCTTGTCAATAACACGACATTCCAGCCCTTCCGCGTCTTCATCGCAGTGGCCGCTCTGTATTTCGTGGTCTGCTACCCATTGTCCCAGCTGTCGCGTTGGCTGGAAAGGAGGCTTCATGCCGGAAGTAATCGTTGAAAATGTTCACAAGAGTTTTGGTGCGCTCGAGGTCCTCAAGGGCGTATCGCTCCGCGTCGGGCGCGGAGAGGTCTTTGCACTGATCGGCCGGTCCGGTTCTGGTAAGAGCACGCTGCTACGCTGCATGAACGGCTTGGAAAGCATCAACTCCGGTCGCATCGAGATCGCCGGCCATGCACTTGGGGGAGACGCAAAGGCATTGCGAAGCCTGCGCACCGATGTCGGCATCGTCTTCCAAAGCTACAACCTCTTTCCCCATCTGACGGTGGGCGAGAACATCATGTTGGCGCCCCGCATTGTCAAAGACGTCGCGAAGGCGCAGACACGGGAGATCGCCCGCGAGGTCCTCCAGCTCGTGGGCCTTTCGGAAAAATTCGATGCCTATCCGGATCAGCTGTCTGGCGGCCAGCAGCAGCGTGTGGCGATTGCCCGTTCCCTTGCAATGCGTCCGAAGGTGATGCTCTTCGACGAAGTCACCTCTGCGCTCGATCCGGAACTGACCGAGGAAGTGCTGACGGTCATGGAAAAACTGGCCGGCGATGGAATGACCATGATACTCGTCACGCATGAGATGGGTTTTGCACGGCGGGTGGCTACCCAGACGATCTTCATGCACAAGGGTACAATCTGGGAAAAGGGAGCATCCAAGGAGCTGTTTGCTAATCCACAGACGCCCGAATTGCGACAGTTTGTGAAATCGGACGTCAAGTAGTCGTGAGGGCGGGCGGACAAGCAGTCTTGTTCCGGCCCGCTAACTTCCTCAGCGGCTTGTTTGGCGCAGAATCAGATCCGGCCGGATCGTTATCACGCTGTCGGACAGCGATCCGTCCATGACGTCGAGAATGAGCCGTGCCGTTTTTGCTCCGATCTCGGCTGCAAAGGCGTTGATCGTTGTCAGACTGGGAACGCAAATTGCGCCGATCTCGTAGTCGCCGAAGCCGCCGATGGCGATCTGGTCCGGCACAGCAATGCCGCGGCGTTGACATTCGGTTAGCGCCCCGAAGGCAGAAAGATCGGAAACGCAGATGACCGCTTCGGTATCCGGGAAATGCTCCAGCAAGCGGCCCATCGCATTCGCGCCCTCGCGCATTGAAATCGGCGGCGGTCCGGCAGCAATCAGGCGCGTCGCATCCAACCCGTGATCCTTCATCGCGCTTAAGAAGCCGGCTCGCCGATCGCTGCCGCGCGTGTCGCGATCAGCATCACCACCAATGAAGGCGACCTTTCTATAGCCGACATCGACAAAATGATCGATCATCTCGCGCACCGCCAATGCGTTGGAGAACCCGACCACGTATCCTATCGGGTCTTCTGGAAGATCCCAGGTTTCAATGACGGGGATGCCTGCATTCGACAGGAGTTTGCGCGCTCGCGATGTATGTTTGCCGCCCGTGACCACGATTGCTTCGGGCTTGCGCCGCAAGAGCTGTTCGATCAGGCGCTCTTCTTCGCGAACATCGTAGTTCGTGTAGCCGAGCAGGACTTGCAGGCCCTTATCCGACAAGCCGTCCGACAGCGCTCGCACCGTATCGGCAAAATTGGCATTGTTGATCGAGGGAATTGTAACGGCCACGAAGTCTGTGCGCTGTGATCGCAGATTGGAAGCCGTGCTGTCGAAGACATAACCCAGTTCCTCGGTTGCGCGTCTGACAGCCTCGCGTGTCTCCTGGCTGACGGAGGTGTCGCGCTTGAAAGCGCGCGACACCGTCATCGGCGAGACGCCTGCCATGCGGGCGACGTCCGCCATGGTCGGTGGTTTACGAAAATTGGGCATCTGCATCCATGTTATCGTTACCAGATCAATACAACCGCTTTATTCATATTTTGCAAGCAGGTTGTGACTTCGCCCCATTCACCCGATGCTTTGGGTCTCGACGCTTCGATCTTTGGGTCTGCTCCCTTGCCGATAGTCGAACAGCCAAGAGCGCAGCTGCCGCCAAGTCCTCAGGCTTAGAGCGGGAATTCGTTTGCCTGGGTCACATGATGATGGATCCGCCCGTCAAAAAAGCGGGCCAACACCGCTTCCGTCGCCGCCTTGGCCGCGGTGCGGGCTGGACTTGCAAGCGCCGCCTCGACGGTTGCGAGGTCGGGATAGTTGATTGCAAGGATCATGGGAATTTCCGGCGCTCCTTCGTCGCGGGCATCGGCGAAGGTTACCCGGACGTCGAGGGCGCCGGGAAAGGCCTTCCATTTCGGCAGGATGTCGTTGAGCACTGCGGCCCGAAACGCCTCCGTTTGACCGTCCTTCACCTTTCCCTCGAAGAGGGCGTAGCGTGTTATCATTGTACGATGTCCTTGTTGGGTCCCTTGAAAAATTCCATGAGGGCGGCTTGGTCCTCACCGCCGAGGCCGGCGGCAGTTAGCATGCGGTGAATTTCGGCGCACAGCGCCGTCAGCGGCATGGCGGTGTTGGTGCGGCGGGCGAGATCCTGCGCCCCGCTCAAATCCTTGACCATGTTGTCGATCCGGCCGGTGCGACGGTAATCTTTGACTACGAAGCGCGGCATGTATTCTTGCAGGATGGCGCTGTCAGCCCGGCCGCCCTTCAAAGCCTGCGGGATCTTTGCCGCATCCACGCCGGCGTCGAGAGCCAACTGCGTCGCTTCCGCCACGGCCAGGAAATTGAGCCCGCAGAGAACCTGGTTGATCAGCTTCGTGGTCTGGCCGGCCCCGGAAGGCCCCATATGTGTGTAATTCGAGGCGACGTGCCGCAGCACCTCATGTGCATCAGCGACGTCTTTTTCCTTGCCGCCGGCCATAAGCGTAAGCTGCCCGACCAATGCCTTGGGCGCGCCACCCGACAGCGGACTGTCGACCCAGCGCAGACCCATCTGCGCCGCCTCGGACGCCAGGGCCTTCGTCGCCTCCGGGTCGATCGAGGACATGTCTATGATGATGGTTCCGGGCCTGGCGCCGCCTGCAACGCCGCCTTCGCCGAAAACGGCGAGGCGGACGATTTTCGCCGAGTTGAGGCTGAGGATGACATAGTCCGAGCCGGCGGCTGCTGCTGCCGCGCTTGCCGCCGGCACAGCGCCTTTGTCGACCAGCTCGCGCATCTTGGTCTCGTCCAGATCAAAGACCGTCAGTAGATTCCCGGTTTCGACGAGCCGGGCTCCGATGGCGCCGCCCATCGCGCCGGCGCCGATCAATGCAACCTTGTTCGTCATGTCTTCATTCCTTCCAATTGCGTGACGATTGCTTCGACAATCGAGCCGAGGGGCCGGTCAATATCCACGCTGAACGCGTTTTCGTCCGCCCCCGGTGGTTCCAGCGCTGCGAACTGGCTCGTCAGCAGGCCGGTTGGCATAAAATGACCTTTTCTGGCATTCATTCGCGCCTTGATGACCTCGGGAGTACCGGCAAGATGAACGAAGGTGACCGTCTCTGCGCAAGTCTGCGTGATATGAATGCGGTAGGCTCGCTTGAGCGCCGAACAGCCGACGATCTGTGGCCCTCCGGAGTTGGACAGTTTCCGGCCGACCAAGGTCAACCATGGCCAGCGATCCTCATCGTCCAAGGCCATGCCGCGGCGCATCTTGTCGATATTTTCCGAAGGGTGAAGGTCGTCGCCATCGAGATATACCGCCCCCAATCGTGCCGCGAGCGCGGCGCCGACCGAGGACTTGCCGCAGCCTGCAACCCCCATCAGCACCAATCTCTGCGAAACCTTAAAGAGAGGCCGTGATGCCACCGTCAACATAAAGCACATGTCCGTTCACAAATGAGGATGCGTCGGAGGCTAGGAACACGCAGGCGCCGACCAGTTCATCCACTTTGCCCCAGCGGCCGGCCGGCGTGCGCTTTTCCAGCCAGGCGGAAAAGTTGGAATCGGCAACCAATGCGGCGTTCAAGGGCGTATCGAAATAGCCAGGCGCAATGGCATTGCATTGCAGTCCATATTTGGCCCAGTCGGTGGCCATTCCCTTGGTCAGATTGCCAACAGCACCCTTGGTCGCGGTGTAGGGTGCAATGCCGGGACGTGCCAATGCAGTCTGTACGCTGGCGATATTGATGATCTTGCCAGCTCCGCGTTTGATCATGTGCCGTGCGACCGCTTGGCCAACGTTGAAAACAGTGGAGATATTGGTCCGCATAAGCTGCTCGAACGCCTCCGCCGGAAAGTCCTCGAGCGGCGTGCGATGCTGCATTCCCGCATTGTTGACGAGAATGTCGATCGCACCGATCGTTGCTTCGAAGCCGTCCACCGCTTCGCGAACGGCCTCATGATCGGTCGCGTCGAATGCCAGTTGATGCGTGCTGCCACCGAGACCTCTCGCAGCTTCCGCAAGTTTTGCAGCGTCGCGACCGTTGAGCACGATTTCGGCACCGGCATTGGCAAGACCGCGTGCAAGGGCAAGGCCGATCCCCTGCGACGATCCCGTGACGAGGGCTCGCCGGCCCGTCAAGTCAAACAAGTCCTGCCCCATTGGTCACCCCCATTTTTTGTCTCGACATTCGCAATGCCCATCTTTATGTTATCGATAACATTAATTGTCAAGTGACGGAGACACCGAAATGAGCAAACCCCAGATCCTTCAAGTCGGGCCCTATCCGGAATGGGATGAGGCGCCTCTTAAAGCTGCATTTTCGGTTCATCGTTACTTCGAGGCCCCCGACAAGCAGGAGTTTCTTGCTGCTGTCGGTCCCAATGTTCGGGCGATCGCCACGCGAGGCGAACTCGGCGCCAGCCGCGCCATGATCGAGGCCTGCCCTTTACTCGAGGTGATCTCTGTCTATGGGGTGGGTTTTGATGCCGTCGATCTGGCGGCTTGCCGGGAGCGTGGTATCCGCGTCACCAACACACCGGATGTGCTGACGAACGACGTAGCCGATCTTGGCGTGGCGATGATGCTTTGCCTGTCGCGCGGCATGATTGATGCGGAAAGCTGGGTAAAGGACGGAAGCTGGGCGCAAAAGGGGCTCTACCCGCTGAAGCGCCGCGTGTGGGGCCGCCGCGCCGGCGTGCTCGGCCTCGGCCGGATCGGGTATGAAGTGGCCAAACGCCTCCAGGGCTTCGATATGCAGATCGCCTATTGCGATGTCGCGCCAAAAGATTTCGCCGCCGATTGGGAATTTGTCGCCGATCCGGTAGCGCTCGCGGCGCGTTCGGATTTTCTGTTCGTCACGTTGGCCGCTTCCGCCGCCACCCGCCACATCGTCGGCCGCGAGGTCATTGCGGCTCTCGGCGGGGAGGGGATGCTGGTCAACATCTCCCGCGCCTCCAATATTGACGAGGAAGCCTTGCTCGATGCACTCGAAAGCGGAGCGCTGGGCTCCGCTGCCCTTGACGTGTTCGAAGGCGAGCCGAAGCTCAATCCACGGTTCCTCGCCCTCGACAATGTGCTCCTGCAGCCGCATCACGCCTCTGGAACCATCGAAACACGCAAGGCCATGGGACAGCTTGTTCGTGACAATCTCATGGCGCATTTTTCCGGTCAGCCTCTGCTGACCCCGGTTCTTTAGGGAGCGCACCGATGAAAGCCATCGTCATTCATGGTCCGAAAGACCTGCGTATCGAGGAACGTCCAATCGAAGCGCCAGGACCCGGAGAAGTGCGCCTGCGCCTTGCGACAGGAGGCATCTGCGGCAGCGATCTGCACTATTACAATCACGGCGGCTTCGGCTCGGTTCGGCTGCGGGAGCCGATGATCCTTGGTCACGAGGTGTCGGCCTATGTGGAAGCACTCGGCTCAGGCGTAGAGGGATTGAGATCGGGCCAGCTCGTCGCCGTTTCTCCGTCCCGGCCGTGCCGATCGTGCCTTTATTGCCAGGAAGGACTTCACAATCAGTGCCTCAATATGCGGTTTTATGGCAGTGCCATGCCTTTCCCGCATGTCCAGGGCGCTTTCCGAGAGGCTCTCGTCGCCGATGCCGTTCAATGCGTGCCGGCAGACGGTCTTACCCCAGCCGAAGCGGCGATCGCAGAACCGCTGGCCGTTACCCTTCACGCCACGCGCCGGGCGGGAGAAATATTGGGTAAGCGGGTTCTGGTGACCGGCTGCGGGCCGATCGGCCTTCTGTCGATCCTTGCAGCACGCCGTGCCGGCGCCGCCGAAATCGTGGCAACGGATCTGTCCGATTTCACCCTCTCTCTGGCACGCAAGGTCGGCGCGGACAGGACCATCAATATGGGAGACCAGCCCGATGCGCTGACCCCTTACGCAGCCCAGAAGGGCTCGTTCGACGTGCTTTACGAGTGCTCCGGTGCCGCACCTGCCTTGGTTGCCGGCATCACCGCCCTTCGACCGCGCGCCGTGATTATTCAGCTTGGCCTTGGCGGGGACATGAACCTCCCGATGATGGCGATCACGGCCAAGGAACTTGACCTGCGTGGTTCCTTCCGCTTTCACGAAGAATTTGCGGCCGGTGTCGGGTTGATGCAAAAGGGGCTGATCGACGTGAAGCCGCTGATCACCCACACACTTCCCCTATCGGACGCTGTGGCCGCCTTCGAACTGGCAACTGATAGAAGCCAGGCGATGAAGGCCCAGATTGCCTTTAACTGATACCAGGCCCTACTCGCCTCCGGCTGTCCTTATAGGAGGGTCTCGTGGATATGGAGAAGAGCGCAATGTCGTTTTTTGAAGTGCTTGATCCGCTGTTTAGCACCTATGTGCTCGGCAATGCGCCGGTCAAGCAGATCGCCACCGGCTTTGACTGAGTCGAGGGCCCGGTCTGGTTCGGCGACGCGGGATGCCTTTTGTTCTCGGACATTCCCAACAACCGCATCCTTCGCTGGTCCGCGGGGGCTGGGGTTTCGGCATTCAGAGATCCGTCGAACTTTGCCAATGGCAATACGCGGGACAAGCAGGGCAGACTGGTGACATGCGAGCATGGAACGCGGCGAGTGACACGGACCGAACTCGACGGTTCCGTCACTGTAATTGCCGATAGCTACAGGGGCAGGCGGCTAAACTCTCCTAACGATGTGGTCGTAAAATCGGACAATTCGATCTGGTTTTCCGATCCGCACTACGGGATCATGACCGAATACGAGGGCTTTCGTGCCGAGCAGGAACTGCCGTGCCATGTCTACCGGGTGGAGCCCTCCGGAAAAATCGAAGCAGTGCTGGCGGATTTTGCCTGCCCGAATGGCCTGGCCTTTAGTCCAGACGAATCTCGCCTTTATGTTGCTGATACCGGGCGGATGTTCAGCTCTGTATCCGGGTCTTTGATGTTGCGCCCGACGGTCGGCTTGCCGGCGGAGAGGTATTTTGCGCCATCAATCCCGGATGCGCGGATGGCTTTCGAATGGATGATGACGGTAACCTGTGGTCTTCGGCAGCCGATGGGGTACATTGTCTCGCCCCGGACGGTCATCTGATGGGCAAGATCCTCGTCCCGGAGACTGTGTCGAACCTTTGCTTCGGTGGTCGTGCGAAACATCAGCTCTTCATCGCTGCGACAACGAGCATTTATGCAATCACGCTTAATCGAAGTGGTGCTCAAAATCCGTGAGTTCACCCCTCGAGCGATCAGATCAGAAATCGAATACTGAGGTTTTTCAGAGCCTCTTCTAGGCGGTGACTTTTCTGGTAAACTGTCTCGCGCACCGTCGATGTAGCTGCCCGTTGCGCCGAACGATTCTGGAGATTGGCCCTCTGGTGACACCCGACTCTCATCGCCTCATGTCGGCGGCCCTGCCAGCCCCCTGTGATGCGCGCGGCCATCGACCTTTTGAAGTGCCGGCGGCCTCAAGAAGCCATCGGGGCACCCACGAATGCGAAATAGAGCCAGACGGCTGCAAACAGAACAAGCGCGCCGACGACAACGAGAATCTTGCGAAGACGGGGATCTCGCTGACGGGGTGGGCTGGGCTTGCGAAACTTGATGACATTGTCGTCCATCTTGCAGCTTTACCGCGATTGTCGGGCGAAGCGCAAGTCGATCGAAATTGCCCGCCGCCTCTCTGAAGGCTCAAAATCCGCCCCGCCAGCCGGAAGGTCGAAACCTATAGCAGATGCTGCTCATCGAAGATGGCGGCAGCCAAGCTCGCAGATGAGGAGTCGTGCGTCGTCAAGAGATCGATAATGCCACCATGAGCGCTGCGGCCCAGAATAGGGCTGACAGTTCAGCTGCCACCATAAAACCAACAGCAGTATCGCTCATGATCTAGACCCTCCTCAGGCAACCTCCATTGCTCTAAGGAAACTATAGGGCACAGCTGAGGGTTCGGCTACCCATCGGGCGTCAACTATTCCTCGAGCAATCGAATCTGGACCCGGCGAGGACGAGTTTTCCGCACTTCTCAGGTCAGCAGGGAGTACATCAGAACGCCGACGGAACCCCAGAAAACAACCATCACGAGTGACATCGCAACCACGAAGACCTTTGCCATAGCGAAAACTCACAACCCTTTTGCGGACAAATCTACTGTAGCTGCCTGGAGGTGGTATCGGCACGAAGTCTGAGAAACGGTCGGACTTTGGTCTGACTCACGCTGTTTTCAGCCATCTGACTGGGCCTGACGCTGTTTCACGCAGCATCTGAAGCCATCAACATGAAGAGGAACGTGGCAAGCTTGGCAGCCGCAATTCTAAAGCAAAGGGCCGGACGACACGCGCACCGGCCCTTCTTGATCAATCGACAACGGCTGCCAGTACATCCGTGGTCAGCCGACAGTACGAATTTGATGAATTCATGTTAGCGTCTTTGATGAGAAAGGCTATTACCCAAGGGTAGTACATTTGGCGGACATACCGGCCACCTCCACCATAGGTCACACGAGTGCCTATCGGGCGTTGGCCCGGGAATGTCCTCATCGGTGCCCGACAGTGTGCTTTGAGCGCATATGCGCCGGTCGCAGCTATCCTGAGCGCAGTACAGGGTGGGTTACTGGACCGGGATTGAGATGCACGCCTGTCTTCACTGAAGGGAACGGATCGGCGATTGAAAAGGGACACGTCTTGAAGAACTAGCTAGATTGGATCAATCGACAACGTTTTCCACACTGGCACAATCTCATTTTAGTTCCCTAAGGCGCATTGGAGAGATCATGAATAAAGCCGGTAATGCAAAGGAACCAAGTGCAGTCGACATCGAGGTCGGCAGGCGAATCCGCATGCAACGACGGGTGCTTGGCATGAGCCAGTCGGCGCTTGCCGAACGGGTCAGCGTCACGTTTCAGCAGGTACAGAAATACGAGAAGGGCAGCAACCGGGTGGGCGCGAGTAGGCTTCAAGGCATTGCCGACTGTTTGAACGTCCCTGTTTCATTCTTTTTCGAAGGAATGTCGGGAGCCGATGAGAGTGAATCAGCTTTAGTAAAGGGCATGGACGATCTGACGGGATTTATATCCACCGCCGAGGGGCTTGCACTAAACCGCGCATTCCTTGCGGTAAAAGACGCTCGAATACGGCAAAAGATCGTGGGTCTGGTAAAGTCGCTGGCGTCCCTGGAAGGCGACGACTGACTCTCGATTTCCGGCCCATGAAGGTTGGAGGCAGCTGTTCAAGCAGTTGCAAAACCGACAACAGCAAGATGCAGCAGTTGGCCCTGAGCTGCGGCGACAGCCGGGCAATTGACATGGCCTGGCGGCCATTCACGCAGTTTCCGCCGCTCAAGCCCGCACCGATCGTTATTCCTCACACCCTTTGATCAGGGTAACCTTGCCGCCAGGAGAGAGATCGAAACGACAAACGACTGGCACGGCGGGCCCGTAGGTAGAGGTGCCCCTCAACTCGACACGAGCCCCGTCCGGCGACAAAGTCAGTTCTGGCGTGCCTATGCTGTAAAAGCCACCCTTAACCAGTTCCACCGAGTGGACGATCTTGGCCTCACCTGTTTCAGTAGGCACTGATTTCCATTCCACCACGACGCGCGACGATACGTGCTCAAAGCCCTGGTTCACAACGATGATACGGTAACTTCCTTCACCGGCGCCGTCTTCTTGCCAGTGTCCACCTTCGATGACAGACACGACATTCGTATCCGCGAAGGTGTCGGCGAATGCCGTCTTTGCAACGAGCAGGAATATGACACCCCAGAGCCTCGGGATCGTTCGATGGCCGCCGCCGGCGCAGTTACCCTTCATCATCATCACCAACGCACCCTTAGCAGAAAGATCTGATCCTAGCACGATCAAGAAGCCTCTCGAAGCGCTAGCTTGCCCGGCAGGGGATCCAAATCAGCCGTCGTCGATCATGCACGCGCAGCACAGCTTGACGGTTGCGGCCCGCGAATCCCGCGCTTTCAAGCGGGGTAAGATGTTCATAAGGCGTGGAAGGCTGCGCTCGATCCGGTGACGCGCCAACGAGCGCCGAAGCTTCTGACGAAGGAGGTGGATGACATCTTTCTGCCGCTCGGCCATGTCCGGAAAGGGGTCCGGTGGCATCGCACCGGCTGCTTGGCGACGACCCTTGTCGATATTAAGAAGAGCCGGTATGGCATGCCTGCTTCATTAACTTTGGCCGAGAGGCAGGGATGCCGACTGGGGCAACTTTCTTCCTGATTTGTTGGGGCGAATGTCCTATAGCGAATTTGGCAGACGAGGCAGTCCGCAGAGGGAATGAGGCCGAGATAGCGAATGACCCAGCAGTTCGATCTGTTTGATGCTAACGGGGCAGCGCCTGCAAAGGGCAAAGGCTCGCCAAACCATTCTCCGGCTGCGTTGAGCGAAGATGATATGGTGCGGCAACTCCACGAGACTGGCCGCTACCGTATCCTGAGGAAACTCGAGCCACGTTTGGTGATCACGGCTGCGCGCCCCGAATTTCCGTTGAAAGGCGTAATCATCGACACTGAAACAACCGGCCTCAATCATCGCAAGAACGAGATTATCGAGATTGGCGCAGTTGCGTTCACGTTCGATGAAGCGGGAAATATCGGTGATGTCATCGGTGTCTATAGCGCTCTTCAGCAGCCCAGCATTCCAATCCCGAAGGAGATCACGCGTCTCACCGGCATCACCGACGACATGGTGGCCGATCAGATGATTGATCCATATGAGCTTCGTGCTGTCGTCGAGCCCGCTGACCTCGTAATTGCCCACAATGCCGGCTTCGACCGGCCGTTCTGCGAGACCTTTTCAACAATCTTTGCTGGAAAAGCCTGGGCTTGTTCGGTTTCTGAAATTGACTGGGCCTCGCGCGGCTTTGAAGGAACAAAGCTCGGTTATCTGATCGGCCAGGCAGGTTATTTTCATGAGGGCCACCGGGCGGTCGATGACTGCTTTGCTCTCCTCGAGGTCCTCGCAGAGGGCGGAGGAGTATCGGGACCAACGCCTTTTGCCGAGCTCTACGAGGCAAGCCAGCGATCACGCGCCCGCATCTTTGCCGAAAACAGCCCCTATGACATGAAGGATCAACTGAAAGCACGCGGCTATCGCTGGTCGGATGGCAGTGACGGGCGTCCGAGGTCCTGGTGGATCGAGGTTGCCGAAGACGCACTCGATGACGAACTCCGCTATCTGCGCACGCATGTCTATCGCTTCGATGACGCAGATCCACCGATCAAGCGGCTCACCGCCTTTGACCGCTTCAGGTACTAGCGCCCGCTGCTCTTGGCGCGATGGCTGGCCAGCGAATACGCGACTGGATTTGCGCCATGACTGCATCTTGAAGACACTTCCCCGCAAATCGTCGAAGAGTGAGCGACCACGACCAGGGTGGTGGGCGAAAGCAACAGTCCTTTTCCACTTCAGGCAGTTGACCAAGGATCTGTGAAGTAACCTGTCGCACCTCCTTGGCAGGCGCGGTGAAACGTCCTGATGCGAAAATCAAGCTGAAAACCGCTGATGCGGCCTATCCAGACGGTGTGAACCCTCGGGACGGAGCCTCTGGCCAATTCGAGAGATCGCGGTCCTGGGCCAGCGCTTGTACCCGCAGTCGGCCGTTGTGAAGCGATCAAGGCTGCCCAAAAATGCCACGGCCAGTGTTTTCCAGCACCTCGGCGCTGGGTCTGCGTCAGCCCGCTTGACTGCACTTGTCAATCGTGTCGTCGCAAGAATGCCGAAACCGTCTCCAGGCAGAGTGCCTTCTCTTCCACATGCGGCATGTGGCTCGACTGCTCGAAGAGCACCCATTCGCATCTCTCGATGCGCTCGACATAGGGCTTGACGACCAGCGGGGTTGCCTCATCAAACTTGCCCGAGATCAGCAGCGTCGGCGCCTCGATGAGCGGCAGCCTATCTTCGATCGCCCAATCCTTCATCGTGCCGATGACATGAAACTCCGTCGGGCCGTTCATGTTGCGGTAGACAGTGTTGTCTTCGTCCATGATGGCGAAGGTGCGGGCGACTTCCGGCGGCCAGGGTACGATGCGGCAGACATGGCGATCATAGAAGACGCGCGAGGCGGCGACATATTCGGGGTCGGTAATCGTTCCGGCCTGCTCGTGTCGCAAGAGCGTATCTTGCACCTCCTGCGGCAGCTGTTCGCGAAGGCGGTTGGCTTCCGCGACCCAGGTATGCATGTTGGCTGGGGAATTGGCGATGACGAGCGCCTTCAGACCCCTCGGTCGGCGCACGGCATGTTCGGCGCCGAGCATGCCGCCCCAAGACTGGCCGAGGAAGGCATACCGTTCGTGAATGCCGACCTGCTTCAGGAGCGCATCCAGTTCTTCCAGAAAGAGCGCCGGCGTCCAGAAATCCGGACCTTTTTCCCGCAGACGGGTGGAATTGCCGTTACCGAGCTGGTCGTAGTGAATGACCGGGCGGCCGTCTATTTCGGTAATTCCGCTGAAGGAATCCACATAGTCATGGGTGCAGCCAGGACCGCCATGGGCGACAACGAGTGGCAACCTGCCGCTGTCGAGCGAGCCGGTTATGCGATACCAGGTCTGGTACTCGCGAAAGGGCAGAAAGGCTTCCTTCGACGCAATTGCGGCCACATGGATCTCCATTCAGATTCGAAGTGTCACAGCCGCCTTTGCGCGCCACGAGTGACACGCGACGCTGCGGCGAGCAATTGAGAAAGCATAGCGCGGTGCTTGGGAGCGCGGCAGCTATCACAAGTTATAGGATGAGCGCTCTTCCAGAAGACGATAATGGGTGGCGCGAACGACGGCCTGCGTGCGGTTTTTGGCGCCCAGCTTCTTGGCCGCGGCGGTCAGATGCATGACCACCGTCGGCACCGATCGATCGATGATGCGCGAGATTTCCTTGGCGGAGTATCCGTCCGCCGAATAGCGCAGGCATTCGCGCTCCCGTTCCGTCAGCCTGGCCTTGCCGACCTGGAAGACGTCGGCATCGAAGAGGCTGTAAGCCGCTTCATGGAACACATGTGCAAGGAGATTGAAATCGGCGATATAGCGCAGGGCGTGCTTTTCGAATTCCTTGTTGCCCCCGAAGCGGATGCCGGTGACTGTGGCATAGTCTCCGCGCGGCATATGAATTGGCACCGTAACTCCGGTCGACATGTCCCTTTCGCTCAGATAGCGGGCGACGGGAGCGGTGTCCTCGGTCATGAAGCGGCGGATCAGCGTGTCGGCGTCGGCATCATAGCTCCAGAAGAAGGGTGTCGAGGTGCGAAGCGCGACCTGCTGCACCGGATCGATGCGGAAATAGCCGCGGTTGAACCAGTAATCATGCATGTCACCGCAAATATTGCGAAGCTTCAGCAGCGACGGAACCATGATCGCACCGTCGAGATCATAAGCCACCGGGGTATAGTCATAAATCAGCGCCTCGAAGCCGATTGCCTTCATCGCCTCGAAGATCTGATCGATGCGGCCATCGAGAGTCTGATGAACAGTAAACTGGCGTCTGATGGTTTCGATTTCGTCAAGCATCGGCTGGCTCCGGCTCGTATTCCTTGGACGACCCTATCACTTCTTATAGCTGGCGCGGACCGTCGTTTGAGATAAAAATTTAGACATGCTCAAATATTGAGCAAGGAGAATCTTCGCCGGAGCGGTCAATGTGGCGTGAAATCGAACCCGAGGCGCGACACCAAATTGGAGTCGATGGCTATAAGGTCGTCGCCTATAGCTTCGGCTCCGGGCCCGAGACGATCTTGTGCCTGAACGGCGGGCCGGGACTTCCCTGTGACTATCTGCGCGATGCGCATTCCTGTCTTATCGACAAGGGCTATCGCGTGGTGGCCTTCGACCAGCTCGGCACCGGCGCTTCGGACCGCCCGACCAGCCCAGAGCTGTGGACGATCGGCCGCTATGTCGAGGAGACGGAGACGGTGCGCAAGACCCTGGGGCTCGGAAAGGTGCATATGCTCGGCCATTCCTGGGGCGGTTGGCTGGCAATCGACTATGCGCTCGCTTACCCACAAAACTTGCAGACGCTGATCCTCGAAGATACGGTCGCCGACATGCCCCATCTCATTACCGAGCTGGAGCGGTTGCGCGCCGCGCTCGGTCCCGAGACGGTGGCCATGATGCAGAAGCACGAGGCGCAGGGCAGCTACGACCACCCGGAATATCTCGCAGCCATCACTATTTTGAACTACCGCCACGTTTGCCGATTGCGGGAGTGGCCGGCGCCGGTGCGCCGGTCGCTCAACGACTGGAACTTGGGGCCATATGCAACCATGCAAGGGCCGAACGAATTCCACTATATCGGCAACCTCAAGGATTGGAGCCGTATTCTCGACCTGCCGCGCATCAACGTACCCACACTGATCACCACCGGCGAGCACGATGAACTGACGCCGGCCTGCGCACTGAAGATGAAGCTTGCCATTTCGAATGCCGAGCTCAGGGTCTTTGCCAATGCCAGTCACATGCCATTTTACGAAAACCCCGGAGATTACTATCCGGTGCTGATCGATTTCTTGTCCCGACACAGGCGCAACTGATGCAGACAATGGCGACCGAAATTCGAACAATACGGAGGCGCTGGCATCGGCATGTATCGCTATAGGTTCGTTCTCACCCGACCCTTGCAGTTTTTGCCCGTCATTTTCGGCATCAGCGTCATCACCTTCATTCTGGTGCGGCTGATCCCCGGCGATCCGGCACGCAACCTGCTCGGCTCGCGCGCCACGCCGACCGCAATAGCCAGTATCCGTGCCCAGTACGGCCTCGATCAGCCTATGTGGCTTCAATATCTGTACTTTCTGAAAAACCTCGCCAATGGCGAAATGGGCAAGTCGATCCTCTACAAGATCGACGTGCTGAGATTGATCGTCACCCGCATCGAGCCAACCGTTGCACTCGTCGCCTCCAGCGTTGTTCTTTCGATCCTGATCGCCGTGCCGATGGCAGCGATTGCCGCGCGCAATGCCGGCAAGAGGCCCGATCATGCGGTGCGTATCGTCTCCACGTTCGGCATCGGCTTCCCGCCCTTTTGGCTCGGGCTGATGCTCATCATCCTCTTCAGCGTCGAGCTCGGCCTGCTGCCGGTCTCGGGCTATGGCGCAACACTCGGCGATAAGCTCGCACATCTGATTCTGCCCAGTTTGACCGTGGCTCTGTCGCTCTCGACTGTTTTGACGCGCAGCCTCAGGGCGGCAATGATCGAATCGCTTAAATCAGACATAGCGACGGCGGCGCGTGCCCGTGGCATGCCCGAACGCATCGTCTTCTGGCGCCATGTCGTACCGAATTCGCTGGTGCCCACCGTCAATCTTCTCGCGGTCAATATCGGCTGGCTCGTCGGTGGCACCGTCGTCGTCGAGAGCGTCTTTGCGCTTCCCGGAATGGGGCAGCTTCTCGTGCGCGCCATCTTCTCGCGCGACTATATGGTGGTCCAGGGCGTTGCCATGGTCTTTGCCTGCGCCACCGTGCTCGTCAATTTCGCCGCCGATATCGTCACCGTCGCGATCGATCCGAGGGTGAGGCTATGACCGTCGATACCCTCACTTCAGGTGCCGTCGGCTGGCGGACGATCTTCAGCAAGCAATTGATGCTTGTGACCGGCGCGGGCCTCCTGCTGTTCTTCGTCCTGCTGGCGACAAGCGCGCCTGTTTTGGCACCCTATGACCCAATCCTTCAAAACGGCGACGCCCGTCTGCAGGCGCCTTCGCTGCTGCATCCCTTCGGTACGGATAACTTCGGCCGCGACGTGCTTTCCCGCGTCATCTGGGGCACGCGGATCGACCTGCAGATCGCGCTGATCGGCGTCGCTTTTCCCTTTCTCATCGGCACCGCGGTTGGCACCATCGCCGGCTTTTTCGGTGGCATCGTCGATGCGCTGTTCATGCGGCTCGTGGATATCATCCTCGCCTTTCCCTTCCTGGTGTTGATGCTATCCATCATCGCCATCCTCGGACCGGGGCTCGGCAGCTTTTACATCGCCATGGCACTGGTTGGCTGGGTCTCCTATGCCAGGCTGATCAGGGCGCAGATGCTGGTGCTCAAGAACAGCGACTATGCGGTGGCCGCCGTAAGCCTTGGCTTTTCGAGGATGCGCATCATGTTCCGACACCTGCTGCCGAACGCGATTGCCGGGTCGATCGTCTTTGCGATGTCGGATGCGGTGTTGGTGCTGCTCAGCGGCGCGGCCGTCAGCTATCTCGGCCTTGGTGTGCAGCCGCCAGTGGCCGAATGGGGTGTTATGGTGGCGGAGGGCCAAAGTTTTATCACCACGGCCTGGTGGATTACCCTGTTTCCTGGGCTTTCCATCGTCTGCCTCGCTTTCGGCTTCAGCATGCTCGGCGATGCGCTTGGCGAGCGCCTCGGAGTGCACGAATGAGCGCATCCGTTCTTTCCGTCCGCGACCTGACCGTGAAAGCGCATCTCGACAGTGGGGTCCGCACTCTCCTCGATGCCGTGTCGCTTGATCTCGCAAAAGGCGACATTCTGGGTCTCGTCGGCGAAAGTGGCTCCGGCAAGAGCCTGTTCTGCCGCTCGCTCGTTCGCCTCCTGCCTTCCTCGCGACTGACGATCGAGAGAGGCACTGTGCTTCTGGAGGGCCGTGATCTCACCGCCGTCAGCGATGCTGAGATGTTGAGCGTGCGCGGCCGCGAAATCGGCATGATCTTCCAGAACTCTACCAGCCATCTCGATCCAGTCATGCGCATCGGCGACCAGATTGCAGAAGGTATCCGCTATCATCAGAACCTCAATGCGCGCGATGGGCGCGCGGCCGCCGTCGAGATTCTGGCGCAGGTCGGCTTTCCGGATCCCGTTCGGCACTTTGACAGCTATCCGCACGAATTTTCGGGCGGCATGCGCCAGCGCGCGATGATCGGCGTGGCGCTTTCCTGCAATCCGAAGATCCTGATCGCCGACGAGCCCACGACGGCGCTCGACGTAACCATCCAGGCACAAATTCTCAACCTTTTGATGGACCTGCGGGACAAGCGCGGGCTGTCCATCATCCTCATCACCCATGATCTCGGCATCGTGGCACAGACATGCGATCGTATCGCCGTTATGCGCGGCGGCAGGCTTTTGGAGGAAGGCCCGAAGCGGGCTATCCTTTCTCGTCCGAAAGACCCCTATACGATCAACCTCATCCATAGTCATCCGTCCATGCCAGAGATTGGCGTCTGCGCCGAAAGCGAGACCCCGCGCTCGGCAGTAGCGTTGAAACCGCTTCTCGAGATCGACGATCTGCATGTGCGCTTTCCTTCCGGCGGCAGGCTCTTTAAAGGCGCTGTCGCCAAGACAGTCAGCGCGGTTTCCGGCGTCAGCCTGCAGATCATGCCGGGCGAGACGGTCGGCATCGTCGGCGAATCTGGCAGCGGCAAAAGCACGCTCGCCCGCGCCGTTCTCGGTCTGACCCCGATCTCTTCCGGCCATGTCAGTTTCGACGGGATTGACCTTGCCCAGCACAGGAAGGCGGGACTGGCTAAGCTGCGGCGGGAAACGGCAATGGTCTTCCAGGATCCGTTCAACGCGCTGAACCCACGGTTGACGATCGGCCAGACGCTGGCTGAGGTGCTGACGGTGCAGGCGACCGTCGCAAAACGCGACATTCCGGCACGCATTGGCGAATTGCTCGATCTCGTCGGGCTCGACCGCGATTTCGCACACCGAAAGCCGCGCAGCATGAGTGGCGGCCAATGCCAACGGGCCGGCATTGCGCGGGCACTGGCTGTAAATCCCAGGATGATTGTCGCTGATGAATGCGTGGCGGCGCTCGACGTGACCATCCAGGCGCAGATCATCGGCCTGTTTAGAGATCTGGCGGCCAAGATGGACCTGACGTTGATCTTCATTGCCCATGACCTGGCGATTGTGCGCCATCTCTGCACACGCACCGTCGTCATGTATCGCGGCGAAGTGGTCGAGGAGGGGCCGTCCGAAGAGGTTTTTTCGCGGCCTCGGCATGCCTATACCGCCGCACTGATCGCGGCGATCCCAGATATCGATCCGGACAAGCCGCGGCTCAAAGGCGTCGAGCCAGCGCTGGGCGAACCGGTGCAGTCCATCAAATGCCTGCCATAACAACGAAGGGAACGACATCATGACCATCAGGTGGAAATCTATCGGGCTTGCCGCCTTCGCCACTGCCCTCACCCTCGGCGCCAGCTATGCGCAAGCGGCTGGCGTCCTGACGATCGGCCGTCGCGAGGATTCAACGACATTCGACCCGATCAAGACGGCGCAGAACATCGACAACTGGGTCTTCTCGAACGTCTACGACGTGCTGGTGCGGGTCGACAAGACCGGCACCAAGCTGGAGCCCGGCCTTGCCGAAAGCTGGAGCACCTCGGACGACGGCCTGACCTATACCTTCAAGATCCGCGACGCGAAATTCTCCGACGGAACGCCGTTGACGGCCGAAGATGCCGTCTTCAGCCTCCTGCGCATTCGCGACGACGAAGGCTCCCTCTGGAGCGATTCCTACAAGGTGATCGACACTTTGACCGCGACCGATCCCCGCACGCTGACAATCAAGCTCAAGAACCCCTCTGCGCCCTTCCTTTCAACCCTCGCGCTTCCGAATGCCTCGGTCATTTCAAAGGCGGGCATGGAATCGGTGGGCGCTGAAGCCTATGGCGAAAAGCCGATCGCTTCGGGCGCTTTCACCGTGGAGGAGTGGCGACGCGGTGACCGCATCATCCTCAAGAAAAACCCGCATTTCTGGCAGGCGGATCGGGTGAAGCTCGACGGAGTCGAATGGATCTCGGTCCCTGACGACAATACGCGCATGTTGAACGTTGAGGCGGGGGAACTGGATGCGGCGATTTTCGTGCCTTTCTCGCGCGTCGAGGAACTGAAGAAGGACCCGAACCTCAACGTGCTTACCGATCCTTCGACCCGCGAGGACCATCTGCTGATCAACCACGCCCATGGCGGTCTCGGCAAGAAGGAAGTGCGCCAGGCACTCGACATGGCGATCGACAAGAAGGCCATCATTGATGCCGTCACGTTCAAACAGGGTACGATCGCCAATTCCTACATACCGAAGGGCGCGCTCTATCACTATGCTGACAACCTTGAGCGGCCCTATGATCCGGAAAAGGCCAAGAAAATGCTGGCGGATGCCGGCTTCCCCAACCTGACACTCACTTATCTGCTGCGTGCCGGCGATGAGGTGGACGAGCAGACGGCGGTGTTGATCCAGCAGCAGCTCGCCAAGGCCGGAATTACCGCAAATCTTCAGAAGGTCGATCCCAGCCAGGAATGGGATATGACTGTCAACGGCGAATACGATATTTCAGTCAACTACTGGACCAACGATATTCTCGACCCGGACCAAAAGACGACCTTCGTTCTCGGACACGACTCCAATAACAACTACATGACCAACTATAAGAGTGATGCGGTGAAGGACCTTGTCGCCAGGGCGCGTCAGGAGCTGGATCCGGCCAAGCGCGAGCAGATGTATTTCGATCTGCAGAAGATGGCCAAGGAAGACGTGAACTGGATCGATCTCTACTACAGCCCCTACATCAATGTCGCGCGCAAGAACGTGGAGAATTTTTACCAGAACCCGCTTGGCCGGTTCTTCCTGGAAGACACCGTGAAGAACCAGTAGTTGTTCTGTTCATGCCCGCGGCTTTAGGGGTCGCGGGCGCTGCGCGATCCTGACTTTCTTACATGACACCAAACCGCTCGAGCATCTTCTTGAGCTCCAAGTTCTGTGCATGAAGCCGTTCAGCCAGTAACCTCTTGAGCCGCCTGTTTTCTGCATCAAGTGTAGTTACTTCCTCGAGGGAAACGGCATTCCGAGCAGTCACCGCATCCGCGCTTTGGGGCTGGTTCCTTCCCATCTCAACATGCGAGGTCGCGCCGGCGAGACCGCGCTTGACACGCTTTCGAGGAGTGCCGTTTGATGTTCTCTTGGGTCGAACCACCGGCTTTCGTATCGGTTCGATAACTTCGGCAGTCGCAACAGTGGTCTCATCTTGTTGTGGAAGGTCGACCTTTTCGCCGTCACGTAATGATGTCGATGCTCCCGCAAAGCTGGTCTCGCCTGCGCTTGCGCCAGCAGAGCCTGAGTTCATCGCATCAGACGCTATGTCTGCGCCCTCGTCAGGCCTGCCAGGTGCCGCATTTGAATTGAACAGATACGGCGCCTTATCTTCCACTTCACGAACCAGCGCCTTGAGATCGGTGTCACCCCAAATTGAGTTCGTCCGCTCCTTCGTCTGTCGTCGACCCGACTTAAATTCAACAACGAATTTCCGTTGTGGCGTTTTCATATGGTTTCAACCTTAAACAAATGGCGGAAATAGCAAGCGTCGATCTGCGTCACTCAGTTCCTGCTGGCGAACCCATATCTCGCCTTGCCGCGCGCTTCAACTGGCCAGTGTGCGAGAGAATGACGAATTCTTCACGCCAACAATCCAATAGGTATCGGTCTTTGCGCAGGAGCCATTCGCTGTGCGATCGCGCTCCTCAACGCAGAGACTGGAGGCAAACAAGCCTTTGGTGGTAAGGAGATGAAGCGGCCAATCGAGAAGTTGACCGCCTCCACGACGTCGGTCCTGGATCAATCCAGACCAAGCCTCTTGCGCAGCTCGGTATTTTCGGAGCGCAACTTATCGGCCAAAAGCTTGCGAAGCTTCTGGTTCTCCTTCTCGAGCTGAACAAGATCTGCTAGCTCATCGCTGGCCGGAACAGGCTTCTCGTTCCTTTGAACGGCGGGCGTCGCGGTCCGTTTCCAGTTATAGTAGGTTTGCTCCGATATGCCGGCGCTCTTGATCGCATCCTTGAGGGTGCTCTTGCCTTCGGTTGTCGCCTTTTCGATCAGCTTGAGCTTACCGGTCTTTTCCTGTTCGCTATACGTCCTGGGCTTGGTGACTTGTGACTTTGCGGCACTTGCCTTGGCCGCGGCTCGCGCCGGTTCGGCGGCCGTCTTCGGACGCTGGTTTGGCTTCTGCTTCTTAGCGGCAGGTGCTTTTGCCTCTGTATCGGTCGCCTCAACTGCAGCAACCGGTCCTGTGGTGTTCTCGTTAGCCATCATTACTTCCTCTCTACTCGATCACCTGTTTTCGGCTGAGTGAACTTCAGAGTCAACACTACCGCGAGCCTCCTGACTTGCAGTCGTTGAAGAAGCCGGAGATATTATGCCGATGTCCGATGCGCGACTGGCGCTTGAACGGAAATATCGACGCCGACGATGCCATCCTCAGGCTCGCCGACGCATGACTGCTGGAGGTGAGCGACGAGTGGGTGGTGCGTTGCCGCCACACGACCCTGGAGACCATCTAAGCAATGAGCGATGACCCTCTTGTCAGCTTGCCTGGGCAGGATTGGCGATCTGATGCGCCTGATCCATTGCCACTTACCAACGCTGCGTGAACCTTCAAAAGGTCCGGTGCCCGACAACTTCAACCGATCATTTTCAAGGTGACAACAGGTCAGCGATCAAGGCAACAATGCCGGGATGGAAGATTCTCATTGCCGGGAGTCCTGATCGGCTAAGTCATTGAGCAGGATATGATCGCTGTGCCGGTTTCTGCACCGCAAAGACAATGCGCTGCTGCATCGTCCAGCTATTTGGAGCGCCATGGCCGCCCCCGGCGTCCTGTCGAGCTTCACGATCATGTCTGTATCGGCTGGCGGCCTCGTCCTGATAGCGCACCCTATCGCTGGGAGTTTGTCGAGACTGGACGTGATTTCAACGTCGCGGTTGATCCCGCGGTCACCACAAACGACATGGGGGTGATGGTCCGTATGGCTTGCGCCGGAGCGGGGGTGACCTTCGGCATGGTGCAAACGTTTCAATCATACTTCGACCGCGGCGAGTTGGTGCCGCTGCTTGAGGATTTCTGTCCACCGTTTCAGGGCTCTTATCTCTATTATCCCAAGCGCCAAAGGCAGCCGCTGAAGCTCCGTGCGCTCGTGGACTATGTGTGTCGATCCAAACCCTACTGAAATGGGCGGAATATTCAGACCAAGGCGGTGGCCATCTTAGACTTTCTGAATGAAGCATCACAGGTCGTTATGTGGCGTCCATTGCGACAATGGAAGACGCGGGAAATTTGTCGATTGCCTTTTGCCACGGTCGTTAAGACGTGCACCGATTTGAGGAGCCTTGTCCTATGGAGCGGCATCCAGCTGAAATAGGTTTTGATGTTGGGCAATTTTCGGGTTCTGATCGATCGGCGCCAGCTGCGGAGGCATGTTCGGATCGCTATGCTGGATGGCTACCCCTAAACATCACTTGAGCTGACGCGAATAGGGCAGGCGGACGATCGGACTTTCAGCCTATCATCGCATCGAGCAGAGACAGCTCAATGCGAGCCTGCGACGATGTCTTGCCGCCCACACACATGGTCGGCGGCCCTTCGGTGCCTGGACCGAGGGGAATGAGGAGCCCCCGGATGCCGTTGCTGGGGGCTTTGGCAAAAAACTAACGCATCAACGATCGTGACGTCGGTGAGAGCCTCAGCACCTCGGTCTCGCGCCAGGTGCGTTGCATGATTTGCGGTTGGATTGTCTCGGTCCACTTCCGCGACGCTGCAAGTGCGCCGAGGTGAGTGGCATAGGCTTGCGGCGTCGCGAAACGGTAAAGAGCGACAAAGACCGATTCTCCTTCTCGGATCGGCAGTCTTGGGAACGTATTGGCGCTGTGTTCGCTCAGGAAGGTTGCAGGGATAGTCGCGCCGCTTTCGAGAAGTGGTAAGCGGAGCTCATTTTCGAAGAAGGCTGAAAAGGCCTCCTCTTTGCCCGGCGCAGCGTAATAGATCGAGCAAAGAAACAGTGCAGACGACTCCAAAGTGCTGCCGGAGCGCGGCCGCTCTGTGGCGGGCAGCTGAAAAGTCGGATCGAAGCTGGCGGGGCGCAGCAGCAGAACATTGTCGGAATTGACCATTGTGCCGTTGGCTGCGTCACGATGGCGAGCCCAGGTGGGGCCATTGTAAAAGCGGCCGAGCGCCTCTCGTCGCGCCTCCATATCCGCAAAGCTGCGCAGCCAGACGAAGCTGTCGGTATCATCGAGATCGCGGAACTGAGCCACGACGCGTATGTCAGCCTCCTCCTGTGTCTCCAGGAACTCGCGGTCGAAAACGGTAATCAAAGTCTCTCGAGCGCCCGGGTGGAGACGGTACTGGCGGAGCTCGAAGACATTGTCGACCGACGAGGCGTGGCGCATCGATTCCTCATAAACAGGATGCATGTCCTGTTTTAATTACAGGTCGGTTGTCCTGTTTGTCAAGCCGTGTTACAAAAACCTTCCATGCCTGGACCTCTGAAGAAACGAAGATCGAATGATCCGGAAGGTGTAAGAAAGCGAATCGTCGACACCGCTTTCAACGCCTTCACCACCCGCGGCTACGGCGTTACGACCGTACAGGATCTCAAGGCGGCGGCGCGCGTAACAGGCGGAGCGTTCTCACATCACTTCCCGACCAAGAAGGAGCTGGGTCTTGCGGTTCTGAACGGCAATGTCACCGACGCGGTCGAGGAAACTTGGATCAAGCCGATATCACAGGCTAAGACGGCATCCGACGGCGTAGAAGCCATATTCACCAAGATCATCCGAGAACTGGATCAACAGGGCTTCGTGTCTGGATGTCCGCTCGGCAACTTGATGAGCGAACCGGCCGCACAAGATGGCGCCATGCGGCAGGCCGCCATCGCAATTCTCGCGCAATGGAGGGGCAAACTTGCGCAAAAAATTCGCGCGGACCAACTCGCCGGACACTACGCTCACCTTGATGCCGAGGCCGCAGCAATCTTCGTAATTGCATCATACTGGGGGGCAATGGGGATCGCGAAGGCAAGCCAGAGCAGTTCTGCTGTCAAAGACTGCGGCCAGGAACTGCTGAGATACCTTGATTTTTGTCCGAGCCAGACATCATGAAACGACAGCGGCGCAAAACGCGCAGCGCGCATCTTGACGGCTCCAAGATACTCAAGCGACGCTTTCAGCAAAGATCGCCTGACTTTGGGCCGCATCTCCTTCGACACGGGGCTGATGGAAGCGAAGAATGACTGCAGCTCTTCTCCGGCACTGTCTGGACCTGTGTCGGCACTGGGGCATATGGATCACCAGAGCTGGTCTGAGCTAAATCGGGAGGCACCATCGTGAACGGCAACGAAGTGGATGTGGCGATCATTGGCGCGGGCGCAGCCGGTATAGCGGCGGGCCGGCACATCATGGCGACGCGACCGGACCTTTGCTTCGTCGTCCTTGAGGCATCCGCACGTATAGGAGGGCGGGCGAGGACGGAGCATTTCGGCGCGGGACTGGGCGCCCTTGACGTCGGATGCGGCTGGCTGCATGGGGCAAGAACGAATGCCTGGACTGCGATCGCCCAAGACCTTGGACTTACGATCGACGAAACCCGCGCTCCATGGGACGAGGGAGGACGCCGCCTCGACACAAACGCTGAGGCCCGCTCCGCAATCGGTGCTCTCGAAGCATTCTTTGAGAGGATCAATTCCCATGAGGGCGAGGATAAGGCGCTTTCGAGCATGCTGCAGGCTGGCGGCAAGTGGAACGAGTATGTCCATGCGGTCGGTGCGTTCATCACGGGAGCCGGACTTGATAGATCGTCGGTTGTCGACCTCCAGCGGTATGAACCCGGTCCCGGACCCGACTGGCGAGTACGTGAAGGCTACGGAACGGTTGTCTCCGCCTATGCCGGACCTCTTGCGATCGAGCTGCAAACCGCCGTGGAACGCATCGACCATCGCGCCGCCGATCATGTCGTCATTTCGACATCGAAGGGCCAATTCCGTGTCAAGGCAGTCATCGTCACCGTCTCTACGAATGTGCTTGCGAGCGAGCGTATCGCGTTTATTCCCCCGCTTCCCGAAAAAATCGATGCAGCTTCCCGCCTTCCCCTCGGCCTTGCGAACAAACTGTTCATGAAGGTGGAAAGCCCACACGCCCTGCCGCTGGACAGTCATCTCTTGGGCTCCTATCGCGAACGTCGCACAGGTGCCTACCAAATCAGGCCCCTCGGAAATCCCGTTGTGGAGGGATATTATGCAGGGGATCTGGCATATGACTTGGAACTTGGGGGGCCAAATGAAGCGTTCCAGTTCGCACTCGGGGAACTGAAACGCGCTTTGGGCTCCGACATCGGACGGCAGCTCTCATTGATCTCCTTTTCGGCATGGAGCTCCGATCCTCACATCGGGGGCTCCTATTCATACGCCAGCCCTGGCGCTTCTAACCTTCGAAGAACGCTTGCCGCTCCGCTTGACAATCGCATCTTCTTTGCAGGTGAAGCCTGTTCGGCCAAACGCTATTCGACTGCACACGGCGCATTTGATACTGGAGTGACAGCGGCGCAGGAGCTTATGAAGACCATCGCCTGAAAGGGAAAGGGCAAGCGCTTCAAACGTTTTCGCCGGACACGCGGTATGCCTTGCGGAATTCAGATTTCCTCAATCTTCCGCTCTTCGAGCGGCAGAACAGCCAGCTCTTTCCAGTCGATCTCCTCAAGCAGCAGATTGTATTCATCGACGTTGAGTTCATTGTCGGAACGAAGACGCTCAAGCTCCATGCGTTGGGCGGCAATCGAGCCCAGCGCGAGTTTGCGGTAAGGTTCGAGCGAGGAGGGTCCTGCAACACTGAAGAGAGCTTGCTGCTCGATCAGAAACTTGCCTCGCAGAAGCTCCGCCTCCGGGCCGGTCTGATCCTCCAGCGCGTGGATGCCGGCCCTTGTAATCTGCGCGCGACGGGCGCGCAGCTCCTCGGCTGCCGCTGCGCGACCGTCGAGACCCAGCCATCGGATCAAGGGTGAAAGCGTCAGTCCCTGAATGACGAGTGTTGCAAGAACCACTGCGAAAGCAGTCAGCACGACTGTATCGCGCTGAGGAAAATCGCTTGGCAGCGCGAATGCTGTCGCAAGCGTGACCAGTCCTCGCATTCCGCACCAGCCGGCGAGAATCGCCTGCTTGAGCGTCGCTGGTTGAGTTCGTCCGCGCCGCCGTGCAAGGCGAGCCAGGATACGATTGTAGCCGATGCAGACTGCAAACCGTACGAGAACGACGATCGCGACGATAAACGCAGCGAATGTGCAGGCCCTCATGAGCTGCCCCTCCGGCATGGCTGCGATGATGCCCTTGATCTGCATGCCCATTAACAGGAATGCCATGATGTTGAGGACGAAGACGACGGCACTCCAGACCGCATAGGACTGGACCCTCATACGCGCAGATGTCGCGACACTGCTTGCCATTGCCATGGCCATAGCCACGACCGCAAGCACCGCCGACAGCCCCAGATGTTCGGCAAGAATCCAAACCAGGTACGTCTGGACGAACTGAAGCAGATTTCCACCCAAGGTGCCGGACACGAAACCGGAAAGATTCTTGCCGACGAAAGCCGCCAAAATACCGAGCAGGATGCCGCCGGGAGCCGCAAGGGCGAAATGCAGGCCGACGGTGACACCAAGGTTCCCCGTTGAGTGTACCGCGAGCGCGGCGCCGAAGATGAGAAGGGCGGCCGCGTCGTTGAAAAGGCTTTCGCCTCGCAGGACGGCATCTGTGCTGCGAGGTATCGCCACCCCTGAAAGGATCGCAGTCGCCGCTGCTGCGTCGGGTGGTGCGACAATCGCCCCAAGGACGAGTGCGGCCGCAAGCGGCAGGCCGGCATACCATGACGCTGCAAGCGCAACGGTGAATGCTGTGACAACCACGCCACCGACGGCAAAGACCAGTAACGGCAACCAGAAACGGCGGGCAGTTCCGACGGGAAAGTCGAATGCCGCGTCCATCAGTGCTGGCGCGATGAACAAAGCAAGGGCGATCTCAGGTTCAAGTGAGACATATGGGATTCCCGGCACAAGCGCAGCTGCAGCGCCCGCCATTGCAAGCAGGGAAGGATAGGGAGCCGACAGACGTCGCGAAACCTGCAGAAGCAGGATCGCCGCGAGGGACAAGACGAGGAGGCTTTCAAAAAAACTCATAAACGAGACCTCCCATCGTATTGCTTTGCCGCTTCTCGTATTAGGACGATGGCCAGTCTGAGTGCTTCAAGAGCATCAAGCGTTTGCTGCCAGGCGCCCCGGTCGGTTTCATCTGTCGTGGTATATTTTGAATCACAAACAGGAACTTGATGTTACAGATAGGCCGGTATTGCGGCCGACCACAATTGTACAATCAACATCCTGCGTCGTAACAAGGCGTTTATGATCGGGAGGAAGGGCAGCGGCTCTGCGTTGAAGCGAACTCTTTCGGCAAAGCTTCGCGCCTTGGAAATCCGCCGCCTGCAAGCTGCGGGAGCTGTTAAAAGAAAAACAGCACGCCAGACGCTTGGCGCAAAGCCCGATCAGTGCATAAGTTTTTGGCGTTCGGCGCGCCGGTGCAGCCACTGGATGGTAGCGAGAAACAGCGTGGAGAATATGATCAGCAGTGTTGCGACGGCAGCGATCGTCGGGCTCAGTGTCTCGCGAACGCCGCTCCACATCTGACGGGGCAGGGTGCGTTCCTCCGAACCAGCGATGAAAAGTGCAATCACCACCTCGTCGAAGGACGTGACGAAGGCAAATAGCGCACCCGACACGACACCCGGCGCGATGATCGGCAGCATGATGTGCAGCACGGCTTCAAGGGGCGTTGCGCCAAGACTTGAGGCTGCACGCATCAGATTGTGATCGAAGCTCGCAAGTGTTGCCGTCACGGTAATGACGACGAAGGGCGCTCCGATTGCGGTATGGGCAAGGACCAATCCGGTCAAGCTGTTAAGCAGACCGACGGCAGCAAACGCATAATAGATGCCGACCGCCGAGACGATGACCGGCACGATCATCGGTGAAATCAGTATGGCAGTCAACGTGGCGCGAAAGGGACATTCCGGCCGGCTGAGGCCAATTGCTGCCAACGTGCCGAGTGCGGTTGACAACAGTGTGGTGCAGACGGCGACGATGATGCTGTTCCTCAGTGCCAGTTGCCAGACATCGGAGGAGAAGAATTCTTCATACCAGCGCAGCGAGAGGCCCGGCATCGGATAGGTGAAGAAAGGTTCTTCGTTGAACGACAGGGGCATGATGGCGATAATCGGCGCGATCAGGAAGACGACGACAGTGCCGCCGGCAACCCATAGGAGGATGGGCAGCAGGCGTTCAACGGAGAGAAAGTGATTCATCAGCCTATCCTCAGACGATCGATGCCGACCATGCGATTGTAGACGGCGTAAAGGATCAGCACGGCGACCAGGAGGATGGCGCTCAATGCCGCCGCCATCCCCCAGTTGGTCACCTGGTTCGAGTAGTAGGCAATGTAGTAACTGACCATTTGGTCGCGCGGACCGCCGACGAGCGCTGGGGTGATGTAGTAGCCGAGGGCAAGGATGAAGACCAGCAGTCCGCCGGCGCTGACGCCTGGCATGCTCATCGGCAAATAGATGCGCCAGAAGGCCGACAGCGGTGGTGCACCAAGCGAGGAGGCGGCGCGCAAATAGACCGGCGGGATGCTCTTCATGACGCTGTAGATGGGCAACACCATGAACGGGAGAAGGATATGCGTCATCGCGATCAAGACGCCGATGCGGTTGTAGATGAGTTCCAGCGGCTGCGATGGATCGATGACGCCAAGCCATGCAAGAGCGGAATTCACCACGCCGCGGCTCTGCAATAGCACGACCCAGGCGCTCGTACGCACCAGCAGCGATGTCCAGAAGGGCAATAGCACGAGGATCAGCAAAGTGTTGGCCGTGCTTCCCTTGGACCGGGCGATCAATGCCGCAAGTGGATAACCAAGCAGCAGGCACAGCAGCGTCACCGAAGCACTGACGGCGAAGGTGCGCAGCAGTACATCGATATGAACAGCGTTTTCGGGTGTGACTGTCGTTATAGCGCCAGTCTCGTCGCGGCTCATGTCCAACGCTGCGAGCAGATAGAAAGCGGTAAGCTCAGGCATTGCCCGCTTGAGAAGATGCCAATAACGGGGCGTTTCCCATTGAGCGTCCGCTGCGACGAAGGCATCCTTGTAGGGCGACTTTGCATTGCGGATCGTGCGCGCGGTTTTCAAAAGCATCGAGCGCGTACCGGCTTCGTAATAATTCAGCCGTTTGGCGATCTCGGCTACATCCTCACGGGACGATGCCTTCAAGTCGGTTGCGAGGGCGGCATAGATCGCTTCGTCTGGTACGGTTCTGCCGTCCCACGAAGAAAGCATCGCGACGGTGTTCGGCAGCGTTCGCGCTACTTCGCGGTTGTCGACGCTTCGGGTAAGAAGCATGCCGATCGGCACGATGAAGATTGCCACCAGGAAGAGCATCAGCGGTGCGACGAGAAGCAGGGCTCTCATCTGCCCCCTCCGTCGCAGGCCACGCAGCCGGCGGGCAAGAGGCGCCGTTTCGATGGAATTGTTGATGACGTCGTCGTTAAGCGTAACCGCCATGGCACACCTTCATTCGCAATACATTGGGCGGGCAGGCCCAGGGAGGAAAAGCCCGCCCGCCGAGCGAGGACTATTGCGCCAGCCACTTGTTGAAGCGTTCGGTCAACTCCTCGTCATGGTCGGCCCAGAATTCTGCCGAGACCACGAAGGCGTTCTTGGTGTTTTCGGGCGCCGTCGGAAGGTCGGGCAGGATGTCGGCCGGAACCTTGGCGATTGCCGCCTTCAGCGTCGGGCCGTAGGAGATGTATTGCGACTGCCGGGCCATGACGTCCGGGTTCATCGTATAGGCGATGAACTTGTCGGCTGCCTCCTTGTGCGGCGATCCCTTCGGCTGGGCCCAAAGGTTGAAGTCCATCCCCTGGCCATCCCAGACGATCTTGAAATTCTTGCCGCTATTTTTGACGGCATCATAGATGCGTCCGTTCCACGCCGTTGTCATCAGCACTTCGCCGTCGGCCAAAAGCTGCGGCGGTTGGGCACCGGCTGTCCACCAGACCTTGACGTCTTTCTTGATCGTATCGAGTTTCTTGAAGGCGCGATCGACGCCTTCGGGCGAACCCAGGACGTCATAGACCTCGGCCGGGGCCACCCCATCGGCGATCAGAGCAAATTCCAGCGTCGTCTTGGGCGCTTTGCGCAAAGCCCGCGGACCGGGGAATTTCTTGGTGTCGAAAAGATCGGCCATCGTCGTTGGCCCGCCATTGGAGAATTTGGACGCATCATAGGCATAGATCGTGCCGAAAACGATGGTGGCTGCCGCACAGTCCATTGCCGCGCCGTCGATGAAGGCCTCCTTGCCGCCGAGCTTGGAGTAGTCGATCTCTTCCAGCCATCCCTCGTCGCAACCCTGCAGCGCATGCCCAGGTTCGACATCGACGACATCCCAGTTGACCTGGGATGTTTCCACCATGCCCTTCAATTTTGCGGTGGATCCATCCCACTCGTCCTGCAGGATCTTGACGCCGGTCTCCTTCGAATAGGGACCAAAGAAGGCATTTTCCTGGCTTTTGGTATATGCGCCTCCCCACGACGTTACCGTGATCGTATCGCCTGCAAGTGCCGGTGCGCTCATGGCAAGACAAAGCATGGATGTGTGTAGCAGTATCGAGATGCGGTTCATGTTGGTTCCCCTGTTCTGGTTGAATGCAATTTCAGCATTTCGCTCTCACGCTAAAGCCAGCGCCCGACAGTCTTCCGGCGCCCAGCTGATGACGATGTTGTCCCTGCAGGTCCGAAACGTGTTCGCCAATGCAGCAGGCAGCTTTATGCGGACGTCATCGCAGCCGCAGGCCTGAACGCGCAGCCGCATGTGATCGCCGTGATAGATCAGTTCGACGATGCGGGCCGGGAAGCGGTTTGGAGTTTCGGCAGGAGACGACAGCGTGATGCGCTCCGGGCGCAATACCAAGGTTGTTCGCGTTCCCTGTTTCAGGCCGTCGCCGGCAAGAGCCGAGATGATGGAGCCGTCGGCGGTCCTGATCCGGCAGGTCTTTCCGACAAGCTCGACCACTTCGCCCGCGATGGCATTGTTCTCGCCGATGAAGGTCGCAACGAACGGGTTTGCCGGCGCTTCGTAAAGGGCATGCGGCGGGGCGACCTGCTGCAGCGTGCCGTCATCGAAGACGCCGACGCGATCCGACATGGTCAGTGCCTCGCTCTGGTCGTGGGTCACATAGACGACGTTTATGCCAAGGCGGCCGTGGAGGTGCTTGATCTCGAGCTGCATGTGTTCGCGCAATTGCTTATCAAGCGCGCCAAGAGGTTCGTCCATCAGGATGAGTTGCGGCTCAAACACCAGCGCACGGGCCAATGCGATGCGCTGCTGCTGGCCCCCGGAAAGCTGGTTCGGCCGGCGCGTCTGGAAGCTTTCCATCCGCACCATGTCGAGTGCGCGGCGCACGCGTTCGGCGGTCTGCGCCTTGCCGAGGCGCCGCATCTTGAGTGGAAATGCCACGTTTTCGCCAACGGTCATATGCGGGAAAAGCGCATAGTTTTGAAAGACCACACCGATGTTACGACGGTGCGGCGGTACGCTATCGATGCGATGGCCGGCGAGCGTGATGGTGCCATGGGTTGGAGCTTCGAAGCCGGCAAGCATCATCAGTGTCGTGGTTTTGCCCGAGCCGGAGGGGCCAAGCAAAGTGAGAAATTCACCTTTTGCGACGCTGAGGTCGAGCCCGCGCACGACGAAGTTTTTGCCGTCATAGGATTTGCGGACGCCTTGGAAGGCGATGAAAGGCTCATTCATGAAAGACCTCCAGTCACCGTCAGGTTCTTTGCCTTTTTGCCGGTGTGCGATTGATATTGTCCTGCTGAAATTAACTTTGTCAAGCAAGACAAATAATTTTGTGTGGCAGTTAACTGCCTCTCGAAATGCATAGAAAAAAATGATAGCATGCAACCAGATAGTGAAGGAAAGCGAGAACGCGTGCTTTACCGCCTGACCTGCGGGTTGGCGCTCTAAAGCAGATACGGAAATTTGTATGCCGATAGAAATGCATGAGGACCACACAAAGGGCGGGGTGCTGAAGCGCTCGCAGCGCCGACCCGCCTATCTCGAGCTTGCCGGCGAGATCGAGGCAAAAATCCGATCCGGCGAGCTTGCGCCCGGGAGCCAGTTGCCGCCGCAAAGGGATCTGGCAAAGGAGCGTTCGGTCAATGTCTCGACCGTGACCAAAGCCTATCGCGAGCTGCAGAACCTCAATCTGGTGGTGGGAAGTACACGCCGCGGGACGATTGTGATGAGGCAAGGCGCTATGCCGCGCGTCGATCGCACAACGCCGCCGAGCGGCGTCATTGACCTTACCGTCAATCGGCCGGCCGTCGATGATTTCCAAAGCCGCCTTGCCGAAACACTTCCTAGGCTTGCGGCCGATCCGCGCTTTTGTGAAATGCAGGATTACCAGCCGCCCGAAGGAGCAGCCTGGGCACGCGCTGCCGGCCGGCGCTGGATCGGGCTCAACGGCTTCGAACCGTCCGCTGCCGATATCGTCGTCACCAGCGGAGCACAGCACGCTCTTCTGGCAGCCGTCAGCAGCCTGATCGAGCCTGGCGACGTGATCGTCTCGGATCGGCTCACCTATTATGGCCTGAAGGCGCTCGCGCAGATGTTTCGCTTTCGCATCGTCGGCATCAGCAGCGATGATGAGGGCATGTCGGCAAGCGAGCTGGAGGATACCTGCCGGCGCGAAACAGTTCGGGCGGTGTTCACCGTTCCTTCGATGCACAATCCAAGTGTCGTGACGATGAGCGAAGCGCGCCGCCGCGAACTGGTTGCGGTGGCAAAACGCCACGACGTGGTGATCATCGAGGACGACGTCTATGGACCGATGCTCGGTACCCGAGTTCCGACGCTCGCCATGCTTGCGCCAGACAGGACCTACCATATTTCGGCCCTGTCCAAGGCGTTGGCACCGGGCCTGCGCGTCGGCTATCTGACCTGCCCGCCGGGCCTTGCGCAGGTGACTGCCGAAGCAGTGCGCACAACGGCCTGGATGCCTGCGCCGTTGCCGCTCCTTATTGCAAGCCGGTGGCTAGAGGATGGCACGGCCCAGGCCATATTGAGGGCCCAGCTTTCGGAACTTCGGGCCCGCCACACGCTTGTTACCACTATTCTGGCAGGCCACTCGTTTGCAGCGGATCCACGTTGCATGTTTGTCTGGCTGCGATTGCCGGCACCCTGGCGGGCGGAGGATTTCGCCGCCAACCTGCGTGCTCACGGCGTCGCGGTGATGCCGGCTGCTGCCTTTGCTTGCGATCGGCAGCCAGTCGAGCATGCCGTCCGTGTCAACATTGGATGTGCCGCCTCGCGCGAAGAATTGACGACGGCGCTGCGGATCATCGCTTCGACGCTCGCCGACCGTCCCCGGGCGTTGATCGGTCATGTATGAGCAATCGCCTGTGTCAAATCTGGAAATCGCGCCGCTGCCGGCAACGGAGCGGCGACATGTTCTCGTGATTGGTGCCGGTTTGGTGGGCCTTGCGTCGGCGCTCTGGCTGCAAAAGGCAGGGCATCGCGTCACCGTCATAGACCGGGAGCCACCGCTCGCCGGCGCATCTTATGAGCAAGCCTGTTCATATGGGAATGCCTGCACGATTGCGCCCCACAGCGTCCTGCCCGTCGCGACCCCCGCCATTGCCTGGCGGGTACCAGCAATGCTTGCAAATCCGCTTGGCCCGCTTGCAATCGTCTGGCGCTATCTGCCGCATCTGGCACCGTGGTTGCGCGCGTTTGTGGCATCGAGCAGCAAGCATGAAGTGGAACGGATCGCCGCCGTACTCTCAAGCCTTCTCATGCAGGCCGATGCCGCCTGGCGGCCGCTTGTCCATGAAGCGGGCGCAAAGGCGCTCGAGCGGCGCCATGGATGCCTTTATCTCTATAAGACAGAGGCGCAGTTTCAGTCGGCGGAGCCTGAAATGTTCTTTCGCGAACGTCACGGCGTTGCCCTGGAGCGGCTGGATGTTGCGGCAATCCGCGATCTCGAGCCCAATCTTGCCCCATTATACTGTCGCGGCGTGTTGTTCCGCGACGCCTATACGTTCTCGAGTCCGAAGTTGCTCGCCTTCGCGCTTGCCATGGTCGTCGGCGAGCGCGGCGGCACATTTGTCGGCGGCGAGGCCAGCGGGCTGGAGATGACAGGGGCAGGCGTCCGCCTCAGGGTCGGCGGTGATGAAATCCTTGCCGATCATGCGGTGGTGGCGGCAGGTGCGTGGTCAGGCATGCTTGCAAGACAGGTCGGCGATAGCGTCCTGCTCGACACTGAACGAGGCTATCACGTCCTTTTCCCGAGGGCTGGGTCGCTCTTGACGCGCCCTGTCTGTTATCCGCAACACGGATTCTACATGACGCCGATGGCGGATGGCCTGCGCGCTGCCGGCACGGTGGAACTCGGCGGCCTCTCGGCCCCACCCAATCCCGCCCGCACGGCCATGATCCGCAAGGGCGTCGAAGCGCTCTTGCCTGGTGCGGGAGAGGCGACCTCGGAATGGCTCGGATTTCGTCCGTCGATGCCGGATTCGCTGCCGGTCATCGGCAACTCGCCGACATCACCGAAAGTGACCTACGCCTTCGGGCACGGCCACCTCGGCTTGACGCTGGCGGCCATCACCGGGCGGCTCGTGGCAGATATCGTCTCAAAACGCAAACCGTCGATCGATCTGACACCGTTCCGTTGCCAGCGCTTTAGCCATTTTGGCGCAAAGCAGAAATAGGTGAGTGCTGGCCCAGGGCTGCGTAATCGGCGCGCTAAGGTGTGCTTGCATGATCTTTTCTGGACACCGTTGCCACCTGATGCGTGGCGGATCGGTGCGGCACCGCACGGCGCTGTCTGACATGCGCTGCCATGGCGGCAGTATCGCCTGCAACTGCGGCTTTGGGACCCTCCAGGGCAGGGCGCAGTGCGGCCGCTACAGCGCCGGATCCTCATCCGGTGAGCGACCTGTGGTACCCAAACCCGGCGCCATGCCCGGAAATGATGGTCAATTGCACCAGCAAAAAAAAGGAACAAGCACGGCGGCCTTGCAGTTAATGCTGAAAAGGTTAGGGACTCACAATGAACACGCGCCCTCAAGTCGTGTCGCGAAGCTCGCAACTTCCGCCGCAGATCTACTACGTGCATCCCCTGATGTTGAAGGGTTTGGCGGCGTGGAAGGAGGTCTTTGGGCATGTAAGAGATCTTGGTTTTGACACGGTTCTGACGGCACCACTTTTCGAACGCCGTCATCACAGCAGTGTCTTTGTCACGAAAGACTTCGATCGGCTCGACCCGGCATTGGGGCTGGGTAGTTCTGTCACGGAGGCCGTCGGAGCCCTGGTCCAAGCGGCGACACACAACAAGCTCAAGATCATGCTCGACCTGGCCATTGATCGGGTGGCGGTCGACGGGGAGGCGCCAGGTTCAGTCGTCGCCGATCCGCGGGTGCCACCGCACAGAGCCGGCAGCCGGCGCGTCGATCCTGCACGTGATCCTGGCCATCTTGAAGATTGGCTCACTCGGATGAGGCTGCTTACCGGTCTCGGAATTTCAGGCTTTCGCTGCCTCGGGATCGAGAACCTTGCGCCGCAAGCCTGGTTCAACGTGATTTTGTCGACCCGCAGATCTGCGCCGGAAACGACCTTTCTGGCCTGGACTCCGGGCAGCGACTTCGAAGTCCGCAAGGCCCTGCAGGGAACCGGTTTTGATGGCAGCTTCTCCTCGCTGGCATGGTGGGACCTCGAGGAACGCTGGATCATGGAGGAATACCAGATCCAGCGGCAGATTGGTTATCAGATCACCTTTCCGGAAGCGCCGTTCGCCAAGCGCGTCGCCCACGGGACCGACAGCAGGGAGGTCTTGCAGCGCAAGGCGGTGAGAGCTTTGCGGCTGTCTTCCACATTTGCCAGCGGCCTGATGATCCCAATGGGCTTTGAGTATGGCGCCGCCGCACCGCTTGATCCGCTGCATGGGGACGGGACCGGCCTGCGCGGCCTTCGCGAACAGGGAGCGTTTGACCTTTCCGGCGATATCCGCGCGGTAAATGCCTGGACGAACAAGACGGCTGCCGGTTTCGCGCGTCGGCCGCTCAAGCTCATCTCCACCAGCCAAACGCCGGCCGTTGCTCTGATGCAGACCGATCGGGAGGATATGCCAAGCTCACAAAAAGTGCGTGTCGTCGTCCTCAATCGTGATCTGCGGCGCAGCGTCGGCGCCCCGTTCAATCTTTTACGGGAGGCCGCATCCTCATTTCTGCCGCTGAGCAATCCGCAGGCCGAAGGCGAGATCCTTGACGCCCGACTGAAGTTGAAACCGGGTGAGCTTCGCGTTTTTGAAGGACTGTCGTCCGTTCCCATCATCGACGCATATGCTGTACCGGCAGCCAGCGACGCTGCGGCGTCTGCAAGACTTGCTATCGAAAAAATCACGCCGGCGGTCGACGAGGGCCGTTTCGTGGTCAAACGCGTTGTTGGCGAAACGATAAGGGTTGAAGCCGATATTTTTGGAGATGGTCATGACCCGCTGTCGGCGGCGCTTCTTTGGCGCCCGGCCGACCAGGGCGGATGGAACGAAGTCCGCATGGAGCTCGTCGAAAATGACCGCTGGCGTGCGGAATTCGTGGCAAAGCGCCTGGGGCGGCATGAATTTGTCGTGGAAGCTTGGCGCAACCCCTTCCAGATCTACCGCTATGAACTGGTCAAGAAGCATGAGGCATGTCTCGATCTCAGGCTGGAAATCCAGGAAGGGATCAACCTCGTACTGGACGCGCTCGATCATGCCGACGGCCAGGTCAAGAGCCGACTGAAGGTCTTGTTCGACGAACTGGCTGAGACGCAGGATGCACGGCGCACCGAAATCCTGCTCGCTACGGAAACTGCCGAGCTCATGGCGGCAGCAGATAGGCGTCCTTACCGGCTCCGGTCTCAGGTCATCCCCCTCGACGCCGAGCGTTCGGCGGCTGCCTTCGCAAGCTGGTACCAGATATTCCCGCGCTCCCAGAGCGGTGATGCGAACCGTCACGGTACGTTCGATGATGTTATCAAGCGGTTGCCGGCCATCCGCGCAATGGGCTTCGATGTGCTCTACTTTCCGCCTATTCACCCGATCGGGACGACAAATCGCAAGGGCAAGAACAACAGCCTGCGTGCAGAACCAGGCGATCCCGGCAGTCCTTACGCAATTGGCTCGCAGGCGGGCGGTCATGACGCAATTCACCCCGAACTCGGCAGCTTCGCGGACTTCCGCCGGTTGGTCGATGCGGCCAAGGACGAGGGCCTGGAGATAGCGCTTGACCTTGCAATCCAAGCTTCCCCCGATCACCCATGGCTAAAACAGCATCCGGGCTGGTTCGACTGGCGACCGGATGGGACCATACGTTATGCGGAAAATCCGCCCAAGAAATACGAGGACATCGTCAATGTCGACTTTTACGCAGGTGAGGCAATCCCTTCGTTGTGGATTGCGCTGCGCCACATTGTTCAGAAGTGGGTCGACAACGGCGTAAAGCTGTTTCGGGTCGATAATCCGCATACCAAGCCCTTCCCGTTCTGGGAGTGGCTGATTGCTGATATCCGCTGCCGGCACCCGGAGGTCGTCTTCCTGTCGGAAGCCTTCACGAAACCAAAGGTGATGTACCGTCTCGCCAAGATCGGGTTCTCGCAGTCCTACACCTATTTCACCTGGCGCAACGCCAAGTGGGAACTCGAACAGTACATGCGTGAGATCACGACGGAAGAACCCAAGGAATTCTTCCGTCCGCACTTCTTCGTCAATACGCACGACATCAACCCCGACTTTCTGCAAAATGCACCTCGCCCGGCCTATCTCATTCGCGCTGCGCTCGCAGCGACACTCTCGGGACTATGGGGTGTCTACAACGGTTTCGAACTTTGCGAGGGTCGCCCGGACGCCAAGCGCAAGGAATATGCCGACTCAGAAAAATACGAGATCCGGGCCTGGGACTATGATCGGCCGGGCAACATCAAGTCCGAAATCACGATGCTCAACCGCATCCGCAATGAAAACCCGGCTCTGCATTCCCACCATGGCCTGCAGCTGCTCCCAGCCGGGAACGACAACATCATGTTCTACGAAAAAGCGAGCCCCGGGCGCGAGAACGCTCTGCTGATCGCCGTCAATCTCGACCCGCACAACGCCCACGAGGCAGATGTGGAAATTCCGCTCTGGTCATGGAACCTGCCGGACCATGCCGCACTCGATCTCGAAGACCTGATCAACGGCCACAAATTCACCTTTACCGGCAAGGTTCAGCGCCTTCGGCTCGACCCGCACGCCGGGCTGCCGTTTTCGATCTGGCGCGTGAGATAAGGGAGGAAAGCAAAATGGACGTCGCAACCGCAGGCCGGAGTCAGACGCAGGCCGGGACGCCGAAAAGCACGCAAGATTCCGATCCCCTCTGGTACAAGGACGCTGTCATTTACCAGCTTCACATCAAGTCGTTCTTCGACGCCAATGGCGATGGCATCGGCGACTTCGAGGGACTGCATGAGAAGCTCGATCACATCGCTTCGCTCGGAGCCAATGTCATATGGCTCTTGCCGTTCTTCCCGTCCCCGCGCCGTGACGATGGATACGATATCGCCGACTACACCAATGTCAGTTCTGACTATGGCACCATGGAGGAATTCGAAGCCTTCGTGGAGGCTGCACATCAACGTGGACTGCGGGTCGTTATCGAGCTCGTCATCAACCACACCTCCGATCAGCATCCGTGGTTCCAGCGGGCGCGCCATGCCCCGGCCGGCTCGCCAGAGCGCGACTTCTATGTCTGGTCGGACACGGATCAGAAGTTCCCGGAAACCCGGATCATCTTTCTTGACACTGAAAAGTCCAACTGGACCTGGGATCCTGTCGCCGGCGCCTATTATTGGCACCGGTTCTATTCCCACCAGCCCGACCTCAATTTCGATAATCCGCTCGTGTTGAAAGAGCTTCTAAATGTGATGCGTTTGTGGCTGGAAACCGGAATCGACGGTTTCCGACTGGACGCAATCCCCTATCTGGTCGAGCGCGAGGGGACAATCAACGAGAACCTGCCAGAGACGCATAAAATCCTGAAGAAGATCCGTGCAGCACTCGATTCCACTCACCCTGGCAAGATGCTGCTTGCCGAGGCCAATCAATGGCCGGAGGATACCCGCGACTATTTCGGCAATGGCGATGAATGCCACATGGCATTCCATTTCCCCTTGATGCCGCGCATGTATATGGCAATTGCCAAGGAAGATCGGTTCCCGATCACCGATATTATGCGGCAAACGCCCGAGATTCCAGAGAGTTGCCAATGGGCGATCTTCCTGAGAAATCATGACGAGCTGACGCTCGAGATGGTCACCGATGATGAACGGGACTATCTTTGGAACATCTATGCCGCAGATCGGCGCGCGCGCATCAACCTCGGAATCAGACGACGTCTTGCGCCGCTGATGGAGCGCGACCGCCGCCGCGTCGAGCTGATGAACGCGCTTCTGCTTTCGATGCCTGGTACGCCCGTGCTCTACTACGGCGACGAGATCGGCATGGGCGACAATATCTATCTAGGCGACCGCGATGGCGTGCGAACGCCGATGCAATGGTCTCCGGACCGCAATGGCGGTTTTTCAAAGGCAAACCCGGCGCGCCTCGTTCTGCCGCCCATCATGGATCCGCTTTACGGCTACGAGGCGGTCAATGTCGAAGCGCAGGGGGCCGATGCCCATTCGTTGCTCAACTGGACACGGCACATGTTGGCCTTGCGCAACAAGCATACTGCGTTCGGGCGCGGTTCCTTACGGTTCCTGTCGCCCGGCAACAGGAAGATCCTTGCTTATCTCAGGGAATACCAAGGTGAAACGATCCTTTGCGTCGCCAACCTGTCGCGCCTGCCGCAAGCCGTCGAGCTGGATCTTGCCAATTTTGCCGGTTACGTGCCGATCGAGCTGACGGGCATGTCTCCTTTCCCGCCGATCGGTCAACTCACTTACCTTCTCACGTTGCCCCCCTATGGCTTCTTCTGGTTCCAGCTCAGCCAGGAGAGTGATGGCCCCGCATGGCGCGCCGAGCCTCCCGAGCAGATGCAGGACATGGTGACGATGGTCGTGCGACGTGACCTGCAGGAACTGCTCGATGAGCCTCGCCTTTCAGGTACGCTTTCGAGCGAGGTGCTGCCGGCCTATCTCGGCAAGCGGCGCTGGTTTGCCGCCAAGGGCGAGAGGTTAAGACGTGCGTCCGTGGTTTCCGCCATGCCGTTTCCATTCGCTGGCAACATCTTGTTTGCAGAACTGGAAGCCGAGCTGGAAGCTCACAATGAGACATATCTCTTGCCGCTTGCCGTGTCGTGGGACGACAGCCAGCCGAGTGCTCTTGCCCAGCAACTTGCCCTTGCCCGTCTCCGTCAGGGCCGCCGCGTCGGCTTCCTGACCGACGGATTTGCGATGGAAGGACTTGCACGCGGCGTCATACGAGGCCTCTGTGACCGTGCCGTCATTGCCGGTCGCGCTGGCAAGATCGAATTTCTAGGGACCGCCCAGCTCGACTGCATGAGCGTCGATGATGACATCCAAGTCCACTGGCTCTCTGCCGAGCAATCCAACAGCTCGCTGATCGTCGGCGACATGGCGATGGTAAAGCTCATCCGCCATATCTTCCCCGGTGTCCATCCGGAAGTCGAGATGACCCGCCGGCTGACCAGCGTCGGATATGCCAATACCGCGCACCTGCTCGGCGAAGTGGTTCATGTCACACCCGATGGCAGCCGCTACACGCTGATTATCGTGCAGAGAGCCATTCGCAACCAGGGCGATGCGTGGAACTGGATGCTGGCCAATCTGCGTCGCTCTACCGACGAGGTCGTGGTGACCGGCGTCGACGGCAAGGCGGCCGACGAGTATTTCAAGCCGCTCGTCGAGTTCGCTGCGACCGTTGGCAAGCGGCTCGGCCAATTGCATGCGGCGTTGGCGCGGCCGACCGACGACGAAGCCTTCAAGCCCGCCCGCATCACCGATGAGGACGCCGCTCGCTGGGCAAAGGCTGTAAGGGAGCAAATTCGCGGCAGCCTTGCCATGCTCGAGGCAAGCGGCGACAGCCTTGCGCCGGCGTTGGCCCAACAGATCCTTTTCCTCGTCGAGCAGCGGGAGGATCTCTTGAATGCTGTTGACGATCTCGCCAAGGCTGCAGTCGGTACGCTGATGATCCGAAATCACGGCGATTTCCACCTCGGCCAGGTCCTGGTTGCAGAAGGGGATGCCTACATCATCGATTTTGAGGGCGAGCCTGCACGCGATCTTGCCGAACGGCGCGCAAAGACCAATCCCCTGCGGGATGTCGCTGGCCTCCTGAGATCGTTTAGCTATTTGGCGGCATCGGCCGATCTTGACCGGGAACGGGTAAGCGAGGTGGAAGACAAAAGACACAGCGCGCTCGTTAGGCGCTTCATCGACCTGGCCGAACAGGCGTTCCTCAGTGCCTATTTCGAAGTGATCGATGATGTGCGCGAACTCAACGTTACGACCAGGTCGCGCGGTCGCATCCTCGATCTCTTCCTGCTGGAGAAAGCCGCTTACGAGATCGCCTATGAAGCGCGCAACAGGCCCAACTGGCTGGCGCTGCCGCTTGGAGGATTCTTTGCCATCGCATCGAGACTGCTGGAGAAAGTCGCATGAGATACGAGCGCACAGACTTGATGATCGGCACTGTCCAGGAGGGCCTTCAGGCTCTGGTCGAAGGCCACCACGGTGATCCATTCGCAATACTCGGACGCCACGAGTATGGCGATCTCACGGTCGTAAGAGCCCTGTTGCCCGGGGCAGCATCCGTCGACGTGATCGAGGCCGACACCGGCCGCGTGGTGACAAGACTGGAAACGATTCATGAAGGCGGGCTGTTTGCCGGAGCGATCGGCAGCACGACGAATTACCTCTTTCGCATCAACTGGCCGGATGCCGTGCAGGAAACGGAGGATCCCTATTCTTTTGGATTGCTGCTTGGTGAGCTTGACCTGCATCTAATCGCTCAAGGCACCCACTATGATCTCGGTCGCACGCTCGGCGCCATTCCGATGGAGATCGACGGCATACAGGGTGTGCGATTTTGTCTGTGGGCACCCAATGCGCGACGGGTTTCCGTGGTCGGCGACTTTAACAGTTGGGATGGTCGCCGGCATCCGATGAGACTGCGTCCTTCAGCCGGCGTATGGGAACTCTTCATCCCGCGTCTGACGCATGGAGAACGCTACAAGTTCGAACTCATTGATGCCAACGGCAATCTCCTGCCGCAAAAGGCTGACCCCGTTGCCCGCGCCAGCGAGGCTGCACCCTCTACGGCTTCGCGTGTCGCGCCTTCAAAACGCTTCCGCTGGAGCGATGAAGACTGGATGCGCACTCACCGTGGCGCACGTGCACTCGAAGGTGCGATCTCGGTTTACGAGGTGCATCTCGGCTCCTGGATCCGGATTGCCGAGGAGGCAAACCGGCCTCTCGACTGGGTCGAACTCAGCCAGAGGCTGATTCCCTATGCCAGGGATCTCGGCTTTACCCATATCGAGCTGTTGCCGATCATGGAACATCCGTTCGGCGGCTCGTGGGGCTACCAGCCGCTTGGTCTTTTTGCCCCGACCGGACGTTACGGCCTTCCGGACGACTTCGCCTACTTCGTCGACCGCTGCCATGCTGCCGGCATAGGCGTCATTCTCGATTGGGTGCCGGCGCATTTTCCAACAGATGTCTGGGGGCTTGCCCGCTTCGATGGCACCGCACTTTACGAGCACGAAGACCCGCGCGAGGGCTTCCACAAGGACTGGAACACTCTGATCTACAATCTCGGCCGCAATGAAGTGAAAGGGTTTTTGATCGCCAGTGCCCTTGAATGGCTGGAGCACTATCACGTCGACGGTCTGCGCGTCGATGCGGTCGCCTCAATGCTTTACCGCGACTACAGCCGCAACGAGGGCGAATGGATCCCCAATGCATATGGCGGACGCGAGAATCTTGAAGCGGTGGAATTCTTCAAGCACCTGAATAGCATCATCCATCATCGGTGCCCGCACGCCTTTACAGCTGCCGAAGAGTCGACCGCCTGGCCAGGGGTCACGGCCCGGCCAGAGGACGGCGGGCTCGGCTTTGATTTCAAATGGAACATGGGCTGGATGCACGACACCCTGCATTATATGCAGGAGGATCCGGTTCACCGCAAATATCATCATACGGCGATGACGTTCGGCATGATCTATGCCTATTCAGAACATTTCATGCTGCCGCTTTCCCATGACGAGGTTGTGCACGGCAAGGGGTCGCTTGTCGCAAAGATGCCCGGCGATCACTGGCAACGGCTTGCCAATCTGCGCGCTTACTACGGCTTCATGTGGGGACATCCAGGCAAGAAACTCATCTTTATGGGTTGCGAGCTTGGTCAGGAGAGTGAATGGAACCACGATGGTTCCGTTCATTGGGACTTGCTCGACGATCCCGCTCACGCAGGAATTCAGCGGTTGATCCGCGACCTCAACAAGCTCTATGCGCAAGAGCCGGCGCTACAGTTCAGCGATCTCAATGCCGCTGGATTCGAATGGGCGGTCGCAGACGACGCGCAAAACTCCGTTTACGGCATGCTTCGCAGTTCGCCCGATCGCTCGTCGCTGGTGCTGATTATGTCCAATCTCACCCCTGTTGCGCGATACGCTTACCGGGTCGGGGTGCCCACGGACGGGCGCTGGCAGGTGGTACTCAATACCGACGCGGCGATCTACGGGGGCGCCAATCTTGGCCAGACTGAGGTCTGGGCAGAACGCCAGCCAAATAACGGCAAGGAATACTCCGTCCTTCTGACACTGCCGCCGCTTGCAACGATCTTTCTAAGACATAAGGAGTAGGCTTTCTTCCATCTGCGCTGGGGTGGCGCCGGACGCCCAGGCGTCCGGCGCCAGGTCATACTTTGAGGTTGTGCTGCGGCGAAGTCTATCAACCGCGAGGATCTGCTGCGCTTTTGTCACGCAAGAAGGGGCCCGGCGACTAGCCCGGCGATCCTTTGCCCAGGAGTTTCTCGACGTGATTGAAAGGCAGAGGTTTTCCGAAGAAATATCCCTGAATTTCGGTGCAGCCGTGCTCCCTTACCTGATCGAGCTGGTCGGTCGTTTCGACGCTTCGGCAGTGGTCGTGATACCCAGTCTGGATCCCAGATCAGCCACCGCCTTCACGATGGCGGCGCAATCCTTGGAATCTCCAAGTTCACGGATGAACGATTGATCGATCTTGATCTTGTCAAACGGGAAAAGCCTTAGATAGCTCAAGGAGGAATATCCGGTGCCGAAGTCGTCCATGGCGATCCTCACTCCGAGTCCCTTGATGTGGTGCAGGGTTGCCAGGGCCGCCTCGCTGTCAGTGAGAAGGACGGATTCGGTAATTTCGAGTTCAAGCCGAACAGCCGAGAGACCGGAGTCAGCAAGAGCAGAAATGATCGTATGGGCAAGCGAGGGGCTTCTGAACTGAACGGGGGAAAGGTTCACCGCAACCCTTACATGCCCTGGCCAGCTTGCGGCATCTTTGCAGGCCTGGCGCAACACCCATTCCCCAAGTGGCACGATCAAGCCGGTTTCTTCCGCCAGTGAGATGAATTCAGCCGGTGAAACCAGGCCCCGCTCGGGATGGTGCCAACGCAAAAGCGCTTCGAAGCCGACAATCTCTGCGGTTCCCGCATTGACCTGCGGCTGATAGTAGATTTCAAACTGGCTGCCTGCGATAGCCTGCCGAAGGTCGAGTTCGAGTTTGCGCCGCTTGTCGATGCCGGCATCCATTGTAGGCTCGAAGAAGCAATAGCTGCCTCCGCCATCGGTTTTCGCTTTGTTGAGAGCGATGTCGGCATTCTTCAGCATACCGTCTGCCGTGTCGCCGTCGTCAGGAGCCATCGCAATGCCGATGCTTACGCCGATTTGAACAGATTGCCCCTCGACGATAAACCGCTCACCGATGGCACTGACAAGCCTTTGCGCCAGGGCAGCGGCGCGCTCCTTCGTTTGGGCCTTTTCCTGAAAGACGACGAATTCGTCGCCGCCCAGCCGCGCAATGCTGTCGCCCTCGCTCAGGCATTTCTTCAGCCGGTCGGTTACCGCCTTCAGCAGGAGGTCGCCAACTGCATGTCCCAATGTATCATTGGCATGTCTGAAGCGATCCAGATCCAGGCTTAACAGCGCGCTGCGCTGAGCCCCGCTACCAAGGGCCAGGTCCTTTTCAAGCTTCTCACGCAAGAGCGTGCGATTGGGCAGGCCGGTAAGCGGGTCGTGACCAGCGATGTGTTTGATCTGTTCTTCGGAACGCACCGATTCGGTGACGTCTTCATGGGTTGCGACATAGCCGCCGTTTTCCATCGGGTTATGCGTGATCTTTATCACCCTGCCATCCGTCAAGACGATATTCTCACTGGCGGCAGAACCCCTTAGCGCGGCTTCGACGACAACATCGAAATACGCATCCCGCTGAACCGGCGCGTTACCAGCTGTTTGCCGATAGTCGAGGATTTTCCAAAGAGGCGTCCCCGGCCGTGTCAAGGTTTCGGGCAGGTCATACAAGCGACAATAGCCTGCATTACACAGCAACAGGTTCTTGTCAGCATCGAACATGCACAGTCCGTGCGGCATGTTTGCCAGTGCCGCATCGAAGCGGCGGTTCTGATCGGCCATATCCTTTCTTATGCTTGCAAGCGCCGAAACGTCATCACAGCTGATCAACCATCCGCCGTCGTCCACCGGCGTGGAGGTCAAGGAGACGATCCGCTCACCAACGCAGATCTCCTGATGCAACAGGGTTGAGCGAGTGAGGAGATGCGTGAGCCAGCTCTCTTGACTGTCGCCGGATAGCTGACTCCGGCCGAGGATCGGAATCTGAGCAGCCATCCCTGTCGCGCTGACGCCGATTTCGATGGCTCCTTTGGGTGCCTGCAACAGTTCCCCCACCCGCTCGTTGAAAATCACAACCCGCAAGTCGGCATCCAGCAGCGCGACACCCTGGTGCATAATCTCCAGAATACGGAAGGAACTCAGCATGATCCACCTCTGCAACAGGCGACACGAAACGCAACCTTAAAGTGCGCCTAGGGTAATCGCAATGCCTTTTCTGCAAAATACTCAACCATGTCGTGCTGGTAAGGGCTTCTTCCCGTGAAATAAGCCGACGCCTGGGCCCGATTGCCGTCGTGCATCGCTGCGCCAGTGCCTATATAAGACCGCAGGTTCTGCCATTGGCAGAACGCTTGAGCTGGAGACCGGCAGAGATGTCGCGAGCCTTAAACGGCTCGACCAGGTCTGAACGGGACAAAGGGTGCGGTCGGGGCATGCTCAGACCAGCTAGCAGTGGCCGCATTGTTGCACAAGGCACCCAGAATTCTCGAAAACGGGTTCGTACTGCCTCCGACGAGCGCACGACGCACCTATATCTATTGGGAGCCACGCAGTGCGTTAAGCGAAGAGGAAGAACTTGAACGAGATCCACATCACCAAGCGAGAGAGGGAAATCCTGACGCTCATGTGCGACGGAAAGAGCGCGCAGGAGATTGCGATCATCCTCGGGTGCTCGGTGCATACCGTGCGAACGCATATCGAAGCGCTGAAGGATACATTTGCAGTCTACAAGGACACAGCTCTGGTGGCCGCGGCGCTGCGGACAGGCGTGATTGAATGATGAAAGCTGAATGCCTGTTCTGGAACGTGCAGCGAAGTGAGCGGCGCGCTCGGGCGGTTTGCCTGTTTCGGGTTGCCGTTTGAGGTGGACGCTATGGCTTCAGTTCACCCGTAAACGCAATTTTTCATTTTGATGTGCGCGAAGACCCGGTATTGCATTGTCGATCGTATCGGGAATGGCTTGATTTGAAAACAGGACGGCGGCTTTCGGTATCTGGTGCATCGAGGGGGCGGGATCGAAATGATGACCGTCCAGGCATCAGCCCGGTCGACATTGCAGATCACAATTCCCGCACGGCCATGGGGCTCCTGCGCCGTTTTGGGCCGCTGACCCGTCAGGAGCTTTCCAGGCATCTTGGCCTGACTGAGCCGGCAATAACGGGAATTATGCGCCGCCTGGCCGATGCGGGGCTGGTCAGCGGGAAAAAGCGTCCCACAACTGCACACTACACGGCACTCGAGTTTTCGTTGCAAGCCGACGCGGCATATTCCCTGGGGATCCGCCTCGGTGCGCATGGCGGCGAGGCGGTCGTCATGGATCTTGCCGGTAGGATCATTCAACAGCGAGCCTTCGCACAGCCTGAAGAAACCAAGGAGGCTGTCTTGCACATCCGGCATGCCGCTGGCCTCGCCGGCAAATTGCTGGGATGCGGCATCGCTCTTTCGGCCGGCGCGCCTTTCGATCGGAAAACCATTGAGGATAGCCTTGCATTGGACGTTGGCCCGCTGTTTTTCCTTGATGACACCGAGGCGGCCGTCAATGCCGAGCATATCCTCGGCATCGGCGACCGCGAAGGCGGGCTGGTGATCGTGATCATCGACGAGACTGTGCGCGCCGGGCTTTTGATCGGCGGGCGGCCGTTTCGGGGTGTCCACGGATTGGCTGGCCAGATTGGCGACATGCGCTCGGGTGTTGATGGCGCGAGCCTGAATGAAGTCGCGAGCCTGCCCTCGTTCAAAGACTACCTTGCAGCCCATCCAGGCGAAACGGATGGCTGGGTGGCGATTGCTGCGCGCCATCTTCATGAGGCGGTTTTAGCGATTTCAGGATTTATCGCCCCGGGCGCCATCCTCGTCGGCGGCGCTCTGCCCGACGATGTTTTCGAGGCAATAATTGCGCGCCTGTCGCGCGAACGGGACGACAAAATTCGCGATCTCGTGATTGCGCCTTGGATACCGACGGTGCAGCGTGCGTCCTTTCCGTGGGCAGGGGTGGCCGTCGGCGCCGCGTTGCGGCCCTTCTCCGAGACACTCCTGCCCGATGACCGTCCATGAGCTTTCGGGCGTCGCCTGGCTCTCCGCTTCAACTCGTCACGCAACGGTGACCGGAATTTGGGACTGTCGGTTGCTGATTGGATTTCGAAACCTCTGACCCGGTTCGGCCGAGGGCAACCCCAGACGATGGGCAAGCGGGATTGCTGCAGCACCGAGAGCAGCGGCATCTTCAGAGCCGGCCGCCCGGTGAAGAGACGGCGCTCGTGCGCCAAGGCGGCTAATTTCCTCGTGGACGTAGACAAGCAGTTCATCAATCAGACGGACAGGAAAGCGGCCACCGATGAGAACGCTCTCCGGATCAACCACCATGCCGATATCGACAATCGCTTGGGCAAGCTTGATGCTGATTTTTCGCAGCCACCTGCTGACGCAGCTGCGGCCTGCATCGTCAAGGTTGAGAAGATCTGCCGGGGTTGTCGCCTTGATGCCGTTGCGCTCAAGATAATCAAACAGGATAAACAGCGAGAACATCTCGCCGAGCGGCTGGGTGCTTCCTTGAAACGGGCCATCATCGAAGACGACCGGCAGCCAGCCAATTTCTCCGCCGATTCCGCTGGCGCCCTTATGACGGACCCCGTCTATGACGAGGCTGCCGCCGAGACAGGCATTGGCGAGGATATAAAAGAAACTGCCGATTTCCGTGCCGAGGCCATACTCGATTTCCCCCAGCGCAGCAGCGTTGGCGTCATTGTCGATGAACACCGCATGATCGGAAATGGCCTCGAGCGCACCGCGCACGTCATAGCCATTCCATTGCCGGTATTCTGATGGAAAGCCGACGACCTTGACCTCTCCGAGCCAGTCGGGAATAGCAAGGCCAATCCCCGCCAGACGAGTTTCTTCGATGACCCTGCGGCGTCGAAAGGACGATAGCGCCTCAGCCATCAAGCACGCGAAGTCGTCCGGCAGCAAGAAGCGCCTTTCGTGATGGATGCGTCCCCGAACCGTGCCGGCTGCGTCTACGGCGACGATCGTCAGGTGATCGCGATCAATATTGGCGCCGACCGAAAACACGCCCTCGGGATCGATCTCCAGCTCGATGGCAGGTTGTCCGCGCAGGCCGTGCCTGCGGCGCGCCTCCATCACGAGTCCTTCATCGAGCAATCGATCGACGATGCGGGTGACGGCCTGCTTTGTCAGCCGCGATTGATGCGAAAGCTCCGTGCGCGAAATCGGAGCCCCGCGATGAATTGCGGCGAGGATCATGGCCCGATTGGCCGCTGCAGCCTGCTCCGTGTTCGAGCCCGACAGTATCAACCCGGTATCCCCTTCGCCGACCTAGTCTCAAAGCAAACTATGCGATTTCAGCGGATGCGAAAAGCGCTCCAGGAGCGCTGTCGCATCGTTCCGCATCAAGACCTGGCTAATCGCCAGCTCTTGACCTCAAAGGGGCGCAAACCGCAATTTGGCACCTCTTCCATCGGCTCTTCGAGAATGCTGACGACGCCCATGTTCTGCCAGCGCGGCGGAAGGCGTAACTCAAAGCTGCCGCGCCGCCCGGCAGGCTCGTACACGCGCACGATGAGGCCATCGCCATCCTCCGAAGGCTTGACGGCGGAAAGTGCCGCATCGATCCCGACAGCGGCGAGCGGCTGCCATCTGCCTGTTGCGCGATCTGTGACGGCGAGCGCCAGCAGCGGTTGGTTTAGATCTTCGGCCTCCTCCCTCACGCCGCCTTCATACCAGGTGCCCTCATGAGGCATCAGCGAATAGGTAAACGTCTGGATGCCTTCGTCGGCGAGCGGATCGGGATAGACCGGCGCGCGCAGGAGCGAGAGGCCCAGGACATTGCCGCGCACGCTGTGGCCATACTTGGCGTCGTTGAGGATGGCAACGCCAAAGCCAGGCTCCGAAAGATCGGCAAAGCGGTGGGCAGGCGCTTCGAACATCGCAGCTTCCCAGGAGGTGTTCGAATGGGTGGGCCGTTCCACGACCCCGTAGGCGCATTCGCAGGTGGCCCTCGCGTGACGTACGGCAACGCCCGTCAGCGTGCGAAGGAAGACACGCCGGTCATGCCAGTCAAGTTCTGTCTGTATGTCCAGCCGTCGCGCGTTGGCACCAAGCGACAGAACCTGCGTAATGCGCGAGTGGCGCCAGGTTCGAACGATCTTGATCGCTGCCCGGTGGGGGCCTTCCTCAATCAATTCGAGGCTGTCGAGACGAGTGACCTCTTCGCCACGAGCCGCGTAGTCTTCTTCGACATCCCAGGCGTCCCAATTGCGCGGCTTATCGGTGGGATAGACGAAAAGGCGATTGCTGCAGCCCTCAAGCGCCTCACGGCCCGTTGGCTTGTGCAAGATGCTGGCGATGGAGCCGTCCTTTGCAAGCCTCACTTTCAGGACAGCGTTTTCCAGATAGTCGCGCCCAGCTGAAAGGCCGGACTTCGGCTGGAGTGCTTCGCTCGCCAGAACAGCAATCCCAAGCGGCGCGATCCGTCCCTCGGCCGCAATTGTGCTGCCATCCGATAGCGTCAGGCGGAGGGGTCGTTCAGACAGCGAGGGATTGACCACCAGAACATTGTTGCCTTCTCCAGCCGGCAGTTGCGCGGCTATGGATTTCATCGCCGCCATTTGAGCCGAGCGCGCCTCTTTCACGACTGCGTCGAGTTCGTTGGCGGCATCGACATAGACCTCGGCAATTGAGGAGCCGGGCAGGATGTCATGGAACTCGTTCTTTAGGACGACACGCCAGGGGCGCTCCATTGATGCCGGCTGCTCGCCCCCCAGAAGATAAGCAAGGCCTGCCAGCGTCTCGGCGGTCACCAAGCCGCGCTCTGCTTTTCGGTGCACCCGCTTGACGGCGCTCTGACTTGTGAGCGTTGCGCGGTGCAGTTCCAGATAGATCTCGCCTTGCCAGACTGTCAGTTCTTTCCTGGCCGCCGTGTCATGCGCATCCCTGAAGAAGTCGTGGACCCGTGTCCAGCGTGCCTGCGGCAAAGCCGGGAAGAATCGCAGTTGCTCTTCCCGCATAATCATTTCCGGCGTTACGCCGCCGCCGCCATCGCCATAGCCCACGGCAAGCAGCGTGGTTTCGTGCTTGTCCTTCTGGCGGAAGTTCTTCCAGGTCGGCACGAAACAATCCGGGCGCACGAAGCCATTGTAGCCTTGCATCGGATTGTCGAATGTGTGGGCGAGCACTCTGCTGCCATCGAGCCCTTCCCACCAGAAGAGGTCGGCGGGGAAGCGATTGGTTTCAGACCAATTGACCTTGATCGTGAAGAAGCTGTTCATGCCGCCTTGACGCAGAAGCTGGGGCAGGGCGCCGGAAAAACCAAAGCAATCGGGCAGCCAGCAGACGGTATGGCGAACCCCGAAGGTCTTTTCGAAATAGCGCTGGCCATAAAGGATCTGCCTGCTGAGGCTCTCGCCGGTCGGCATGTTGGTGTCGGGTTCGACCCACATGCCACCGAGCGTTTCCCACTGGCCTGCCTTTACCCGTTCGACGATACGCGCCAACAAGCCTGGATCGTCCTCGGCTATCTGCGCATAGTAGTGGGCCGTGGACTGATTAAAGCGGAAATCGGACGATTGCTCCATAAGCGACAGCGCCGTGTGGAATGTGCGGCGCATCTTCCGCCGGGTTTCGCTGTATGGCCAAAGCCATGCAAGATCGATATGCGCGTGCCCGGTCAGTGCGATCTCGCCTTGCGGCGGAAATCGCTGGCGCAGTTGCTTGAGCTGTCCAACAAGTGTTTCGTAGGCTTCGAGCACGCTGGCCCGCTGGCTCTGATTAAGACCTTCGGGTGAAATCTCAACTGGCGGCAACTGCCAGATCTTCTGCTGGATCGGCGAGGGCGCCGTACGCGCGACATAGGCGGCGGTGGCCGACGGCCAGTCGAGGGTACGCATGGCCTGTTCGGCGACATCGAGGAGGTGCGGTGTGACCTCGTGGCCGTCGAGGATGTCTGCTGCTTCGCTGACCTGCCGCAAGAGCAGCCACAGCCTGTCGACGGCCGTGTCCAGCCAGATGACTGCACCACGTTCCAGCCTCGGGTGCTGCACGGGTTCTCCAAAGGGCAGGCGCGCGACAGTTTCGGAAAAGATGCGGATGCTGCGCGAAGGCACGAGGAATTCCCGGTGATAGGGATCGAGGCCGAGCCGACGCTCCTTGCCCGCCTCGTCGACGATCGTGATCAGGCTTTCGCCGCCAAGGTCAAGCACGAGCCGAGCTTCGTCGAGGGGCCAATGGCCGGGCAAGGTGATTGCACCGGAAAATCGTACAGTACCGTCTTTGCGTGGCCATGAACTGCCGATTGCGATCGGCTCTCCTTCAAAGGTCCAGCCGTCTATCTCAATGGTCTCGCGAGAGCGCCAGTATTCCAGCTCTGCGATACGGACGCGAATGCGGTCGAGGCGTTGGGTCAGAGTAAGCGTCATGATGAGATCCTGAGATGTGAATGCAATGTCAGCCCTTGACGGCGCCCTCCGTCATGGCGCCGAGGATGAGCCGCTGGAGGGCGAGAAAGGCAACGATGGCGGGAACGACCGATACAAGGCAGGCGGCTGCCAGCAACTGCAGGGAGGAGTCGTTTTGTGTTCCGGCATACTGGAATATCCCGACGCCAATGGGCATGAGCGATTCCTTGCTGATGAGAAGAAATGGGACGAGAAACTGCGACCAGCCGGCGATGACCGAGATGATGAAGGCCGAGGCGATGCCTGGTGCGGACAAGGGAAGGATGATGCGCCAAAAGACGCTGAAATGACCGCAGCCGTCAATGACTGCAGCTTCGTCGAGGCTTTTCGGAATGCCGTCGATTGAGCCTTTCAATATCCACGTCACCATTGGTACCGCGAGTGCGATGTAGACCATTGTCGCACCGAAATGGCTGTCGGTAAGATGAAGTGCTGCCATGTAGCGGTAGAGGGGTACCATGATAACAAGCGGTGAAATCATCTGAAAGGCAAGCAGGACCATCATCCAAGTTCCTTTTCCGCGAAACGGAAATCGGGAAAAGGCGTAAGCTGCAGGCAGCGCCACGATCAGGCAGCCGATTGCGCTGCACGAGGACAGGATCAATGCATTCCAAAGATATCCTGCGAACTTGTCGGACGATAAGATGGCGCCGAAATTTTCCAGAGTCGGCGCTTTGGGGATGAGACGGCTCACGCCCAGAAAGATTTCCTTGCGCGTCCTTAGCGCAAGCGACAGCAGCCAAAGCAACGGCCAGGCGAAGAAAAGAAACGTTATGGCAAGGAACAGATAACTGAGCGCATCGCCGATGCGATCTTGTCTGAGAGGCCTCAAGACGGTTCTCCTCTTGGCAGAAAACGAGCATAGACGAGTGCAAGGCCAAGGCTGATTGTAAGCATCAGGATCGACAAGACCGCGCCGGCTGCAAGATCGTAGTTTCGGAACACGACGTTGAAGGTGTAGAGCGAAAGAACCTCGGTCGCGCGTCCGGGGCCGCCGCCGGTGAGCGAAATGATTGCATCAAACGTATTCAGGGTTTGGATCGTGATGAGGATCATGTTGACGAGAATAGCGGTGCGCAGCTGGGGCAGAGTGATATAGATCAGCCGTTGCCATGGATTTGCACCGTCAACTTCGGCAGCCTCGTAAAGAACAGGATCGATGGCCTTGCTCGCCGCATACATCACAACCATCGAGAACGCCGTGCCGCGCCAGACATTGGAGATCACGACCGACCACATGACCATGTGTGGATCCGACAACCACTGCACAGCCGGGACGCCGATCAGCCGCAAGAGACTGTTCAATCCGCCAAACGGCGCTTCGTTGAAAAGCATTTTCCAGATGATGCCGCCGGCAATGCCCGGAACAACCCAGGCCACAAGGGCTGTTGTTCGCACGATCGTCGAGCCGAAGAGCCGGCGCTTTTCGCTATGCAAAACGATCAAGGCGATGAAAAGCCCGAAGAATTGCTGCGCAACGACGCTCGACGCGGTGAAGACGAGTGTCACCCACAGGATTTGCAAGAGCTCGGGCTTCGACAATGTGGTGACGATCGTCTGCAGCGTATACACCTCGTCCGTGCCAAGCAGCGAGACGTTGGTGAACGCGAAGCGGAAGACGTCCAGCAAGGGATAAAGATAAAAGACGCCAAGGACAAGGATGAGGGGCATAAGCCAAGGCAGCGGGGAGGGGCTATGCCGTCCGTCGGCTTTCCTGCCGATCCTCTGGCGGCCATTGGCGGCAATGCTTGCATCCATCATCGATCCGATCCGGCCATTTCGTCGTCAGGCAGCGGTTGCGCAGGCTTCCTGGCGGCACGGAGGCATTTGTGCCCGCGCCGCCAGATGATGTTCAGCTGCGTTTGAAGGCGCTAAGCGAGGCGGCGAATGCCTCGTCCACGGCAGCCTCGGTCGGCTGGACGCCCGTCAGCACCTTGCCCATCATGATCTGAATCTGATTTGAGATTTCGGGATAGACGGGTGCGCCGGGCCTTGCCTGCCCGAACTTCAGCGCTGCAGCAAAGGTCTTGTTGGCGTCTGAGGAAAAGACCTCGTATTTGTCATAGAGATCGGCGCGGGTCGGAAGCTGTTCCTGCAGCGCATTGGCAGGTCCCATGTAGATGTCGCGGGCAAGTTCGGCGCAAAGCTTCACCTTTCCAGTATCCTTGCTGAAAGCCGCCACCGTCCACCCGCCGGTGCCCGTTGAGCGCTGGTCTGCTGTCGGGCCAGGAAGCGGAGAGAAAGCCCATTTGGCGAATTCATCGGCATCAAGCGCTGTTTTGAGCTGTGCGTATTGCCAGTTGCCACCGACAAATAGCGCCGTCGTGCCGGCCGCTGCCGCTGCATTGAAGTCGTCATAGTTACCGATGGTCGCCACGCGTTTCGGAGCGGCCCCGGACTCCACGAGATCGCGGTAGTAGTTGACGGCTTTAATGAATTTATCCCGGTTTTCGCCCTCGCCGAAGATCGGCTTGCCATCGTCATCCACCAGTTTGCCGCCTTGGGCCCAGAAGTTGGCGAGCCAGTCGAATGTCGTCCCTTCATAGCGCCCGCCGTTGAACAGAACGCCTTCCATTCCCTGCTCGACCGAGGAAAGGGCCGCCTTCTTCAAGTCGTCCCAGGTCTTCGGCGCGTCAGGAACAATTTCCTTGTTCCGGTAAAGCACGCGAAGGTCGGTCGACCACCACCATGCGTAGATGCTGCCGTCAGAGCCGGTGATGCCCTCGCGGATAAAGGGGAAGAGCTGGTCAATTTCCTCTTTGGTGAAGTACGGTGAGAAGGACTGCAGGACGCCGGCTTTCTTGAAGAGCGGCAACACGAAGGAATCGACGGCTGCACAATCGGGGGCCGAGCCCGATTTGGCCTGTTCGAGCATGCGCGCTTGTTCCTGTCCGATATCCCCGGACATCATCTGCAACTCGATCTGCCAGTCGGAATGCTTGCCGATGAAGTCGTTGAACAGCTTGCTGTAGCCTTGCGCGTAAGCCGGCTCGTTGTTGCGCGGACCATCCGTCGTCATCCGGAAAACCAGCTTGTTGGGTGCGTCGGCCTTGCCGACGATGTCGCCCGTGATGGTCTCTTGTGCCGTGCCGTCATGCGGCACGGCCAGGAAAGTGGTGGCCGCCAGTGCAAGAATGAGTGCTTTATTCCTCACGAGTATCTCCTCCCGGGGTCAAGGATCCGATTTGAGCAGCTGCCTCCAACAACGCTCCGATCCGCGAATTAGATTAAGTCACATTCATTTGGTGTCAAGGTTGCACCGGAAGCAGGGCTCACAAATGCGAGATACCGCACCTCAAAAACCTCCGTTGCAAAAAGGCCGCCGGGCCAATGGCTTGAGGAGCAAGCAGCGGTCCAAGAATGTTGCCTGTGATCTTTGGCGAGGACGAGCGCAATGATGTCTCAGTCGGGACCCGCCGATCGATGTCTGGCATTGCCGATGCTTGCATACATGCCGGTTGTTCGAAATTCCGTGGGCGTGATGCCGTAAACGCGGCGGAAGACCTTGGAAAAATAGTTGGAATCTTCGAAGCCGCACATGATGGAGACCTCCTTGACCGGCAGGAAGTCGGCTTTCGTCAAAAGTTTTGCCGCACGCTGAAGCCTTTGCTGCAGCACATATTCGGCAGGCGGCATGCCTTCGCTCTCTGCGAAGCTGCGGGAAAAATGCGCGCGGCTGAGACCGACGATGCCCGCAAGTTCGCTCACCGGCAATGGCTGATCGAGATTGGCGTGGATATGATCGATCACCGGCTGCATGGCGCTGAGATCCGCCGCTAAAGCCGCAGAGCCGAAGACGTCGTCATAAAGGGCCATGGCCGCCTCATAAGCGATCGCCGACGCTGCTCCAGGCGTTGAAGCACCCTTGACAAGGCGAAGGCTGCAGTCGGCGAGATGATCGATGGTCGATGGCTTGAGCCTTAGAACCGGACCTGCAAGCCCAAGCACCATCTTGTGGATCCTCAACGTCTCCTCGCCATGCATGGATATCCAGAAATATTCCCAACGGTCGCCCTTTTCGAGCCAGTAGCGGTGATTGTGCGGCACGAGAACCAAGAGCGTATCACCGCTTTGGAGCCGGTAATTTCGGTTCTGGTAGCGCAGGCGGCCGGTGCCGCCGATTGTGTGCTGCAGGACGGTGAAGGGGGTCTGGCCGCGCCGCCTGCCGTCCCAGTCGTAGACTTCGTTTTCCCGAACCTCGTAGCCAGCACTCGTCGGCATGGCGTGCAGTCGCTGGCGCCCGCGCGGCAGGGAGATTGTCCTCATGGACTGGCCGTTGGCGATCAAATCCCGCAGCACAAAATTACCCTCGAAAGCATAATCCTTCTCTGGCCACCTCCGCGAATATCCGCATAATCGCCCTTCATAAGAGGAAGAGATCGCGGTCGAGAGAACGGCCAGGAGGAAATATAAGCGTTATTCATGCTTGTTCGGACTGCATGCGTCTGCATGTGGTCTTTCCTCTCCTGCCCATCTTTTACCTAGCATCTGATCAGATTGAGGTGAAGATTATGAGTTTCAAAATCGCTATCATCGGGGCAGGCAGCGTCGGCTTTACCAAGAAGCTGTTTACCGACATCTTGTGCGTTCCCGAATTCAGGGATGTCGAATTCGCGCTGACGGATCTCAGCGAACACAACCTTCAGATGATCAAGGCGATCCTCGACAAGATCGTTCATTCGAACAAGCTGCCGACAAAGGTTACGGCTACAACCGACCGACGCAAAGCGCTTGAAGGGGCTCGCTACATCATCAGCTGCGTGCGCGTAGGGGGACTGGAGGCCTATGCCGACGATATCCGCATCCCGCTGAAATATGGCATCGACCAGTGCGTCGGTGACACGATCTGCGCCGGTGGCATCCTTTATGGGCAGCGCAACATTCCCGTCATTCTCGATTTTTGCAGCGACATCCGCGCAGTCGCTGAGCCCGGCGCAAAATTCCTGAACTATGCAAACCCGATGGCAATGAACACGTGGGCTGCGATCGAATACGGCAAGGTCGATACGGTCGGCCTGTGCCACGGTGTACAGCATGGGGCCGAACAGATTGCCGAGGTTCTCGGCGCAAGATCGCTTTCGGATCTCGACTACGTCTGCTCGGGCATCAATCATCAGACCTGGTTCGTCGACCTGCGTCTCAACGGCCGCAAGATCGGCAAGGACGAGCTTGTTGCAGCCTTCGAAGCGCACCCGGTCTATTCGCAGCAGGAGAAGCTGCGCATCGACGTCTTGAAGCGCTTCGGCGTCTATTCGACGGAAAGCAACGGCCACCTTTCGGAGTACCTGCCGTGGTATCGCAAGCGTCCGGAGGAAATTACCAAATGGATTGACATGTCCGACTGGATCCACGGTGAGACCGGCGGCTATCTCCGCCACTCGACGGAAACGCGCAACTGGTTCGAGACGGAGTTCCCGCAGTTTCTTGAATCGGCGTCGAAGCCAATCGATCCGTCTAGGCGCTCCAACGAGCATGCAAGCCATATTCTTGAGGCTTTGGAGACCAACCGGGTCTATCGCGGCCACTTCAACGTCAAGAACAATGGCGTCATCACCAACTTGCCGGCCGACGCTGTCATCGAGTCGCCAGGGTTCGTCGATCGCTTCGGCATCAACATGGTCTCCGGCATCACCCTTCCGGAAGCCTGTGCGGCAACGTGCATCTCGTCGATCAACGTTCAGCGCATGTCCGTCCATGCGGCGATCAGCGGCGATATCGAACTTTTGAAGCTTGCGGTGCTGCACGACCCGTTGGTCGGTGCCGTCTCGACGCCCGAAGAGGTCTGGCAGATGGTCGACGAAATGGTCGTGGCTCAAGCCCGCTGGCTGCCTCAATATGCCCACGCCGTGCCGGCTGCGCAGGAGCGCCTGTCGAAATCGAGCGTGAAGACGCGTGATTGGGCCGGCGCTGCACGCCGCAGCGTGCGCTCCATCGAGGAGCTGCGCGCCGAAAAGGCGGCCTTGAAACAGGCTGTTTGATCTTCGTGAAAGGCGGGCTGCGGCGGTGTTCGGGAGGAAAAGCTGTCGCGTCGCACTGATTTCACGCCGTTTAGGAGAACCGGAGAGCGCAAGTGCTCCGAACAGGAGGGAGAAACGATGAAACATCTTCGTAAAATTGGCATTCTTGCCGGACTGGCGCTGAGCGTCTCCGGCCCGGCCTTGAATGCCTATGCATCCGAACCGACCATTCCACCGGAACCGGCGCCGTTTCCGGCTGAAGGCAAGATCAATTACGTTGCCCGCGACTCCATTTTGGAGTTCAAGGCGTTGCCTGACTATAACGAACCCGACTGGGTGAAGAAGAATTTCGTGGATACCGGCAAGCTGCCGCCGGTCAAGGATCGGCTTCCAAAGGAGCCGCTGGTCTTCAAGACGGAAAACATGCCGGACGGTATCGGCGTCTACGGCGATACGATGCGTCATGTCATCGGCGGGAGGCCTGAAGGCTGGAACTACGGCGCCGGCCAGACGCAGGGCTGGGGCGGTATCGATATCGGCCTTTCGGAATGCCTGACGCGCACCGCGCCGCTCTTCCAGGTGGAGGCCAAGGATACCGAGCCGCTTCCGAACCTTGCCAAGAGCTGGGAGTGGTCCGAAGACGGTCACAAGCTGACGATGCACCTGATCGAAGGTGCGAAGTGGTCAGACGGCGCTCCCTTCACCGCCGATGACATCATGTTCTACTGGGAAGACGAGGTTATCGACCCGAACGTGTCGCCGCTTGGCGGGGGCGCATCGCCGGAAGCCTTCGGCACCGGCACGACCCTGAAGAAGGTTGATGACTATACCGTCGAATGGACCTTCAAGGAGACCTTCCCCAAACAATATCTATACACGATGGCCTATCCCAACTTCTGCCCGGGTCCGTCGCATGTCCTGAAGCCGCAGCATCCGAAATATTCGAAGAACACGTACGACCAATTCAAGAACGCGTTCCCGCCAGAATATATGAATATGCCGGTGATGGGCGCCTGGGTGCCTGTCGAATACCGTCCAGACGACATCATCGTGCTGCGCCGCAATCCCTATTATTGGAAGGTCGACGAAAAGGGCAACCAGCTCCCCTATCTCAACGAGCTGCACTACAAGCTTTCGACCTGGGCGGATCGTGACGTCCAGGCGGTCGCGGGCTCGGGCGACTTCTCGAACCTCGAACAGCCTGAGAATTTCGTTGCCTCGCTTAAACGCGCTGCCGAAAAAACGGCACCCGCCCGTCTCGCCTTCGGTCCTCGGTTGATTGGCTATAACCTGCGCATGAATTTCTCGGCCAACGGCTGGGGCGATCCGGACGCGCGTGGCCAGGCGATCCGAGAGCTGAACCGCAACGAGGATTTCCGCAAGGCGGTCACGATGGCGTTCGACCGCAAAGCCATCGGCGATTCGCTCGTCAAGGGACCTTTCACAGCGATCTACCCCGGCGGCCTGTCCTCCGGCACGAGTTTTTATGACCGGCAATCGACCGTCTACTATCCATACGACCTTGAGGGCGCCAAGGCCGGGCTTGCGAAGGCGGGCCTGAAGGATACGGATGGCGACGGCTTCGTGAACTTCCCCGCCGGGCAGGCGGGCGGAAAGAACGTCGAAATCGTGCTGCTCGTCAACAACGGCTATGCCACCGACAAGAGCCTCGCAGAAGGCGTCGTCGGCCAAATGGAGAAGCTTGGCCTCAAGATCATCATCAATGCACTCGATGGGCCGAAGCGCGATGATGCGCACTATGCCGGCCGCTTCGACTGGCTGATCCAGCGCAACACCACGGAACTGGCTTCGGTCGTGCAAAATACCGAGCAGCTCGCGCCTGTCGGCCCGCGCACCAGCTGGCATCACCGTGCCGGCAAGGACGACCAGCTCGATCTGATGCCCTTCGAAAAAGAGCTGGTCGATATCGTCAACAAATTCAGGACAAGCCAGGACAATGACGAGCGGGTCAGCCTGATGAAAGAGTATCAGAAGAATTCGACGGAGCATGTGAACACCGTCGGCCTCACCGAATATCCGGGGGCACTGATCATAAACAAGCGCTTCTCGAACCTCCCGCAGGGCACTCCGATCTTCATGTTCAACTGGGCTGAGGATTCCGTCATCCGCGAACGCCTGTGGGTGGCTGCCGACAAGCAGCAGAAGTATGAACTTTTCCCCGAGCTACTTCCCGGCAAGCCGGGAGAAAAGGGTCCGCTTAACTAGAGCTTCCTCCCAAATGAAAGTGAGCTTCCGGCCGCGCGTGGCGCGCGGCCGGTCATAATCAACAAGCCGGCCGCGCTGACGAAGAGCGACTGGCGGCAAGGAGAAGCGAACCGTCCGATGTTGCGATTCCTGCTCGTGCGCATAGCCTCAGCGATCCCTGTGCTCTTCATCCTGAGCGTGGTGACCTTCGCGATCATTCAGGCGCCGCCCGGCGATTACGCCGATTACATTCGCTCCCAGCTCATCAACCAGAGTGGAGCCTCCTACGCGCAGGCGGAAGCCCAGGCCCAGGCCTACCGCGTCGAGCACGGCCTCGATCAAACCATGGTGGTCCAGTACTTCAACTGGATCGGCGGTATCGTCACTCGCGGCGATTTCGGCTACAGCATGTACTATAACAAGCCGGTTGCCGACGTCGTCGCAGAGCGCCTGCCGCGCACGCTGCTCTTGGCCCTGGTCTGCCATCTCTTTGCCTCCGTACTCGGCATCAGCTTCGGCATCTGGGCAGCGACACGCCAATATACCTGGATCGATAGCCTTCTTTCCGGCGTTTCATTTCTCGGCATGACGGTGCCGCGCTTCTTGATGGCGCTGATCATCGTCTATTTGCTGGTGTTCCAGTTCAACATTTCCGAGATCGGCAGCTTCTTTTCGCCGCAGTATGGCGGCGCGCCATGGTCGTGGGCGAAGTTCGTCGATCTGGTCAGCCATGTCTGGCCGGTCGTTGCGATCGCCACCTTCGGGGGACTCGCCTACAATATGCGCGTCATGCGCGGCAATCTCCTGGATACGCTGAATGCGCAATATGTCGAGACGGCCAAGGCGAAAGGGTTGACCGGCAGCGCGGTCGTCATGCGCCATGCAGTGCCCAATGCGCTGCATCCACTCGTGATGTATCAAGGCGTCGTGCTTCCCTACATGCTGACCGGAGAAATCGAGACCGCGATCATTTTCGCCCTGCCGACCGTCGGTCCTGCCATCGTCGGCTCCATGGCGATTGGTGATGTCTATGTGACCGCGACCTTCATGATGGTGCTGTCGGCAACGCTGATTGTCGGCAACATCATCGCCGATATGCTGCTCGCCCTGCTCGACCCGCGTGTCCGTCAGTTCTCAGGAGCCTGACATGTTGGCCTTCGATTCCTCCCTGCCGCCCCCGCACGAAGAAACCGTCAAGAAGCCGCCGCACGGCAACGAAAGCTACATCGCACTTGTTTGGCGGCGCATGAAGCGCTCCTGGACAGGCATGATGGGCCTCATCCTCGTCGGGCTGCTGATTATCATGGCCGTCTTTGCGGATTTCTTCGCGCCGATGGATCCGAAGGCAACTGACGTCGGCTTCGCGCCGCCGCAGGCCATCAGCTTCCACGACAAGGATGGCAACTTCGTCTTTCAGCCGCGCGTCTATGCGCTTGCCGATTCAGAAGAACTCGATCCCGTCACCTTTCAGCCGATCGTCGGCCCGGATTATGACAATCCCCGCCACCTCGGCTTCTTTGTAAAAGGGGCCGACTACAAGCTTTTCGGCCTCATCGCCGCAAACCGGCATTTCTTCGGATCGACAGATGGCGAGCCGGTGCATTTTCTCGGCACGGACAAATTTGGACGCGACGTGCTTTCGCGCGCGATCATCGGCTCGCGCATTTCGCTGGTGATCGCTCTCACCGTCGTCTTTATCGTCACGCTCGTCGGCACGACCGTCGGTATGGTCTCCGGCTACTTCGGCGGCACATTCGACGTGTGGGTCCAGCGCTTTGTCGAACTGGTTCTGGCATTTCCTCAGCTGCCGCTCTATCTGGCGCTGACGTCGCTGATCCCGGTGACGGCTCCGACCAACGTCTTCCTTGCCTTCGTCATCGTCGTCATGTCGGCACTCGGCTGGGCGCAGATGTCGCGGGAGGTTCGCGGCAAGACGCTGGCATTGGCGCGTATCGACTATGTGCGGGCGGCGATGGCCGTTGGCGCGACGGACCGGCGCATTATCTTCCAGCATATCTTTCCCAACGTGATGAGCCACGTGATCGTATCGGTGACACTGCACATCCCCAGTGTCGTGCTGCTCGAATCCTTCCTCGGTTTCCTGGGCTTTGCGGTGAAGCCGCCACTGATCTCCTGGGGCCTCATGCTGCAGGATACGGCGAACTACTCCGTCATCGGCACCTATCCTTGGATCCTTGCCCCTGTCGGATTCGTGCTTGTGACCGTCTTTGCCTTCAATGCGCTGGGCGATGGCCTGCGCGACGCAGTCGATCCTTATTGAGGTGGTGAACATGGCCCTTTCTCTCGTCAATTCCTTTGCGCCGCCCGTTCGCCATGACCATGACGGCCGCAAAGACGCCCCAATCATCGACGCGCGCAACATCGCGGTGAACTTCAAGGTCGAAGACGGCTTCGTTGAGGCGGTCAAGGATGTCTCGTTCCAGCTCTATCGCGGGGAGACGATCGCGATCGTCGGTGAGTCCGGATCCGGAAAATCGGTAACCGCGCGCACGGTGATGGGGCTTCTTACGAAGCGCGCCGTTGTCTCGCCGAAATCGACCATTGACTATGATGGCGCCAATATCCTGAAATTTTCCGAAAGCGCCCGCCGCAAGTTGCGCGGCAACCGCATCTCGATGATCTTCCAGGAGCCGATGAGTTCGCTGAACCCGATCTATACGATCGGCAGTCAGATCGTCGAGGCAATCCGTGTACACCAGAAGTTCGGCCGCCGGCAGGCGCAAGCGCGGGCGCTGGAACTTTTGAAGCATGTGCAAATTCCCGATCCAGAAGCCCGGCTTAAGCAATATCCGCATCAGCTGTCGGGCGGTCAGCGTCAGCGCGTGATGATTGCCATGGCGCTCGCCAACGATCCGGATGTCTTGATCGCCGACGAGCCGACGACAGCGCTTGACGTCACCGTGCAGGCACAGATCCTGAACCTGATCCGCAAACTGCAGAAGGAACTGCAGATGGCGGTGATCCTGATCACCCACGATCTCACGGTCGTGCGGCAGTTCTCGGACTATGTCTATGTGATGCAGCATGGCGAGATGCGCGAGCACAACACGACCGAAAGGCTCTTTGCCAATCCGCAGCATCCTTACACGAAGCATCTGCTCGGCTCTGAACCGCGCGGTCAGGCCAATCCATTGCCGGAAAATTCCGAAATCATTCTTGATGCCAGAAGGGTGCGCGTTTCTTTCATGCTGCGCCACGGTACGTTCTTCAAGCCGGAAATGAAGGAACTTGTTGCTGTGGACAGCCTGAGCCTTGCGCTGCGCCGTCATGAGACGCTTGGGCTCGTCGGCGAATCCGGTTCTGGCAAAACGACCTTTGGCCAGGCACTGGTCCGGTTGAATGATCCGGACGGCGGGGAGATCTATTTCGACCGCCAGCCCATCCACGGCCGCTCGCGCGCCGAGATGCGACCGCTGCGATCGCGCATGCAGATCGTCTTCCAGGATCCGTTCTCGTCGCTCAATCCGCGCATGACGATCGGTCAGATCATCGAAGAGGGGCTGGTCGTCAACCGGCTCGGTGCAACCAAAGCCGAGCGCATGGATCGGGTTCGCGAGGCGTTGATTGCGGCCGGCATGCCTGGCCATATTCTCTCGCGCTTCCCGCACGAATTCTCCGGCGGCCAGCGCCAGCGCATCGCCATTGCCCGCGCTATCGCCCTCGAACCCGAATTTATCTTGCTCGATGAGCCGACTTCCGCGCTCGATCTTTCCGTCCAGGCGCAGATCATAGAGCTCTTGCGCAGGCTGCAGGACGAGCGGGGACTGAGCTACCTCTTCATCTCGCATGATCTCAAGGTCGTGCGGGCGCTGTGCCACCGGGTGATCGTCATGCAGCATGGCCGCATCATGGAAGAGGGGCCCGTCAACGAAGTTCTATCCAATCCCAAGACCGCCTACACGGAACGGCTGGTGAAAGCCGCTTTCGAGGTAGCATGATTGCCGAATGCCGGAGGTTATAATGGCACGAAATCCCAAGATCACGTTCATCGGAGCAGGCTCCACCGTCTTCATGAAGAACATCGTCGGCGATGTCTTGCAGCGTCCCGCGCTGTCGGGCGCCACGATCGCGCTGATGGACATCAATCCGCAGCGTCTCGAAGAGAGCGCCGTCGTTGTCAACAAGCTGATTTCGACCCTGGGCGTAAAGGCCAAAGCCGAAACCTATTCCGATCAGCGCAAAGCGCTGACAGGCGCAGACTTCGTCGTCGTCGCCTTCCAGATCGGCGGCTATGAGCCCTGTACCGTCACCGATTTCGAGGTGCCGAAGAAATACGGTCTGCGCCAGACCATTGCCGACACACTCGGCGTTGGCGGCATCATGCGTGGCCTTAGAACCGTGCCGCACCTTTGGAAGGTATGCGAGGACATGCTCGCCGTCTGCCCGGAGGCGATCATGCTGCAATATGTCAATCCGATGGCCATCAACACCTGGGCGATCGCGGAAAAATATCCGGCAATCAAGCAGGTCGGCCTCTGCCACTCCGTCCAGGGCACGGCCATGGAGCTGGCGCATGACCTTGACATTCCCTACGAGGAAATTCGCTATCGCTCGGCCGGCATCAACCATATGGCCTTCTACCTGACGTTCGAGCACCGGCAGGCGGATGGTTCCTTCAAGAGCCTCTATCCCGATCTTGTCCGCGCCTATCGTGAAGGCCGTGCCCCGAAACCCGGCTGGAATCCGCGCTGCCCCAACAAGGTGCGCTACGAGATGCTGACACGCCTTGGCTATTTCGTTACCGAGAGCTCGGAGCACTTTGCCGAATATACGCCCTACTTCATCAAAGAGGGCAGAGAGGACCTGATCGAGAAGTTCGGCATTCCGCTTGACGAATATCCCAAGCGTTGCGTCGAGCAGATCGAACGCTGGAAGGGACAGGCCGAAGCCTTTCGCTCGGCCGAGACGATCGAGGTCGCACAATCGAAGGAATATGCTTCCTCCATCATCAACTCGGTCTGGACTGGCGAACCGTCGGTCATCTACGGCAATGTCCGCAACAACGGCTGCATCACGTCGCTGCCGGCAAACTGCGCCGCCGAAGTGCCTTGCCTGGTCGATGGCTCGGGCATTCAGCCAACCTTCATCGGCGACCTGCCGCCACAGCTGACAGCGCTGATCCGCACCAATATCAATGTTCAGGAGCTGACCGTCCAGGCACTGATGACGGAAAACCGCGAACACATCTACCACGCTGCGATGATGGATCCGCATACGGCAGCTGAACTCGACCTCGACCAGATCTGGTCGCTCGTCGACGATCTTCTTTCCACCCACGGTGACTGGTTGCCGGCCTGGGCGAGAACAGCCAAGAAGGTGCAGGCAGCCTAGTGTGAAGGGCCACGCCGGTCGGGAATCTCGTTTGAGCCGGCGAGGCTTGTCGCCGGCTTCGCCTCCAGTTCGCCGCTCGGCCACAGCCTCTCGATCCCAGAAAGGCTAATCAAGCTGCAGGATCGCCTTCGGGTCACCATTGGGGCGAGGCTCAATGCCAGGACGTTTTACAGTTTCTCCAGTTAGCTCTGCGCAGGCGACAGATAAAGGTAAATAACGAGGCAGGTTGCCGCGATTGCGACCATGGCGGCCGGGCGAAGAATTGTTCTTGCGACCGAAGCAACAGCGAGCCCCGACGCTAGAATCGCGCCTCCCAGCAAGACGCCGCGGCCCGAAAAGGCCAGAGCGAGGGCTGAGATGCAGATCGCTGTCGCCAGCATGGTGAGCGTGATTTTCCGTGGAGCCAGTTCCGGACACGCGGCAAAAGCCGGCAAGCATCCCCGCACGCTGAAGCCGATTGCGATGCTCAGAAAAACAAAAGGCAATACCATCGACCGGAACCTTTCAAAAAGAACTGGAATGAAAAAGCAAGCGGCGTGCCATGTGTTTGCCGTGCATTACCAGTGGCGTCGTGCCGGCGCTGCCGATATATTGCGCTCAATGCTCAAAGAGCGTGCAGGGGTGTTCACTGTCCAATGAGCTATCTGCATGCCGTTGGACGCAGAAGAATCGCAGACGGCGTCGAGCGAGCTCGACCGTCCCTGCGGGTCATCGTCACAGCTGCGGCATCTGGAAAGATGCGCAATTCCTTCCCGTCAGCGACTGAAATTTTGAAAAATCCGTTCTCTGCGGCGGCTTGATCGCATTCTGTTTATGAGAATAATGGCGGCATTGTATTCTGGAATAGAGACTTTACTTGGATTTTCCGTCGCTGCGTGTCTTTCTTTCCGTCGCCGAGCATCGAAGCGTGACGCGTGCTGCCGCCGCGCTTGGGCGCGTCGCTTCGAATGTCACGACGCGCATCCAGCAGTTGGAGGAGGATTTCGGTGTCCTGCTCTTCAACCGGGACGGAAGGCAGATGACTCTGACCCGCGAAGGGCGGCTGTTCTTGTCTTACGCGAAGCGAATGGCGGCATTGGCCGACGAGGCGCGCCATTCATTGTCGGCCTCCAGCCGGCCGGCGACTTTGCGTGTCGGTACGATGGAAAGCACGGCTGCAAGCCGGCTACCGCATATTCTGCCACGCTTCGCAACCGTTGCTCCTCATATTTCTCTTCGGCTGACAATGGGTGCGACGCGGGATCTCGCGCGTGCCGTTTTGGCAGAGGAAGTCGATTGTGCCTTGATCGCGTTGCCCATCGGCAAGAATGCAGCCGCCTGGCTTGCCGACGTTGATCTTTGTCAGCTCGAGCTGGCGCCGCTCTGGAGCGAGGAGGTTCTGATCATTCTTCCTCCGGATCATCCGCCAGTTCGTCATGCGTCGGACATCACCGTTGGCGCACTCGCCGCCCTTGAGGCCGGTTGCACCTATCGCCGCATGGCCGAGGATTGGCTTGGCCGTCTTTCACCGTTCATGACGATCGAGATGTCATCTTACCACGCCGTGATTGCGAGTGTCCTTGCAGGAGGCGCCGTTGGTGTCGCTCCAGCGTCGGTTCTGTCCCAGTTGCAGCTATCCCGTGACATGGTCCAGACGGTTGTTGCGGGTTCAGCCGAAACCGCTCTTCTTTCCCGCAAGAATGGGGGATCTTCAGAGCTGGATATCTTTCGAACGGCCCTCCTTTCGGCCGGCGGGGACAATCCATAACCGTGCCATCGCCCCAATCCTTTGTCGCGGCACATCTCATTGACAAATCCACAGGTGATCTATGCGTTTCCCAAATCGGCAAGCCTTGTCTGGCTGGCGTTTTCGTTTGTTTGCGCCCATCCTTGCCGGTGCGACACTTCGCGAGCGACTGGTTTCGTGTGTGGGTGCGCTTGCATGCATCGCTTTGACCGGCCTTATTTGCGGTGGCCTCCTCGGCGAAGGTCCTCACCTTCCGCTGATTGTCGCGCCGATGGGGGCTTCTGCTGTGCTGCTCTTTGCTGTTCCGTCAAGCCCGTTGGCGCAGCCCTGGCCGATTATCGGTGGAAATACGATTTCTGCTTTCATGGGTGTCATTGCCGCAAATCTCATTCCTGACCCGATCATCGCGATTGGTGTGGGCGTTTCTCTGGCGATTGCGGCAATGTCGTTCACCCGCTGCCTGCATCCACCCGGCGGAGCGGCGGCCCTGACTGCAGTCCTCGGCGGCGCGCCCGTGGCGAGTTGGGGTTTTTTCTTCCCGTTTGTGCCGGTGGGCTTGAATTCGTGCATCCTGGTGGCACTCGGACTTCTGTTCCACAGGTTGTCCCGGCACAATTATCCGCATCGTGTCGTCAGCGCGACCAACACGCATCACACGAAGGATCCGCCCGCAAACCTGCGGATCGGATTTCGTGAGGAGGACGTCGATGCGGCGCTGCAAGTGCTGAAGGAAACGTTCGACATCGATCGTTCGGATGTGAGCCGGCTTTTGCGAGAAGTCGAAATTCAAGCGACGGTCCGGTCCAACAAGGACCTGAAATGCGCAGATATCATGTCGCGTGATGTCATTGCAGTCAGCCCCGATACCACTGTCGAGGTGGCGCATGCGCTTTTGATCCGGCACAATGTTCGCACACTGCCGGTCAAGCAGCCGGACGGCACGCTCGTAGGCAGCGTCGGACTTCGAGAACTCGCGCTTGCGTCCGGTCCGGTTAAGGCTCTCATGACGCCACCGGCGACAACTTCGGCCGACGCGCCCGCGCTCGCACTTTTGCCAGTCCTGACGGACGGGAAAACACACGCCGTTGTCGTGATCGATCAGGCCTGGCAGATCATCGGGCTGATCTCGCAGACCGATCTTCTCGCTGCTATGGCACGTCTCGTTCCGACGGACCGCGTCGTCCAGGAGAGTGTCGCCTGAAGCTTCTGACAGCTACGCGGCAAGATCGGAGCCCACGGGGCGACGTCCTCGTCGGCACCCGTCTTAACTCGTCCCGGCCGATGACCGATAAAATCGCGGCTGGCAAGAACCGGTCGTGCCCGGCTGAAGAGTTTCGTTGCGCCCTTGAGTTTTCACGGGCTTCGACAGTCAGCCCGGCTGAGGGTCTTCTCAACGGCGCGTTTTACAGCCAGGTGCACTCTTGTCATCGGCGCTACAGGCGGCATCGGACTTGCCGGGCAAGGCAAATGCCGCCGAAGAGGCGTCTGCGCGACAGGTGTCAGTGACGATCATATTGCGCAGGCAAGCAAGCTATTCCCTCCAAGGGATCTGCGAGCACGGTTGAAGTGCAGATACTCAGCCATGTGATGTCGGCCGAGAAGGTGGCCACGGTGGCGCCGGTTTACGTCTTGACGATGCCACGCTCGTTGCCGGTCGCCAATATGCCAGTCATTGCGGCTTGACGATGCGATGAAAGCGGGGCGGCCATTGTCTTCATTTTTCTGCCGCCATGGCGCCCAGCAGCTTCGGAAGGTCGCCGAAGCGCGCGATGAGGCCGAAGACGAGCGCTGCAATTGCGACAAAGAGGATCGTCACCGAAGCCATGGTCGGCGTATAGCCATAGCGCAGCGCGTTGAAGATCTTGATGGGCAAGGTTTCCATCGTAAAGCCGACGGTCATGTAGGCGACGATGTATTCGTTCAGCGATAACACGAACGCAAAGGCGTAACCAGAAATCAGGTAGGGCCGGATCAGCGGTAAGACGACCGTCTTGAATATCGTCCGCTCATTCGCCCCCATTGTCGCCGCCGCTTCGACCAAGGAGCGATCGATGGCGGTGAAGCCGAGCGACAGCGTCACCAATGGTAGTGTGACGAAGAAGATCGCGTGGCTGATCACGGCGGTCCAAGATGCGCCGTAAAAGCCGGTGGTCGCCCAGAAAGTCAAAAGGCCGAGTGCAGTGATGACCGGTGGCAAGGTGAAGGGCGCGACGCCCAAAAGCTGGAAGATGTTCGCCCATGGCGCAATTCTGCGCCACAAGAACCAGGCAAGCGGCAAAGCGATGAGCACTGCAAGTGCGGCGGACAGAACCGCAAGCGTGAGCGAAGCAATAAGCGCGTTGCGCCATTCCGGATTGGTGAATATCTCTCCGTACCAGGCAAGCGAAAAGCCCTGGGGCGGGAAGGTAAGGCTCTGTTTCACATTTACAGATACCCCGGCAACGACGATCATGGGTGCCGTCAGAAAAAGCCCGATGAGCAAGAAATAAAGACGGCGGAGCAACGTGTTCATGGCGCATCTCCCTTCCGGCCGATCAGCACCGTCAGCCCGACCATGGCAAGTGTCACCAGCACCAGAAAGACGGCCATCGCGGCGGCGAAGGGCATGTTCGACTGATAGACGGCCTGGTCAGTAATCAGCACCGACAGGGTCCAGTGTGATGGACGGCCGAGAATCTGTGGCAGCAGATAGGAGCCGAGCGCAAAAATGAAGACCATGATGAGCGTTGCGATAATGGTGTTGCGCAATGTCGGCACGACAACCGTGAAAAATGCCCTGACCGGCGATGCTCCGAGCGTGCGCGCCGCTTCCGTCAAGGTCGGGTCAAGCCTGACCAGCGCGGGATAGAGGATCAAGATCGTATAAGGCAGGGCCTGATAGACCATGCCTGCCAGGACTGCGCCGAAGCTCGGCGTCAGAGCCACGGGCTCTTGCATGAGGCCTGCCATGACAAGCAGATTGGTGATGCCGGCGGTGCGTGAGAACAATGTCGACCACGCAAAGCCGATGATGACTTCGGAAAGCGAAAGAATCGCCAGAAGCGCCACCAGCCACATCACCTGAGCTTTGCGTCCCATGCGCGTCAGCAGATAGGTGAATGGAATGCCAAGCACGATGCAGCAGATCGCCACGGCGATCGCAAGCATCAGCGAAAAGCCCAGCACCCTACCGAAAAACAGACTGACGAAGCGGGCGTAATTATCAAATACAAAGGCCGGCGTGTAAAAACCGCCCTGCTGTCGCTGGAAAAAGCTCACGGCAATCATTGTTGCGAACGGAATGACGAAGAAGACCGTCAGCATTCCGGCCGGGAAGGCAAGCGGCCAGTAATCGGCAATTTTTTGCGGTGGTTCGCGTCTCATTTCTGCAGTACCACGCAGACTTCCGGCGAGAGCTTGACACCAACCTCCTGGCCAACGGTGACGGCCGGGCGTTCGCGCGGTGTCGAAACGGCGACGACCTGTGTTCCAGATAGATCGAGGAAAGTCTCGATCGTGCCGCCGAGATCGCGAATGAAGGTTACTTTGCCAGTGATAGTGTTGCCGCCTGGCGCCGTCAGATGCACGTCCTCCGGCCGCACCGAGATCGTTGCTCTGTTGAGGCCGGGAGGAAGCAGAACGCCTTCGATGACCTTGCCGAAGACCGTCGCGCGGCCGGCGCTGTCGGCCTCCGTCGTGAGCAGGTTGGTCGAGCCGATGAAATCGGCGACGAAACGGTCGGCGGGACGGCGGTAGATTTCGATCGGACTTGCTGCCTGGCGCAGTTCGCCACTGTTCATGACGACGACGATATCTGCCATCGTCATTGCTTCGCGCTGGTCGTGGGTCACGACGATCGTCGTGATGCCAAGCGTCTGCTGGAGCTGCCGCAGTTCCACCTGCATCGCCTCGCGCAGTTTTGCATCGAGCGCCGACAGCGGTTCATCGAGCAGGAAGAGCTTCGGCGAAATCGTCAGTGCACGGGCAATTGCGACGCGCTGGCGCTGGCCGCCGGAAAGCTTGTTCACCGGCCGGTCTGCATAGCCGGGCAAATGGATCAGCGACAGCAGCTCATCGACACGCTTCTTCTGGGCTTCCTTGGCCGTGCCACGGATGCGCAGCGGATAGGCGATGTTTTCGCCGACGGTCAGGTGAGGGAAAAGCGCGAGGGACTGAAACACCATCCCCAGATCCCGCTTATGGGTCGGGACGGCCGTTATGTCGTTGCCGTCGAGCACAATGGCGCCGCTCGTCGGCATGTCGAGACCGGCAATCATGCGCAGCAGCGTTGTCTTGCCGCAGCCGGAGGGGCCGAGCAGGCAGACGAACGTGCCATGCGGAACGTTGAGCTGGACATTGTCGACGGCGGTGAAGGCGCCGAATTGTTTGGTGATATTGTTGAGTGTCAGTCCGGACATAAATCCCCCGCATGGGCCACGTGCATAGGACGATTGCCCCGCATGGGCCTTGGCCGTCAAAGGCACAAGGCGCATGCATTGTTATGGAACGGTCAGTCTCGAAAACTTCAACCGACGATAAGTTCCGTCCATTTCTGGTTCAGCCAATCGGACTTGGTCTGATAAAGATCGTAGCGCGGCGTGATCGGCTCGATGTCGGAGGCGACGGCTGCAAACTCCTTGTCGGTCAGGTCAAGCAACTCGCGCTTGATCGTTGGCGCCGTGCCGACCTTGCGCGACATCAGTGCCTGGATGGCCGGCTGACACATGTAGTCGATGAAGATATGTGCCTCTTCCGCCTTCTTGGAGGCACGCGACAACGCCCAGCAGCCGGAATCCTGGATGCCGCCTTCCTTGGGGAAAGTCGAGCGGACCGGAAAACCATCGGCCGCGGCAAGGCCGGTGACGTCGTGATAATACTGTCCCATCGGGATTTCACCGGACTTCAGCGCCTGCTCGAACTGTGCCTCGTCGCGATACCACAGGCGGACATTCGGCTTCACCTCGGCAAGCTTTTCGAATGCCTTCAGGAGACCCTCTTCCGTATCGAGTGCGTTTGTGCCGCCGAAATGGGTCTTGGCCGTCACTTCCAGCAAAAAAGAGTTGGAAACAAGAGCAAGCAAGCCGAGTTTGTCGGCATTTGCCGGATCCCAGAGGGCATTCCAGGAAGTCGGCGCTTCTTTGAAGACGTCGGTATTGGTGACGAGCGTGATGTACCACGCAACGGCTCCGACGCCGGCAATGCGGCCATCGGGATACTTATTGACGAAGCGGTCGATGAGGCCGGAGGCGTTCTTGAGCTTTGCTGTGTCAATTGCCGTCCACAACTCGGTCGCCTGACCCTTGAGCATTGCGACCTGAGACATCATCGAAAGGTCGGCAGGCGCCTGGCCGGCCTTGGCAGCCTGCTCCAGCTGCACCAGCCAGGCCTCGCCCGTCGGTTCGGCCACAGATTCGACGGCAATGCCTGTTGCCTTGGTGAATTCCGGGAAGATGTTCTTGTCGAACGAATCCTTGAAGTAGCCGCCATAGACGCCAACCTTCAGCGACTTGTCCTGCGCGCGCAGAATGGCGGGCATCGATAGCATGCTGGTGGCGGCGAGGCCGGTCGCCAGTAGGTTTCGGCGGCTCATGGCCGCCTCGAGTATGGTTTTCATGACTTTGTTCCCTCTTTTGTTTGGTCTGACATGTTGCAGTTTCCGGTCGTTGCCGTTTTTAGTCGCCCTTTCCGCCGATGGACGGGCTGAAGACCATCAGGCTCAGGATTTCGAACAGGACCTGGGCGCCGGCATGGGCGGTATTCGTGGTCGCGTCATATTGCGGGGCGACCTCGACAACATCTCCGCCGACAAGATTGATCCCTTTCAGGCCGCGGATCAATTGCAGAACTTCACGCGTCGTCAAGCCGCCGACTTCCGGCGTGCCGGTGCCGGGGGCAAAGCTCGGATCGAGGCTGTCGACGTCGAAGGAAAGATAGGTCGGCGCGTCGCCGACAATTTTCTTCGCCCTTTCGATGATCGCGGACATGCCCATCTCCGTCACCTCCTCGGCGTGGATCACCGTCATTCCGGATTCGTAGGAAAACTCCCACAGATATTCTGCCGAACCGCGGATCCCGATCTGCACCGTGCGTGTCGGATCGAGCACGCCGTCGAGAACGGCATTGCGGAAGGGACCGCCGTGGTGGAATTTTGTCTGGTCGAAGGCGCCGCCGGTGTCACAATGCGCATCGATGTGAATCATGCCGACCGGCTGCTTCTTGCCCAGTGCCTTGAGGATCGGGTGAGTTATCGAGTGATCGCCGCCGACGCAAAGCGGTGCGATTCCTGCATCGACGATCTGGCCGATGCGTTTTTCGATGTCGTCATGGCTGAGCTCCAGTCGGTAACGGCTCTGGAAGGGAACGTCGCCGATGTCGGCTGCGCGAAGATCGAAAAGCGGCGCCGTGCCCAGCACATGGTTATAAGGGCCAATGCGCTCGATTGCGCGCAGTGCCCGCGGTCCGAAGCGCGATCCCGGACGGTTGGTGACGCCGAGATCCATCGGAACGCCGGTGATTGCGACCTGCAGATTGCCGAAATCCGGCTCGTCGGCGCCAACGGGCATATAAGGAGCGCTGAGGAATGTCGGAACGCCGGCATAGGGCGCAAGGCGCGTGCCGCTTTTTGAGAAGATCTTGTCGGCTACCTTGCGGAAGTCGGGGTCGAATATCTCGCCGCCGTGGCTGTCGGCAAACTTTGCGCGCAGTTCTTCGAGCTTCGTCTGATTCCAGGCCAATTCAGTTCACCTCTCATCTTGAACGGCTGGGAAGCGGAACCTTGTTGCGGCATCACATCATTCCCCTCGTCGCTCTTGCTTTTTACCCATTACCTAACAAAATGGTTGGAAATGCAACTCACATTGTTATAGCAGTTAGCGTGAGATTTACTCACATATAGATTGGCCATGTTCAACCGACTGCCGCCGCTGAATTCCCTGCGCGCTTTCGAAGCTGCTGCCCGCCGGGGCTCGGTCTCGGCGGCTGCGCGCGAGCTCAATGTTACGCATGGTGCCGTTAGCCATCAGATCAAGGCGCTGGAGGCGGTCTTCGGCACGCCGCTCTTTGAGCGCAATGGCAAACGGCTGAAGCTTACGCCGCAGGCTGCCCTGCTGTTGCCGGCTCTGACGCATGCATTCGAGAACATTGCGGCGGCAACAGCCCTGGTGACCCGGCCTTCGACAAGCGGGAGCCTTAGAATTTCCTGCGTTCCGGCTTTGCTGTCCTTCTGGCTGATCCCGCGCATGCACCAGTTCAGCGAGCAATTCCCCGATATCAGCCTGACGCTCGTCGCCTCCAATGATCCTGAGCTGCTTTACTCTCCGGATATCGATGTCTGTATTCTCTATGGTGATGGGACCTGGCTGGACTGCTGGGCGCGTCTTTGGAGCAACCTGCAACTCTTTCCGGTCGTCAGCCCAACCCTGATGAACAGCCGGGCACTGCGTTCGGTGCGCGATCTGCGCGACCATGTTCTGCTTCACGGCGACGATGGACGCGAATGGAATACGTGGTTGGCGGCAGCCGACGCGCTGGACATGCCGCGGGGCCGGCAGCACTTCATGAGCGATGCGCGCCTGTCGACGGAGGCGGCCTTGAGCGGGCAGGGGGTCGCACTCGGCGATACGATTACGGCCGGCAGCCTGATTGCTCAAGGCGAACTCGTCGTGCCCTTCGATCTCTCCGTTCCTGCCAATGATGCCTTTTATGTCGCCTGCCGAAACGAGGTGCGCTCCGCGCCGATCGTCAAGGTCTTTGTCGACTGGTTCTTCTCGGCGCTCGAAAGCGACCGCGGAGCAGAACTGCAGGCGTCGGCCCGGCGTGCGATCCGCGGGCGCGGACGCGTCGATGCTTTGGCGGCGGCAGCTGAAAGCTTCACGCCGGTCTCCCGTGCGCGCGCTGCGGCACAACGGCCCGTCAAGCGCCGTTTGAAATCCTGATCGATCTCTCAAGGAAGCCCTGGAATGCCGCTTGCTCATCCAAATCCGCTCGTCGCCCGTCTGTCGCCGCCGCCCATCCCATCGGTACTTGCCTGGGCTTGTGACTATGATGGTGCCAAAGGGCCGCTGATTGATCTGTCCCAGGCTGTACCCGGCTATCCGGCGCATCCAGAGATGCTGCGGCTGCTCGGCGAGGCGGCCGCCTCTCCGGCCATGACCAGCTATGGTGCGATCGAGGGGGAGGAGGTGCTCAGGAAGGCTTATGCGGCACATGTGTCGGCGGTCTATGGCGCCAGCGTTTCTGCCGCCAACATCCACATTACCTCCGGCTGCAACCAGGCCTTCATGTGCAGCACCATCGCGCTTGCCAAGTCGGGCGAGACGATGGCGCTCACCAATCCCTTCTATTTCAACCACGAAACCACGCTTTCGATGCTGGGGATCGGACGTGTTCTCGTCGATTGCGATGCCGCAAATGGCTTCCTGCCGTGCCTGAGATCGGCAGAAGAGGCCCTGATGTCGGGAGTGCGAGGCCTTGCGGTCGTTTCGCCGAACAATCCGACCGGTGCTGTCTATCCGCCGGTGCTGCTTCGCGAACTCTTTCACCTCTGTCAAAAATATGGAGCGTGGCTGATTTTGGACGAAACCTATCGGGACTTCTTGCCGACCGATGCCGGAGCGCCGCACGACCTGCTCTTGATCGAGGATTGGGAAGAGACGCTCGTCCTGCTCTACAGTTTCTCCAAGTCCTTCTGTATTCCGGGTCATCGATTGGGGGCAATCACCGCAGGTCCGCGCATCGTCAGCGAGATCACCAAGATCATGGACAACATGCAGATCTGCGCCCCGCGGGCAGCTCAGGTCGCCGTAGCGGCAGCGCTTCCGATTCTGGCGGAATGGCGGGTGGCAAATCGGCTGGAGATCTTACGCCGTGCCGATGCGCTGAAAGCTGTCATGGCAGCAACAGACGGCTGGTCGATCGCCGCCGTCGGTGCCTATTTTGCCTTCATCCGGCATCCTTACGGCAACACACCTTCCGCCGAGGTGGCGGAAAAGCTGGCGAAGGAAGCTGGAGTGATATGTATCCCCGGAAGCTATTTCGGCGAGGATCAGGAAGATTATCTCCGATTTGCCTTCGCCAATGCCGAAGTTGGCGTGATCTCGCAGTTGCACGAGCGTCTGCGATAGGCGGCTTGCGCGCAATTTTGTGATAGTCTCGCCCGACGATCCGATGGAGTAGGGAGGGCACCGATGAGGCGCTCCAAAGGGAAGGCAGCTCAAAGACTTGCGCCGATCGCAGGTGCGTTCATTGCCACTTTTCTTGTCAGCCACGCTGCGCATTCCCAGCCCGAATGGAGCGTCGCGCCGTCTGCATGTCTTTATTCTCTAGAGGCTTCGGCAGGCGGGCCGGCCCTTTGCGTTAGAAAGGAGAGCTTCAGCGTCGACATTTGCACGGCGATCGATCATTTTGCCCGCGCTAACCGACTTCCTCCTGATTACTTTGCCCGGCTCATCTGGCGGGAAAGCCGTTTCCGCCCCGATGCTCTAAGTCCGAAAGGCGCTGAAGGTATCGCCCAATTCATGCCGGACACTGCCAAATTGCGTGGCCTGGAAAACAGCTATGATGCGCTCAGCGCGCTGCAGGCATCGGCGTCCTATCTTGATGAATTGCGTAACCGTTTCGGCAATTTGGGGCTTGCCGCGGCAGCTTACAATGCCGGCGAGAAAGGTCTTTCGTCATTCCTCGAACATGGCACGTTGCCTTTCGAGACACGAAGCTATGTCACGGCGATAACCGCACACAGCGTTGAAGAATGGAAAAACGGCCCGCCCGACAAAGCAGCACTGGAACTCGATAAGGACAAGACGTTCCTGGAGGCTTGTACTGTTCTTGCCGAAAGCCGCCGCCTAAAGAATGCGCCATGGCAAGGGGAAGGCAAGTGGGCGCCCTGGGGCGCGCAACTCGCCGCGCACTTCGATCCTGCGGCCGCGCGTAGCCGCTTTCAGGAAGACGTTTCCAAGTTGCCGGCGCCTTTGAACGCTGAAAAACCGCTCATTCTGCGCCAGCGTGACCGCAGCTTCGGCTACCGGCCTCGCTATGTCGCTCGGGTTGCGCGCCAAACGAGGACGGAGGCAAATCAGGTCTGCACCGAGGTGCGCAAGCGCGGCGGTGTCTGCCTCGTGTTCAAGAATGAATAAGTGCCTTTCTATTTGGCCGGAGAGTTCAGGGCCGTCGCCCGATCGGGATGAGCCGCAGCAAAGGCAGGCAGCCTTTCGCATTTTTCGGCGATGGTGCTCGCGCGCGGGAAAGCGGAAAGATCGACGTTCCATCGCCGGGCGTTGTAGATCTGCGGCACGAGGCAAAGATCAGCCATGGTGGGCTGATCTGCATGGCAGAACTCACCAGCCTCTGTCGCCTTCAACATACGCTCGAAGGCCTCAAGACCCTCGCGGATGAATTTTCCCATCCATGCCAGCCGGGCAGCGTGGGGATCGTCCGATTGCCGCATGACATGGGAAACGACGCTCAGATTGCAGACAGGGTGAATGTCCATCGCGATGGCATAAGAAAGGGCCCTGACGCGCTGCCGACCCAAAGCATCTGGAGGCAGCAGGCCGGCGTTCGGCCGCGTTTCCGAAAGATACTCGATGATGGCGAGCGACTGCGTCAGCGTCTCGCCGTCGATGGCAAGCACGGGAACCAGACCCTGGGGATTTCGCGCGAGATGAGCCGCCTGCTTGTGTTGGCTTGCCAGCAGATCGACGGGAACCGACCGATAGGGAATTGCCAGCATGTTGAGTGCGATACGGACGCGATAGCTTGCCGAAGAGCGCCAGTAGTCGAAAAGAACGGTATCGCTTGGCATGGTCTGACCTCATGGTCTTTCGTAGCTGGCAACGACCTGCTCGATGGCTCCGAAGATCGAGCGTCCCTGTGCATCCTTCATCTCGATGCGGACGGTATCGCCGAACCGCATGAAGGGTGTTGCGGCCGCGCCGGTCGCGATTGTCTCGATCATGCGGATCTCCGCGATGCAGGAATACCCGGCGCCGCCTTGGGAGATTGGCTTGCCCGGCCCGTCGTCGAGCTTGTTTGAGACGGTCCCCGAGCCGATGATCGTGCCGGCGCCAAGCGGTCGGGTCTTTGCAGCGTGGGCGATGAGTTCACCGAAATCGAAGGTCATGTCGATGCCGGCATTGGCTCGCCCGAAGGGCTGGCCGTTGAGGTTGACGAGGAGCGGCAGATGCAGTTTTCCCCCATCCCAGGCATCACCAAGCTCGTCTATCGTCACCGCAACCGGCGAGAATGCAGAAGAGGGTTTTGACTGGAAGAATCCAAAGCCTTTTGCAAGTTCGGCCGCGATCAGTCCGCGCAGGGAAATATCGTTGGCGAGCATGACGAGCCGGATGGCTCTACGCGCCTCGTCGATCGTTGAGCCCATTGGCACGTCGTCGACGATGACGGCGATCTCCGCTTCCATGTCGATGCCATAGGATTCGTCCGCCATGAGAATGGCATCGCGCGGCCCAAGAAAGCTGTCGGATCCACCTTGATACATCAACGGCTCGGTCCAGAAGCTGGCCGGCATCTCGGCGTTGCGCGCCTTGCGAACCAGCTCGACGTGGTTGACGTAGGCTGAACCATCCGCCCATTGATAAGCGCGCGGGAGCGGCGATGCGGCATGGTGTTCGTGAAATCGCACAGCAGGTTGCGCGCCGGTTTCCAGACCCTCTGCAACCGCGGCTAGGCGTGGTGCGGCGTGCGCCCAGTCATCGAGCGCGGCCTGAAGCGTCCGGGCGATATGACCGACTTCGGAGCATTGGCTGAGGTCTTTGGAGACGACGACCAGGCGGCCGTCACGGGTGGAGTCCTTGAGCGATGCAAGCTTCATGCGTTGGGGTTCCGTTTCTTTTATAGCTGGTAACCGGCTTCACTTGATCCCGGGCGTTCCGTCGAATTTGCGCTCCAGGCCATCCCAGCATTCGAGATAGTTATCCTGCAGCGTCTCCAGCTCGGCAGCGTATCGTGTTAGTTGCTGCGGATAGCGGGTCTCGAACATGAAGGCCATCGTGTGGTCGAGCTTCACGGGCTGCAGATCGACGCTGGATGCCATTTCGAAGCCAAGCGAGTCCGGTCCATGCGGCAGCATCATGTTGTGCAGGCTCATGCCGCCCGGGACGAAACCCTGCGCCTTGGCATCGTATTGACCATGGATGAGCCCCATGAACTCGCTCATGATGTTACGATGGTACCACGGCGGACGAAATGTATGTTCTGCCACCAGCCATCGCGGCGGAAAGATGACGAAGTCGACATTGGCCGTTCCCTCTTCGCCCGAAGGCGCCGTCAGCACGGTAAAGATCGATGGATCGGGATGATCGAAGAGGATTGCGCCGACGGGCGCGAAAGTGCGCAGATCATACTTGAACGGCGCATAGTTGCCGTGCCAGGCCACCACGTCGAGTGGCGAATGGCCAATCTCGGTCGCATAGAACTTGCCGCACCATTTGACGTGGAGACGGCACGGGATTTCCTTGTCTTCGTAGGCGGCCGCCGGCGTCTTGAAATCGCGCGGGTTGGCAAGGCAATTGGCACCGATCGGTCCGCGATCCGGCAGGGTGAACTTGGCGCCATAGTTCTCGCAAATATAACCGCGCCACTCGGGACCCTGGCCGAGGCGCTCTACCTTGAAGATCATCCCACGCGGAATAAGGCAGATCTCCAAAGGCTCGACATCGATGATCCCCATTTCGGTGAACACGCGGATAGGGCCAAGCTGCGGCACGACCAGCAATTCTCCATCGGCATTGAAGAAATAGTCATCAACCATGTCGCCATTGAAGACATAGGCATGGGCAGCCATGCCGGTCTGGGTCATGACATCGCCGGCTGCTGTCATCGTGCGGATGCCGGCGAGGAAGCTGAGTTCGTCCGCTGGCGCCGGGATGGGGTCCCAGCGCAACTGACCGAGCGGCAGCGAATGATCATCGAGACAGGGCGCTGATTTCCAGAAGGGATAACTGGCGTTGGAAAAGCGGCCTGTGTGGCGCACACTCGGACGAATGCGGTAGAGCCAGGAGCGTTCGTTGGTGCCGCGCGGCGCGGTAAAAGGCGAGCCTGACAATTGTTCGGCATAAAGCCCGTAATTGCATTTCTGCGGACTGTTCTGGCCCTGCGGCAGCGCACCGGGCAGGGACTCCGTCTCGAAATCATTGCCAAAGCCAGGCATGTATTTCGGATTGTTGACGACGGCATGGGCAGCCGTGCTCCTCGTCTTGTCCAGCATCGCTTGCACCTCCTCTGCAGATATAGTTACAAACGTAACTGTCGATTTTGTAACTATCAAGGAAGCCATGGACATCAGTGATTTCGATCTCGAGCAGTTCCTGCCGTTTCGCCTCAATCGCGCCGCGGAATTCGTCGCCCTGCGCTTTGCTGCCGCCTACAAGGCCAAATATGACCTGACGAGGCCGGAGTGGCGCACGCTGGCGGCACTTGGAAGTTCAGGGCGTATGACGGCAAAGGAGATCGGCGTTCATTCGACGATGCACAAGACCAAGGTCAGTCGTGCGGTTTTTTCGCTTGAGAGACGCCGCTGGCTGAAGCGGACGCAGCACGAGGAAGACCGGCGCGTCGAGTATCTCGAGTTGACGGCTGCCGGAAGCACCGCCTATCGCGAACTGACGATGCTCGCCGTTCACTATTCGGCGGAAGTAGCGTCGCTTCTCGGCGCGGAAGGCCTGAAGGCGCTCTCCTCCGGTTTGAGCGCTGTGGAGGCTGCCATGGTCAAACGGCGCCGCTAGCTTTGACCGGGTTCGCGTGTAGGACCTGCAGGTTCAAATCCTGTGGTCATCGAAGCCTCCATCGGCGAGCGTCGGAGGCTCCTTTTTCGAAACGATCACGCTTCATGTGCTGTTGTGGCGGATAGAGGAAGCACCGCCGGATTGGGGCGCCAAGCGAGTCTCAGGCAGGAGGCTTCAGGCCGAGAGCGCGGTGCTGCAGCCTTCGGCGATCTTGCTGTCGGCTGAGGTTTGTCCTGGCATGGTTGCCCATCCGCCGGCTTCGATGAACTGGCGCTTCTTATAGCTGTCTGGAAGAGCCTTGAATTCGACTAGTTTTGCGGCGGCATCCGGCGCACTGTTGAACCGGTCAACGCATATGGCCGATGCAAGTTCTCCACGGGCTGTTTCGCCCGCAGTCGTCGCCGCTTTGAGGGAAGTGCTGCCCGTCACCCAGCCCCCCCAGCTAAATCCGACGATGATCGTGGCCACTGCAGTGACGACACAAGCCCATACGAGGATCGTCTTCGATGGCTGATAAGTGTCGAAACGTTGCGAAATCGATGTTTTGCTGCTGCTTTGCACTGCCATTGGAATTCTCCTTGCAATGTTGTTTGATTCACCGCTGCGGCCGTCCTGGCCGAGCGGCTCAGGCACTTTCCTCAGTATCCCATGCCACTCATGCCGCCGCTTCCGGCCGGCAGTGCAGATTCTCTTTCGGGAATATCGGCAATCACCGCTTCGGCGGTGATCAGAAGTGCTGCGATCGAGCCGGCGTCTTGCAAAGCGGTCCGCACCACCTTGGCAGGATCGACGATGCCAGCCTTTATCATATCGACATAGGTCTCCATTTGTGCGTCGAACCCCTGGTTGTAATCCGTGCTGTCGGCGAGTTTACCAATTACGATAGAGCCTTCGACGCCGGCATTGTCGGCGATCTGCCGGATCGGGGCTTCCAGCGCCCTCAGCACGACAGAAATCCCCGCCGTCACGTCGGCGTTTTCTGCAGATAGCCCCGCCAGGACCGACTTGGCGCGCAACAGGGCGACGCCTCCGCCCGGAACGATACCTTCCTCGACTGCCGCACGCGTGGCGTTAAGGGCATCGTCGATGCGGTCCTTCTTCTCCTTGACTTCAATTTCGGTCGAGCCACCGACGCGGATCACCGCAACGCCGCCGGCGAGTTTTGCAAGGCGCTCTTGCAGCTTTTCCTTGTCGTAGTCGGAGGTGGTTTCCTCGATCTGCGCCTTGATCTGGCTGATGCGTCGAGCGATCTCGGATTTTTCACCTGCGCCGTCTATGATCGTGGTGGTATCCTTTTCGATCAGGGCCCGCTTGGTGCGCCCAAGCATATCCAGCGTGACATTTTCCAGCTTGACGCCGAGATCCTCGGAGATCATCTGGCCAGCCGTCAAAATGGCGATGTCCTCAAGCATGGCCTTGCGGCGATCGCCGAAGCCCGGGGCCTTGACGGCAGCGACCTTCAATCCGCCACGCAGCTTGTTGACGACCAATGTGGCCAGAGCCTCGCCTTCGACATCTTCGGAAATAATAAGCAGCGACTTGCCGCTCTGCACCACGGCTTCGAGGATGGGCAGCATTGCCTGCAGATTGCCGAGCTTCTTCTCATAGACAAGAATATATGGGTCCTCCAGCTCCACGCGCATTTTTTCGGCATTGGTTACAAAGTAAGGCGAGAGATAGCCCCGGTCGAACTGCATGCCCTCGACGACATTGAGTTCAGTATCGGCCGTCCTGGCCTCCTCGACTGTGATCACACCATCGTTGCCAACCTTTTCCATCGCATCAGCGATCATTTTTCCCACAGTCGCATCGCCATTGGCGGCGATTGTGCCGACCTGGGCGATCTCGCTTGATGAGCTAACCTTCGTGGCGCGCGCTTTGATTTCCGCGAGTACGGCCGCAACGCCAAGATCGATGCCGCGCCTCAAATCCATCGGGTTCATCCCGGCCGCAACAAGTTTGGCGCCTTCGCGAAAGATCGAGGCTGCGAGCACGGTCGCGGTTGTGGTGCCATCGCCCGCAAGATCGTTGGTCTTGGATGCCACCTCGCGCACCATCTGCGCGCCCATGTTCTCGAATTTGTCTGCAAGTTCGATTTCCTTGGCGACCGCGACGCCGTCCTTCGTGATGCGTGGCGCGCCATAGGACTTGTCGATGACGACGTTGCGGCCTTTGGGGCCTAGCGTTACCTTGACGGCATTGTTGAGCACCTCGACCCCGCGAAGCAGACGATCGCGCGCGTCGGTGGAGAAGATGATTTGCTTGGCAGACATTGTCTGTGGTCCAGTTCTGTCTTGAGAGTCGGGGTCGGAATTCGGTGGATCAGCCGGCCGTATCGGCGGTCGCCTCGGTCTTTTCGGCGATGCCCATGATGTCGCACTCCTTGACGATCCGGAGATCTTCGCCGTCGATTCCGATCTCTGTTCCCGTCCACTTTGCGAACAGGATCACGTCGCCGGACTCCACGTCGAGCGGCATCAGTCGCCCATTTTCGTCGCGCATGCCCGGCCCAAAGGCGATCACTTCGCCCTCCTGCGGCTTTTCCTTGGCGGTGTCGGGAATGATGATCCCGCCCTTGGATCTAAGGTCACCTTTCGCGCGCCGTATGACGACGCGGTCGTGGAGAGGACGGAATGTCATGAAGATCTTTCTGCGGTCGGCGCATAGGGTGGCCGCATCTATTACATAACATCTCTGGCACTCGATTGGTAGGAGTGCCAAGAAATATTATCTGCAAGCGAATAATCCAGATCATTATCGTTCAGAAATACAAAAAGCTCTTCGCTAGACCGTAGAGTTTTAGTTCGATTTTCATGAAGTTTTCATTTGAATCCTGAACTTATACCGCAGAACTGACCGCGAGGTCGTTAAAGTATCCAAGACGATTTTCGGACCATTAGCTCTCCGCGCTCGGGGCCATTTCCAACGCCCGGCTGGCGATATCGCTGCCGTCATAGCCGAACCCAAACTGCCTTGCCCGGTGCTGGTGGGCTCGTCGCTTGGTGGCTTCGTCGCTGGCCGCGGAACGAACGGTGGCGACGGCGGATTTCCTCGTTTCATGCTTTCATCAACCTCCAACGGGTGACAAATTGCAGGGATGCTTGTCATCAACGGCATGACGCCGCGTCGCGGTGAACGAAGGTTTCGTGAAGACCTCAGATCCGGAGCCTGCGTGCCGCGACTTTTCGCACCCCACTGTCCTGACGCACGGCAAGCACGATCGGCCCATCGGTCGGACATGTCGCAATAATAAGAGCGATGGACGGCCGCTTGTGGATCTTTGCCGAGAGCGCCGCTTCGCCCTTTTTACGACGGGGCCGACGCTTTGGGCGCGAACTGGCGATGTTCGTGAAGGCAGCAAATCGAGAGTGAATATAAAGGCTGGCCCCGGCCAAGCAGATTGGTTGACGCTGGCCGGAAGCAGACCAGGGACGAAGCCGTGGCGGCGCGCCCGTCGCAACCAAAACCTCCTTGCCGTAAGACTGGTGGACGAGCTTTCCGGCGGGCAACGCAAGCCTCTGGATTGCCTTGGCGCGCGGCCGGCCACATCACAACCGCAGTGGCTTGTCTGCCGACGACAATAATCTTGTGAAAAATCCGATACTAGGGCACAATTTATAAATGCACCTGAAGTGCGGAGCTATCTCAAATCCGGCCGTCTCGCGCCGAGTGACAGCTCGCGTGGGAGGGTCGCGTCGATGGGTCAGGGGTTCTTTCTTCTGTTCGCTGCGGTGTCCGTGATCACGGCCCTGACCGTGGTCCTGGCGCGGAATCCGGTTCACTGCGCATTGGCGCTGATGGCATGTTTCCTGCAGATTTCGGCAATCTTCGTCCTGCTCGAAGCGCCACTGCTCGCGGTCATCCAGATCTTCGTATATGTCGGCGCAATCATGGTCCTGTTCCTGTTCGTGATCATGATGATCGATGTGCGTGAAGCAATGTCGCAGCGGTTCCTGCCAGGCGGCAACCTGCCGGCTCTGGTGATGCTGGTTCTGCTGGGGATCGAGATGTCGGTATTGGTGCTTTGGAGCGATCGATTTTCCGTCACGGTTCCTGCAGGCGGCGGTGATGAGATCAGGCAGCTCAGCACGACGCTGTTCGCCGGTTATCTTCTGCCGTTTGAGGCCGCCTCCGTCATCCTGTTGGTGGCCCTGATCGGCGCCATCGTACTGGCGCGCAAGGAGCAGGGGTGATGGTTCCGCTATCGTGGTATATCCTGCTTGGGGTGATCCTGTTCGTGATCGGAGCAGCTGGCGTGCTGCTCAGGCGCAATATCCTGGTCGTGCTGATGTCGCTGGAGTTGCTGCTAAACTCGGTCAACATCAATTTCGTCGCTTTCGGGCGCATCTACGACGACTTCCGCGGGCAGATCTTCGCCATCTTCGTCATCGCAATCACTGCGGCGGAGGTCGCCGTTGCTCTTGGCATCGTGGTTGCTCTTGTAAGGAACAAATCCACCCTCAAGGTCGACGACGTGACCATGATGAAAGGATAAGGGCTTGGACCCGGTGATATCGATCAGGCCGCTGCTTGCCATCGCCGTCCCGGGCCTGACCGCTGTGGCAGTTCTTCTTCTGAATAACCGTGAGAAATTTCGCGATCTCGTCTCGCCGTTGGCCGCGATCGTCCTGTTTGCGATTGTCGCCTCTATGGCGCCCACGGTGTTGGCGGGCGGAACCGTCGATTTGCGCCTGTTCGAGATCCTGCCGGGGGCCGACTTCGCTTTCCGGGCGGATGCGCTCGGAATGGTGTTTGCCAGCGTCTCTTCCCTTCTATGGATCGTCGCCGCCGTCTACTCCCTCGGCTACATGCGGCACTTGAACGAGCATGCGCAGACCCGATTCTTTGCCTGTTTCGCCACCAGCCTCGCGGCGGCCATCGGAGGTGCATTTGCCGCCAACCTGTTCACCTTGGTGATCTTCTACGAAGTGCTCAGCCTCGTTACCTATCCGCTCGTCTACCACCACGAGGATGAAGAGGGATGGGCGGGCAGCCGCAAATACCTCGTCTATTTGATGGGCGCGTCGAAAAGCGCGCTGCTTGCCGCGCTGGCACTGACCTATTCCATCGCAGGATCGCTGGACTTTGTGGCGGGGGGGCTATTGCAGGGCGTCAATGCCTCGGCGCCGCTGCTGACGGTCGTCTATTTCTGCTATCTATTCGGCTTCGCCAAGGCTGCGGTGATGCCCATGCACGCCTGGCTTCCGGCCGCTATGGTGGCGCCAACACCTGTCAGCGCACTCTTGCATGCAGTGGCTGTCGTCAAGATGGGGGTGTTCTGCGTGCTGCGGGTGGTGTTTCATGTCTTCGGCGTCGGGCTGGTTGGAGGACTGGGCCTTGGGATCGCCACGGCCTACCTGGTTTCATTCACGATCCTGATGGCGTCGGTCTACGCCCTGACACGGGACGACCTGAAAGCCAGGCTTGCCTATTCGACCGTTTCCCAACTTTCCTACATCGTGCTGGGCGCGGTCCTGTTGTCGCCGGTCGCAATGGTCGGCGGGATCATCCATATTGCGGCGCATGCATTTTCCAAGATCACGTTGTTTTTTTGCGCCGGGTCGATCTACTGCGCATCGGGGAAGCGCAACATCAGCGACATGGCCGGCATCGGCCGCCGGCTGCCCTGGACGATGGGCGCATTCTTCGTCGCCTCCCTCAGCATGATCGGTGTGCCGCCCACCGCGGGATTCGTCAGCAAATGGTATCTGACGCTGGGGTCGGTCGATGCCGGACAGATCTCGTTCCTGGTCGTGCTCCTGGTGAGTTCGATCCTGAATGCCGCCTATTTCCTGCCGGTCAGCTATGTCGCCTTTTTCGGGACCGAGCCGCAGGAGAGCCGGGCGACGGTCCGCGAAATTCCGATGATTACGATTCCGCTCGTCGTAACCGCCATTTTATCGGTGCTGATGGGCATCTTCCCCGATTATTTCCTTACCCTGGCGGACGGAGTGGTCAGATGATCAAGCGCGTGGTCGACTTCTTTGGTGACGAGAAATGGGCAAGGCAGCGCCGCCGGCTGTTCTATCTGGCACTCGTTCTGATCGTCGCCGCCGACTTTCTGGTTATTCGCGAACACGCCGAATATCTTTGGGAGCGCCTGCCTGGCTGGTCCGCCGTCTACGGTTTCGGCTCCTGTGTTCTGCTCATCTTCGTTTCAAAGTTTCTCGGCCATCGGATCGGGCTGATGCGGCGCGAGGACTATTATGACTGAGTTCATCCACCCGGCTCTGCTCTTCATTCTCGGTGCTCTGCCGATCCCGTTCCTCAGAGGATCGATCGGCAAGGCCTATCTGCTGCTGATCCCGACGCTGGCGATCCTTGCCGTGCTCACGATGCAGCCGGGCACTTATGGCGAGGCGAGGTTCATCGGGCAGGAAATCCTGATTGCAAGGGTCGACAGGCTGAGTATCGTCTTCGCCACCGTTTTCACGGTCATGGCGCTGATCGGCACCGTCTACGCGTTGCACCTGACACGCACCGGCCAGCATGTGGCCGCGTTCATCTACGTCGGCAGCGCACTCGGCGTGGTATTTGCCGGTGACTACCTGACCCTCTATCTGTTCTGGGAAGGCATGGCATTTTCCTCTGCCTATCTGGTTTTTGCCCAGGGAGGCGACAAGGCGATCCGGGCAGGCTTCCGGTATCTCATGGTCCATATCACCGGAGGGGTCTGCTTGCTCGGCGGCATTGTTCTCCACGGGCTGGCAACAGGTTCATCGCTGTTCGGCCCGATCGAGGGGGAAATGGGCGTGGCCGTCATCTTGATTCTCGCCGGTTTCATCCTCAACGCCGCAGTGCCGCCGCTTAACGCCTGGCTCACCGACGCCTATCCGGAGGCGACCGTCACAGGCGCGGTGTTCATGAGCGCTTTTACCACGAAGACCGCCGTCTACGTGTTGGCGCGTGCGTTTCCCGGGACCGAGCTCTTGGTCTGGCTCGGCACCGCAATGGCGCTCTACGGCGTAATCTACGCGGTGCTGGAGAACGACTGCCGGCGGCTGCTTGCCTATCACATTGTCAGCCAGGTGGGATACATGGTGGCAGGCGTCGGCATTGGGACCGAGATGGCGGTGAACGGAGCCACCAGCCATGCCTTCGCCCATATCCTCTACAAGGGGCTCCTGTTCATGGGTGCGGGGGCTGTGATTCATGTCACTGGTCGGCGCAAGCTCACCGAACTTGGCGGACTCTACAAGACCATGCCGCTGACCTTGACGCTCTACATGGTCGGCGCCCTGGCGATCTCGGCATTTCCCTTCTTCTCGGGTTTCGTCACCAAGTCGATGGTGGTGGCCGCCGCCGGGCAGGATCATCGCGCGCTGGTCGTGCTCGCGCTGACGATGGCATCGTCCGGGACGTTCCTGCACACCGGGCTCAAGCTTCCGTACTACATGTTCTTCGGCAAGGACCAAGGGCTGCAGGCCCGGGATCCGCCCGGCAACATGCTCCTTGCGATGGGTATGGCGGCGGTGCTTTGCATTGCGATCGGGGTGTTCCCGCGGCCGCTTTATGCATTGCTACCCTATCCGGTCGACTTCGAACCATATACGGGTCTCCATATTACCGAGAGCCTCGGCGTGCTGATGTTCACGGCACTGGGCTTTGTCATTTTCCTGCGAGCGCTCGATCCCGAGAATACCGTCAGCCTCGACACCGACTGGTTCTACCGCAAGGGCGCGCGGTACTTCATGTGGTTCGCCGAAAGGCCGCTGGCGCGCTACGAGAAGGCGGTGAGCGAGGTGTCTGAGACCGCGGCGCTGCCTTTCCTGCACGGGTCGGCACGAGAAGGATTAAAGATCGACCTTAACGGTGTGGACGCCGTCGTCAACGGCGTCGCTCGTTCGGTCCTGCGCGGGGGCGCGGCGTTGCGGCGGGTCCAGACTGGTGTCGTGACCCATTATGTGCTGGCGATGATTGCCGGCCTGATTGCCGCCGCCGTCGTTTTCGCCGTGGCATGGCGGTAAGGGGTTGCGATGGGATTGCCGCTCCTCAGCCTCATTGTATTCACGCCCGCTGCCGGGGCAGTGGTTCTATTGCTTTTCCGCAGCGAAGATGCGGTGCGCTGGACAGCGCTGGCTATCACCGTCCTCGACCTGGCTCTCTGCATTGCAATGCTGGCCGGCTTCGACCAGACGACCCACCAGATGCAGTTCACCGAGATACACGCGTGGGTGCCCACGCTCGGGATCACCTATGCGCTCGGTATCGATGGGATCAGTGCGCTCTTCGTGTTCATGACCGCACTGCTGGGGTGGATTTGCGTGCTCGCCTCATGGGTCGCGATAAACAGCAAGGTGAAGGAGTTCATGGTAAGCCTGCTCGTCATGCAGGCACTGATGCTCGGAGTATTCTGCGCCCTCGATCTGTTTTTGTTTTACGTCTGCTGGGAGGCGATGCTGATCCCGATGTATCTGATCATCGGAGTGTGGGGCGGTGATGGCCGGGTCTATGCCGCCTTCAAGTTCTTTCTCTACACGCTGGCGGGCAGCCTCCTGTTCCTGATCGGGGTCATCGTGCTCTATTTCCACGGCGGCAGGACCTTCGACATTCTCGCGCTCACAGGTCAGGATTTGCCGTTCTGGGTCCAATCCTGGCTTTTCTTCGCCTTCCTGATCGCCTTTGCCGTGAAGGTGCCGATGGTCCCGGTTCATACCTGGCTGCCGGACGCCCATGTACAGGCGCCGACCGCCGGCAGCATCATCCTGGCCGGAGTGCTCCTGAAGATGGGTGCCTATGGTTTCTTGCGGTTCTCGCTGCCGATGCTGCCGGAGGCGTCGGTATACTATTCGACGCTGATGCTGGCGCTTTCGGCACTTGCCATCGTCTATGGCGGATTGCTCGCGCTGGCACAGGACGATCTGAAGAAGCTGGTGGCCTATTCCAGCATCAGCCATATGGGTTTCGTGACGCTGGGGGTGTTTGCGCTGAACCTCCGCGGGCTCGAGGGCGGCATCCTGCAAATGTTCAATCATGGCATAACGACGGGCGCTTTGTTCCTCCTCGTCGGCCTGATCTACGAGCGGACGCATACGCGCAATATCCCAGATTATGGCGGGCTGATGAAGGTGGCGCCGGTCTATACCGCGTTTCTGGCGCTGTTTACCTTGTCGTCGATGGCCCTGCCGGGAACGAATTCGTTCGTCGGCGAATTGCTGGTGCTGTCGGGCGGATTTGCCGCCAACCTGGCCGCCGGCGCGGCCGCGGTCGTGGGCGCCTTGCTGTCAGCGGCGTATCTTCTTGGCATGTTTAGGAGGGTAGCACTTGGTCCGGCCAGCATCGGCGCTCGCTTCAAGATACGCGACGTGAACGCTCGCGAGATGGCTGCGATCCTGCCGCTGGCCGTCTTCGTGCTTTGGGTCGGGCTCTATCCGAAACCCTTTCTCAACATCATCGACGTCTCGGTGAAGCATCTGCTGGCGCAAGTCCTCACCAAGGGGAGCGGCCAATGACCGCCACCGCGCTTTTCCAGTCGGCTTTAGCGAGCCTTCCCGAGATCGTGGTGATCACCGGCGCGTGCATCCTGCTGATCCTTGGCCAGCTTGTGGGCAAGGGGCAGGGACATGTCTTTGTCTGGGCTTCCGTCGCCGTCGTGCTGATGGCAGCCTTGGGGACACTCATGCTGGCGAGCGAGGTTCGGCCTGCCTACACGGGCATGTTCGTCGCCGACGGCTTTTCGGTCTTTTTCAAGTTCGTTTTCTACATAGCGACTGTTTTGACATTCTTCCTGTCGCGAAAATATGCCGACATTGAGGGCATTGAAAGTAGCGAATACTATGTCCTGCTGCTCTTTGCCCTTTCGGGAATGATGATCATGGCCTCGGCGACCGATCTCCTGTCGCTTTATGTGGGGCTCGAGCTGATGGTGCTCTGCACCTATGTGCTGACCGGCTTCTTGCGGCGAGAGCCGCGTTCGAACGAAGCGGCGCTGAAATATGTGATCCTTGGCGCGGTCTCAACCGCGATCTTCCTCTATGGCGTCTCGCTGATTTACGGGCTCACCGGCACGACGCAACTGGACGGCATGGCGGCTGCGGTGACGGGCGATCCGCTCGATCCCGGATTACTGCTGGCGGTGGTCTTCATCGTCGCTGGGTTGGTTTTCAAGGTCGGCGCGGTGCCATTCCATATGTGGGTGCCGGACGTCTACGAGGGCGCGCCCACGACGATCACGGCGTTCATGTCTGTGGGGCCGAAGGCTGCGGGGTTCGCGGTGATCTTGCGGGTGTTCCTCAACCCGCTGGTTGCAGCCTCGGACGCCTGGCTCGTTGTCGCAGTCATTGCGGTGGTGACGATGGCACTCGGCAGCTTCGTGGCGCTGGTGCAGGACAATTTCAAGCGCCTCCTGGCCTATTCCAGCATCGCCCATGCCGGCTTCGCCATTTTTGGCGTGGTGGCCGGCAGTGCGGACGGGACCGCCAGCGTGATGCTCTACCTCCTGATCTATTCCATGATGAACCTTGGCATTTTCGGCATCGTCATCATGATGCGGAACGGCGATTTCTCGGGCGAGATTATCGAAGACTACGCAGGCTTTGCCAGGTCGCATCCCGGGCTGGCGCTTCTGATGCTGCTTTATCTGTTCTCGCTGGCCGGCATCCCGCCAACAGCCGGGTTCTTCGCCAAGTTCTACGTGCTGGTCGCCTTGATCGAGCGGGGCTTCGTCATGCTGGCGGTGATCGCAGTGCTGCTCAGCGCCGTCGCGGCCTACTTCTACATCCGCATCGTCATGGTCATCTACATGCGCGAGCCACAAAGGGCGTTTGACCCGGCTCTGACGCCCCTGGTTCGAGCGACGCTCGCCTTCACAGCCTTAGGGACTCTCGGGATCGGCCTATTTCCGGAACGCTTCCTGAGGCTTGCTCAAGGTGCAGTGTTTGGAGGCTGATCTATTGGAATTGCAATGATTCCCCCGAGGGAATACACTGACGATCAAAGAAAGGAGCGCCCAAGTCACTTACTGGGGCGACCGCATTGCCGGCCCGAATGGCGCCGGTCGCGGCCTGAGCAAGGCCCCCGGTGACCGGGAAAATGCGACATGTCTGGAATGGAATTCCTGCCGGTTCTTTTCATGGCCGCCGGAATTGTTCTGGTGGCGATGACGACGCTTTTCGTTTCCTCGCTGCTGCGCCCCTCCAATCCCTATCCCGCAAAGAACATGCCCTACGAATGCGGCATGGACCCGTCGGGCGAGGCCGCCGGGGGCCGCTTCAGAGTGCCGTTCTTTATTCTTGCGATATTGCTGGTGGTCTTCGATGTCGAGGCAATGTTCCTCTTTCCCTGGGCCGTCGTTCTCAAAGAGATCGGATTCATCGGTTATGTCGAGATGTTCGTCTTCATGTTGCTGCTTATCGTGGGTTTCGCCTACGCTTGGCTGAAGGGAGCGTTGGAATGGGAGGAGTAAACAACGCGATCCGCGATAGCGTGCTGTTCACCACGACCGAAAGCGTCATCAATTGGAGCCGGAAATCGGCCCTTTGGCCTGAGACCTTCGGTATTGCCTGCTGTGCCATCGAGATGATCTCAGCGGGTTGCGCGCGCTATGATCTCGACCGGTTCGGCGTGGTGTTCCGCCCTTCACCACGTCAGTCCGATGTGATGATCATCGCCGGCACCGTGACCCGGAAATTCGCGCCCGTGGTGCGTCGGCTCTACGACCAGATGCCGGAACCGCGCTGGGTCATTGCAATGGGCACCTGCGCCATTTCTGGGGGCGTTTACAACACTTACGCCGTGGTGCAGGGATCGGAGACTTTCGTGCCCGTCGACGTACATGTGCCCGGCTGTCCTCCACGGCCAGAGGCGTTGATGCACGGCTTCCTCCTGCTTCAAGAGAAGATCAAGAGGTCCCGCGCGCTGGCCGGAACGTCTTTGGAACGGGCTGCAGTGTCATGAGCATGGCGCGACCTTTCAATCGTGGTCCGATCATCGAGCGTTTCGGGGACGCAATCGAGGACCTAGGCTCTGCGCACGGCATTCACGTCTTTGCTGTTCCTCCCGAGACAATCGTCGAGTTCTGCCGGTTCCTCAAGGAGGATCCAGCGCTGCAATTCAACTTCCTGTCCGACATCTGCGGGGTTGATCACTATCCCGAAACGCCGCGGTTCGAGGCGGTGTACCACCTCTACTCGCTACCCAACCGGTGGCGGATTCGCATCAAGTGCTGGCTTGGCGATCCGCCGAAGCTTTCCTCGGTTACGGGCGTCTGGCGTACGGCCAACTGGCATGAACGCGAAGCTTGGGACATGTACGGGATCAGGTTTGACGGCCATCCTGACCTGCGCCGGATCTACATGTGGGAGGGATTCGAAGGCTTCCCGCAGCGTAAGGACTTTCCGCTGCGTGGATACAAGGATAAGTTGAATCCGTTTGGAGCCGAAGGTCCGCCGCCGACACCGCCAGACCTTGCCACCAGGGAAATTCCGCAAGGGGGCCGTTCCGCGCCGGAGCGTTGAGATGACCGAAGTCACCGAACTCAGCAGGCCAGAAGGCGAAGCGCTCAACACCAGGGAAGTGCTTCTCAACCTCGGCCCGCAACACCCCAGCACCCATGGGGTTCTTCGGCTCGTCCTCGAATTGAACGGCGAATACGTCGAGCGCGTGGATCCGCATATTGGCTATCTCCACCGCGGCACCGAAAAACTGGCGGAGAGCTTCACCTATACCCAGATATTCCCGTTGACGGACCGGCTCGACTATCTCTGCCCACCGTCGAATAACCTGGCCTTTGCGCTGGCCGTGGAGAAACTCCTCGGCATAGAAGCCCCGGTACGGGCGCAGTATATTCGCGTGTTGATGGCTGAGCTGGCGCGGATTTCCGGCCATCTCCTGATCACCGGCGCACTGCCGATGGACCTCGGCGCCATGACGGCCTTGCTTTACGCGATGCGCGAGCGCGAAATGATCATGGATCTGCTGGAGATGATCACCGGGGCGCGGATGCATACCTCCTTCTGCCGGGTTGGCGGTGTGCGCGAGGATCTGCCAGACGGGTTCCTCCCCAAGATCCGGGAATTCTGTGACATCTTCCCGAACCGCATTCGCGACTATGAGCGACTGCTCGAGACCAACCGGGTGTTTTTGAACCGCACGCAAGGGATCGGCATAATCGCCGCCGAGGATGCCATCGATCTCGGCCTGAGTGGCCCGAACCTGCGCGCCTCGGGTGTCGATTGGGATATTCGCCGCGACGAGCCGTACGAGATCTACGATCGGCTCGACTTCAATGTCGTTACCCGCAAGGAGGGCGACTGCTATGCGCGCTGGCAATGCCGCGTCGCTGAAATGCGCGAGAGCATCCGGATCATTGACCAATGTCTCGACCAGATGCCCGAGGGACCGTTCCAGATCGACATGCCGACAATCGCCTACCCGGTGGACAAGGAAAGGGTGCACTGCTCGATGGAGGCATTGATCCAGCATTTCGACCTGTCGGCCTACGGCTTCAAGGTGCCGAAGGGCGAAGTCTATTCGGCGATCGAGGCGCCAAAGGGCGAGCTAGGCTTCTACATCATCAGCGACGGATCGCCCAAACCGTTCCGCATGAAGGTGCGGGCACCGTCCTTCGTCAACCTTCAGGCGCTCTTTGGAGTGACCAACGCCCGCTATCTGGCGGACATGATCGCCGTGCTCGGCAGTCTCGACCCGGTGATGGCCGAGGTGGACAAGTAGCAGGAAGGTGCAGACGCAATGACCATGCGCGAACAAATCGAGGCGGCAGCGGCGCGGTATCCCGACCAGCGCTCAGCGATCATGCCCGCGCTTGTGATCGCGCAGAGGGAGCATGGCCATTTGCCTGGTCCAGTGCTGGAAGAAGTCGCCGATATCCTTGGTGTCGAGCGGATGTGGGTCTACGAACTTGCGACCTTCTACACACTCTTCCATACCGAGCCGGTTGGCCTGTTTCACCTGCAACTGTGCGACAACGTTTCCTGCATGCTGTGCCGCGCCGAGGACCTCTTGAGGCATTTGGAAGAGGTTTTGGAAATCAAGAAGGGGGGCACGACACCGGATGGGCTGTTTACGCTTTCGACCGTCGAGTGCCTCGGTGCGTGCGAGATGGCGCCGGTGATGCAGGTTGGAAACGACTACCACGGCAACCTCGATGTCGTGCGCATAGACGCGCTCCTGGAAAGCCTCCGCGCCATGGCGAGGCAGGTCGAAACTGTTGAGCCCGCCGCTGTGCGATCGCCTGGGAAGTAGCGCCATGTTCGAACCGGTTCTTCTCAAGAATATCGACGTCCCAGACAGTCATTTGCTGTCGACATATGAGGCCGGCGGCGGCTATCAGGCGCTTGCCAAGGCGCTTCGCGAGTATTCGCCGGACGATGTCATCGAACTTGTCAAACAGTCCAACCTGCGCGGCCGCGGCGGGGCCGGGTTCCCGACGGGCCTGAAATGGAGCTTCGTGCCGAAGCAGGCCGGAAAGCCGAAATATCTGTGCTGCAACGCTGATGAGGGCGAACCCGGAACCTTCAAGGACCGGATTATCATGGAGCGCGATCCTCACCAGCTCATCGAGGGCCTGGCGCTAAGCGCCTACGCAATCGGTGCCGACACCGCCTATGTCTACATCCGGGGAGAATATGTGACGGCGATACGCCGCCTGGAGCAAGCGATCGCTCAGGCTCGCGAAAAGTCCTATATCGGAGCCAACGTCCTAGGCTCTGATTTCAAGTTCACCGTGCACGTTCACTGCGGCGCCGGCGCCTATATCTGCGGCGAGGAGACCGCGATGCTCGAGTCGCTCGAGGGCAAACGGGCCCAGCCGCGATTGAAACCGCCGTTTCCCGCCGTGGCCGGGCTCTACTCCAGCCCCACCGTCATCAACAACGTCGAGACGCTTGCTTGCGTGCCGCATATTGTAATGCGCGGGCCCGCCTGGTTTCGGGGGATCGGTCCGGATCGGAGCCCCGGCCCGAAGCTCTACTGCCTGAGCGGGCAGGTGCGCAAACCCGGCCTTTACGAGTTGCCGATGGGCATAGCGTTGCGCGAACTGGTCGAGGAGCATGCTGGCGGTCCGTTACCGGGACGCAGGATCAAGGCTGTAATTCCGGGCGGGGTTTCGGCCCCGGTCATACCTGAGGACGGGCTGGAGGTCGGGATGGATTTCGACTCGCTTGCTGCCGCCGGCTCGATGCTTGGCTCGGCCGGCGTTGTCGTAATCGACGACTCGACCTGCATGGTCAAGGTCTCCACCAGGATCGTCGAGTTCTTCCATCACGAGTCCTGCGGCAAGTGTACGCCGTGCCGGGAAGGGTTGAACTGGGCCGTAAAAGTATTGCGTCGCATTGAGACCGGGGAAGGCGAACCTGGCGATCTGGAGCAGCTGGAGATGCTTTGCAAGGGCATTTTCGGCAATACGTTTTGTGCCTTGGGTGACGGTGCCGCGATGGGATTGCGGGCGGCGCTTAAGCATTTCCGTGACGAGTTCGTCGCCCATATCGAGGAGCGGAGGTGCCCGTTTCACTGAGAGCGTGTCTTTAAGGCGGGCTTGGAGGAAGCATGGTTAGCGTTACAATCGACGGACAAGCGCTCGAGGTCGAGGCTGGCTCCACGGTGCTCATGGCGGCCGAGCGTTTGGGAATCGCGATTCCGACCTTCTGTTACTGGAAGCGGCTGCCGCCGCTGGCCTCCTGCCGCATGTGCCTGGTGGAGATTGACGGGTTGCGGCGGCTGCAGCCGTCTTGCGCCACCACCGTCACCGAAGGCATGGTCGTGCGGACGAATACGCCGATGATCGACGAAACACGGTCTTCGATGCTCGACATGCTGCTTGCGAACCACCCACTCGACTGCCCGATCTGCGACAAGGGCGGCGAATGCGAGCTTCAGGACATGGTGATGGCATACGGGCCCCGCAAAAGCGAGTTCCACGACCCCAAGCGCGTATTCCACTCCGAAGATCTCCGTCTCAGCCCGGTCGTCATCATGAACGTCAATCGCTGCATCCAGTGCCAGCGTTGCGTGCGGATGTGTGAGGAGGTGGTCGGCGCGGTCGCACTTGGCACAGTCGAAAAAGGCATGGATACGGCCGTCACCGGGTTCGAGGGTAGCCTTGCGAGTTGCGATCAGTGCGGCAATTGCATCGAGGTCTGCCCGGTCGGCGCTCTGATGAGCTTTCCCTACCGTTACAAGGCGCGGCCCTGGGATCTGGTAGAGACCGACACGGTCTGCCCGCATTGCGGCACCGGTTGCCAACTGACGGTGGGCACACGCAAGGGAGAGTTTATGCGGGTGCGCTCGAAATGGGACGAAGGGGTCAACCACGAAACGCTTTGCGTGCGGGGACGCTTCGGTCTCGATTTCGTCTCGGGCAGGGACCGGATCGAGCGGCCGATGATCCGTCGCAATGGCGCTCTGGCTCCGGTTTCCTGGGACGAAGCGGCGGACTATCTGGGCCGGCGGCTTTCGGCTGTCGAGGACAAGGCCGCAGCGGGGCTGGCCTCGCCGCGCCTGCCCAACGAGGTGCTCTATCAGTTCCAGAAGCTGATGCGGACGGTATTCCGGACCAACAACATTGATTGCTCGTCGCGCTGGTCCGTACCCTTCGATACGCTCGGGCCATTACTGGCAGCCTTCTACAGCCGCGCACCACTGGACGAGGTGATCGCCAACGACTGCGTGTTTGTCGTCGGCGGCAACGTGACCGAGGAGAACCCGGTCACCGAATACCTGCTGCGGGACGGCGCCCGACGGCGGCAGACCGCATTGCTCATGCTTTCGGCGCGGCCCTCCCGTCTGGAGGCCGATGCCTGCGCTGTGGTTCGCGTGCCGCCGGGCGGAGAAACGGCCGCTCTTGCGGCGGTTGTTGCCGGGCTCGTGGCGGCGGCAGGTCACGCCTTGCCGGGCGAGGCTTTGGCGGACATCGAAGCGACGGTCGGCAGGCCGCCGGTCGATACCGGTCGCGACGGACCCAGTCGTCTGGCCAGCGCGCTCAAGGAAAGCCGAAGCGTCTCTGTGCTTGTCAGCGTCGAGCTCTTGAGAGCATCCGCAGCGCGCCAGACGCTGCAGCAGCTCAACAACCTACTGCAGGTTCTGCGCCTGCTCGGCAAGGGCCCGGCAATGCAGTTCCTCTTTGACCGTGCCAACCAGCTGGGCGCCTGGGACATGGGAGTTTTGCCTGCTGATTTGCCGGGATCGTGGACGCTCAGCCATGATACGGCCCGTACAACCCTTGCACGGAACTGGCGGACCGAAATCGCCCCTCAATCCGGCGCGGGACTCGACGCCATTCTGGAGCTCTGCCTCGGTGGCGGGATGGGCGCGCTCTACCTTGCCGGAGCAGACCCCCTGATCGCCTACCCCGACAGGGATTTCGTCATGCGGGCGCTTGGCGCCGCCGATCTCCTGATCGTGCAGGATACCTTCCTAACCGATACGGCAGGACTGGCCGAGGTAGTTCTGCCCGCGGCAGGCTACGGCGAGGAATCGGGGACCTTCACCAACAACGAGGGTCGGATCCAGAAGATCCGCAAATTTCGCGAACCCGCCTTCGAGGCAAGAGGCAATCTGGCGATTTTCGACTTCGTCGCAGCGCTGCGCAGCAAGATGCTGCAGCCTTCGACGGAAGGCGGAATATTCGACGAGATCGCCCGGCAGGTTCCGGCCTATCAGGGATTGACGCAGGATGGGCTTGGCGCTGACGGCGCGTTCACCAAGGCGGTCCCGTTCCAACCGTCTGGTGCGTTTTTCGCGCCGCCGTTGGTTGCTCAAACAGCCGGCGGACTCATGCTGATTACCGGCAACTGCCTGTTCCACAACGGATATCTTTCCGAACGCTCGGAGATCCTGAATACCGTCGCTGACGACCCCTATGTCGAGATGAGCGCGCAGGATGCCGCCCAACTTGGTTTTTCGCATGGCGATCAGGTGGTCGTGCGATCGGCTCTGGGAGAATTGACGGCGAAGCTCAAGGTCAACCGGCGCTTTCCCAAGGGCCTCGTATTCATCCCTGAAAACTATAGGGCCCTACGCCTCAACAGACTGATGCGTCGAGGTGTATATCCATGTCCGGTCGAGGTCTACAAACTCAAAACGTCCGTCGCCCCTCTCACCGGTTCTACGTCGAGCCCTGAGGATCGACACCAAGGCATGGGCGGTGACTTGCCCGACGACCCTCAATCGCACCTTGGTCAGTGATATCTGGTTCCGCAGATGTAATCCTGCAGATCCTGCTCCGTGCGCTGCGCTTCGTCGAGCCTGTGTTTGACCACATCGCCGATGCTGACCACGCCGACGACATTGTCCCCATCCATGACCAGGACATGACGCGTACGCCGCCGTGTCATGATACCCATCGCGACCGGCAGCAAATCCCGGGTGGAACAGGTTGCTACATTGCGGTTCATGATGTCGGCGGCTCGCATCATCGCCGCCGCGGCCCCGTATTCGGCAATGGCATTGCAGCAGTCCCGTTCCGACAAGCTACCAAGGTATTCGCCGTCTGACTGGCCGACGACGACGAAGCCTATATTGTTTTCGCGAAACAGCCTCAGGACTTCCACCATCGTCTGATCGCGATCGACCGCGATGACACCGACACCCTTGTTCTTCATGATTTCGCCGACAAACATCTGAGCCTCCTTTGCGAGCGCATTGTTTGACAGCTGGCGCGTCTTCACGTTCGCCGTATATTCCGCCACCAGTTGTAGCCCTGCGTCTCTTTGGTTTCGACGAGCACATCCTTCTCCGTGTTCAGGCGCGCGGCAACTACGCCGCCACCGGTTGCCGCCTTGCCCGGTTTGTCGAGCAGATCGTCGCGCCCGATCACCAAGTCGCGCGAGGAAAAGCTCGAAAACTCGTATTGTTGGCCAAGCGCGATCGCGTCTGCCGGACAGGCGTCCTCGCATAGCCCGCAAAATAGGCAGCGGGCCGTGTCGATCTCGAATTTTGCCGGGTGCCGGTTGCCCTTCTCGTCCTCGTAGGGGATGACTTCGATGCAGTCACAGGGACAAATTCGGGCGCAGAGTTCGCAGGCCACGCATTTGATCTCGCCCAGTTCGTCGCGCTTCAAGAAGTGATGCCCGCGGTAGCGCGGGTAAGGCAACCATTTTTCCTTGTCCGGATATTGCATGGTGACGGATCTGGCGAACATGTAGCCGAAAGTCACAGCCAAGGCTCTCGCCAGATCGGCGAAGAATGCCCAGCCGATCCATGTCCCAATTCTGTCTTGCGCGCGCGACATCATCGCCCCGCTTCAGAGCCACCGCGGCCCCTAAGAAAAAACAATTCCGGTAATGATTATGTTCGCCATCGATAAAGGAAGCAAGACTTTCCATCCGATCGCCATCAGTTGGTCGTAGCGGTAGCGGGGGAAAGTGAAACGGAACCAGATAAACAAATAGACGAAGAAAGCGACCTTCAGCAGAAACCAAAGCAGCGGTGGCAAGGGGATCAGCACGCCGTTCCAGCCGCCGAAGAACAGGATCACCACCAGCACCGACACCAGCAAGACGACGGCATATTCACTGATCATGAAAAACGCAAAGCGGATACCGCTGTATTCGGTATGGAATCCAGCCCCCAGATCACCTTCCGCTTCCGAAAGGTCGAAGGGAATGCGCTGAGCCTCGGCCAGTCCGGCAACGAAGAACACCAGGAAGCCGATCGGTTGGTAAACGATATTCCAGACATCGGCCTGCGCCCGTACGATTTCGAGCAGGCTCATGGATTGCGCCAACATGACCACGCCAATGACCGCAAACCCCATCGGAATCTCATAGCTGATCATCTGCGCGCAAGTCCTGAGACTGCCCAGAACAGCGTATTTGCTGTTGGCGGCCCATCCGCCGAAGATGACCCCATAGACCTCAATGCCGATGACGGCGAACACGAAAAGCAGTGCCACATTCATGTTGGAGACGTAGAGCGTGATCTCGGCACCCAACACCGAGACGGTTTCGCCGAACGGGATCGCGACAAACACCACGAATGGTGGGGCGAGCGCCAGGATTGGTGCCAGCTTGAACAGAAAACGGTCGGCCTCGTCTGGGATGTGGTCTTCCTTGGTCAAAAGCTTGATTCCGTCCGCCACTGGCTGCAGCAGCCCGTGCCAGCCGACGCGCATTGGCCCCAACCGCTGCTGGATGTGCCCGGCGATCTTGCGTTCCAGCCAGGTCAGCGGCAAGGGCAGCAGTAGCAGGATCGCGATCAGAAATGCGACCTTGAAGATGATCAGACCGAGGGCGACGATAAGGTCCATGATCGGCGGCTACTTATTCATCGGTTGAAACGCGCGACCGGACTTTGGCCCGGGCTTTGAACTGAGGACTTGCGCAGTTATCTGCTTGATAAGGTACAGCGGCGACGCGCCACTTGCAAAGCGGAAATCAAGTCTGCCTCAAGATGGCAGGAACTGCTTTGAACAGGATTTTCTGTAAACGACCAAGGTCGATGACAGGCAGAGTTTTTCAGGTCCGGCCTTTTGCGAGGGAACGGAAACTGGCTGGAATCGAGGCGAACAAATCTGTCGCTGGAATTTCAAAAAGATCGGAATGACGAGAAGCCTTTAAACCGGGCCTACGGCCTACTGCGCTGGTGGACCGGCAATCCCTGAAAGTCCTTGAGCGTTGCGAGTACGATCGACGTCTTGACGTGCTGAACGCTGTCGTGCGGCAGGAGCACGTCGTTGACGAAGCGGGAAAGTCCGGCAAGATCAGGCGTCACGACCTTGAGGTGATAATCCATTTCGCCGGTCAGGGCATAACACTCCAGCACCTCCGGCAGGTCCGCAATCAGAGCTGCGAAGCGCTTGGCGTTGTCGCGGTTGTGGGTGGCAAGGGTTACGGCGATGACGACCATGAGGTCGAGCCCCAGCCTGCCGCGATCGAGCACGGCACGATAGCCGTGGATAAAACCCTCGGCCTCAAGCCGTGCCCTGCGGCGCGAACATTGCGATGGCGAGAGCGCGATCAGTTCGGAGAGCTCGTTGTTGGTCAGGCGGCCGTCGCCTTGCAACTGGGCAAGGATCTTCAGGTCATATCTGTCGATCTGTTCCATTTGTGCGCGTTCTCCCATCTTTATGCATGAAACGTGTATTGATTTGCCAAAACGGCGCATGAATGCAAGCACTATGCGTGAGAATCCCGTCATAATGTCTCCAGGATCCTGTTTTGGAGGAGAGAATGATGGGCCCTTATCCGCACGACGCGCCGCCGACAGGCATCACTGCCGACAATCCGGCCGGCACTGACGGTTTCGAATTTGTCGAATTCGCCCATCCGGAGCCGGAAAAACTGCGCGAGCTTTTTATGCGCATGGGCTACAGTTGCGTCGCCAAGCACCGGACAAAGGACGTTACCGTCTGGCGCCAGGGCGACATCAACTATCTGCTCAATGCCGAGCCTTCCACCCACGCCATGCGCTTTGTCGCCGAACACGGCCCGTGTGCGCCCTCGATGGCCTGGCGTGTCGCCGACGCAAAACATGCCTTCGACCACGCGGTTTCAAAAGGCGCGACGCCCTATGAAAGCAAGGACAAAGCCCTCGATATCCCGGCCGTCGTCGGCATCGGTGGCTCGCTGCTCTATTTTGTCGAAACTTACGGAGAGAAGGGCTCGCCCTATGATGCAGAGTTCGAATGGCTGGGTGAACGCGACCCGAAGCCGAAAGGCGTTGGCTTTTACTACCTCGATCATCTGACCCACAATGTCTATCGCGGCAATATGGACAAGTGGTGGGATTTCTATCGCGAGCTCTTCGGTTTCCGCCAGATCCATTTCTTCAATATCGACGGCCGCATTACCGGGCTGGTGAGCCGGGCGATTACATCTCCTTGCGGCAAGATTCGTATCCCGCTGAACGAGTCGAAGGACGATACCAGCCAGATCGAGGAATATCTGCGCAAGTACAAGGGCGAGGGCATTCAGCATATCGCCGTTGGTACGGAGGCAATCTATGACGCGACGGACAAACTCGCCGAAAACGGCCTGAAATTCATGCCCGGGCCGCCCGATACCTATTACGAACTCTCGCATGAGCGCGTGCACGGCCATGAGGAGCCGATCGAGCGGATGAAAGAACATGGCATTTTGATCGACGGAGAAGGCGTCTTGGATGGCGGCACGACCCGCATCCTGCTGCAGATTTTCTCGCGAACAGTCATCGGACCGATTTTCTTTGAGTTCATTCAGCGCAAGGGCGACGAAGGCTTCGGCGAAGGGAACTTCCGCGCTTTGTTCGAATCGATCGAGGCTGATCAGATCCGGCGCGGTGCGCTGCGCCCGACGGCTGCCGAATAACCAGAACAGCTGTTGACAAGGTCAGGAGCGGCGATTGACCGATCGCCGCTTTTGCATCTGTGCTGTTTGTCGAAAGATTATATCATGCCGGCGAGGATGCCGAGGCCTGCTGCAGCGGCAAAACCGCCGGCAAGGCGTGTGACGATGAAGCCTCTGCGTTCGCCGATGCGGCCGATCCCGCAGCCAAGCCCTAGCCCGACAGCGTGTAGAAGAGCGGTCGCGATCAAAAAACCTCCTCCATAAGCAGCGCCCGCCGCATGTTCCGGCATTTCGGTGCCGTGGGCATGGCCATGGAAGGTCGCAAACAGCCCCACCACGGCCATCGCAATGGCTGCTGGAGCCTTGACGTTGAACGCAACGATCGCGCCGAGAAGGGCGACCGATAACGCGATACCTGCCTCAACAAAGGGGATATCGATACCCACAACACCGACAGCGCCGCCGACGGCCATAATAAGCAGGAAGGTTGTCGGGACAAGCCAGGTTGCGCGACCGCCAAGCTGATAGGCAAAGACGCCAACCATGATCATCGCAAGGACATGGTCGATACCCGATATGGGATGGGTGAATCCATGCACGAACCCTGCTGCTTCGCCGGCGGCTGGATGGGCATAGGCGGCGGCCGGAAACGCTGTTGCGACCAATGCGAAAAGGCCGCTCTTAGATGCTGATTTCATTAATCAATTCCCCATTGAGTTGCAGAATGTCGTTGCCGGCGCCGGGATCCGTAAGCACGGTGATAACGGTCGGGCAATGCTATGGGAAAGAGGCGGGAAAGGTCAACGAAAAAAATCTCGAATGTGACTGTATTTCAATAGTTTATCTGTCGTGTACTTGCGGCATGTGCAATTGCCTGTCAACCGTCGCTCATCGCCTCGCAGGACGCGTCGATTCCCGCAAGTTGAGCTCGACGGGCCATAATTCATGAATATCCGAAACCGAGCGTCCCGCTAAAAGTTGCAAGGTCAAGTCGGCGCATCTTGCGCCTGCTGCTCTCATCGATGATCGGCTTGCCGAAAGTGAGGGTGCCATGTTCTCCGCCGTCAGGTAGGGAAAAACGTCGTCATGGGCGATGACGGAGACGTCCTCGCCGATAGCGAGGCCGAGAGAACGCACGGCGCGATAGACGCCGAGTGCTGTCATCATCGAACCGGCCACGATGGCCGTCGGCGGATTAGAACTTTCCAGAAAAAAACGGGCATGCCTGAAGCCGAGCTCGTCGGTGAAGGTGTCGTGGGCGATCAGCTGAGTGTCCTGCTCAACAGCCCGCCCCTCGAATGCCTTACGGAAGCCGATATCACGGTCAATGGAGTAGGTCAGTCCTTTGCGGCCGTTGATCATCGCGATTCTGCGGTGGCCGAGGTCGAGAAGATGCTCCGTCGACCGCCTTATTGCCCCTTCATTGTCGATGTCCAGCCATGCATGGGGAACGGCGATATCGGATCGCCCGTGCACGAAGAAAGGAATTCCGAGCCTGTCCAGAAGCTCGATGCGCGGGTCGTTCGGTTTCGGAGAGTGGACGATAATTGCATCGACGCGCCGGCTTTCGGCAAGCCGTCTATAGGTCTGCATCTCCTCGTTAAGATCGCGATCGGCCATCGGGATCACCAGGATGTCAGTATCCTCCGAGGCCAGTCTCTCCGCCATGCCGGCCATGAATTCGGCGAAGTGGAATTCACCGGAGCGTCCCATAATGACCCCGATCGCGCCAACGCGGCCGGTCTTCAGCCGGACGGCGTTGACGTCAGGCCGGTAGCCAAGCCTCAGGGCTTCGGCAACGACACGTGCGCGGGTCGTTTCGCTTACCTCCGGATAGCCGCTCAGCGCTCGGCTTACAGTTGTCGGCGATAGACCGACTTGTTTTGCGAATTCCTTGAGCTTCATTCGAACACGTTTGGTTGGATCCTGGCGGATCAATGACCGATTGTTGAACGCTCGGCAATCTCGTCTACCACTGGCCGCGGGTATTTGAAATCGTTTTCAATAATTTTGATGCCATGAACAGGAACAATCAATTGCCAGGTCGGTCGAAGAGAATACTTTAAATGATTGATATAGCGACATAAAAACAAGAATATTGGAGCTTGTGGATCTCCGGGATCTCGCCCTTGACGGTTGAAAAAACTTTTGCGATGTTCCGTTTAACCAAATCGATTTCAATTATTTCATCTGGCAATGGGAGGATTGACATGAAATATCGTTTGATGGCCGCCGTTTCGGCGGTGGGTATGATCTCCACCTTGAATCTTGCAACTGCGGCCGAGCTTTCCTTCGCGGCGAATTCGACGGGAAAGAACCTCGAGTTCTTCCGCAAGCAATTTGCCGTCTTCGAAGAGAAGACGGGCCACAAGGTCAATATCGTGAGCATGCCATCGTCGAGTTCTGAACAGTTCTCGCAGTACCGTCTTTGGCTTGCCGCCGGCAACAAGGACGTCGATGTCTATCAGACCGACGTCATCTGGGCACCGCAGCTTGCCGATCAGTTCGTGGATCTGAAGGAGGCTGCCAAGGACGTCGTCGAGCAGTTCTTTCCCTCGATCATCGCATCGCAGACGGTCAACGACCGTCTCGTGGCGCTGCCGATGTATACCGATGCGCCGGCGCTGTATTATCGTCGGGACCTGCTTGAGAAATACGGCAAGCAGTCGCCTAAGACGTGGGACGAGCTTGCCGGAACTGCCAAGGAGATCCAGGAAAAGGAACGCGCGGCCGGTCAAAAGGACATGTGGGGCTTCGTTTTCCAGGGCAATTCCTATGAGGGCCTCACATGCAATGCGCTGGAATGGGTGAAATCCTCCGGCGGCGGACAGATCGTCGAGCCGGACGGCACGATCTCGATCAACAATGAAAAGGCAGCAGCGGCAATCGACCGTGCCAAGGGCTGGGTCGGCACCATCTCGCCGCCAGGCGTGCTCGCTTATCAGGAAGAGGAGTCACGCGGCGTCTGGCAGACCGGGAATGCCGTCTTCATGCGCAACTGGCCCTATGCCTATTCGCTCGGCAATGGCGCTGATAGCGCGGTGAAGGGCAAGTTCGAGGTAACGACGCTTCCCGTCGCTGCGCTCGGCGACAAGCCGTCTTCAGCGCTCGGCGGCTGGAATCTCGCAGTTTCGAAATATTCAGACGAGCAGCAGGCGGCAATTGAGCTCGTCAAGTTCCTGGCCTCGAAAGACGTCCAAAAGGCACGTGCCATCGAACTTTCCAATCTGCCGACCCTGGTGGCGCTTTACGACGACAAGGATGTCGCTGCCGCGCAGCCTTTCATGCCGGAGTGGAAGCCGATCTTCCAGGATGCCGTGCCGCGTCCTTCGGCGACAGCCAAGGTGAAGTACAACGAAGTGTCGTCGAGGTTTTGGACGGCAGTACACAACACGCTGTCCGGCAACGGAACTGCGGCCGAGAACCTTGAGCTTCTCGAGGCTGACCTGACGACGCTTAAAGGCGATAGCTGGTGATGAACGGGACCGGCGGCCGACCAGCCGCCGGTCCGTCCACAGATGTCTCAAGCACGGATTGCCTTTCATGAGCGAAATCACAGTTTCACAAGCGCTCAAACCGCCAGCCTCCGCTTTGAGGTCAACGAGCGAATTACGCTTCGAGCGTGTCAGGTCGGCATGGCTGTTTCTGGCGCCGACGCTCTTTATATTGGCTGTGGTGGCCGGGTGGCCGCTGTTCAGAACAATTTATTTCAGCTTCACGAACGCGTCGCTGACCGATCTTGGCAATGCGCAATTCATCGGTTTTGGCAATTATCTGTCCTGGGTCACGCTGAAGAGCGGGCGAACCATCTATCGTGGGCTCCTTGCCGATCCCGTCTGGTGGAGCGCCGTCTGGAACACCGCCAAATTCACGCTCGTTTCGGTCATGACCGAGACGGCCCTTGGCCTTATCGTTGCGCTGGTCCTGAACGCACAGTTTGCCGGGCGCGGCATTGTACGCGCTGCAATCCTTATTCCCTGGGCAATTCCGACAATCGTTTCGGCAAAAATGTGGGCCTGGATGCTCAACGACCAGTTCGGCATTTTGAACGATATCCTCCTTGGCGTCGGCCTCATCAGCGAAAAGATCGCCTGGACTGCCAATCCGGAAACGGCAATGATTGCGGTTCTGATCGTCGACGTCTGGAAGACGACGCCCTTCATGGCGCTTCTGATCCTTGCCGGACTGCAGATGGTACCTGGCGACATCTACGAGGCCGCCAGGATAGACGGGGTCAATCCTGTCAAGGTCTTCTGGCGGCTGACGCTGCCGCTGATCCGGCCGGCCATTATGGTCGCCGTGATCTTCCGGATGCTGGATGCGATGCGCATATTTGATCTGATTTATGTGCTGACGCCCAACAATGCCCAGACCAAGACCATGTCGGTCATGGCGCGTGAGAACCTGTTCGACTTTGACAAGTTCGCCTATGGCGCCACCGCTTCGACGGTTCTCTTCCTCATCATCGCGTCCGTCACCGTACTCTACATCTGGTTCGGGCGCGTCAAACTCGGTGGGGAGGAACGTTGATGCTCTTGCAGCTCACGAAGAACACGCTTCTCTACCTGCTCGTCGCAGTGATCGTCCTTCTTGCCGTTTTCCCCTTCTACTACGCGATCCTCACGAGTCTCAAAACCGGCACGGCGCTTTTCGAAGTCAATTACTGGCCGCGTTCGATTTCATTCGGAAATTACACATCGGTGATGAACCAGGGCGGTTTCGTCCGAAGCCTTGGAAATTCCATAATGATTGCCTTGATCGTGGTTGCCGCGTCGCTGCTGCTTGCAATCACCGCATCATTCGCCCTGGCGCGAGTGAATTTCCGCGGCCGGGCGCTGCTGATGCTGACGATCCTTTCAGTGTCGATGTTCCCGCAGATCGCAGTGCTTGCAGGCCTTTTCGAGCTCATTCGGTGGATCGGCATCTTCAACACGCCTTTCGCGCTGATTTTTTCGTACATGATCTTCACGCTGCCGTTCACCGTGTGGGTACTGACGACCTTCATGCGCGACCTGCCGATCGAGATCGAGGAGGCCGCCATCGTCGACGGTGCTTCGCCTTGGGTCATCATCACCCAGGTCTTCATGCCGCTCATGTGGCCGGCGCTCGTGACAACCGGCCTGCTTGCCTTCATCACCGCATGGAACGAATTCCTCTTCGCGCTGACCTTCACATCATCGAATGCGCAGCGCACCGTGCCGGTTGCCATTGCGCTGCTTTCGGGCGGCAGTCAATTTGAAATTCCTTGGGGCAACATCATGGCGGCGTCGGTCATCGTCACCGTGCCAGTTGTTGTCCTCGTCTTGATATTCCAGCGCCGGATCATCTCGGGACTGACCGCCGGCGGCGTTAAGGGTTGAGGGAGCAGACAGTGGCACAGATCCGCCTAGATAATATCCGCAAGAGCTTCGGTGCCTTCGAGGTCATCAAGGGCGTGACGATGGACATCCGCCGCGGCGAGTTCATGGTCTTCGTCGGCCCCTCCGGATGCGGCAAATCCACGCTGCTGCGTCTCATCTCGGGCCTTGAGGACATTACGTCCGGCACGCTCTCCTTCGACGATCAGGTGGTAAACCAGCGTGCGCCGTCGAAGCGAGGGATCGCCATGGTGTTCCAGTCCTACGCGCTCTATCCACATATGACGGTTTTCGACAATATGGCCTTCGGCATGAAGCTTGCCGGACGGACGAAGGATGAATGCCGGCAGAGGGTCGAACAAGCCGCCGGCATGCTGCAGCTATCGCCCTACCTGGACCGTCTGCCGCGTCAGCTATCGGGCGGGCAGCGTCAGCGCGTCGCGATCGGCCGGGCGATCGTTCGCGATCCCAAGGTCTTCCTCTTCGATGAGCCGCTGTCCAACCTAGACGCCGCCTTGCGCGTTGCGACAAGGCTGGAGATTGCCAAGCTGCACCGCAGCATGCACAACACGACGATGATCTATGTGACACACGACCAGGTCGAGGCCATGACGCTTGCCGACCGTATCTGCGTGTTGAGGGACGGCCTTGTCGAACAGATCGGCACGCCACTTGAGCTTTACGAGAGCCCGAATTCGATCTTCGTTGCCGGCTTCATTGGATCGCCGAAGATGAATTTCCTGTCCGGAGCCCTGGCGCAGCCCTATAATACCCATACGATTGGCGTGCGTGCGGAACATATCCGGATCACGCCGCAACCGGCAGTCTGGAACGGAACCGTCATTCATTCGGAGATCCTCGGCTCCGACAGCTTTGTCTATCTGGACATCGGTGCAGATGAGCCGCTGATCGTGCGCGAGACCGGCGTTTGCGGCCATGAGCCGGGCCAGAAGCTCGGGGTTGCGCCAGCTGCCGGCCACATACACCGTTTTGATCAATCTGGCCGCGCGCTCGAAAAGCCATCCATGCGGGCTGCCTGACTGTCCACCAAGGATCGATCCACCTCCCAGGCTCGGTCCTTTTCACATCGCAAGGAGTAACCACCGTGCCTATTCGCACCATTGTCTGGGGTGAAAACATCCATGAGAACACCAATGCCGTCGTCAGGGAAATTTACCCCGAAGGCATGCACACCACGATCGCCGCTGCGCTGAACAGCGACCCGGCGATCAGCGCGACGACCGCGACGCTGCAGGAGCCGGAGCACGGTCTTTCGCAAGCGCGGCTTGCCCAAACCGATGTCCTCACCTGGTGGGGCCACAAGGATCATGGCGCAGTCTCCGACGAAGTGGTCGAACGCGTCGCCAAGCGGGTCTGGGAAGGCATGGGCCTGCTGGTGCTTCATTCCGGGCATTTTTCGAAGATCTTCAAGCGGCTGATGGGAACACCCTGCGCGCTGAAATGGCGCGAGGCGGGCGAACGCGAGCGGCTGTGGACCATCAATCCGCGTCATCCGATCACTGCTGGCCTCGAAGAGAACTTCGTCCTGGAAAACGAGGAGATGTACGGCGAACAGTTTTCGGTTCCCGAGCCGCTGGAAACAGTGTTCATCTCCTGGTTCCAGGGCGGGGAGGTGTTCCGGTCCGGGATGACCTGGCGGCGTGGGGCGGGCAACATCTTCTATTTCCGCCCCGGTCACGAGACCTATCCCACCTATCACGACCCCAATATCCGCAAGGTGCTGATCAACGCTGTCAAATGGGCTCATAATCCGCAGGGCGACCTAAAGACCATCACCGATGCCCCGAACGTTCCGGTGGAGAAGGCGCACGAACCGATTGTGGAGCGCGGCCCGAAACTGCATCAGGCCGGCGAAGCCGGTTACCGCTGAGGGGGCAAGGGATGAGGCTTCTTGTTCTTGGTACAGGCTCGATGGCAAAGAGCCAGGTCAGTCATTTCAAATCGATTGATGGCGTCGAGGTCGTCGGCGCCGTCGACACCGATCCGGCACGACTTGCCGAATTCGCCGATCATTTCAACATCGAGAAACGTTTCCTGGCGCTTGAGGAAGCAATTGCCTGGGGAGATTTCGATGCGGCCACCAATGTGACGCCGGATCGAATCCATCATCCGACGACCATGGCGCTGATTGCTGCCGGCAAGCACGTTTTTTGCGAAAAGCCGCTGGCCGAAAACTACGCTGACGCTCTGGAGATGACGACTGCCGCCGAAACGGCCGGAGTGATCAACATGGTCAACCTCACCTATCGCAACGTCGCGCCGCTGCAGCGCGCCCGCGAGATGGTGCTTGCCGGCGAGCTCGGCACCATCAAGCATGTCGAAGCATCCTATCTGCAGAGCTGGCTGGTGTCGCGGGCCTGGGGGGACTGGCGCACGGAATCGCGCTGGCTCTGGCGGCTTTCGACCGGTCACGGTTCGAACGGTGTGCTCGGCGATGTCGGCATCCATATCCTCGACTTCGCCGCCTATGGCGCGGCAACCGACATCGACCACGTCTTTGCGCGGCTCAAGACCTTCAACAAGGCGCCAGGCGGCCAGATCGGCGAGTATCTGCTCGATGCCAACGACAGCTTCACGATGTCTGTCGACTTCGCCAATGGTGCGCTCGGCGTCATTCACGCGACCCGCTGGGCGACGGGTCATCTCAATGAGCTGAAGCTTCGCATCTACGGTGAACGGGGCAGCCTCGAGGTCATTCACCGGCCGAACGGCTCGCAGCTGCGCGGCTGCCTTGGCGAAAACATCGAGACGGCGAGCTGGGCCGACATCGAGGTCGCTCCGGTGCCAACCAACTACCAGCGTTTTGTCGAAGCGGTCGCCACCGGCAAGCAGCTTGATCCGAACTTCCGTCATGCCGCCAACCTGCAGAAGGTCATCGATCTCGCGATCGTCTCGGAAAAGGAGCGCCGTGAGCTCAATCTGCTGTCGGAGGAGGTCGGCATGACGCCCGGAGGAGAAGGCGCCGGCAACGTGGAGGTGCTGCCGATCGCGGTTTGAGCGCTTGCCGCACAAAGTCCCATGCGGCCGGTGCAGAGCCGCATGGCCGGACGTGGAAGTCCCGCCTTGGTGAATCATGAGCGAGGGCCGGGCGCAAGCAGAAGGAGGCAACAATGAAGCTGATCATACTTGGCACTGGCTGGTGGGCGAACACCCATGCCACGAGTTTCTCTGAGATTGCAGACGTGGAAATCGTCGCGGCCGTCGATAGTGATGATGTGCGCCTGCGTGCCTTTGCCGCCCGGCACAATATTCCGCTCACCTTCAATTCACTGGAGGATGCGCTTGCCTGGGGTGAATTCGACGCAGCGACCAATGTCACGCCAGACCGCGTCCACTATGCCACGACCTTATCCCTGCTTAGAGCCGGCAAACATGTCTTTTGCGAAAAGCCGCTGGCGGAGAATTTCGCCCAGGCCGCGGAAATGGCCGACGCTGCCGAGCGGTCGAAGCAGATGACGATGGTGAACCTAACCTATCGCAATGTCGCTCCGCTGCAGAAGGCTCGGCAAATGGTGCTGAACGGCGACATCGGTCAGATCCGGCACTTCGAGGCTTCCTACCTTCAGAGCTGGCTTGTATCGAAGGCCTGGGGCGACTGGGCGACGCAGCCGCAATGGCTCTGGCGTCTGTCGAGCAGGCATGGGTCGAACGGCGTTCTCGGGGACATCGGCATTCATATTCTCGATTTCGTGGTCTACGGGGCTGGAAGCGATATCAAGACCGCGGCTGCGCAACTGAAGACCTTCGAAAAGGTGCCGGGTAACAGGATTGGCGAGTACGAGCTCGACGCCAACGACAGCTTCGTGATGATGGCCGAGCTGCAGAATGGCGCTCTGGGCGTCATCCATGCCAGCCGCTGGGCGACCGGGCACCTGAACGAACTGCGCCTGCGGGTCCACGGCGACAGGGGGGCAATCGAAGTCACCGACACGCCGAACGGCGCGACGCTTAGAATCTGTACCGGGGCGGATGCTGACAAGGCCATCTGGCGGCGGGTGCAGGTCGAACCCGTTGCGACGAACTTCGAGCGGTTCGCCCAGGCCGTCAGGACTGGCGTCGGGCAGGAGCCGTCCTTCCGGCATGCCGCCAATCTGCAAGAGGTCATCGACCACGCTCGCACCTCGGCCGAAGACCTGTCCCCGCGGGTTACCGCCTCTCAAAGCGGACAATAGCACATGGAAGCTGCCGGAAAGCGTCGTCGTTAGAAGGTTTCGTTCACGTCGCCGAACTGCTGACGGCGGTCTCTTCCAGAGCCTCATCCGGAATATCGTCGAAGGAGGCATAGTTCAGATTGTAGAGCCGCGAATAGAGTTTACCGTTCGTTATCAGCTGCCGGTGGTTGCCGCTTTCGATGAGCTCTCCATTTTGCAAGACGATGATACGGTCGGCCTCCCGGATCGTTGCCAACCGGTGGGCGATGACGAGGCCGGTGCGGTTTTCGAGAAGCTTAACCAGCGCCTTCTGGATCAGCATTTCCGTGTAGCTGTCGATATTGGCCGTCGCTTCATCGAGCACCAGGATCTTTGCATCGGCAACGAGCGCACGAGCGAAACTGAGCAGCTGCCGCTGGCCGAGCGACAGGTTGCCGCCGCGCTCGCCGAGCACGCTGTCGTAACCTTCGGGCAGGCGCATGATGAAGTCGTGGGCACCTACTGCCCTGGCGGCTTCGGTAACCTGTTCGCGCGTCGCCTCTGTCTTGTGATAGCGAATGTTGTCGAAGACGGTACCGGTGAAAAGGAAAGGTTCCTGCAATACCATGGCGATTTGCTCGCCGAGTGAATCCTGCGTCAACTGGCGTACATCATGGCCTGCGACCAATACCTGCCCCTGCTGCACATCGTAAAACCGGTGGATCAACGACATACAGCTCGATTTGCCCGAGCCGGTCGGGCCGACGATGGCGACCGTTTCGCCCGGATTCACCTTGAAGCTCACCTGCTTCAGCACCGGGTGCTTCGGATTGTAGCCGAAGACGACGTTGCGGAATTCGACTGAACCGTCCATGTCTTTCGAAAGTGCCGTGGCGTTCGGTGCATCCTTGATCTCCACCGGAACATCGAGAACCTCCGTCAATCTCTGACCCGAAGCCATGGCGCGCTGCATGACGGAATATTGTAGCGTCAGCGAGCGTATCGGATCGAAAAAACGCTGGATGTAGAAGAGGAAGGCAACGAGCACCCCGACATCGAGCGCCTGGTTCAGCACGCGCGCCCCGCCGACGACGATAACGAGAGCCATTGCCACGCCGGTCAAGGAATCAACGATCGGTACCATCACCTGTGCATAGCGGGCAGCCGTCAGATGCGTCTTGAGGTTCGCGTGCGCCTTGTCGTCATAGAGCGTGAAATTGACGCCCTGGCGATCCATGCTTTGCACGGCACGGACGCCATGGATTGCCTCGGCAAGCGCACCAGCTGCAACGGAGTTCGTCTCGTGCGCCGCCATGAAGGACTTGCGCGCCAGCGGCAGCCAGAAGAGACGGACGACGAAGAGGACAGGCAGGACGGAGAGTGTCAAAAGACCAAGCCTGAAGTCGAGATAGAGCATCACGAAAACGATGCCGAAGAGCAGGGTGATATCGCCGACGGAAAGCACCGAGGTCTCGAGAAATTCCTGCATGGAGTTCACGTCGCCCTGAAGACGCGACATCAACCGTCCGACCTCCGTCTTGTCCATGAAGGAAAGCGATACCCGCTGGAGATGGGAGAACATCGCCTTGCGAATGTCGAAGAGCACCTCCTCGGCGACGTTGCCGACGAGCGTCTCCTGGGCGTAGCTCGCCGCATAATTGATCAGGATCGCAATCGCAAAAGCGATGATCGAATAAATGAGGGCGGAGCGATCCCCGCCCGGCTGCATGCCGTGGTCGATTGCGTAGCGGATGATCAGGGGAATCAACAGCTGCATTGCCGTGAAGGTGAGCACGGCGACGAGCGACCACATGACTTGCGTGCGGTACGGCTCGACAAAGGCCCAGATGCGCTTGACGATGTTGCCGTCGAACGCCTTTCCGAACATTTCCTCTTCGATGCGGTGCGAGCCGACCACCGCCCGCGGCGGCCGGCGTCCGTCCTCGCGAACGTCGGAACGTTCGGTTTCCAGTTCCTCGGCCATAAAGTCCTCCCTGCGCCGGTTTCTTACGCGCTCAAAGCGTCGTCGCCCGGCCGCACCTGCAAGTCGTAAAGTGCCTTGTACCGGCCGCCGGCGGCCAGCAACTCCTCATGCGTGCCGCGCTCGATGATTGAGCCGTCCTCGACGAAGAGGATCTGGTCTGCATGCATCAGCGAACTCAGCCGATGGGCGACGATGATCGTCACGCGGTCAGCGGCATATTTGCGCATGGCGGCGCGGATGCGTTGTTCGGTGGCAGCGTCGATGGCAGCCGTCGAATCGTCAAACACCATCACCGCCGGCCTCAGCATCAGCGCGCGCGCGATCGAAAGGCGCTGGCGTTGGCCGCCCGACAGCGAAACGCCGCGTTCGCCCACCACCGTTCCGTAGCCTGTCGGCAGGCCGAGAACATAGTTGTGCAGTTGCGCACTCTCGCTGGCCCGCTCGATCCGCGGCTCCTTTGCCCACGGGTCGCCATAGGCGATATTGTTTTCGATTGTGGTCGTGAACAGGAAGGAATCCTGCTGCACGACGGCAACTGCACGGCGAAGCGATTGCAGTGTCGCCTTGCGGATGTCCTGCCCGTCGATCATGATCCTGCCCTTCGTCACGTCATAAAAGCGCGGGATCAAATGGGCGATCGTCGATTTGCCGCTGCCTGGCGGGCCGACGATGCCGACCGTTTCGCCACGCCGGGCCTCGAAGGAAATGCCGCGAAGCACCTGATGCATGTCCGAGCCTGGATAAGCGAAGTCGACATTCTCGAAACGAAGCGTGCCATCGGATACCTTCAGCTCCTTTGCATCCGGGGCATTGCGGATGGCGATCTCCAGGTCGAGGAGATTGAAAAGGCGCGTGCCGCATGTCGATGCCCGGGCAAAGGCGTTGACCATCAGGCCGAGTTGGCGCACCGGCATTTGCAGGATGGTCATGAACGTCAAGAACGAGGCGAGCGTGCCGACGGTGATGTCGCCGGCCATTACCTTTTCTCCTCCGAACCACAGCACCAGGCCCATTGCAGCAAAGAAGGAAAAGGTCATGGCGCTGGTATTGGCAACACGAATACCGACACGCTGGTGCGCAAGCGTCAGCGCGCTCTTCGAAGCCTTTTCGAACTTGGTGAGCTCATGGTCTTGAGCAGCGAAGGCACGGACGACACGGATGCCGCCGAGATTTTCCTCCATGATGCGGGTCAGCACCGAAAGCCGTTCCTGCAGATCGAGCCATGTGGCACGCAGCCGCAGCTGCGTCACTGAGGAACGCCAGCCGACGAAAGGCACGAAGCTCAGAGCCAGCAGGCCAAGAACCACATCGGTCGAGATCAGCATGTACGCACCGATCCCGATCAGCATCGAAAGCAGGAAGACGCGCACAAGCGCTGTCGAGAAATACATTCGCACGCCTTCGAGATCGAGCAGTCCGACAGTGATCAGGTCGCCCGAATGAACCGTGTCGTGAAAGCTGAAGGAGAGCCGCTGGATCTTCTCGTAACAGGCAAGCCGCAGCTCGTAGCCCATATGGTGGCCGACGCTTTCGCTGTAATAGTTCTGAACCATCGTGAAGACGCCGCGGAGCACGCTGGCACCGAGTAAAAGCAGCGCCGTCGCAAGCAGCGCCTCCTGCGCCAACTGGCCGGCCGCTCCGCCGGTCAATGCAACCTGCGTTTGGTCGACCGCCTGGCCGAGCAGGCGCGGTATCAGCAGCTGGAACGTGGATGCTACGAGGGTTGCACCGATGGCGAAACCGGCTTGCCAAGGGTGACGAAAGGCCATGACGGTAATGCGGACCAGCGTATAAAGGCCCTTGCCCCAGCCTGCCGCACTCACAAGCGCAAGCGAAGCTGAAGGCTTCGTCGCGCGTATCGACGCATCGCTGCTCACGGTATTGATTCCAGATAGACGTAGGGTTCGGACGCTGACCCGAAAAGACGGCGATTCCATGAAGGGATTGATTAGCGTGCTCAGTTTTGCCGATTCTACCTGAGCGTTCAAGTAAAGAATTCACCATTTGGTTATTTTCTCGTGAGCGAGACGATCGCAACCGCCCCCTCAGCTCGGTCCCAATTGAGGTGAGCGCCGCAGCATCAAAGGCTTCTTCATGATCCTTTCTGCGGACGTGACGAAACAGGACATCAATAGGACGGCGCAAACCGAAGCGCAGAACAATAAGCCGACGGACCCCGGCGAGACTGGCGGCAGCACTGTCGATAGCGATTGGACGATCGAGGCGCCGAACGTGTAATGATTAAGGTAGAGTGCGTAACTCAGGCTTCCGAGATATCGGAATATCGTGCGCTGCCGATGGGTAAACCCGGCTTCGAATGCGTCCGCATGCATGATGCAAAAAACCATAAAGGCTGTGGCCGTCAGCCACACCGCAACGGTCCCGGTGCCGATGCCCCATAACATGTCCCTGCCGACGAATATCTCGACAATGCACATCAGGCCTGCCGGCAGCAGGGCGCCGATCGCATTTTTGGAGCGATGGCTGCGCAGGTGAGCCCACAGCAACATTCCCAAAGCGAAGAAAACGCCGTAGCGCATGAGGAAGACCTTCGATGGGAAGCGCGATAGCGTCGCAAATAGCTCCTTGTCGAATAGAAAGGCTACAGACCATACCACGAGATAGACCGAGCTTCCGGCGCAAATGATCTTCGCCAGGTTTTCCAGGGAAAGACGCGGCGCAAAGATGATCGTGATTGCGACTGTCAGGTAGAACGCAGCCTCGACCACCAGCGACCATACGACGCCGTCGATATATGGTCCGACCGGCGAAAGGACCGAGGAACGGACGAGGGGAGCGATAAGAGACCCAATGTCTTGGCCTGCAAGCGATAAGGTGGCAAAGCCGATCACGCTGGAAATCCACAACGCCGGCAGGATGCGAAGGGCGCGCAGGTGAATAAAACGCAGGGCGCCTTGCATGCCCCTGGCGCTTTCTGCGCTCATGGAGATCACAAGGCCGGAAATCACGAAAAAGATCTCAACGCCAACGCTGCCAACGCCATCGAATGGCCAGAGGAAGGCGAAGACCGGCCCGCTAGTCTGCGGAAGCTGGAAGCTCGCAAAGTGGAATAGCAGAACCAATGCAGCAGCATAAATTCTGACTATATCTACCACATAATAATGTGTCGCAGGTTTATTTTCAGTCATACTCTCATCCAAAAGGAGTATATTTCCCGGATAATTTTCGAGTATTTGTTTCTTTGTCGTATTACTATTAATATAATTCCGTTGTCCACCCAAATTGCGCGTGGATGCAAACTTTTTATCTTGGATCACGGTGCCGACGGCGAGAGGTTGCAGCATGATTTACGGATTATCGAGGCCCATCACGGCGATACTGGCCATTGCCGCATTGGCGTTTTTCTTGCTGACGGCTGGAACTTGCGAGCTTTTGGCCTCGACCGATAGGCAAGGACCTGCCTTCAAGGACATCGCCTACGGAAGCGACGCCCGCAACAGGATGGACATCTATAAACCGCCCGGTGCCGGTCCGTTTCCGGCGATCATCTATGTCCATGGTGGCGGATGGTGGAATGGTGACAAGCAGTATCTGGCGGCCAACGCCAGGAACTACATGCTGTCGAAGGGCGTCGCGGTCGTTGCGATCAACTATCGCAATTTGGTCGAGGCAAAACGCGACCGGATATTCCCGCCTGTGCTGGCGGCGCTTGAGGATACCAGATCGGCCTACGGATACCTCATGAAGAATGGCCCGAGCCTCGGGATTGATAATACAAGGCTTGCCATATACGGCGCTTCGGCAGGCGGCTTCAATGCGCTCTGGCTGGCCTTGTCGATCGATGAGGACGGGTCGATAAAGGCGATCAAGGCGGTTGGCGGCATCGATGCGCAAACCACGATCGATCCCTTTGAGATGCGCGATTGGGTCGGTCCATCCATCAATTACGGTGGCCATGCCTTTGGCCTGCCCGAAGCAGATTTCCAATCCTTCCTGGCGCAGAGAGATAAGTTCCTAAATTACATCTCGGCGATGTCGCCCTCCTACCTCGTTCGGGCAGACTCGCCGCCGATCGTACTTCTCTATTCGGGGGGGCTGCAGGATCAGTCGAGCGATCACATGGCACTCGTTCACAGCCCGAAATTCGGCGCAGAATTTCAAAAGACCGCCGAAAGGAACGGCCATGCCGTGACCCTTCTGGAGGGGGCAGAGCGTATTCCGGCGCGCTACAGCGATTTCTTCAATTTCCTGATCGACCGCATCGTGAAATAGCCGCCCGTCCGAAGACGCGTCTTAGACAAGGAGGCGCGGTCGGAAAGACGAATCCCTCTTTTGTTTCAGTGCTCTGGCTGATCCGTCCGCAGTCATGGCGAACAAAACGCTTGCCACTTTCTCATTTTAGGGTTTTCATACACGACCAGTTTTATAGACTATGACGGCGGCAATGTTCCCTCGTTTCTGCCGAGCTCAACACTTCAACGAGCGGCAAGCATTTTAGACGGCCGCACGAACCAAACCAACGCAGGTGCGTGTTGTCCTGCGTTGAAAACCTCGATCGAGACGCGATGCGGGCTGATTCCGCAAGGGAGTTGAGATGACGGTTCAGGGTCTTTTTGCTTCGAAATTAAAGACGACGGCACGGGTTTCGCCTGTCCCGCGTATCGCAATCGTCGGTCGGGGCTTTTCCGGCATGATGAGCGCAATCGCCTTGATGAAGACGGTGCGGATGCCGTTTCATCTCCAACTTTTCGATCCGAATTCCTCGGTCAGCGGAGGCCAGGCACTGTCGTCGACGCGCGCTTCGACAATCCTCAACACCCGCGTGCGCGATCTTTCGGTGTCGCTCGGCGACGCCGACGATTTCAATGACTGGCTCTGTGGCAACACGCAATTTAGGGCTACCGTGCGTGCTGCGATCCCGGGTTTCCGCCAGATCTTCGTTCCGAAGGCACTCTTCAGCGACTACGTCTATCAGCGCTTTTCACAAGCGCTCGCAGCCCGCAAGGATATCACCGTACAGGTCTGCCATGAGCCGGTCGCAGCAATTCGCAAAAGCCAAGCGAACCGTTTTCTGCTCGAAAGCGCCCATCCAGCCAATCCGCTCTTCGATACCGTCGTGCTGGCCACCGGCTACGGGCTTTGCGAGCGCGAGCCCGAGCCGGAGGCGGAGGATCGGTCGCCGGTGCGCGCGAAGCGTCTCGTTACCCGACCGCATGCAGTTCTCCTTGGAAGCGGCATCCGTGTGGTCGACCAGTTGCTGCAACTGCGCGATAGCGGTTACGATGGGCAGATCACGGTTGTCTCCAAGCATGGGTTCCTGCCACAGAGCCATACACCGAACTCCGCCGATCCTGTTTTCCCGGCCGAGGCGTTGCCGCAAAAGCTGCCCGAGATCGTCCGCTTCATCCGCAAGGCCTGCCGCGAGGCAGAAGAAGAGGGCCGCAGCTGGCAATCGGTGATGAACGGTCTGCGCAGACATGCCCGCTCTCTCTGGCGATCGCTGCCGGCTGCTCAGAAACGCCAGTTCAACCGGCATCTGCGCGCCATCTACGACAGCCACCGCAACCGCCTGCCAGAAGCGATATATCTGCGCTTGAAACGCGAGCTTGCCGAAGGCAATACGGTCCTTCGTCGAGGTACGGCCGGGCGGCGGGGACTCAGTGGCATCTTTTTCAGGCCGGCTGGATCGGATGTCGAGGAAGTCATCTATGCGGAACGTGTTTTCGACTGCCGCTGCAACGCACCTGATGTGGCGATGCCTTTGATGCAGAGCCTGATCGGCTCCGGTCTTGCAATGCCTGACGAGCTTTCGCTGGGGCTTGCCGTCGATCAGCGCGGCCAGCTCTGCCTGGAGGACGGATCGACGGTGAACGGCCTCTTCGCCGTCGGTCCGCTCGGCCTTGGCAGCCTGCCGGATATCGATCTGGTCCCCGAAATCGTCACCCAGGCCTACGCGGCGGCGGAGAAGATCGGAGAGCAGTTCTATCCTCAAAGCAGAGCGGTTTGAATTTTTCGGACCTTTGCGGGAACCATTTCAAGGCTCTTTAGGTTTAGGAAACTGATGTTTCCGACGGGGGGGCTTATGGAAGTGATGGATCGATCTGGTGCGTCTCTCACGGGCGAGGGCCGCTTGCGGCTACTCGTCGATGCCATCACCGACTATGCAATCTACATGCTCAGTCCGGAGGGTCACGTCGCCACCTGGAACGTCGGTGCGCAGCGCCTCAAAGGATATTCACAGGAAGAGATCATCGGAAGGCACTTCTCGAATTTCTACACCGAGGAGGACCGTGCTGCCGGTGAGCCTGAACGCGCGCTTGAAATTGCCCGCCGCGACGGCCGCTTCGAAAAGGAGGCCTGGCGCATGCGCAAGGACGGCAGCCGCTTTTGGGCGAACGTGGTCCTTGACGCTATCACGGACGATTGCGGGAAGGTCGTTGGTTTTGCGAAGATCACGCGCGATATGACCGAGAAGCGCGAAATCCAGCGTGCGCTCGACCAGGCACGCGAAGAGCTCTTCCAGGCCCAGAAAATGGAGGCGATCGGCCAACTCACCGGCGGCATTGCCCACGACTTCAATAATCTCCTGATGGCCGTTCTTGGCAGCCTGGAGATTTTGAAGAAGCGGATGCCTGAGCAGCCGGAGTTGATGCCCCTTGTCGAAAATGCCATGCAAGGCGCGCAGCGCGGCGCTGCCTTGACGCAGCGCATGCTCTCCTTTTCCCGGCGCCAGGAACTGGCGGTCAAGACGATCGAGATTGCAGCGCTCATGGACGGAATGGCCGACATGCTGCAGCGTTCGCTTGGGCCGCTGACCATGCTGGAAATTGATGTGCTGCCGGGCGTCCCGACGATTGCCACCGATCCGAACCAGCTCGAAACAGCAATCCTCAATCTCATCGTGAATGCGCGTGACGCCATGCCGCGCGGAGGGAAAATCACTGTCAGAGCGCAGGAACGGACGGTCGGTGAAGGGAACGGCATTCTTGCCCCAGGTGCGTATCTTTGCCTTTCCGTCATCGACGGCGGCGAGGGCATGGACGAAGAGACGCTTGAGCAGGCGACGACACCTTTCTTCACGACCAAGGGCGTCGGCAAAGGCACCGGTCTCGGATTGCCGATGGTTCAAGGGCTCGCCGCGCAGTCAGGCGGCCGGCTCGTGTTGAAGAGCCGCCTCGGCGAAGGCACGGTCGCCGAGCTTTGGTTCCCTGCGGTGCTGGCACTGGATGACGCACCGCAAGAGCTCCCGGACGAAGGGGCCGATCATCTCGGCCCTCCGCGCTCGCTGCGCATCCTGGCCGTCGACGACGACAGTCTCGTGCTCATGAACACGGTTTTGATGCTGGAAGATCTCGGTTACGACGCCATCGAGGCAGCATCGGGTGCCGATGCGCTGGCCATTCTTTCCAGAGAACCGGTCGATCTTGTCATCTCCGACCACGCCATGCCGCGGATGACGGGTGCAGAGCTTGCCGAGGCGATTCGCCGTGATTGGCCGCACATGCCGATCATCCTGGCCACCGGCTATGCCGACATTCCGCCCGGCAGCGGCCTGATCGAGCTGCCGCGTCTCGGCAAGCCCTTCTCGCAGGCACAACTTGCCGATGCAATCACCCGGACGATTGCCACGGCCACTGCCTCCGAATCTCGCTTCGGATCACGAATGCCAGCAGGCCAGCCATCATCAGCGCCAAGCCAAACCATGTGATTGCGTAGACGAGGTGATTGTTCGCAAAGACGATGCGCGTCAGTCCACCGACCGGCAGACCGCCGGGATTTGGAGTTTTGTCGGCGTCGATGAAATACTCGGCAGCGCCTGTCACGTGCTTTTGCGCCGCGATTGCAGCGACATCGCGCGAATACCAGCGGCCCGAGGCCGGGTCGTTCGATTTTAACAGCGAACCCTTCGGTTCCGTCATCCGCATCAGCCCCGTGATCGTGACCTGACCGGAGACTTGGCCTTCCGGTCGGGTTTGCGGATCGCGCCTGTAGGTCGGCACGAAGCCGCGGTTTATCAAGACCGTTTGGCCATCGCCAAGCGACAGCGGCGTCATTACCCAAAAGCCTGGACCCAGTTCGGTCGAGGCATAGACCAGCGTCTCCTTGTCGTTCTGCAACGTCCCGGTCGCCACTATGCGGCGGTATTCGTCGTCGGCGGCACTGACTGGCCTTCGCGTAGGGGCCAGGGCCGGGACGGCGTGGACCCGTTGATCGACCAGAGCAATGAGGTGACGTTTCCAGGACAGCCGCTCAACCTGCCAGAGGCCGAGGGCGACGAAACCGGCGGTCGACAGTAGCATCAGGCTGCACAGCATTGCGAGCCTGATTGAAGATCGGCGCCGGTCTTTGGGAAAGGAACAGCTGTCTGGCATGGCGGAAACCCTGCACGGACGGCCCTGCCGCCGCCCGCTCGACACCTCTAGGGCATGTTCTTCATCATTTCGGGGCTCATCGGCATCATGTTGGTATTCAGATGATGCATGACCCAAAGCGAGCCCGAAAGGGCGATCGCCACGATCACGATCGTGAAGATCAGCGCCATCATCGTCCAGCCGCCTTCCGAGCGCGTGTTCATATGCAGGAAGCAGATCATGTGAACGACGATCTGTATTGCGCCGAGTGCCATCACAAGAGCAGCAGTCACGCCCGGGCTCTCGAAGACGCCGGCCATGACAAGCCAGAACGGAATGGCGGTCAAGATGACCGAGAGGACGAAACCGATCGTATAGCTCTTCATGGAGCCGTGGCCTGCCCCGTGACCGTGGCTATGGCCATGATGGGCTTCGTGTGCGTCCTCATGTGTGGGTGCTTGCGAACTCATCCGAGGACTCCCATCAAGTAGACGAAGGAAAAGACGCCGATCCAGACGACGTCGAGGAAGTGCCAGAACATCGAAAGGCACATGAGGCGGCGCCGGTTGGCCTCGATCAGGCCGTACATGGAAACCTGTACCATCAGCGTCGCCATCCAGATGATGCCGGACGTGACGTGCAGTCCATGGGTTCCAACCAGCGTAAAGAAGGCCGAAAGGAAAGCGCTGCGCGATGGACCTGCACCTTCGTGAATCAAGTGAATGAACTCATAGAGTTCAAGACCGATGAACGCCGCGCCGAACAGGCCGGTCAGGGCCAGCCACATCAGTGTGCCAGATTTGCTGTTCTTTTCCATCTGGAGCATGGCGAAGCCGTAGGTGATGGAAGAAAAGAGCAGCATCGAGGTGTTGACGGCCACGAGCGGCAGATCGAAAAGGTCCTTCGGCGAAGGCCCTGCCGCATAATTGCGGCCAACAACGCCATAGGTCGCAAACAGCACCGCAAAGATCAGGCAGTCGCTCATGAGGTAGAGCCAGAAGCCGAGATTTGTGCTGCCTTCGGGATGATGTTCGTCGGTCAGGTAGAACTCAGGCTTTTCGGCCGTGTCGATAGTATGATCGCTCATGGTCATGACACCTGTGTCGCAAGCAATTCGGTTCGCTTGTCTTCCGTTTTACTGACCTCTTCGGCCGGGATATAGAAGTCGCGCCTATAGTTGAACGTATGGACAATGGTAACGACGAGCAGCGCCGCGGCGCTGGCCACGACGAGCCACCACATGTACCAGATCAGGCCGAAGGCGAGTGCCACGCTGATGGCCGAAAGGATTGCGCCGGTGCCGGTGTTCTTCGGCATGTGGATCGGCTTGAAGCCTTTGAGGGGTCGTTCGTAGCCGCGGTTCTTCATGTCGTACCAGCTGTCATGATCGTGCACCACGGGCGTGAAGGCGAAATTGTAGTCGGGCGGCGGCGACGACGTCGACCACTCAAGCGTGCGGGCATCCCACGGATCGCCTGTATGGTCGGCAAGTTCCTCGCGCCTCATGAAGCTGACGACAAGCTGGACGAGGAACGCCAGTATGCCGAGCGCGATCAGGAACGCACCGAAGGCTGCGATGATGAACCAGATCTGCAGCGACGGATCCTCGAACTGCGACACCCGGCGGGTGACGCCCATCAGGCCGAGCACATAGAGCGGCATGAAGGCGAAATAGAAGCCGGTCAGCCAGAACCAGAAGCTGATCTTGCCCCAGAACGGATCGAGCTTGAAGCCGAAGGCCTTCGGGAACCAGTAGTTAACGCCGGCAAGCAGGCCGAACAACACGCCACCGATGATCACATTGTGGAAATGCGCGATCAGGAACAGCGAGTTGTGCAGCACGAAGTCTGCAGGCGGTACGGCAAGCAACACCCCAGTCATGCCGCCGATGACGAAGGTCACCATGAACCCGACGGTCCATAGCATCGGCACTTCATAGCGGATGCGGCCGCGATACATGGTGAAGAGCCAGTTGAACATCTTCGCTCCCGTGGGGATCGAGATGATCATGGTCGTTATTCCGAAGAAGGAGTTGACGCTGGCGCCCGAACCCATGGTGAAGAAATGATGGAGCCAGACGATATAGGAAAGGATGGTGATGACCACTGTCGCATAGACCATCGAGGCGTAGCCGAACAGGCGCTTGCCGCAGAAGGTCGCGACCACTTCCGAAAAGATGCCGAAGGCCGGCAGCACGAGAATATAGACCTCCGGATGGCCCCAGATCCAGATGAGGTTGACATACATCATCGGATTGCCGCCGAGGTCGTTCGTGAAGAAGTTCGTGCCGGCGTAGCGGTCGAGCGACAGTAGCGCAAGCGTTGCCGTCAGGATCGGAAAGGTGGCGACGATCAAGACGTTGGTGCAAAGCGAGGTCCAGGTGAAGACGGGGAGCTTCATCATGGTCATGCCAGGCGCTCGCATCTTCACGATGGTGGCGATCAGGTTGATGCCCGACAGTGTCGTCCCAACGCCTGCAACCTGCAGGCCCCAGATATAGTAGTCGACGCCCACCCCCGGACTGTAGTCGGCGCCTGAAAGCGGCGGGTAGGCAAGCCAGCCGGTGCGCGCGAACTCGCCGATGAAGAGCGACAGCATGATGATGATGGCGCCCGCCGTCGTCATCCAGAAGGAGAAGTTGTTGAGGAAGGGAAAGGAAACGTCACGAGCGCCGATCTGCATCGGTACAACGAAGTTCATCAGGCCAGTGACAAAGGGCATGGCCACGAAGAAGATCATGATAACGCCGTGGGCGGTAAAGACCTGGTCGTAGTGGTGCGGCGGCAGATAGCCTTCAGATCCGTTGAAGGCGATTGCTTGCTGGATCCGCATCATGATCGCGTCCGAAAAGCCGCGCAGCAGCATGATGATGGCGAGAATCACGTACATGATGCCGATCTTCTTGTGGTCGACGCTCGTGATCCAGTCGCGCCACAACGGGCCCCAAAATCTGTAATAGGTAATGAGGCCGAGCACGGCTAGGCCGCCGATGACCACGCCGATGAAGGTCGCAACGAGGATCGGCTCGTGATAGGGGATCGCCTCAGGGGTCAACCGGCCGAAGATGAACTTCAGGAGGTCAGGATTGGAAAACATGGATGAACCCGTTCATTGATGTCTCAGCGACGCAAAGCGCCAGGTTTTAATTCTTGCTGCCCGGTTGGGCCGGACTGCCGCTGCCATGATCCATGCCGGGCATCGAATGACCGTCATGCGGCATCGCGGGCATGGTCTGCCCACCCTGCTGCGGCTGGGCGTCAGGCTGCTGGGTGTTGCTGTCGGTGCCTTCGGGCTCTTGCCCGCTGCGTGCCGGCGTGCCGGTTGCGGGGAAAGTCGGGGCATTGGTGCGCTCACCTTGTTCGGCGTGGCGGTTGTCATATTCCAGCCGTTCCCGGTTTTCGGCGCTCTCCTTGCCTGCGCCGCCCATCATGTCGATGTGCATCATCTCGTTCATGCACATCTTACCGGGCGTCGCGCACATGTTCAGGATGGCCTCGTAGAGGCCGGTCTCGGTGCTGGCGTAGTAGCGCACGGGTTCCCGTTCGCTCGGTCTTTCGAGTTTCAGGTAGGCATCGCGGTTAAGCGCCGTACCTTGCGCTTTGACGCGCGCGAGCCAATCGTCGAATCCCTGCTGATTGAGGCCGTGAAACTTGAAGCGCATGTGCGAGAAGCCGTCGCCGCTGTAATTGGCAGAAAAGCCTTCGTACTCGCCTTCCTTGTTGATGACGGCGTGCAACTTCGTCTGCATGCCGGGCATGGCGTAGATCTGGCCGGCGAGTGCGGGAATATAGAAGGAATTCATTACCGAAGACGCGGTGATCTTGAAATTGATCGGAACGTCGACCGGGGCGGCCAGCTCGTTGACGGTCGCAACGCCGAGATCAGGATAAAAGAACAACCATTTCCAGTCGAGCGCCACCACTTCGACGGTCAGCGGCTTCGCACCGGCAGGAATCGCGCGTTCTGCATCCAGCCGGTCAAGCGCGCGGTAGGGGTCGAGCTTGTGTGTGCTGATCCAGGTGATTGCGCCGAGCGCGATGATGATGGCAAGCGGCGCTGACCAGATCACGACTTCAAGGCGCGTGGAGTGATGCCATTCCGGATCATAGGTCGCCGCTGTGTTCGACCGCCTGTATCGCCAGGCGAAGAACAGTGTGAGGAACAAGACCGGCACGATGATCAAAAGCATCAAGAAGGTCGAGACCAGGATGAGGTCTGCCTGTTGATTGGCGATATCACCCGAAGGCGACATCACCACCAGATTGCACCCTGCCAGCATGAATAGCGGCAACACGGATAGAAGGCGGGAAAACTTCATCAGTTTGTGCACGTCTCTAAAGCTCTTGTTGTTTCGTCCGAACCGCGACTAAAGCACGAAACGGCATGGTGACATGAGGTGTTTGGTCGCAGTGCAGCAAATATGCCGCATTGCGGCAGAATGTGGTTTCACGGGCCTCTGAAAATCCTGATAACAAGAAGGATTGTGCCAGGGTCAAATGTTTTTTCCGGCCTATATATACGCAAATACGCAGTTGGCCAGTTTAGCCAGCCGTGCGTTGCGGATTTCGCGATCTGCATGCAGTTTTGAGAATGAATGATGAACTATTTGCGCCGTGCGGACTTGATAACCCGGCGGGTTTGATGAAGATCGTCTTGAGGCGCTTCGCAAAAGCACCTCACCGAGGGAGGCGTTAAATGGCTGAAACACAGGTACGCTACGGACCGTCATCGCGCACGCTGGAACGCGACGCACGCAGAATTCACGATGATAAGCCGGTCTCGCCGGGCAGCATCGCGATCGGCGTCGTCATCGGACGCATGTCGGAGTTTTTCGACTTCTTCGTTTTCGGCCTGGCCTCGGTTCTCGTCTTCCCGCAGCTTGTCTTTCCCTTCGCGCCGGACCGGCTGACGGCGACGCTTTATTCGTTCGCAATCTTTTCGCTTGCTTTTCTTGCCCGCCCTGTTGGTTCCGTTGTCTTCATGACCATCGACCGCTTCTACGGCCGCGGCACTAAGCTGACGATTGCGCTCTTTCTGCTCGGCGGCTCGACGGCCTCGATTGCATTTTTGCCCGGGTACAACGTAATCGGCTATTGGTCGATCGCCTTGCTTGCGCTCTTTCGTCTTGGGCAAGGCTTTGCTCTGGGCGGCGCCTGGGACGGGCTTGCTTCGTTGCTGGCGCTGAATGCGCCGGAGCGGCACCGTGGCTGGTATGCGATGATCCCGCAGCTCGGTGCGCCGATTGGTTTTGCGCTGGCGAGCGCCCTGTTCGGCTTCTTCATTGCCAATCTCTCAAACGACGATTTCCTGTCCTGGGGCTGGCGCTACCCGTTCTTCGTTGCATTCGCCATCAACGTCGTGGCCCTCTTCGCCCGCCTGCGCCTCGTCATGACGAAGGAATTCGGCACGCTCCTGGAGCAGCATGAACTGGAAGCGGCGCCTATTGTCGATGTCCTTCGCATCCACGGTCGCGATATCCTGATCGGCGCCTTCGTACCTCTGGCAAGCTTTGCGATGTTCCATCTCGTCACCATTTTTCCGCTAGGTTGGATGAGCCTTTACGGCAGTCAACCGCTCGGCACTTTCATGGTTGTGCAGATCATCGGGGCCATGGTCGGCATCGTCGCCATCATCGCATCTGGGCTGATCGCCGATCGCATCGGCCGCCGCGGTCAGCTTGCCGTCTGTGCCGTGTTGATCGCGATCTTCTCCTTCATCGGGCCGATGCTGATTGCTGCCGGTGACACCGGTCAGGACGCTTTCGTCATCATCGGCTTCGGCGTGCTTGGCCTTTCGTTCGGTCAGGCCACCGGTTCGATCTCTTCACGGTTCGGCCGCGGCTATCGCTATACGGGGGCGGCCTTCACGTCGGATCTCGCCTGGCTTGTGGGTGCGGGTTTTGCGCCGCTCGTTGCACTTGGTTTGTCCAGCCGCTTCGGCCTTCCTTTTGTCGGCTATTACCTGCTTTCGGGCGCCGTCTGCACGCTTGCCGCGCTTGCCTTCAGCAAGGCGCTGGAGCAGCGCGAATAACGATCACTGAAGGATGAGACCAACGGCCTGGCCGAGCCCGCGGGCGTTTTTCCAGGGCCGGAACTTGCTGAAAATTACTGAAGCGCCGCCTGCGGCTGCTTTGCAGCGCGTGCTGCCGTCAATTCCGCCGTCGTATGGTTCAGGCGGTCGGCAAGGACGCGCATGATCTCGACGGCAATTTCGGGGAAATCGCTGAGAAGCTTCAGGAAATGCTCCTTGCTGATGCGCAGCACTTCCAAAGGAGAGGTGGCACGGACGGTCGCGGTGCGCGACACGTCACAGAGGATGGCGATTTCGCCGACGATGGAATTAACCTCGACGTCGGCGACCTTTATGTCGCCTGCAGGCGAATTCACGAGAATGTCGGCGGTGCCGGACAGCACCACATAGGCCGCGTCGCCCGGATCGCCCTGGTGGAAAAGGTCCTGACCGGCCTTGTAGGTCATCCGATCGGAGGTGAAGGCCAAAAGCTTGAGTTTTGCCGGGGCGATCCTTGCGAAGATCGGCACCCGCCTCAGCATTTCGACTTCATCTCTCAACAGCATGAGCGTCTCACCCCCTGCCGCTTCTCCTCGCCGAAGGAGAATGCGCTTTAAAAACTCTACTGACATTCCCTCAAGAATGCCGTCTCAGTTGCTGAAATAGAATATTACGATAACAGTTCCTTGAACATCCCGTTTTTCTCGGAAAGTTCGGGATAGTTTCCAGCTTCCACTAAATCTCCGCGATTAAAAAGTAGAATTCTGTCAAATATTTCTGCAAGTCTTGCGTTAGAAAGTACCCAGATGATCGCAGGGCGTTTACCCTCCTCGTGCAGGTCTTGGACGACGTTGCGGATGATTTGGTCCTGTACACGCTGATCGAGCGCGGGAAGCGGCCGGTTGAAGATGAAGTAATCCGAGCGTTTCAAAAGCGCGCGGGCAAGATTGAGTTTCTGGCGCTGAACCATCGTCAGTCGCTTACCGCCGGAACCGACGTCAAACTCAAGGCCGATCGACAAAACGTCATCGTAAAGATCAAGCGCGTCGAAGAGCTCGCTCATGATGGTGCGAATACGATCGGAAGCGTCCGCCTGCTGATAGGCAATGCGGCCGAACAGCACGTTGTCCATCAGCGTTGCCGAGGAGGTGAAGCGCTCTGGATCGTACCGCTCGATCAGAACGGCCAGATCATCCGGTATATGCTCGTGAAACTGCTTGCGGGCGCTCACGATCTTGGCCATCAGTTCATCGCTCAGCAGGCCGAAGCGATGGCGTGGCTCGATATAAGCAAAGCTCAGCCGGATGATCATCGAACGCTCATCGATGCTCGCATCCTCGAACCGGCGACTCTGCAATTTTTGCAGCAGGGCCTGATAGGTCGGAATATCATCGGCGGTCATGAAGGTCAGCTGCTGGAAAAACGGGTGGTCGGGCGGCAGGTCGTGGAAGAGTTCGACGGCGTTTTCGGCGATTTCCAGGCCCATCGCATAGAGGTCGTTGCTGAGACCTGTATGGCGGAAAAGCTGCTGGAAATAGGGGTGCGCCGCAAGCTTGCGGTTGTTCATCATCGGCCGTTTCATCGTGCCGAAGAGCAGATTTTCGCCGACCGTTGCCTGAGAATTGTAGTTATCGAAATCGAAGGGTACGACGATGGCGTCGAGGCTCTCGTCCTTCATACGCTCTCGCAGCGATCGGCGCAGATCGACGATGCGACCCGCAAGCGCCACATGAACGGTTGTATCAACAGTCGAGCGGAGGGCAAGGTCGAGGATGTCCTGCGAAATCAGCACGGCATCAAGGACCGGTCGGATCGCCGTCAACAGATCGTCCGGCCCGGTGGCCCCGGCGGCGTTGTAATCGACCCAGTCGCTGTTGAGATCAAGCGTGGGGTTGCCGGCCTTTAGCGCCTCGACGGCATGCCATTTGAATTCTTGTGCTTCCTCGCCCTCGTAGTTGGGATCGGTCAGCGGTGCATGCTTGAGACCGTAAAGCAGGTTGTCGCGCAGCGTGCCGTGAAAAAAATAACTATCGGCAGAAGCGTAGGAAATGCGACGTCCGGTAATCGATTCCGGCAGTTCCAGAAGGTCGCGGCCGTTGATGCTGATACGGCCCGAGTCCGGCCAGACGATCCGACCGAGCGCTTCGGCGAAAGCTTCCGCGCCGCTGCCGTTCGGCCCGACGATCGCCACTGTCTCGTTCGGCCTGATCTCGACCGAAACGTGGTCGACCAGGCGCGCGCCGCTATCGTCGCTGAGGGTGAGGTTGCTGACGACCAGGGCTGCCGTCAGCGGGCCGATCGCTTCTGTCGGGATTTCCTGGATGCGGCTGTCAATGAGCGGCTCGACATTGAACTGTTCATAGACCTGCTGATACTTGACCTGAACGTCCTGGCGCATCTGATCCCAGTCGATCAGTTCCTTCAACGGTCCGGGAAGATCCTTGTAGGCGCTGATGACGGCAACGAGCTGGCCGATGTCAAGGCGCCCCTGCAAGGCGAGATAGCCGCCGATCGCGTAGAACAGGAACGGCGTCACCTGCGCCAGGAAGTTGTTCAGGAACTTCACCAGAAACTTCCACTGGTAAAGGTCGTAGCGGATCGAGAAGATGAGGCCGAGACGCGTGGCAATGTCGGCGCGTTCCAGGTTCGAGGTGTCATTGCCGTGGATCGTGCCGATACCCTCGACGATCTCGCCGACGCGTCCGGAAAGCTCGCGGGCTGTCAGCTGCCGCTGGCGGCCGAGCTCGAGCAATCGTTTTCTCATGCGCGGAATGACGACTGCCTGGACGCCGACGATTGCGGCCGCAATCATGCCGAGCCAAAAGTTCTGGACAATGATGAAGGCAAGCGCTGTCAGCGCCTGTCCGCCGAGAAGCGCAGGCGAGACGAAGGCATCACCGGTGAAGCCGCCCATCGGCTCCACCTCGTCTTTGATCATCGTGGCAATTTCGGCCGATTTCACCCGCTTGAAATGGACGGGCGGGAAACGCAGCACGCGGTCGATGAGTTGGAACCTGATACGTCTTAGCATCCGCTCGCCGAGGCGGCCTTTGTAGGTATTGATGTAGAATTTGAAGAGGCCGTTGAGTACGACGAGCGCCAGGAAGACGAGGCTCAGCGCCATCAGCATCTGAAGGCGGTTGAGCTGGAACCCCTCGAAGACCTCGACATGCCCGATCAGCGGGATGTCATAGGCAAGGTGCATGAAGGTCTGGGTCGCATTCGCATTCTCGAAGCCGTCACCTTGAATCGGGCCATTGACGATCTGTTTCGGCAAATCGAAGGACAGGAAATAGGGAACCATCGAGACGGCAACGACAGCCAGAATCCAAAGCTGCTGGAGCCGCGTGTTCGACCAGATGTAGCGCGCGAGGCTTTTTTCCATGCTAACCGTCAGCCTGATTGGAAAGGGCGGGCCGGGATAGGAGGCCATTCGTAAGGGGAGATGCCGAAATCAGATTCATGCAACCGGACCGCCGGGGTATTGTAAGGAAATCAAGGCGAAGCGGATTGCTGTCGAATGCCGATTCTCGCCGGAGCGTCAGTTATATCACAGGATTTTCATAATAGGCGAGCGATTCAACCAAGCATCGAACGGATGATCGAAGCAGTTGTCTCGGCACCCGTCAGATCGAGTGTGACGTCCTTTCTGGGGGGTGCTGCCAGCACTGTTTCGACGGCCGCTGCCACATCCTCGGCGCTCAGCCCTTGTTCGGGGAGAACTGTCGCAAGACCCAGTGCCTGCAAACGCTCGGCCCGCACCGTCTGCTCCGTTTCGCCGCCGGCGACAAAGGGAACGAGGATCGAACGACAATCCGTTCGCAGCAGGTCCCCGACCGTATTGTAGCCTGCCTGCGAGATCGAGACCTTGGCGCCGCGCAGCAGCGAGGGGAAGTCCTTGCGGAAGCGTGCAAGCGTGATGTTGGCAGGTGCGGCCCGGCTCAGCCCGATGAAATCCGCCTCCGGCAGATTGGGACCGGTGACGAGCAGCCAGCGATGACTTGCCGACAGCATGGCCGCCGCGTCGCGGGCCGCGCAGATGAGCTTCAGGCCAACGGCCCCGCCACCAGCTGAGGCAATGATGTCGAAATGGTCGCTCGGAGCGTCCGCCGGTGGTGGTGCAACGAGACCGGTATATCGCACCTTGTCTGCGATTTCGGCCGTCAGCGGAAAGGTATCTTCAAGCCGCACAAAATCCGAATCACCGTGGACGAGGACGGCGTCGAAGTGTCGTTTCACCAGGTCGACGGTTTCCTCGTCCCGGCCCGGCTTGCGGTTTTCCTGAAGGATGTCGCGCACCGAACTGAAGAGCTTGGGCTTCGGATCCGTCCGGCCGATCATGTCGAGCAGCGGCAGCAGTTCGAAGCGCATCTGACGCCTGCCAAAAGGGAAAGCCTCGGTGATGACGGCATGCGGCCGCACCTCCTGAAACGAGGCAAGCAGCAGGTCGCGCCGTCTTGACAGAAAGCCGTCGCTGGCGACATTGCCGTTGGCGTCCGCAAGACCCGAAAAGCCGGCATTGCTGGCAACGACCGGCGGCAAGGCCAGGGTCTTTATTCCTGGGCCGGGAAAGCCTGGAACCGCTAATCCGCCCGTTGCGACCGTTACGTCAAAACCGTCCTTGACCAATGCGTCGGCAATGCGGCTTGCGCGCGCGATGTGGCCGATGCCGAGCAGGTGCTGGACATAAAAGAGGATGCGGTTTGCGCTCATGAGGGTTGTTGCCATTCCTCTTCGAAGAGATCTATCAGCTGCCGTATGCCGGAATGGTAGTCGAAATGCTCGCGCACGCGTTTTTCCGCCGCCTCGCCCAGGCGTCTTCGCAGCGCTGGATCGCGCATTGCTGCCTCAAGCGCGCCGGCGAGCGCCATCGGATCTTCCTGTGGAACGACGAGACCGTTCTCGTCGTCCGTCAGCAGTTCCGGCACGCCTGAAACATCGGTCGAAACGCACATCAGCCGCTGGCTCGACGCCTCGACCAGCACGTTTGGCAATCCATCCCTATCGCCGTTGGCTGCAATGCGGCAGGCAAGCGCAAACAGGTCGGCGTTGCGGTAATGGGCGAGCACCTCCTCCTGCGCCATCGCGCCTTTCCAGGTGATGCTGCCGGTAAGCCCGAGTTGTGCAGCGAGCGCCTTCAATCTGGCCAGGTCGTCACCGCCGCCGATGTGTTCGAAACGCCAGTTGAGGCTTTCCGGAAGCAGGGCGAGGGCGCGCAGCAGTACGTCGTAGCCCTTCTTTTCGACGGCTCGGCCGACGCTCAACAGAAGAACCGGGTCGGAAGGATCGCTGCCATCGCGGTTGGAGTGCTGGCCTTCGAAACGGCTGAAGCGGGCCAGATCGAGGCCGTGATAGCTGAGGTGCACCGCCTCGGGCCGCCCCGTCAGGCTTCGCATATGCTCAAAGCCGCTCCTCGTGCACGTTACCGCCCAGCGTGCGGTGCCAAGCTTGGTGTTAAGCTCCCAGTCGGGTGACGTCCAAATATCCTTCGCATGGGCTGAGACGGTCCAGGGCACGCCTGTGAGAATGCTTGCGTAATCGGTGACAGAAGCAGGTGTATGGATGAAATGTGCGTGCAGCCACTGGCCGTTGTCCGGCCACTCGCGGGCAAGCACGAGTGCCTGGCCGAGGCGGCGCAAGCGGTTGCGGGACATATCGCGTGGCAGATCGGTCAGAAAGCGTTTCATCAACGCCATGAAACCAGGCTTTCCAAACCCTGCAAACAGCCCCTTTAGGACGCGCAGCGGCTCTTCGTGCAGGTATTCCGGCAGGTAGACGACTCGCGCCTTGATCTCGTCGTGCACCGGGTGGCGTTTCGTGTCGGTCGGCCGCCTCATCGAAATCAGCGTCAGATGGAAGCCTGCCTTTTCCAGCCCCAGCAGCTCTTGGGCAATGAAGGTTTCGGAAAGGCGCGGATAGCCTTTCAGCACGACGAGAATCCTGCGACGCTCCGGCAAGGCTGTGATCTTTATTCTGCGCCGACGACGGCAAGATGGCTGCCACGATTGTCGAGCCAGTGGCCGACTGTCTGCGAAATATGGTCGAGCCCTTGAAGTTGCATGTCGCGTCCGCTCTTTGATGGTGGCAGGCGTTGCGGCAGCCGTTTCAGCGCCTCCGCCATGATGGCCGGATCGGCCGACTGGTCGGGCAGAAGCACGTCCACCAGGCCGAGTTCGCTGGCGCGCTGGGCACGCAGCAGCTGCTCTTCCCGCGGCTTGACCCGCGGCACGACGAGCGCCGGCTTGTCGAAGGACAGGATTTCGCAATAGGTGTTGTAGCCGCCCATGGCAACGACGCCTGTGGCGCCGACCATGAGTTCTTCCATGTGGTTGTCGAACTCGATCACTTCGATATAGGGGATCTTTTCGCCTTTCCTGACGAGCTTCGAGCGCTCGGCTGCCGGCATGTAGGGTCCGAGCACGACCAGCGCCTTCTGCTCAAGCGTCGCATCATGCTCGTAGGCGTTCATCACGTCATGTACGAGGTCGGAACCATCGCCGCCCCCGCCGGTGGTGACGAGGATGTAATCGTCCTGGCGCGCGTTGACCGAAGTCTTGCCGACCGACACGCTGCGTTGCAGGAAGCCGACGAAGTCCATCTTCCGGCGCACGCTGTGGGGAACATCGAGGCCGATCAGCGGATCGTAGAAATCAGGCGGCCCGTAGACCCAGACGCTGTCGTAATACTGGTCGATCTTCTGCATGATGCCGTTCCTCTTCCACTCGGCATCGAGCAGATGCGGCGCATCCATGATCTCGCGCAGACCGAGCACCAATGTCGTGCCCCGTGCCTTCAGGTAAGCAAGCGTGTCCTCGATCTCACCTTTGAGGCCCATCGGCTCCTTGTCGACGATGAAGATGTCGGGTTGAAATGTCTCCGCCGTATGGCGGATGCTCGATTCGCGCATATTCAGCGTTTCGTGAAGGTCGATGTGGCTCGCCATCGAAGTATATTCGCCGTTGTGAAGCTTGATTACGCTGGGGATCTTCACGAAGTCGACGCGCGCCCGATAGTCGAACGCACCGGCAATCGTCGCGCCGGAAATGATCAGTACATTAAGACCACGATAATCCTCAACGAGCGCATGTGCAATTGTCCGACAGCGGCGCAGGTGACCGAGGCCGAACGTATCGTGGCTGTACATCAAAATGCGAGCATCTTCCACGCGCCTGGCCATGGGTACTTCCTTCGGGGCGAACGACATAGTTAGGCCCCCAGTCTTCCGGAGGGGACAGGGCGGAGCGGCAAAGCTCCACCAGGTCTGCTGCTATTTGTAGGGATCTGCTGCATCGCGCAACCCATCTCCCAGAAAGTTGAAGGCCAAAATGACGAGAACCACTGGAATAATCGGGAAAAGCAGCCACGGATAAAAGGCAATGACGCTGACGCTCTTGGCCTCGGTGAGCAAGATACCCCAGCTGGTGATCGGCGGGCGAAGGCCAAGACCCAGGAATGAAAGCGCCGTTTCGCCGAGGATCATGCCTGGGATCGAGATCGTCGCCGAGGCAATCAGATGCGACATGAAGCCGGGAACAAGGTGGCGCGCGATGACGCGGGGCGTGCTTGCCCCCATCAGCTGGGCAGCCTGCACATAATCTTCTTCGCGCAGCGCCAGAAGCTTGGAACGCACAGCACGCGCAAGCCCGGTCCAATCGATGATGCCAAGGATTACGGTAATGCCGAAATAGATGACGATCGGGCTCCACGTCACCGGCATGATGGCTGCAAGAGCCATCCAAAGCGGTAGGCTCGGCAGCGACTGCAGCACCTCGATCACCCGTTGGACGATCAGGTCGAAGACGCCGCCCCAATAGCCGGCAAGGCCGCCGATGACGATGCCGAGCACGAAGCTGATTGCGATACCGAGCAGGCCGATCGTCAACGAGATCCGGGCGCCGTAGAGGATGCGCGACAGCACGTCGCGGCCGAGGCGATCGGTGCCGAGCAGATACATCTGGCCGGCTTGTGACGGGCAGACGAGATGCAGATCGGACTGAACGATGCCCCAAAACCTATAGGAATCGCCACGGCAAAAGAAGCGGATTGGCTGAACGTCGTTCGGATTGTCGGTGTAGACCCGCCGCAGCGTATCAAGGTCAAGCTGCATCGTGCGGCCATAGACGAAGGGACCGACGAACTCGCCCTTGTCGAAGAAATGCACAGGCTGGGGCGGGGAATGGATGAAGTCGACATTGCGCGTGTGCAGGCCGTAAGGCGCCAGAAATTCAATGACCAGTATCATCAGATAAACGACAAGCAAAAAAATGCCGGAAGCCAGCGCCAGACGGTGCTGCTTGAACTTCCACCACATCAGCTGCTTTTGGGAAGCCAGGTGAATACGCGAACTGGCAGCCGTCATGGATTCCGTGGCGATGGGATCGAACGGTGCGTTCGAGACATAATGCTGCAAGGGAGCGCCGGGCGGTGGCAAGGGCGACATTATTTGGTGCTCCTGCCTTGCAGACGGATGCGTGGATCGAGGAAGCCGAGGGCGATATCGGAAATCAACACGCCTATGACGTTCAGGAAGGCAAGGAACATCAGGAACGAACCGGCAAGATACATGTCCTGGCTCTGCAGAGCCTTGATCAGCATCGGGCCGGTCGTCTCGAGCGACAGCACGATGGCGACAATCTCGGCGCCGGAGATGATCGACGGCAGGATCGAACCGATGTCGGCGACAAAGAAGTTGAGCGCCATGCGCAGCGGATACTTGATGAGCGCACGGGTCGGATGAAGACCTTTGGCGCGCGCAGTCGTGACATATTGCTTCTGCATCTCATCCAGCAGATTGGCACGAAGGCGGCGGATCATGCCGGCGGTACCGGCCGTGCCGACGATGATGACAGGGATCCACAGGTGCGACAGGATCGATCGCGCCTTCTCCCAACTCATGGGCTCGGAGAGATATTTCTGGTCCATCAGATGACCGATCGAGATGCCGAACCAGATATTGGCGAAATACATCAGGATGAGTGCCAGCATGAAGTTCGGAATGGCAATGCCGAGCAACCCGAGAAACGTCAGGCCGTAGTCGCTCCAGCTATACTGATGGGTAGCGGAATAGATGCCGATCGGAAAAGCGATCAGCCACGTCACCAGGATGGTCGTGAAGGAAACGAGAATTGTCAGCCACAGGCGGTCGCCGACCACTGCGGAAACCGGCAGCTGGTATTCGAACGAATAGCCGAAATCGCCGTGCAGCATGCCGCCGACCCAATAAAAGTAACGGACGATCGCCGGTTTGTCGAAACCGTATTGCTGCCGCAGCTCTTCGATTTCCTGCAGGTTCGCGCTCTCGCCCTGCGCGCGCAACTCGGCGATCTGGCTTTCGAAGAAATCGCCCGGCGGCAACTCGATGATCGTAAAGACGAGCGCCGAGATCACGAGCAGGGTTGGGACCATGGCGGCAATCCGCCATAGAATGTATCTCAGCACGTCACGTCTCCTTCAGCCAGAACGCATCCGGCATGTAAATGCCGAGATAAGACGTTGGATCGAAGCCGTAGAGGGCACGCTCCGGCACGTTCTGCATCTTGGCAGAATGCAAGATCGGCTGCAGCGCGCCATTGATGAGCCCAATCGAAAACACCTGCTGGGTATAGATCGACAGCATCTTGTGCCAGATCGCTTCGCGCTCGCGGAAGTCGGCAGTGGCACCCCACTGTTTCAGTAGGTCGACGAGCTCGGCCGCCTCAGGCAGGTCGGGCGCGCTGCCCTCCTGTCCGGCAGATAGATAGTACATGCCCCAGATGGGCCATTGCAGTTGATCGTCAACGGTCGGCGCCAGCTGGCTTGGCGCCATGTCGGCGGTCGGAACGCCGTTTTCGATGCCGAACCACGTCGACATCAAGATCGTGCCGCTCATGGCGCGGCTCTGGAAAACGTCACGCTGCGACGTTCGCGTATAGAGCGCAAGCCCGATATTCTTCCAATGATCGTGGACGAGTTCGAGCACGTCGGTGTCGAGTGTGCTTTCGCCGGCGGTTTCGACGGTGATTTCGGCTCGCCGTCCGTCCGGCAGCAGACGGAAGCCTTCGCCGTCACGCGCGTGGAGACCCATTTCGTCAAGCAGGCGGTTAGCTTCATCCGGATCGAACTGAATGAAGGCGTCGGCGTATTCCTGCTTATAAAGCGGGCTGTCTCGCAAAACGGTGTCGGCGCTCGGCTTGCCGAGCCCGTAGAAGGCGACCATGTTGATTTCGTGCCGGTCGATCGAGAGTGAGAGCGCCCGGCGGAAGCGAACGTCGCGGAAGAGCTTGCGCCAGGTTTCGTCGGCGCAATTGAGGTTCGGGAGCAGCGCGATCCGCGATCCGCGCGCCTGTTTCCACAGATTGACCTTGACCGGGAAACGCTTCTCGGCCTCTTTGAGGAAGGTATAGTCGTTGAAGTCAATGCCGGTCGCCTGCAGGTCGGATTCCCCCGCACCCGCTTTGGCCGCGATGATCGAAGACGAGCTGACGTTCAGGATGAAGCGGTCGATATAGGGCAGTTGCATGCCGTTTTCATCGACGCGATGGAAGAACGGATTGCGCACGAAAACGAATTGATCTGCTGGCGGTGCTGTCGTGTTGCGCCACGGATCAAGCGTCGGCAGCTGCGGATTTTCCGGACGCGAGGCGCGCGACATCTTGATATGCAGATCAACCCACTTCTTCACCCGGTTTTCCCGCATCAGGGCCGAAAGGCGGAAGTCATCCTGGTATTTCTTGTGGAACTGCTTGAGGTAATGGGCTGGACCGAAGATCACGAGCGGCAACGGGCCGGCAAGCGCCGGCAGGAAATTCGGGTTGGGCTTATCCCAACTGTAGCGGACGGTGATTTCGTCCAGCACCTCGAAATGCGGAAGCACGCCGTGCGGGCGCAGCTCAAGCGCCCCGCCGCCGGGCGTCAGGGATTTGTCGGAAATAACGTCTTCCCACCAGTAACGGAAATCGTCGGCCGTGAAGGGATGCCCATCGGACCACTTGTGGCCCTCGCGCAGGTGGAAGGTGAAGATGCTATCGTTTTCCGATGTGTAACCGCCGAGAATATCGGCCTGGAACCGCAGGTGCTTGTCATATCCGACAAGGCGCGAATAGCCGTAAACGGTCATGTAGCGGATGTCGCGGGCGGCGCCGATGATGGTGCGCACGGAACCGCCGTAGACGCCGGGCGTCAGACCGGCCTCTTTCATGTTGATGATGCGCGGATGCTTCGGCAATCGCTCGGGCATCGGCGGGATGCGATCTGCTATCAAGAGGTCACGCAGGAATTCAGGCTCTATATCGCGGTCGCCCATATCACGTGCAGCAGCCGGTCCGACGGCTGCGCCAAGAAGACCGCCGAGAAAGGTTCGGCGCGTTACCATGCACGCAGTTCCTTTGCATCTGCACCCTTGCGGGCGCGTACCAGATGACCGTTGCCAAGATCGGCGTAAGCTAGCTCCGACGCATCGTCATGTTCGGCGGTAAAGGTGAAGCCCCAGTTCTGTTTGTCGGCGGCGCCATTTTTTTGCAAGGCTTCGAAATCGAGCGGCCGGTCGAGATCGGGGAAGGGGACGGCGGCAAGCAGCGATCTCGTGTAGGGATGCACCGGATCGCGCAAGATGATCTCGCGCGGGGCGATTTCGACGATGCGGCCCTTGCACATCACGGCGATGCGATCGGCCATATAGTCGACGACGGCGAGATTGTGCGAAATGAAGAGGTAGGTCAGGCCGAGTTCTTTTTGCAGATCCTTGAGAAGATTGAGGATTTGCGCCTGCACGGAAACGTCGAGGGCCGAGACCGGTTCGTCCAGGATGATAAGTTTGGGACCAAGAGCCAGGGCCCGGGCAATACCGATGCGCTGGCGTTGGCCGCCCGAGAAGCTGTGCGGATAGCGGCTCAGGTAACGCCGGTCGAGGCCGATCGCGCCCATTAGCGCTTCGACCTTCTGCTTGCGTTCGGCATTGTCCCCGCGATCGTGGATTTCGAGCGGCTCGCTCAGGATGTTGCGCACCGTCATGCGCGGCGACAGCGACGAAACCGGATCCTGAAACACCATCTGGATCTTGGTACGCAGCGCCTGCAAATCATCGCCCTTGACGGCAAGAACGTCGATCACGTCCTTGCCATCATTGAAGATCACAGAGCCGCCATCGGGCGTGATTGCGCGCATCAGGATCTTGCTGACGGTGGTCTTGCCGCAGCCCGATTCGCCGACGAGCCCCAGACACTCGCCGCGTCGGATATCGAAACTGACGTCATCGACCGCCCGCATGACTGCCGCTTCGCCTCTGCTGAAAAGACTGCGCTTGCGCGTCGCAAACGTCTTGGAGAGATTGTTGACCGAAAGCAAAAGCTCCGGTCCGCTGGCACCCACCATTCGCTCCTTGCCGAGGAACGATTCCAGATTGACCGGAACATCACGCAGTGCTTTCAGCCGCTCGCCCGGCTTCATGTCAAAATGCGGCACCGCAGCCATGAGGCCCTTGAGATATGGATGCTGCGGATCGCGAAATATCGAATTGACGGGTCCAGCTTCCATGATTTCGCCGTGATAGATCACGACGACCTCGTCTGCCATGTTGGCGACGACGCCGAGATCGTGAGTGATGAGCAGCATCGCCATGCCGAGCTTATGCTGGAGGTCGCGCAGCAGCTCGAGAATTTGCGCCTGGATCGTCACGTCGAGGGCTGTGGTCGGCTCGTCGGCGATCAGCAGAGCGGGGCTGCAGATCAGCGCCATTGCAATCATCGCGCGTTGTCGCATGCCACCTGAAAGCTCGAACGGATACATCTCGTATGTGCGGTGCGGATTGGCAAACCCGACGAGGCCGAGCATTTCCTCGGTTCTTTCGCGTGCCTCGATCTTGTTTGCATCCGTGTGGATCAGCAACACCTCGCTGATCTGGTTGCCGATCGTGTGGAGCGGCGAGAGCGACGTCATCGGCTCCTGGAAGATCGTCGCCATGCGCTTGCCGCGCAAATCCCGCATTTCCTCGCTGTCGCGGCCGAACTGCAGGATATCGGTGGTCTCGCCGTTGAGCGGATCGGTGAAGAGAATGCGGCCGCTCGCCTTTGCGGCGTTCGGCAGGATGCCCATGATCGACTGGCTGATGACCGATTTACCCGAGCCAGATTCGCCGACAAGTGCGGTCACCTTGCCCGGAAGAATGCGCAGTTCAGCATTCTTTACGACGCGCAGCTTGTCCCCGAACACTGAGAATGAGACGTCGAGATTTTCGATACGCAATAAGTCGGACGCGGACGCCATACCAACGATATTCCCCAGTCTCTTTTGTGTTCCCGTTAAGGCACACTATCGTACCGCAATCGGGGTGTCCAGTTGATGACAAGGCATGCGGAACCGATCAGGTTTCGTCTGATTTACAAAAGCAAAACAAGCATTTCAGCCGCAGCTTACTGAACGAAGCCCTCGGCCGTCGTCCGCTTGGCCTGCTTCTTGGCATCGCGATGGAGGAGGATGACCTGCTCGGCTTCGGAAAGGCCATTTGGGGCGACTTCGCGGAAATTCCCGTCGATGGCGCGTGCCGGCGCGGACGCGCGCGGCTGAAGTATCGTCACCTTCTGGCGGATGCCGCGCAGCTTCTCTTCACCAAGAGTCGTCCATTCACCGCCGCAATAACCCGCAAACGCCTGGCTGGCGACGACCTCGCGATTGTACTTCTTCGTCAGCGCCTGCAGGCGCTGGACTTCGTTGACAGCCGAGCCGAAGGCCGAAAACGTCAGGCGGTCCTTGAGCCCGACATTCCCGAGCATCACGTTGCCGATATGCAGTCCGATGCCGTAATTGATCGCGCCAAGACCTTTTTCGGCGCGTTCGTTGTTGAGTTCGACAACGCGTGCCTGCGCCTGGTGGACGGCAGAAAGGGCCGCCTGCGAGGCGATTTTCGACGGGTCCTTGTGACGGCCGCAGGGGTAGACAGCGAGAAAGCCGTCACCGAGGAAGCTTAAGATCTCGCCGCCATTGCGGTTGAAAGGTGCTGCAATCGCGTCGAAGAACTCGTTCAGCGTGTCGATATAGGCCTGCCGGCCTTCCTTTTCGGCATACATTGTCGACTGGCGCATGTCGCCCATGACAAGGGCGGCCCGGATCGTTTCTCCGTCGCCGCGGCGGATCTGGCCGTTCAGCACGCGCTTGCCTGCGTCGCCGCCGAGATAGGTCGTCAACATGTTGTTTGCGAGCTTGCCGAGCACGGCCATCTTGGCGGCAACGGCCAGATGGTTCTGCATGCGTAGCAGCGCATCGATCATATCGTCAGAAAAGCCAAAATGATTATCCGTCGACCACGAGCCCATCATGCCCTGGACGGAGCCGTCGCCGAAGGGCTGCACGAAGGCGAGATAGTCGGTGATCTTCTCGGCGCGCAGGTCCTCGAAGATGGGGAATTCCGCAAGGCCATCAAGCGAGATCCGGCGGCGGATATGCTGCAGGTTGTTGTCGAGAAGATAGTAATACGGGCTTTGGAGAAAACGATCGGGCTTGGCGCCCACGGAATGGCGATAGCCTTCGATCGTGACCCCGCTCGCACGCCGCCAGGTGAAGCCCAAGGCGTCATAGAGCGGATGAAGCATCGAAAAGGTCAGGTGCACGCGCGCGATCGGAAGACCGGCGGCAGCAATCCGCTCGCAGAACCCGCGAACGATGTTTTCAAGATCATCACCGGCAAGCGAAGAGTTTGTCAGCCATTCGGCGACGCGGTCCAGAAGGATGGAGGACACGCTGGATTCGATCGTGCTCATTCTCGGTATTATCCTCATAAAGCACGTCCGTTCCTGAAGACGATAGAAAACCGGCCCGCGGCACTTTCGTGCGCAGGGCGGAAATTCAAGATGGACGAGCGGTATTATCGTGTCAACGATCTGCCGAAGAACCGGCAGACGTACCTGTCAAACCCACAAAACCGGGAGGACGGGCAGCCCTTTCCGTCATTCACTTATTCGATTTAAATAGGCGCCCCGGGAATGCGAGACAATGGCATAGGTGCATTTTTCTCCGCTTGAACAATCATCTCGAGCAGCGTGCGAGTCTTTTTAGTCACACCGGAAAGACCTGCCTGCCAGCGGGCCGATGCGGGCATGGCGATCACGCCTGCTTCACATCGCCGTTAGAAGACGGCGGGTTTCAATCTCGGTAATCTTGCATTATCTCACGGCCTAACTTCCTCTTATTGAAGAGAACTGTCTTGGCTAGCCCATCCTCTTTCGCCGACCTCTCCGCAAAGATCAAAGACCGCTCGGCCCGGGCGGGCGTCATCGGGCTCGGCTATGTCGGCCTGCCGCTGGCGATTGCAATTGCGCGCAGCGGTTTTGAAGTCACTGGTTTCGACGTCGATCCGAAGAAGATCGTGGCGCTCGATGCCAGCAAATCCTATATCGACGCGGTGGCCGACGAGGCATTGAGCATCGAGAAGCAGGCGGGCCGCTTTTCAGCGACGGTGGACTTTGCCGGCCTTGCGGCCTGCGACGTAATCGTCATCTGCGTACCGACGCCGCTTACGAAGCATCGCGACCCGGATCTTTCCTATGTCGAAGCGACGTCGCGCTCCATCGCAGCGCATCTTCGTGCCGGCCAGCTCGTGGTCCTGGAATCAACGACCTATCCCGGGACCACCGACGACGTCGTGAAGGTCATCTTGGAAAAGACGGGCCTGAAATCGGGCGTGGATTTCTTCGTCGGCTTTTCTCCAGAGCGCGAGGATCCCGGCAACCAGCACTACCACACCGCGACTATTCCGAAGGTGGTCGCTGGCGACGGGGCGCAAGCGCTGGAGCTGATGAAAGCCTTTTACGGCGCGGCGGTGAAGACCGTGGTTCCAGTTTCTTCCAACGCGACGGCCGAAGCGGTGAAACTTACTGAGAACATCTTTCGCTCGGTCAATATCGCACTCGTCAACGAGCTGAAGACCGTCTATGCGGCGATGGGCATCGATGTCTGGGAAGTGATCGACGCGGCAAAGACCAAGCCGTTCGGCTATATGCCATTCTATCCCGGGCCCGGGCTCGGCGGCCACTGCATTCCGATCGACCCGTTCTATCTGACATGGAAATCCCGCGAGTACGAACTGCCGACACGCTTCATCGAACTTGCAGGCGAGATCAATTCGGCGATGCCGCGCTATATCGTTGGCAAGCTTGCAGAAGCACTGGATATCCGTTGCGGGAAGGCACTCAGCCGAAGCAAGGTTCTGGTCCTCGGTCTTGCCTACAAGAAGAATGTCGCAGATATCCGCGAGAGCCCGTCGCTACGCCTGATCGAGATCATTGAGGAACGAGGCGGCACGGCGGATTATCACGATCCTTTTGTGGCCGAAATTCCGCCGACGCGCGAGTATCAGGCCTTGAAAGGACGTAAATCCGTGGCGTTGGCGCCAGAGGTTCTCTTGGATTTCGACGCGGTGCTGGTCGCCACCGATCACGACCAGGTCGATTACGCCATGCTCGTCAAAAACGCGCCGCTGATTGTTGATACGCGAAACGTCTTCAAACGGCTCGGCCTTTCGGCGGGCCACGTCATCAAGGCGTGAGGCTTGCCGCCGAAACGGCCTTGCCGGTGATCTTGCTGGCGGCAACGGCATAACCGCCGTTTGCGCCATCTATGAAATGCATGTGGTCGCGTAAGAGCGGCGTCGGCACGAAACAGGTCATGAGCGCCGATTTCTGCCGGTGCAGGCCGTAACGGGCAATGCCGCCGGCTTGCGCTTGATCGAGCAGCTTTTCGATCCGATCGAGACGTGCGGCATCTACATCGATCGTCATTTTCAGCCCGTCGTCAAATTTGCGGAAATCCGAGTTTCCGGCAACATCCTCCTTGTAGCGCCGGGCGTCGAATTTGCCGAATGGCAGGCCGATCTTATTGAGCGCGGAAAGGAGGACGAGCTGCAGCACGATGAAGAGCTTGGTCAGGAAGCGCTTTCCCTTCGGTGCCGTCACCTTGACTTCGCGGTCGATGCCCTTCATCGAAAACGAGAGCCTAGGACCATCTGGGGGTATCGGATGGCCGCCGCGGCCCTGCTCGGCGGCAACCGCGACGATTTCCGTAACCAGTTGCTGAAACTCCGCGCCCTGCCCCATTGCGCCGGGAACGGCAATGATGGAGACGATTTCTCCATGCCGCGATCCAATCGGGTTCCAGCGGCAGGAGAGGCCGGCGAGGTTCGGCCGGGTGCCCGGCGCGGCGCGCGCAATGGCGTATTTGCCCTCCTTCATCTGTCGTTCGGCCCAGCTGTTGCCGCCTCCCGAGAACATCGCGTAGCTGACGTAGGGGCTTGCGGAATAACGGGCGATCAGGACGTCGAGACCTTCGCGGCGGATATCGGCGAGCGGCACGATGGCGGCGCGCAACATGAAGCCGAGCTCCTCTTCGGCCCAGATCTGCACGGCTGCGAGCGCATCGCGCGCAACCATTTCGAGCGATCCCGGCAGGGCAATGAGTGCCCCGTCGCCACCGAAGACGAAGGGATAATCGCCCTTGCTGACGGCATTCAACACGGCAGAGATGACAGAGGCGCCCGCCATGTTGACGTCCTTGTAGCGTCCGGCTTCGATCGCCTGCGTCGATCCGACGATATCGGCGAGCGCCAAAATCCAGCCGTCCGGCAGTGGCCGGTAGTTTCCAGCATCGGTCACGTCCTCGAAATCGGTAAAGACCGGCACTGTCGCGAAGAATTGTTGATCCGGAACGGCATTCATGATCCGACCTTATCACAGACGCATGTCGCCGCGGCAATGGTCATTTTGATTTGCGGTTGTCGACTTTGGGCGGTTTCATGTGATAGCACCGGATTGCAAAAAAGAAATGACGGACAAGGACATAGATGAGCCGCCTCGACAGCTTCATCCGCCGTTTGACGGCTCAGCGCGACATCCTCAATTCCATCCGTGACCTGGTGAAGGAGACCGAAGGCCCGGTTTTGGAATTCGGCCTTGGAAATGGCCGGACCTATGATCATTTACGCGAGCATTTCCCGACCCGCCGCATAATCGCATTCGATCGAGAGGTGCATTCCTATTCGGCCTCGACCCCGCCTGCAAATGACATGGTGACGGGCGATATCCGAGAAAGCGGCCAAGCCTTCATCGGTATCGGTGCAGCACTTGCACATGCCGATATTGGGACGGGCCATGACGAGATCGATGCAATAACGCTGACCTGGCTTCCGCAGCTGGTGGCCGGCGTTCTTACAAGTGGGGGCGTCGCCGTCAGCGGTCTGCCGCTCGATTGGCCGGAGCTTGAGCCGCTGCCGCTTCCTGACGGCGTCAAGGAAGGACGGTATTTTGTCTACCGGCGGAAGTAAGCCTGAGATGCGCAGGTTTTCCGTGCCTTGGGCCCAGATGCGTAACGCCACGCTTGCCTCGGCTCGACCGCCCTTGCTGGTCGGCCACCAACCCGTTTTCATGCATGCGCAAGCGAGGAATCACGGCAGCAAGAGGACGTCGTACTGATCAATGCCGCCTGGCAGGTCGCGAACCTTCATTTCCTGCTCGCCCTCCTCGAAGAAGACGATGCAATCCTCATAGCAGCCGGCAAGCATCCTTACGAAATCACGGGTCTGTTCGAGCCCGTAGAAAATCGGTGTGAATTCCATGTAGAGCGGCACGCGCCGCGACATCAGCGGAGCCATTGAGCGGCAGGCGACAGGTTCGTAGCCTTCGATGTCCATCCAGACGAGGCTGACGTCGTCCGCATTGAGACCTGTCTCGCTCAGGATGTCGCTCACCGGCCTTACCGGGACGCTCACCTTGATGTCCGATGAACTCTGCCGGATGGCGCTGCTCTTTCCATGGTTTGTTGCGTTGAGAAAGAAGTCGATTTCCCCTGCAGTCTCGCCCGCGGCGCAGTTGACGAGCGTGACCGTCTCCCCCAGCCGATTCTGGCCAATGTTGGTTTGCAGCAGCCGGAAATTGCGAGGATCAGGTTCGACGCTGACGATGCGCGAATAAGCGTTGCTCAGCGCGAAATAGACGGTCTGCGTGCCGATATTGCCGCCAAGCTCGAGCAGGACGCCGTCCTTTCGCAAAAGGCCGCGCTCGCGCAGCACCGCCAGGAGCCGATCGACGTTCCCGCGCTCGAAATGCCCCTTGCGGAAGACCTTGCGGCCGATATAGTCGGATGGCGAAAATGTCATCAGATGATCGCCGGCATCAACGGTCATGGAAAGGACCCGTGGCCCGATGTTTTCGATGAGCAAGCGCCTGCCGAAGCGCGTATCGAAGAAGCGGCTTGCCACGGCATTTTGCGCTCTGCGCAGGCGCTTTCGCCAGTATTTTTTTGATCTCAACGCATCAGCGGCCATCAGGCTTTTCCATTGAGCGGTCGACCCGCCTGTTGCTTGTAGATCACATAGACTTTCAAAGGCAGCGCCCGGCCGCGCACACTGATGTCACGGCTTTCGATGCCGCCCATATCGGCGCCCGACAGATTGGCCACCGGCTCGGAAATGACGAGCGCCGCACCGAATTCCTTGGCGGCACTTTCAAGCCGGCTGGCAACGTTTACCGTGTCGCCGACGGCGGTGAGGTTTCGCACCCTGCCGTAGCCCATCGTGCCGACGACGGCTGGTCCAAAATGAATGCCGATCGCAATCTGAAGCGGTATCGTCAGTTCGTCGGCGAGTTCGGCGCCGAGTTTTTCAATTTCCGACGTGATCGTTTCGGCCGCCTTCAGCGCCTGGCGGCAGCCCTCGCCGGGCGAAGTGCCGATGCCAAAAAGGGCCATGGCGCCATCGCCGATGAACTTGTCTATCCTTCCGCCGGCTTGTTCCACTGCCTTTCCGACAAGGGCGAAATAGCGGTTGAGCAGGAAAACGATGTCGAAGGGCAGCCGGGTTTCCGTCAAACTCGTGAAGTTGCGAATATCGCAGAAAAGCACGGCAATTTCACGCTCCCGGCCAGGACTTGCTTCCTGTGTGTTGGCTGGAAGGGCCGGTTCGGTCGTCGGGATCAGAAGCGGCGCGACGGTGATGTCATGATCCGGGCGAAGCTGACAGGCGAGACGTACGTCCGGCGACGCATTGATGCGCTCGAGCGTCTTCTGCTCCAGTTGATCAGGTTGCGGCAGGCGCTGGTAATCGCTAAGGATCTGAACGCGGCAGGTGGAGCACTGTCCCTTGCCGCCGCAGACCGAGTAATGTGGCAGCCCGCCGAGACGGCTCGCCTCCAGCACCGTGAAACCGCGCGGCACCTTGATCGTCTCGCCTCCCGGATAATGCACGGCAATCTGGTCCGTGCGCTCCTTCCACTTGCGGCGGCCGCGCGCGGCGATGACGGACAGAAGCGCCAGCGAAAAGCTGCCATAGAGCCCGGCGCGTATCATCGCGATCTGCCGCTGGGCGTGAGGGTCGGAATAATAGCGGGTATTGAGGTTTTCCTGATAGCGTCCGGTGTCGACAAGACCCTCATAGTCCGGCTCGGCGATCGTGCGGCCCATCTCGATGAAGCCGAGCAGCGAAAGCACGGGCAGCAGGATCGCAATTGCCAGAAGCAACGGTGCAAGACCGTCGTACCAAGGCCGGTAGCGCAGCCAGAAATGCAGGCCGATGCAGCCGTGGACCCAGACGACAACAAGCGCGACTGCCTGCCGGATGCCGTTGCCGAAGGAGAGTATCCACAGCTGGCGAACGACCGTTTCGTAGTTGTCGGCATAGCTGTAGAGTTCATGGACGATACGGGTTCCGATCACATGATCGATCAAGAGCAGCGGGATGGCGAGGCCGAGCACGATCTGGGCCATTTCACCATTTGGCATGACCAGGCTGCGGCGCATGTATAGCGAGCGGAGCACCAGCGCGATGTGAGTGAAGATCGCGCTGTAGAAGATCAGCGTGCCGAGCGGATTTCGCCAAAGGGCGACAAACAGCCGGCGGCCGTCATCGGCAGCAGCGACGGAAATGAGCCCGAGTGCATGGTTCGACAGGTGGAGGACCACGAAGGCGAACATGACAAGGCCTGAACCGAGGCGGGCGCGCCGGATGTTACTCTCTGAAAAAATGCCTGTATGCGCGACGGTTACCATTCAATTCCGTTCTTGACGTTCACCTGAATATGCCGAAAGTCGGTTAACTTTAGATCGTCTTTACGAGATCGGAATTCGCCACCAGATAGAGACGCTGGAGCTTGACCCGCGGAAAACCGTTCACAGCTTCGAGCATCATGCTCTAGAGGTGATCAGGTGAAAGCGAAATGCCATCTTCTCCAGCCACGATCACTTCCATATGTTTATCAGTAACTTTTAAGGAAAACGGACAATAGCGGTAATTTTCGCGATAGGCCGGACGGGCGGCGCAATGAAACGCTTTCTCAACGGAGCGTCCTGATGCGGATTGCATTTTACGCGCCGCTGAAGTCTCCAAACCATCCGACACCGTCCGGCGACCGCCTGATGGCGAGGCTGCTTGTCGAGGCGCTGCATCGTTCCGGTCATTCGGTCGAGATCGCCTCCGAATTTCGCAATTTTGCGCCAACTCCCGAGGCGGCAACTCTGCTTGAGGGCGAGAGGCAGGCGGAGCTTGTCCGTCTAAAAAGCATTTGGCGCCGTGGACCAAAACCGCATCTGTGGTTCTGTTATCACCCGTATTACAAATCGCCGGATCCTTTCGGACCCGTGCTTGCGGCCGAATTCGCCATTCCTTACGTCACGGCGGAGGCCTCCTATTCCCGCAGACGCGACGCCACCGGCTGGGCATCGGCGCAGGCGACGGTGGCGGCAGCAATCCGGCAGGCGGCGGTCAACATCGTACTCACGGAACGCGACGCGGCTGGGATCGGCCAGGCCATTCCTGAGGCCCGTCTTGCTTCAATCAAGCCGTTCATAGACACGGTATCGAGCAAGAACATCGATCTGCGGCCGGATCCGAAACGGCTCGTGACCGTCGCCATGATGCGCGCCGGTGACAAGATGGCGAGCTATAGGGCGCTGGCTGCGGCACTGCGCGTGATCAAAGACAAGGCCTGGACGCTTGGGATTATCGGCGATGGCCCGATGCGGGCGCAAGTCGAGGCGCTGTTTTCGGATTTTTCGCCCCCCCGCATCGATTGGCTGGGCGAACGAAGTGCGTCGGACGTCGCAAGTCTTCTCGCCCGGTCGGGGATCTATGTCTGGCCCGGTTGCGGTGAAGCCTATGGCCTTGCCTATCTTGAAGCGCAGGCGGCCGGCCTGCCTGTGGTGGCGCAGCGAACAGCCGGCGTGCCAGCGGTCATTGAAGATGGGGTGACTGGCATATTGACGGCAGATGGCGATGTCGACGCCTTTGCCGCCGCCATCGCCCGCCTGCTGGACGATCCGCTGCGACGCCAGGAAATGGGCGCGGCGGCGCGGGACTTCGTGCTGGAGGAGCGATCGCTTGAGGTCGCTGCCCGGGACCTCGAAAAAATATTGAAACGATACACAGGAGTTGACCCATGAGCGGCAATTCGATCTGGAAACCCCTGCGTGAGGAACTCGCGCGCTGGCGCGAGGCAGGAAGGGTGGCTCGCTTCTGGTGGCGTGATGACGATGCGATCGAGCCGACGGCGGCGCTCGACAGATTGCTCGGACTCGCAATTGCGCATGAGACGCCGTTGACCGTTGCCGTCATCCCGGCAAAGACCGGCCCCGCACTTTCTCAGCGGCTTTCAGGTGCGCGCGGGGTGAGTGTTGCGGTGCATGGATGGTCGCATGAGAATTATGCGCCGCTGCAAGAAAAAAAACAGGAACTTGGCGGGCACCGGCCGGCGGAGGCCGTGCTTGGCGAACTCTATGACGGTCTCCTGACGCTGCAGCGGCTGCATCCGGCCAGATGCATTCCCATGCTGGTGCCGCCATGGAACCGCATCGACGGCAGCCTTGTTCCCAAGCTCCCGGCGCTTGGTTTCGAATGCATTTCGACGTTCGGCCGGGCGACTGCGGAGGGGCCGATGCCGCTGCTCAACACACATATCGACATCATGGGACGGAGAGCGGATGGGAAGGGCCCGCGCGTCGGGCGACCGCATGATGAAGTGGTAAGCGAACTTGTGAGAGAACTGCAGGACCGCTTCGAGGGCCGAAACGAGCCGATCGGCTTGCTGACGCACCACCTCGCGCATGACGAGACGGCGTGGACATTCGCCGAGGCATTTCTCAAAGAGACCGACGGTCATCAGGCGATTTCGTGGAAACCGGCAGCAGAGCTGCTGAAGGATCAGATGTCGACGACCTGATTGTCACGCGCGGCAAAGGCGCTGGGGAATGCCGCCTGGGCATTCTTTTCCATCTCGCCGAGTTGATCGTCCGTGCGCGATGGCGCGTGATGGAAGAGCGCGAATCGTCTCGTTCCTGCCATCTTGGCCAATTCGATCCCGTGCTGCCAGGTCGAATGGCCAAAGCCCTTGAAGCGCTGCATCTCATCTTCGTTGTAGGTGCAGTCGTAGATCGCCAGATCCGCATCCTTCATCAAATCCAGAGACACCGGGTCATAAGTGCCGGGGATGTGCTCGACGTCGAATACAAGCGCGACGGCGCGCCCGCCCCACTCGATGCGATAGCCGATCGCACCGCCTGGATGGTTCAGCTTGTAGGTCTTAATGCGCACACCCTCGCGCGGAGAAAGCATGTCGCCGGCATGGAAATCGCGGAAGTTCATCGTCGCCTGACAGATATCGGTCTTGACCGGGAACCAGGGAGGGCTGATGAACTGATCGACCATATCCTTGGTGCTCATCTTGCCGTCGAGATGGCCGGACCAGATGTTGAGATTGATCGTGGGATAGTAAATCGCCTTGAAGAAGGGCAATCCGATGATGTGGTCGTAGTGACAGTGGCTGAAGAAAAGATCGACCTGCGTGACGCCTTCGTTGAGCATCGCAAGCCCGGCCTCGCGCAGTCCGGAGCCTGCGTCGAAGATCAACCGGTGGGCGCCGCAGCGCAGTTCGATGCAGGTGGTGTTGCCGCCGTAGTGATCGAATTCGGGGCCGGATACCGGGATGCTGCCGCGAACGCCCCAAAATTTTACCTGAAACTGATCGTTACTCATGGTTCTTCAAAATCGGGCTCCAGCACAGCGCTATCGTAATCATAGTTTAACCCTGATGCGAAGTGCGGAATTCCGCGAGGTGCCTCTATCTTGCCTGTTCTCACAATCGCTAGCAGCAGAAGGAGTATATTTTCCTAAGGCAGCAGGAGTCGGATCCGACAGCAGCCGGATATGGTTTGCTTTGCGTAAACGGAGATGCCGGAGTCTGAAAGCTAATGGACATCTCCTGTTCTAATAGGTGGCTCTTCCGGGGCGAAAATACAATTCTCCGCATTTTCGAGCCATCTTCGTCAATTGCATGTCACAATCGATCAAACGATGGCAAGGCGGTCATATTGCAGATCTGCGAAATGTTACCGTGCGTGCGCGACGATACCGGAGGCCGGCGGCGGCCATCGAGCATCCGCAATTGGCCACTGACGAATGAGGGAGGTTCCGAAGCGAGAAAGACCGCTGCGCCGAGCAATTCTGCGACATTGCTCAATCGGCCTGCAGTGTCCGCGTCTCCAGCCATGCCGAGAATTTCGGATCGCCGGCGCCTGGTTGTCGGCTCCCTTTACTGCGGCGACCGATTGGAGAGGAGTGCTTGGAGCGATGCAAGCATCGTTTTGACCCCGGGGCTCGGGTTTGTTATGTGCGGTACTGCAATGGAGGCTCATCATGCGCATCCGCAATGAGACAATAGCCGATATCCCAGCGATCCGTGCGCTGATCAGCACGGCCTTTGCCGCCAAGGACCACAGCAGCCAGACGGAAGCGGCAATTGTCGATGCCCTGCGCAGGAATAGAGCCTTGTCGGCGACGCTCGTTGCCGAAGATGAAGGCCAAATCGTCGGCCACATCGCGTTCTCACCGGTGATGATCAACCGCAGGGATTTGGGCTGGTACGGCCTCGGTCCACTCGCGGTAACACCCGAAAGGCAGGGCGAGGGGATCGGTACTCGTCTGGTGAAGGATGGACTTGGTGCCATCCTTAAACTCGGCGCCCAGGGATGCGTCCTGCTTGGCGATCCCGGGTACTACGGCCGGTTCGGCTTCAAGGCGGATGCTCGCCTCAGGCTTGCAGATTATCCGGCCGAATATTTTCAGGCACTGTGTTTCAGCGGTGAAATGCCGTCCGGCATGGTCACCTATGACGCGGCTTTCGACCTCACGAATGACGAAGCGTCTCGCCACAAACCCTAGTGCAGCCCGCCAACCCCGAGCAGACGTTCCACGGCGGCTTGATCGGTCGATAACATTTCGGGCGTGCCGGTCCAGGCAAGGCGTCCCCGTTCAAGGATGATGACCTGATCGGCGAAGTCGAGCGCACTTTGGATGCGTTGCTCGACAAGAAGGATCGTCATGTCGCCGGTCTTGGCGAGTTGGGAAAATGCCGCCATCAGCTCTTCGCAGATGACGGGTGCAAGACCTTCCAGCGGTTCGTCAAGCAGCAGAACGGAGGGACGGCCGAGAATCGTGCGGGCAGTCGACAGCATCTGCTGCTCGCCACCGGAGAGTTGGCCGCCCAGATTGCGGCGGCGCTCCTTAAGACGTGGAAACATCACGTATGCCTCTTCGAGCGCCGTCTTCGGCCGTCCTTTGAGGCCGACGAACAGGTTTTCCTCAACCGTCAAGGTCTGAAAGATGCAGCGTGCCTGCGGCACATAACCGAGCCCTTGATGGGCGCGAGCTGCGCTGGTCATGGATGTGAGGTCTGCGGAGCCGAGGCGGATGCGGCCGTCATAACGTCTGGTCTGTCCGGCAAGCGTCGCAAGCAAGGTCGTCTTGCCCATTCCGTTGCGGCCAAGGATGGCAAGCCGGGCGCCTGCGGGCACGGCGAATGAAACGTCTTCAAGAACCCGCGTCGGTCCATAGCCGGCGGAGAGGTTGTCTACCTCAAGCGACGTGGCTGGCATTCGCATAGCTCCCGAGATAGGCCTCGCGCACGCGGGCATCCTTGGTGACCTCGACCGGCGAACCGTCGAAAATGATGGTACCTGCCGCAAGCACGATGACACGTCTGGCAAAGCGGAACACGAGGTCCATATCGTGCTCGATCATCAACACGGCGAGATCGGCTGGCAGATCGGCGAGCGCCTGCTCGATGCGGGCGGTATCGCTTTGAGGCACGCCGGCAGCAGGTTCGTCAAGCAACAGCACCTTCGGTTTCAGTGCCATAGCGACCGCAATCTCGAGGAGACGCTGCTGTCCATAAGCAATTTCACTGACCCTGCGGCACATGAGGTCGCGAAGGCCGAGCGTGTCAAGCAGATCGGTGACTTCTGCCATGAGGTCGGCCATTGCGAGAAAGTTGCCGAACATCTGGCCAGTGCGTCCGTCACGCTGCAGGATCGCGAGCGCGACGTGTTCGGCCGGCGTCATTTCCTGGAAGAGCCGTGTGACCTGGAAGGAGCGGACGAGGCCGCGCCTGACGCGGCCCGCCGCACCAATTCTCGTCACGGTCTCGCCACCGAGGCGGACATCGCCGGCGTCCGGCGATAGGTTGCCAGTGACGAGATTGACGAAAGTGGTCTTGCCAGCGCCGTTCGGGCCGATGAGCGCAACACGGTCACCTGCTGCCATCGAGATCGATACGTCATTGGTCACCACCAGGCCGCCGAAGGATTTCCGGAGATCGACGACTTCCAAGACGGGGCTCATTGCGCAGTCTCCTTCCGGCGGACGAAAAAGGCAGTTGCTGTCCCATAAAGGCCCTTCGGGGCGAAGAGGACGACAGCAACCAGTAGCGCGCCGACCATCGTCAGCCAGTGGAACGGGTTTGCAGCCGAGACATAATCTTCAAAGAGCATGAAGATGACGGTGCCGCAGAGCGCACCGAAGAGGGAGCCGGTGCCGCCGAGAACGAGCATCACGAGGCTTTCGGCCGAAAGCGTGAAGGAGAGGCTGTCGAGGCCGACCACCTGCGTGGAGATGGCATTGAGGGCGCCACCGACACCGGCGACGGCGCCTGAAATGACGTACATCTTCATCAGCGCCGCCTTCGGCGAGGCTCCCATGGCCCGGACGCGCAAGGCGTCCTCCTTGATGCCGCGGCACAGCATGCCAAAGGGCGAACGCACGACAAGGCGGAGAAGAACGAAAACGACAAGCAGCAAGACCACCCCGAAGACATAGGCGGTATGGCCGTAAAGGTCGAACTCGAAGGTGCCGAAGATCGGATCGGCCGAGATGCCGGAAAGGCCATCGCTGCCACCGGTCCAGGAAGATGCCTTGTTGGCGAATTCGTGGAAGAGGTTGATGAGCGCAATTGACAGGACAAGCTGCGGGAGGCCGTGGGCACGCAAGATGACGATTGCGCAGACGAGGCCTGCAGCAGCGCCACCGGTGATACCGGCAAGCGTCATCAAAAGGGGATCGGTGATGCTGTAATGGGCCGAGACAATGCCCGCCGCATAGGCGCCGGAACCGAAGAGTGCGGCATGGCCGAGCGTCGCCACGCCGCAATATCCGGTTACGAGATCAAGGGCGAGAACGAGCAATGCGGTTGCGATGACGCGCGTCAGCAGCGCGAGGTTATCAGGAAACAGCAAATAGCCGATGCTGGCGAGCACGACGATTGCGGCAATGCCGGCGATATCGCGGCCGAAAAAGCGAATGCGCCGCATGGGTACTGCTGTCGTGGTTGGGATGTTCATGTCGAGCGTCGTCCTACTGCACTCTTCCGGCAAAGCCGCGCGGAAAAACGCAGACGATTGCAATAACGGCGAGATAGAAGAAGAATTCTCCGTATTCCGGCATCAGGTAACGGCCCGTGGTGTCGATGCCGCCGAGAACCAGGCAGGCGATCAATGCGCCGCCAATCGAGCCTGCTCCGCCGACCGAGACAACGACGAGGAAAGTCACCATGTAGCGCAGCGCATAATAGGGCTCGACCGGCAAGAGCTCGGCGCCGACCACGCCGCCAAAGGCAGCCAGGCCGACGGCAACTGCAAAGCTCAATGCATAGATGATCTCCGTGCGCACCCCAAGCGCGGCGGCCATGGCGGCATTATCGACGGATGCGCGCAGCTTTACGCCAAAACTTGTCTTTTCGATCGTGTACCAAAGTGCGCCCGCGACGGCGAGGCCGCAGAAGATGGCAAAAAGCCGATGCACCGGAATGGTGCGGAATCCAAGATTGGCCGAGCCTTGCAGGGCGTCAGGCAATGGAATGGTTTTCAGCGTCGGACCCATGACGTAGTTGGCTATCCCGATGATGCAGAAGGTGATGCCGATCGTCATCAGAACCTGCGTCAGTTCCGGCGCACCATAGATGCGCCGGTAGAGGAAGCGTTCGACCGGAATGGCGACGACGATGGTTCCAGTGACGGCGAAAAGAACTGCGATGCCGTAGCCAAGGCCGAGATCGCGCGCGGCATAGGAGGCAATGTACCCGCCGATCATGGCAAAGGCGCCGTGGGCAAGGTTGACGACGCGCATCAGGCCCATTGTGACCGAAAGGCCGATCGAGATCACGAACAGCACCATGCCATAGGCCAGCGCGTCGACGGCAATGCTGAAGACAGTCTGCATGAGGCTCGTGTGTTCCTTTTCTCGTTCAGCAGGTGCTGAAGCCCGCTTGGCGTTCTTGTGCCGAAACCCTTTCTTCCGAGAAAGGAGAGACTTGCGGTTGCGCCAGATGCCCTTTTGTTCATCGAGGCGTGGATGGGGCTGACGAGCGGTCCGGACAAACGCTTTGAGAAAGCCTTGCTCGTCCTACTTCGTCGCCGCCAGACCTGGATCCCCCTGCCTTTCAAAGACCTGGATTTCCTTGTTGATGTATTTGCCGTCCGCATCCTTGGCGACTTCGCGCAGATAAATATTTTCAGTGATGTGGCGGCTTTCGGGATCGATCGAAACGGGGCCGCGCGGGCTCATCCAGGAAAGGCCCTTTACGGCTTCGACAGCTTTTTCAGCATCCTGCTTGCCGCCAGTTGCCTCGATCATCTTGTAGATGACGTGCATGCCGTCATAGGCCCCGACGGCTGGGAAGGTGAGTTCGGCCGGATTGCCGAGTGCCTTGCCGGCGGCCGCAACGAATGCCTTGTTTTCGGGAGAGTCGTGCGAGACCGAGTAGTGGTATGTTGTCAATATGCCGAGAGCGGCATCGCCGAGTGCCGGAAGGTCGGATTCCTGCGTCAAGTCGCCGGTCGCAAAGAGCTGGATGCCGGCGCCTTTCAGGCCGTTTTCGCTATAGGATTTCACGAAGCCAAGCGTCGGCGGACCGGATGGCAGGAAGGCAAACACGCCCTCAGCACCCGAATCCTTGATGCGCTGCATGATCGGGCTGAAATCGTTGGTGGCGAGTGGCATACGGATCGCTTCGACGATTTCTCCGCCTTGCTTTTCGAAGCCCGCCCTGAAGGCGTTTTCAGCGTCGACCCCAGGACCGTAGTCGCTGACAACCGAGATGACCTTCCTAATGCCCTTGTCGAATGCGACCTTGGCGATGGGCATCGAGGTCTGCCAAAGAGTGAAGGATGTACGAACGACCAGAGGGCTTTTGGTGACGATGGCGGAGGTTGCGGCGTTCATGATCACGAGCGGCGTATTGGCCTGTTTCAAGATGGGCGTAACGGCCATTGCGTCAGGTGTGAAGTAAAACCCGGCCAGATACTGGACCTTCTCCTTGACGACGAGTTCCTGGGCAAGCGCCTTGGACTTGGCCGGATCGGCGGCCGGCAGGTCGCGATAGATGACTTCGACCCTATTGTCGCCGATCTGGGCGCCATTCGTCGCCATATAGGCGTCGATCCCGGCCTTGAAGTTCTTGCCCTGCAGCGCGAACGGACCCGAAAACGGCCCAACGACCCCGACCTTGATCGTCTCGCAATAGGCGGCAGTACCCATGACGATTGCCGCCGCAGCGGCCAGAACCAGCTGTTTCATTTTCCTCTCCCTTTATGCCCGGCGGACTCCACCGCCGAGTTAGCGCGCAGCTCAATTTCACGTTAGTGTGTCATGCGAAACGGTAATGTAAAATGAAATAAATACGGTAATTCATAACTGGTGCATTATGCTACGCATCTGCACCAGCTTGCCACGAACGGTGAGGAAGCAAGCTTGTCTACGAGCCCCCGAGGCGTAGAATATTGCCGGTCAGTTCGCGCGCAAGTCGCAGGGCACCGGCCGTCGCCATGATCATCTGCGGCAGCACGAGCCATTCAAGTGTCCAGGCGGCACCCGAACGTTCCTGTTCGTGAACTAGCGCTTGGTGTATGGCTGAAAGCTGAGTGGCGTTGAAGCGGGAAAATGCCACAAGCGCTTCGGCACCGACGGGGTTGTGTTTATGCACCATGGCTGACGAACTTCCGCCGCCGGCAAGTTCGATCTCGCCGCCGGCCTGCGCCAGAAGCGCTATGTCCTGGCCCATCTTCCCCAGACTGCCGGTGATCAGTGAAAAGAGGTTGGCAAGGTCGGCGACGGGCGCGCGCTGGCTTTGCCATTGTGGCTCGTCAGTCAGTCCAAGTTCCTGGGCGAGCGAAGCGCGTATGGCGGCAGCCTTGTCGCCCAGCCTGTCCAGTGTCCCGGCCGCGCCACCGAACTGGACGGGAAACCTCTGTACCCTTAGCCGGCCATGATGACCTTCAAGCGGCGCTCGCCATGTCCGCAGACGATCCGAAACGGCAATTGGGATTGCGGCCTGCATGCGGGTATGGCCCATCAGACTGTTCTGGCCGAACCGGCGATCGAGTGCGTCGAGAGCGCGAACAATGGCATCGAGCCTGCCGGAAAATAAGAAGACAATCGACTTTAGCCTGATCATCAGACTGGTATCGATGGCGTCCTGGCTTGTCGCCCCGAGATGGACATACTGGGCCGCCTCGCCACCCACGAAGGTGCGCAGTTGCGCGACGAAATCGGGAACGACGACGCCGTCTCTGGCGGTCGCAACCCTAAGAGAGGTGATATCGGCGGTGAAACCTCGACAAGCTTCGGCAATGCGGCGTGCTGCCTTCTGCGGGATCAGGCCAAGGGCGCCTTCGGCCTTTGCAAGTGCAGCCTCGAAGGAGAGCATAGCTGTGATGTCGGCATCAGCCGAAAGATAATCCGAGATTTCAACGTCCCCGCAAAGGCCGCTGAGAAATGGATGGTCGAAGGCGGATGCGGTCACGTGACCTCTCATTTGTTTTGCCTACTTTTGCCGCCAGCTTGCCGTTTGAAAACCGCGGCGGCGGCAAAAGATGGCGGTAGAGATGGCACGGAATGTCCTTTCCCTTGCCAACTATGCCTTTACCGGTTTTTCGACCGGCAGAATCCTTATATCGGCATTCTCGTCGACGCCTCGCGCCTTTGCAACGAACGAGAATTTCTTTCGCATGCCCAAGATCGGCTTCTCAATGACATGCCAGGAAAAGACAGCGATGCCCATCGCGGCGCAGATGCCGATAGCATAGAGCGCGATCGCCCCGGTTTTCGGGATCAGGAACAGGCCCGGCGCCAGACTGATCAAAATCTGAAGAAAGGGGTCGTGATACAGATAGACGCCATAAGAGTAGTCGCCCTTGTGAAAGAAGGAGGGCAGGGGCACCGGCGTCAGACCGACGAATATCGTGATATAGACGAGCGCTGGTATTACCAGCAATCTGTTTGGCACGCTCTCGATGGAGGAGCTGCTCAAGAACAGCATCGCCAGGATGGAAACTGCCACGCTCGCCAAGAACAATGAGTTTTTGTAAGGAATGAAATCCCGCAATTGGTAGGCCAGGATGCCGAGCAGAAATGCAAATACCAGCTGGGCGCCGCGGCTGACGAAGAGCGTGCTCAAAACCAGGTCAACGCGATAGGGCAGTAGTTGTCCGAAGGACTGGACGACAAGCCCGCTCAGGATAAAGCCACCGGTCAAAAGCGCCAGCTTCTGCCATGACTTGATGATCGAGGTGATCATGAGCGCAGACATGATGATGTAGCAGAAGATTTCCCACGGGACGGTCCACAGAGCTCCGTTTACCCGATGTGTCGGATTTCCCTCAAATACACCCGGCAGGCTGTAATGAATCCAGCCGATGATGTTGAGAAAATACTTGTAGAAGTCGACGCCGAGAAAATAGTCACGCAAAGCGACGGTCGTCACAAGAGGGCCGATAATGAGCGCGCAGACAACGATATCGACCGCAAGAGCAGGAACGATACGCAGTCCGCGGTTCAAGAGAAAGTTCTTCAGGCTGAGGCGCTGAGCGCTTCCTGCGATCAGAAAACCGCTAAGAGCGAAGAACATCGGAACCAGTGCGTATTCGGCAAACCACAATGGGCTCGAACGAAAAAAAGCGTCATTTCCGGTCAGCAAAAATGAATGTGCCAATACGATTGAAAAAGCCAGGGCAATTCTAAGGAAGTCAAAACCTGGGCCGAGACCCTTGTGCACCGTCAGGACGTGCCCGAATGTTTTCTGCATGTTTCCACCATCGACGTTCAGCCCGTGAAAAGTCTTACTGCGGTGCAGCATTTTTAACAACCCGCCTATCGTCGTTTTGATAGCCGCGCTGCTCGCTTTGATTGCATTCGGGGTGCCGTCGGCATGGGCTTTTGGCAGGGATCGCCTGCACCAATGGGCACAGAGCCTGACTTTGTATCCTCGTCAAATGTCGAGAAATACCGTTTCCTTCTCCCCCTGAAGTCGGATATTAAACGTATAGGTTGTGCCATCGCGGGTCGCGATCATTGTTGCAACGCGCTCGCCGTGTTCGACACGGGCAAGCAGTGGATCGGCCTTGTTGGCGTCTGCCTCCTCCGGAAAGTACATGCGGGTGTGGAGCCCGATATTGACGCCGCGTGCAACGATCCAGAAAGAGATGTGCGGCGCCATCATGCGGCCGTCCTTGAAGGGCACGCAGCCAGGTTTGACAGTTTCGAACCGATAAACGCCGTCTTCGACGCTGGTCGGACAGCGACCCCAACCGGCAAAATTCGGATCGGCCGCGCCGCGCATTTCCGACGGGCTGTCGTAAAGCCCGGCGCAGTCGGCCTGCCAGATTTCGACGACCGCGTCACGCACCGGCGCGCCTGCTCCATCATAGATGCGGCCGGTCACGGTGATTCGCTCGCCAAGGGTCTGTTCGTTGACCATCACGCTGCCGAGATCTTGTGCGAAGACACCCCCGATATCACAGAAATTTGGCGTGAGGCCGATATGGACATAAGGACCTGCCGTTTGCGACGGGGTTTCCTTGAGGTAGCCGAGTTCCTGCATGATCAGTTGCCCTCCAGCCGGTTTTCGAACAGGGTCGATCGGCGACCGCGCAGAACGATGTCGAACTTGTAGGCGCGCGCGTCCATGGGGATGGTGTTGCCCCAGTCGAGCAGTGCAATCAGCTGCTCGATTGCGGCCTTGTCGGGGATCGTGCCGACGATCGGACATTTCCAGATCATCGGATCGCCTTCGAAATACATCTGCGTGATCAGCCGCTGAGCAAAGCCGTGGCCGAAGATCGAAAAGTGGATGTGTGCCGGGCGCCAATCGTTGGCGCCGTTTGGCCAGGGATAGGCGCCGGGGCGAATGGTGCGGAAGGAGTATTGACCATATTCGTCGGTAATACAGCGCCCGCAACCGCCAAAATTCGGATCGATGGCCGCGAGGTAGGATTCTTTCTTGTGGCGATAACGCCCGCCGGCATTGGCCTGCCAGAATTCGACCAGCGCGCCGGAGACCGGCCGCCCACGCTCGTCGATCACCCGACCGTGAACGATAATCCGCTCGCCGAGCGCGCTCTCGCCGGGGCGGGCGAAGTTGTGGATCAGGTCATTGTCGAGTTCACCGATGATCGAATGACCAAAGACCGGCCCGGTAATCTCTGAGATCGTGCCGTCGAGCGACAGCAGCGCGCGTTGTGGGCAACGCAGCACCGAGGTCTTATAGCCGGGAGCATAAGCCGGTGGATGCCAGGTGCGGTCTCGGGCGAAAAAGGCACCGGTTTCCGGCTTGCGGTTCGATATATCGGACATCTCTTCCTCTCAGGCTGTCTTTTCGGCGTCCATCTGCTCGAAAACCTGTTTGGCGATCTTGATTGCGTGATTGGCAGCCGGAACACCCGCGTAGATCGCCACGTGCAGGAGCGCTTCGCAAACATCCTCGCGGCTGGCGCCGGTATTGGCCGTCGCGCGAACATGCATCGCAATCTCGTCATCCTGGCCCAGTGCGGCCAGAAGCGCGATCGTAACGATCGAGCGCTCGCGTTTCGTGAAGGCCGGGCGCGACCAGACATGTCCCCAGGCAGCCTCCGTAATGAGGTCCTGAAACGGCTTGTCGAAAGCCGTCGAGCCTGCTTCGGCCCGATCGACGTGGTCATGGCCAAGGACCGCGCGGCGGGTCGCCATGCCCTGCCGGTAGCGTTCGGACGGAATAGAGGCTTCATTCATCGGCCTGATCTCCATGCAAGGCGAAATCGATGAAGGCGCGGATGACGGCGGTAAGGGCCTCCGGTTGTTCGACGCAGGGGATGTGACCGGCATCGCGGATCGTTTCAAACCGTGCGTTCGGGATCAGATTTGCGGTGTGTCTCACCAGGTCCGGTGGCGTCGAACCGTCCTGATCGCCGACAATGCAGATGGTGGGAACCGCAATCTTGCCTGCGGCTTCTGTGAAATCGGCATCGCGAATTGCGCCGCAGGTTGCTGCATAGCCTTCGACGGGCTGACGGGCGAGCATGTTGCAGTAGCCGGCATAGGCCTGATTTTCCGGGCGCCGGAAGGCGGGCGTGAACCAACGCTCCATCACCGCATCGACGATGTTGCCGATACCGTAATTTTCGACCGCCTCGATGCGGGCGTTCCATGTTTCGGCGGTGCCGATTTTGTGAGCCGTATCGCAAAGGATGAGACCGCGTACGAGGTCCGGGCGCTGCTGATAAAGTGACTGCGCGATGAGGCCGCCAACCGACAGGCCGCAGATGAAGGCCCGCTCGACCTCAAGGGTCTCCAGGAGGCCGATGAGGTCGGAGGCATGGTCGTCGATCGAATATGGCAACTGGCCTATATCCGAAAGACCATGCCCGCGCTTGTCGTAAAGCACGATATTGAAATCACCTGCCAGCCGCACGATCACATCGCGCCAGATCCTGAAATCCGTACCGAGCGAATTGGCAAAGACAATGACTGGCTTGCCGGCAGGGCGACCAATGATCTGATAGTGAATCGTGACATCGTTGACGCGGGCAAATTGCACGGAACTTCCTCCTCTCACGAAATTTGAATGTTTAATTCGGTTCGGTAAAATGATATTTCGTGGCTTTCCGATAACTTATGGGTTATGTGACCAATGATCGATAGCCGTATCAAGTTTCGCCATCTGCAGACCTTTGTCGAGGTCGCGCGGCAGAAAAGCGTCATGAAGGCAGCTGAACTCCTGCGGGTGAGCCAGCCTGCGGTGACAAAGACGATCCGCGAACTGGAAGCAGTGCTGAGCGTTGCTGTTTTCGAGCGCGACGGGCGCGGCATCAAGATCACGCGGTACGGCGAGGTGTTCCTTAAACATGCGGGCGCGGCGCTGACGGCGCTCCGCCACGGGCTCGATTCGGTCACCCAGGAGCGGGTGGGCGACGCTCCGCCGATCCGCATCGGCGCACTTCCGACGGTATCGACGCGCGTCATGCCGCAGGCCATGGAGCTCTTCCTCAAAGAAAATACCTGGAGCCGCATCAAGATCGTGACTGGCGACAATGCGGTGCTTTTGGAGCAGCTTCGAGTGGGCGACCTCGATCTTGTCGTCGGACGCCTTGCTGGAGCGGAAAAAATGGCAGGCTTTTCATTTGAGCACCTCTATTCCGAACAGGTGGCGTTTGCCGTCCGGGCCGGGCACCCGCTTCTGAAAACTGGGCAATCGCCCTTTGCCGCGCTCGCAGAATACACGGTGCTGATGCCGACGCGGGCCTCAATCATTCGTCCCTTCGTGGAAAGTTTCCTTATCGCCAATGGTGTCCCGAACCTGCCGAACCAGATCGAGACGGTTTCCGATTCTTTCGGCCGCGCCTTCTTGCGGTCAAGCGACGCAATCTGGATCATCTCGACTGGCGTTGTGGCAGCCGACATAGAGGACGGCGTGCTGGCAATACTGCCGATCGATACGAGCGAAACCAAAGGGCCTGTGGGTCTGACGATGCGCACGGACGCGATCCCTTCGTTACCGTTGTCCATTCTGATGCAGACCATCCGGGAGGCCGCGCGCGAGATTTCGGCAAGATGAGGTGCCAAGGACGTCGAGCGACACTGATCGGCCCGCCGCCCACGCGCCGCCTGGCGAGACCGCAAGAGTGTTCTTCAATCGAGTCGCTATCCTGTGGCGACGAGTATTACGTTGTCGACGCTCTTTTCAATGTGCTTGGCACGACGAATATGGACAGGCAAACGGCGGCGCTCCGCATCTTGAATGACACAGACTTATAACGCACGATCGCTCGCGCAGTCCTATTTTTGCCGGTCCTTGCACCAGACTTCTGATCAATGAATGCATTGGCGCAGGCCTCACCCCTGTCGTCGATTTTCAGGTAGGAGGAGGACGTGGTACAAGCCAGCTTTCACGTAAAAAGTAGGTTGTGCGCCCCAGGTTGGTGGCGCGCCATAGCGTTGGCGGGTGCCACCGTCCTTGCATCAACCGCCCTTGCCGAGGCGATTGAACCCTTAACGGTAGCCGTTGCCAATTTCGACTTCAGGGACACGTCCGGCGAAGCTGATGGCCAGATCGACGGCCACGATGAGCGGCTGACGGCGTTCGGCGCAACCCTACGTGACAGTCTTTCGAGACGTAAAAAGTTCAGCATCACTTCGTTGGTATGCCGGAATGGGCAATGCACGGCGCGTGATCCGGGGATTGCGGAGCTTTACGAAGAGGCGAAAAGGGCTGGCGCGAATTACCTGCTCATAGGCGAGATCCATAAGATGAGCACCTTGGTGGGCTGGGCGAAGTATGTCCTGCTGGACATCAACGCCAACAAGCCCACCTGCGACCGGTTTATAACGTATCGTGGCGACACAGACGAAGCCTGGAAACGCGCTGCAAGATTTGTGGCAAATGACATTGAAAGGAACTGCATTCCGTGAGGCATTTCTGGGAGACTGGTCTGAGCGTAGGATGGATGGCCACACTGCGGGTCACCTCGTGTGCTTTTCGGTTCCTTTAACTTCCATCGGCGGTGGTCGTGGCTTCGCGAAGGCTCCGCGTCAATTGCTCGCTGTCGCCCGACAGGAGCTGACCGTAGACGTAGAGCAGGCCGGCAAGGGCGATGACAATGGCGACGGCCGCCGCGCTCCAGCGGCTTTTAACGCGGGTGGATCCGTCGTCCTTCATTGCAAACCTCCTTGATCGCTCTTCCGTCACACCAACCCAATGCTGGGCGTTGAATGACGTTCCGATCTGGGGCCACAGTCTGAAGTTGCGAAGGACTTTGGACTTGGTTCTCCATGGGCTAAAGTCCGATCGATCTGCGACTGAAGTCCAACCCAGGAGATGGGGTCGACGCGCTAGCGGAACAAACAAGCCGTCCAAAGCTTCCCTTTCTCACCGAAAGCGGAGAATGAAGATGACATACGATCCTAACAATCCGAACGATCCTAATCGCACAATCACTCCCAACCCGGATCTGGACCTTCGCACAACGCCGGTGGAGCACACCCGATCCAGCGCATGGGTGGGCTGGGCGGCCGCCATTGCAGCGATCGCCGTTGTCGCGTTTGCTTACACTTTGTGGAACGATGCTCCGGATACGGATCCGCAGCCTACGGCATCCACGACGAATTCCGAGCCAACCCCTGATCCGGCAAAGCCGATGGCACCAACTGATAACAACGCGACGCCGGCACCGGCTACGCCGCCGGCCGCTCCTGCTCAACGGTAATACTAAGGAGTTCAAAATGATGAGAAGAATTGTCCTTGCCAGTGCCTTCGTTGGTGCCCTGGCATCTTGCACAGCGACGGAGAGGGGGACGGCCATTGGGGCCGGCACCGGAGCAGTTATCGGCGGGGCCGTCAGCAATAGCTGGGAAGGCGCTGCGGTCGGAGCCGTCGCTGGCGGCGTCGCCGGCGCGCTGATTGGCCGCTCGACCGAACGTCGCGGCTACTGCGTGTATCGAGATCGCTACGGACGAACCTATGAGGCGCGTTGCTAGGAGTTTAATCCTTTAAGCCGGTGCGTGCATACTCAGGTATTCTAAAGCGCCGTCGGTAACCTCCCGGCGTCAAGCCGGTCACGCGTTTGAAGAGACGGCGGAAAAAAGCCGGTTCCTCGTAACCGACCTGCCAGCCGATCTCGTCGACCGATGCCTCCGTCCGCTCCAAACGGCGTTTCGCGTCCTCGATCCTTAGACGCTGCACGTAGGCGATCGGGCTCAACCCGGTCGCCGCTGTGAAACGCCGCTTGAAGGTGCGCTCGGCCAGCCCCGAGCGACGGATCATCTCCTCTAGCGGGTTGGCCACCGGAAAATGCGTGGACACCCATTCCTGAACCGACCGAACGGCGATGTCTCCATGATCGCTGCGCCCCTCGAAGACTATGTAGGGCGTAAGGCCGTCCTGATGCCATTGGAGGGCGAAGCAGCGCGCGACCGCCTGTGCCGCGGTCGATCCAGCATGTCTTGCGATGAGATAGAGGACCAAATCATGCCAGGTCATGGAAGCTCCTGAACTGACCAGTTCTTCGCGCAGGCCCGAGACGACCAGGACCCGCTCAGGGTGGCTATGGACACGCGGAAATTCCGCCTTGAAGGCGTTGGCGTAACCGAAATGCACCGTAGCTTCCGCACCATCGAAGAGCCCTGTTTCCGCGAGAAGGAAAATACCGGAGCAAGCCGAGCATAGGAGCGCGCCGCGTTGGTGCATGGCTCGAAGCCATTCCACAAGTTCCGGGTGTCGTCCTTTTTGCCAACCCTCCGGGCCAAGTAGGATGGAAGGGACGATGATGATGTCGGTCGTCTCGACCGCCGCAATGCTGCGTTGGACCATAACAGGAATGCGACTGGCAAGAGCCAGCGGTCCTGATTCGAGCCCGACGATCTCGACCTGAAACGGTGGCGCGTGGCGCTTTGCGTCGCCCAGCGGCGGCATGATAGAAAAGGCGTTCATCACGTCGAAGATGCCACTCAGGGTCGACACCACGGCCTCGGGAATAGCAACGAGGCTGACATGGAGCGGCTCCGGGCCAGCCTGCTCAGTATTATGCGGCATAGTCAATTCCTTGGACGCAAGCACGGCACGATAACGCGGAAAGGGCAGCCACGCCACGCCCCGTGGCACGATCGGCCCGATTCTGGAAAGTTCCGCTCTGCCGATCCCTCCTTTTAACTGCGATGCTCTCCTCAACCTCCGCTTCCGAAGGTTCTTGAACAGGAGAAATGACATGGAACATGTCCAGATCAACACGATCGATTCTGCAAAGCTTGACGCGCTTCTTTCGCGCGTGGTCGAAGACCTTTCTGCTGGTTATGGCGGGGTCATGGTGAGTCTTGGCAACCGGCTCGGCCTCTATAAGGCAATGTCCGAAGCCGGCCCGCTTACATCGCACGAGCTTGCCCACCGTGCCGGCTGCGCCGAACGCTACGTTCGCGAATGGCTCAATTCACAAGTCGCCGGCGGCTACCTCGCTTACCACGCGATCAGTGGTACCTACGAGATCACGCCGGAGCAAGCGCTTGTCCTTGCCAACGACGATAGCCCGGTCTTCATCCCTAACGCCTGGGCAGTCCCTGCTTCTATGTGGGCGGACGAGGACAAGGCGGTAGAGGCCTTTCGCACCGGCAACGGCGTGCCGTGGGGCGACCATAACGGACGTCTCTACTGCGGAGTTGCCGCCTTCTACCGCAATGCTTACAAGGCAAGCTTGGTCTGCGAATGGCTGCCCGCTCTTGATGGTGTTGTCGAGAAACTGAAGGTCGGGGCTTTTGTGGCCGATATCGGGTGCGGACACGGGCATTCTACCGCGCTCATGGCACAGGCATTCCCGGCTTCGACATTCCGTGGCTTCGACGCGCACCGGGACTCCGTAATCGAGGCGCAAAAAGTCGCCACCATGACAGGCGTTTCCAAGCACGTCACCTTCGCGGAAACTCGAGCCGACAACTATCCCGGAACCGGCTACGACCTCATCTGCTTCTTCGATTGCCTACACGACATGGGAGATCCGGTCGCCGCTGCGGCGCATGCAGCCAAGGCCATTGCGCCAGACGGCACCGTGATGCTCGTGGAGCCCTTCGCCAATGATCGGGTCGAAGACAATATCTCGCCTGTCGCGAGGATGTATTATGCGGCCTCCACGACGATCTGCTGCGCTCATGCGATTGCAGATGGCGGCCGTATGGTGCTTGGCGCGCAGGCCGGCGAAGCCCGGCTGGCGGGCGTGTTCCGCAAGGCGGGCTTCACCCGTTTCCGCCGCGCCATGACAACGCCTTTCAACCTGATCCTCGAAGCTCGACTCTAATCTGACGATCGTCAGCGCCTTCAACAGGCCGCACCAAGGCGGGAGATGTTGTCTTCTTTTGCGAGCACATCCGCTGGAGTTCACCTTGCGGGAACAGAGCGACTGGCTCGCATTTGCCTCACCCGTCATCTCCAAAAACTTCGCCGATCGCAGCAGCCAGAATGGAGATTGCTATGATGCCAGCCACAGAAAGATCGGACCGAGCGGCGGAGATGACGCTGCTCAGAATATTCCGAGCCGGCTTCGGAACTTTCTGGGGCCGCGGAGAACGGTTGGCCACCGCCCGTGCACTTTCGGCCCTCAATGATCACCTGCTGAAAGATATAGGAGTTAGCCGGCTGGAGATCGATCTTGGCCATCTAGCCCACCGCGATTGCTGCCGGCACCGCGAGGCAATTGATGGAGGCCCATCCGTAACCGTCGAGCACAGTGCGCTCATCCGGTTGGAAGGGAAGCGCTTCGGCTAGTAGGCAAGTCCAACATAGTTTTCCGCAAGCGCTGTCGCGGCTGCCCGGGAATGCGTCAAATAGTCGAGTTCGGCTTCCTGGATCTTCTGGTCGAAATCACTCGTATCGGGGAACCGGTGCAGCATCGTCGTCATCCACCAAGAGAAGCGAACCGCCTTCCAGACGCGTGACAGCGCGTGTTCGGAATAGGCATCGATGCCGGCGTTCGAGCCCTCCTGATAGTGTTCGATAAGGCCCTTGAAAAGGTAGTATACGTCGCTGGCAGCGAGATTGAGGCCCTTGGCGCCCGTCGGCGGGACGATATGGGCGGCATCCCCGACCAGAAACAGCCGATTAAAACGCATAGGCTCGGCGACGAATGACCGGAGCGGTGCGATCGACTTTTCGAACGAAGGTGCGGTACGCACAGCGTCTGCGTGGTGAGCTGGAAGGCGGCGCCGCAGCTCGTCCCAGAAACGGACGTCGCCCCAGTTCTCGATTCTTTCATCAAGCGGGCACTGGATGTAATAGCGGCTGCGGGTCTGCGAGCGCATCGAGCAGAGCGCGAAACCGCGCGGATGGTTGGCATAGATAAGCTCGTGGCTGACAGGCGGCACCTCGGCCAGGATGCCGAGCCAGCCGAAGGGGTAGACCTTTTCGAAGGCGCGCAACGACTTTTCCGGCACCGCCTTGCGGCTTGCACCGTGAAACCCGTCACAACCGGCGATGAAATCGCAATAGAGGCGGTGCGTTGTGCCGTCCTTATCATAGGTGAGGTAGGGAAGTTGACGGTCGAATTCGTGCGGCTGGACGTCAGCGGCTTCGTAGATCGTCAAGGCGCCGCTCTTTTTTCGACGGTCCATCAGGTCGCGTGTGAGTTCCGTCTGGCCATAGATCATGACGCGCTTGCCTCCGGTAAGCCCAAAGAGATCTATGCGGTGATCGCGACCGTCGAAAGCAAGCGAAAAGCCGTCATGCGGCAGGCCTTCGGCATGCATTCGGGCGCCGGCCTTTGCCTGGTCCAAAAGGCCGACCGTGCCTTCCTCCAAGACGCCGGCACGAACGCGTCCGAGAATGTAGTCCTTGTCGACCCGATCTAGAATGACGTTTTCGACGCCGGCTTCCGTCAAAAGCTGGCCGAGCAGGAGCCCGGATGGCCCGGAGCCGATAATTGCGACCTGTGTGCGCATGCTTCCTCCCGCGCTTGTCTTTCGTCAAATTCTCCTCTTGGTCGACGGCCGCGGCAATGGACATTTTACGCGAGAAATTGCACGAATCGAACATCGAGGAATCTGCGTGTGATGACGAAATCGGCTCCGACCTATGATCTTTATGGCGAGAGCGCCGGCAAAAAGCCGGATTTCTGGCTGCATTGCGAGACAATTCCGTCGCGCAGCAGCCTTCATGGCTGGGAAATCCGGCTGCACCGTCATGAAAACTTCCTTCAGATCTTGTACATCAATGCCGGATCGGGCGATGCAATCTTCGCACAGGAGCGGCATGCGATCCGTCCGCGCTCCGTGATCACAGTGCCGCCAGGCCTGAAGCACGGTTTTCGGTTTTCGAAAGATATCGACGGCTTTGTTATCACGGTTCTTGCCTCGCATCTGAAATCCACGCCTGGTGATCGCAGTCGGTTCGGGCAGTGGCTGGCGAAACCGCAGCTGACCGGGCTCGATATGCAAGACCAGGATGCCGCTTACGTAGCGCAGACGCTGACGCGGTTGGGAGAAGAATTTTCCGGGCGGCGGAGCGGCCGGAGCGATCTGCTGGATGCGTATCTGACTTCGGCACTGCAACTAACGGCACGGATTTGCGAAGGTGCCGAGAGTGAGGTGGCCGATGAGAATAGCCGGCGCATGGAGGTTCTGAGCGGCCTGGTTCAACAGTATCTAAGGGCACATAAGCCGGTAGCCTTCTACGCTCGCGAGCTCGGCATCTCACCGGCGCATCTGAACCGCATCGTGAAGACTGCAACGGGAAACAGCGTGCGCGAACTCATCGCCCGCAAGCTGACGGAGGAGGCAAAACGCGAATTGCTTTTCACCCTCGCCAGCGTACAGGAGATCAGCTACCGGTTGGGCTTTGCCGATTCAGCCTACTTCTCGCGCTTTTTTCTGAATCGGGTGGGCGAGACGCCGCGCACATGGCGCATCGCCGAGCGGACGAGGCTCGCGGTGTGATGTCCCCAATTGCGGAGGAGGGATCTCCGCACTGCTATCGCAAGACCAGCCGCAAGGCCTTTTGTGTCTCCTGCAAAAGCGGCAGATAGCGGCTCGCCATTTCCGATGCAGGGGCGTGGACTGCGGGCGCTCCGATGTTGATTGCTGCAACCGTCTGGCCTCGATCGTTTTCGACCGGAACGGCGATGGAGCAAAGGCCGATTTCAAGCTCCTGATCGATAATGGCATAGCCTTGCGAGCGGACGCGGCGGAATTCGGCAATCAGATCTTCCAGGTCGGTCTTTGTGTTCGGCGTGTTTTGCCTCAACGCTGTCCGACCAAGGATAGCACGCGCTTCGTGTTCCGGTAGCGCTGCGAGCAGCACGCGGCCCATCGAGGCGCAATAGGCGGGCAGGCGGCTGCCGGGCGTCAGATTGATCGACATGACGCGGCGCTGAGAGGCGCGTGCGATATAGACGATGTCGGTCCCTTCAAGAACTGAGGCCGAGGAGCTCTGCTGCGCCTTTTCCGACAATTGGTCGAGATGCGGTTGGATCTGCACGGGCAAGGGTGTTGCCGACAGATAGGCATGGCCGAGGCGCAGGATCTTCGGCGTCAAAGTGAAAAACTTGCCGTCGTAATCCGCATAGCCGAGCTCTGCGAGCGTCAGGAGCGAACGACGCACTGTGGCGCGGTCAAGGCCGGCGAGTTTGGAAGCGTCAGTGATCGAGAGACGTTGGTGCGTTTCACCAAAGGCTTCGATTACTTTTAAGCCGCGGGCAAAGCCGCTGACGAAATCCGTTTCGCGCATTTTGTTGACTCCACATCAAGTCGGCAGAGTTTGTGCGATATACGAACAAAAGTCAAATAACGCACAAAATACTTGCCGCCGATTTCGTCTCGTCTTATTCGTGACTAGGAATGCGTCCCGCCATAGCCGGCAAGGAGAAATTCCGCATGGACAAGACGACCGGGAGCGCGGCGGAAGCCATCTGCGAAATCGGTGACGGTGCCAGTATCATGATTGGCGGTTTCGGGGGCTCAGGTGCGCCGATCGAGCTTATCCACGCCCTCATCGACAAGGGGCCGAAGAACCTGACCGTCATCAACAACAATGCCGGCAACGGCCGCATCGGCATCGCCGCGATGATCGACGCCGGCATGGTGGGAAAGATGATCTGTTCCTTCCCGCGTTCTTCGGATCCGCGTGCTTTCACGGATAGATATCTTGCCGGCGAGATCGAGCTCGAACTCGTGCCGCAGGGGACTCTTGCCGAACGCATCCGTGCCGGCGGCGCCGGCATCCCGGCATTCTACACGCCGACGGCCTACGGCACCGAGCTTGCCGAAGGCAAGATAGTCGCTGAATTCGATGGCAGGCCCTACGTCCAGGAACGCTGGTTGAAGGCCGATTTTGCGATCGTAAAGGCGCATATCGGCGACGTACACGGCAATCTCATCTACAACAAAGCCGGCCGCAACTTTAACCCGCTGATGTGCATGGCGGCCGCAACGACGATCGTACAGGTCTCGAAGATCGTGCCTGCGGGCGGGATCGATCCCGAACAGGTCGTCACGCCCGGCATCTTCGTCGACCGTCTCGTCGAGATATCCAATCCGCAGCAGGAAGAAGAGCTCGTTCGAGCCGGAGTGGCTTACGTATGACCGTCGATACCCGAACTGCGACAACTCGCGAGGACATCAAGCTTTCCAATGCCCAGATTGCCTGGCGTGCCGCTCAAGATATTGCCGACGGCGCCTATGTGAACCTCGGCATCGGCTTTCCCGAAATGGTGGCCCGCTACCAGCCGCCCGGCCGGCAGGCGATCTTCCATACCGAGAACGGTATCTTGGGCTTCGGTGAGGCACCACCTGCCGGCGAAGAGGACTGGGACCTGATCAACGCCGGCAAGAGGCCTGTGACGTTGAAGGCTGGTGCGTCTATCTTCCACCACGCCGACAGTTTTGCCATGGTGCGCGGCGGCCATCTCGACGTCGCCATCCTCGGTGCCTATCAAGTCGCCCAGAACGGCGATCTCGCCAATTGGCGCGTCGGCAGCACGGGCGTGCCGGCCGTCGGCGGCGCGATGGATCTTGTCCATGGCGCCAAACAGGTCTTCGTCATTACAGAACACGTCACCAAGAACGGCGAGCCGAAGCTCGTCGCCGGATGCACTTTCCCTCTGACCGGCGTCGGCTGCATCACGCGCGTCTATACGAGCCACGCAGTCGTCGACATTGTGGGGGGGCATTTCGTGCTGCGTGAGAAGCTAGCGATGATCTCGATGGAGGAACTGCAGGCCATGACCGGCGCGCCGCTTTATGTCGAAGAGCCGGTTTCCGACCTTTTCGCGCCGGCACTTTGAGGAAACGATCATGAGCGACGCCTATATCTGCGACTACATCCGCACGCCGATCGGCCGCTTCGGCGGCTCGCTGTCATCGGTGCGTGGGGACGATCTCGGCGCGGTGCCTCTCAAGGCACTGATGCAGCGTAACCCATCGGTCGATTGGCAGGCCGTCGACGACGTCGTTTTTGGCTGCGCGAACCAGGCCGGCGAGGACAATCGTAACGTGGCGCGGATGTCGCTGCTGCTTGCGGGTCTTCCGATTGCAGTCCCGGGAACGACGATCAACCGACTCTGCGGCTCGGGCATGGATGCGGTCATCACCGCTGCGCGCGCCATTCGCGCCGGCGAGGCGGAACTGATGATAGCAGGCGGCGTGGAGAGCATGTCGCGCGCACCATTCGTGATGCCGAAGGCGGAAACGGCCTTTTCGCGCAATGCCGAAATTTACGACACGACGATCGGCTGGCGCTTTATCAACCCGCTGATGAAGACTCAGTATGGCGTCGATTCCATGCCTGAAACAGGCGAGAACGTCGCCGAGGATTACAAGGTCAGCCGCGAGGATCAGGATACCTTCGCGCTGCGTTCGCAGGCAAAAGCCGCCGCCGCTCAGGCAAACGGCCGGCTGGCAAAGGAGATCACGCCAGTCGTGATCCCACAGCGCAAAGGCGCTGCCGTGGTAGTCGAGAAGGACGAGCATCCGCGCGCAACGACGATGGAAGCATTGGCAAAGCTTGGCACGCCGTTCAAAAAACAAGGCGGCACGGTCACGGCCGGTAATGCGTCTGGCGTCAACGATGGGGCCGCGGCATTGATCGTGGCCTCCGAGGCCGCGGCGAGGAGGCATGACCTAAAGCCGATTGCGCGAATCCTGGGCGGTGCTGCCGCCGCCGTGCCGCCCCGCATCATGGGAATCGGACCGGTTCCGGCATCGCGCAAGCTGATGGCGCGGCTCGGCATGAGTGAGGATCAGTTCGACGTCATCGAACTGAACGAGGCCTTTGCTTCGCAGGGGCTGGCCGTGCTGCGCGAACTTGGCATTGTCGATGACGATCGTCGCGTCAACCGCAATGGCGGCGCCATTGCGCTCGGCCATCCGCTTGGCATGTCGGGCGCGCGCATTACCGGAACGGCCGCACTGGAGCTCATCGAATCGGGCGGGCGTTATTCACTCTCGACGATGTGTATTGGCGTGGGACAAGGAATTGCGATAGCTCTCGAAAGAGTTTGACGGCGCATAGCGGCTCAAACGCACACACACACACACACACACACACACACACACACACACACTCTCTCTCTCTCTCTCTCTCATTCTCTTTCTCTCTCCTCTTTCGTTCTGCAGTGGGTGTCGTCCGCAATTCACCTGCTAAATCGCTCGTCAAATCGATTTCACTATCTATTTTTATGTTTTTTCGGGAGGCTGTTGCTGCCATGGCTAATCTTGCTCAATCACTCGCGTCCATAAAAATACCTGATCTGAATGGCAAAGCGGTGCTGATAACCGGTGCATCGACTGGCATCGGTGCGGCTCTTGCGCGGGCGTTCGCGGCGCAGGGCATGAAGATCGGCATCCACTACAACACAAGCCGCGAGCCAGCCGAAAAGCTTGCCGAGGAGATCAGAGCGACTGGTACCGTTGTGCATCTGGTACAGGGCGACGTTTCTAAGGAAGGCGAGACGGAACGCGTTGTAGAGGAGACCGCTAAGACCTTCGGACATCTCGATGGCCTCATCAACAATGCTGGCGGCATGCTTGGCCGCAAACTGACCGCGGAATATACCGACGAGCATTATGCCAAGGTAATGGATCTGAATGCCCGTTCTGTTCTTGCCGCAACGCGCGCCGCCCATCCCTGGCTGAAGAAGCAGGGCGGCTTCATCGTCAATACGACTTCGATCGCTGCACGAAACGGCGGCGGCAACGGTGCGGTTCTCTATGCGGCCTCCAAAGGCTTCGTTTCGACGATCACCCGGGGCCATGCCAAGGAGTTCGTCGGCGACCGCATCCGCGTCAACGCCGTCGCACCCGGTGTCATTGCTACGCCGTTCCACGAGCGCTATACCAACGACGAACAGATGGAGATGCAGCGCAAAACCATTCCGATGGGCTTCATCGGCACATCGGAAGACTGCGTCGGCGCTTATCTGTTTCTAGCTTCGCCGACCCTGTCAGGTTACATCACCGGCCAGATCATTGAGGTGAATGGCGGCCAGCTCATGCCGTAGCGCCCTTGGCGTCGGCGCAGGGAACTTTCGCACTGCGGTAACGTTTCCAGCTTGGCGATCCACCAAGCGGAGTGATTATGAGTTTTTCTTTTTCCGAACTCGATTTCATGAAGCCAGAACTGGGCGCCGAATATACCGGGACGGGGACTCATTTTGCTGTCTATTCCGCTCACGCCGAGCAGATCGACCTTTGTCTGTTTTCCGATGACGGCAAGACGGAAATGGCACGCATGCCATTGCCCAAGCGCGAGGGCGATATCTGGTCGGGCTATGTCGCCGGTCTGAAACCGGGCACCGTCTATGGCTATCGCGCGAGCGGTCCCTATGATCCGAAAAACGGCCACCGTTTCAATCCAAACAAGCTTTTACTCGATCCCTACGCCAAGCAGGTGATTGGCGATCTAATGTGGGACGATGCGCTCTACGGCTATACGATCGGCAAGGACGATCTCTCCTTCGACGAACGCGACAGCGCTCCCTTCATGGTCAAGGGCGTGGTGCAGGATCCCGATTTCGACTGGGACGGCGATGAGGCAATCCGACGCCCATGGACCGAAACGGTCATTTATGAGACCCATGTGCGCGGTATGACGATGACCCATCCGAAGGTGCCGGACCGATTGCGCGGTACCTTTCTTGGCATGTGCAGCGACCCGATCATCGATCATCTGACGAAACTCGGTGTCTCGGCCGTCGAATTGCTGCCGATCCAGTTCTTTCCGAACGATCGCTATCTGGAGGAGAAGCATCTCACCAATTACTGGGGCTACCAGACGCTCGGTTTCTTCGCGCCGCAGTCGCGTTATATGTCGAGTGACAAGATCACCGAGTTCAAGACGATGGTGAGAAAGTTTCATGCCTCCGGCATCGAGGTCATCATGGATGTGGTCTATAACCACACGGCCGAAGGCAGCGAGAGAGGTCCGACGCTTTCCTTTCGCGGTCTCGACAATGCAAGCTACTACATCCTATCGCCTGACGATCCCCGCCACACCTTCGATACGACCGGCACCGGCAACACGCTAAACGTTGCCAATCCCATGGTGATGCGCATGGTGCTCGACAGCTTGCGCTATTGGGTTGGCGTCATGCACATCGACGGTTTCCGCTTCGATCTGGCGAGCACTCTCGGCCGGCAGGATATGGAATTCGACCGGCAGGGCATCTTTTTCAGCGCGATTCGGCAAGATCCGATGCTTGCGGGCGTGAAGCTGATTGCCGAGCCTTGGGATGTCGGCGAAGGCGGCTATCAGGTCGGTGGTTTTCCCCATCCTTTTCGCGAATGGAACGACAAGTTCCGCGATGACGTCCGACGTTTCTGGAAAGGCGATGGCGGCCAGGTCTCGGAGATGGCAGAGCGTGTTACCGGTTCGGCGCTGCAGTTCAATCATTCGGATCGCGGCTCGACATCGTCCATCAATCTGCTTTCGGCCCATGACGGCTTCACGCTTATGGATACGGTCTCGTTCAACGGCAAGCATAATGAAGCCAACGGCGAGGACAACCGCGACGGCCATTCCGACAACCATTCGGACAATATGGGTGCGGAGGGCGCGACCGACGACGCCGATATCAATGACGCGCGCCGCAGGCGGCGCCGCAACATGATGGCAACGTTGCTGCTCAGCCAGGGCGTGCCGATGATCCTTGCAGGTGATGAGGTCGGCAACAGCCAGGGCGGCAACAACAATGCCTATTGCCAGGACAACGAGATCGGCTGGATCGACTGGAGCGGGCTTGACGATCCGTTTCTGACCTTCTGTCAGAGAATGATTGCTTTCCGCAAAGCGCAGCCGGAGCTTCGGCAGGAGCGTTTTTTAACCGGTGAAACCACAGAGGACGGACGGATCGAAATCGCCTGGTACAAACCGGATGGCGACTTCATGGACGATGGCGCCTGGAACGACAACGAATTGCGAGTGCTGAGCGTTTACGTGTCACGGAGTGTCCTCGCATCGGATGCGGAAAAGATGGATGGCCTCTTCATGGTATTCAATGCTGGCGGTGATTGCGAAGTCACCCTTCCGGACGTGAACGGCATCAAGACGTGGCAGCGGGTGGTCGATACCGGTGCCGACGATCCCTTTACGGTATTCAACCCGGAAAACCCGGTGATGGTCTACCGCGAAAGCGTTGCCGTCTTTGCGCCGAAAGGTGCCTCGCAGTCACCGAAGAATGCTACAAAGACCCAACGTCAGCGTTGGTTCCACTTCGGCCGCCGCAACACTTAAAATCGAACAAAGCGATGAGTGCTGAAGCCCTAAGCGACATTGGCCTGGTCTATGTGAGCGACACCGAACCCGGTATTCGCAGGCAGAAAACGGGCCGAGGCTTCTGTTACCGCCTGCCGGATGGGTCATTGGTATGCGAACCGCAGCAAAGGCGTCGTATCGCCGCACTCGGGCTGCCTCCCGCATACGAAAACGTCTGGATATGCCTGAAGGAGAACGGTCATTTGCAGGCGACCGGCTTTGATGCACGGGGCCGAAAGCAATATCGCTATCACAAGGATTGGCAGTCCTTCCGCAGCATAGCAAAATTCGATCAGCTGATCGCCTTTGGCCACGCTTTGCCCAGGATACGACGACAGGTGCAGCGTGATCTTGAGGTCGGCGCTGAAAATGTCCGCGGTGTCCTTGCGGCGTTGACGACATTGCTCGATGAGGCACATCTTCGCGTCGGCAGCCAAGCCTATCTTAAGGAAAACGGCACCTATGGCGCAACGACGCTGTTGAAGCGGCACATCACCTTGGCGGAGGACCGGATCGAACTGAAATTTCGTTCCAAGGGCGGAAAGCGTGTCCGGCGTAGCCTCAAGCACCCCAGATTGCAAAGGATTCTGGAAGAAATCGCCGACCTTCCCGGTCGCCAGCTATTCGTCTGGAAGGACGAGACGGGCGCGTTGAAACCGATCGAATCCGGGCGCTTGAACAGCTATCTGGCGGAAATTTCAGGTATTGCGATCACCGCGAAGACCTTTCGGACGTGGGCCGGCTCGCTCGCCGCCTTCGCCGTTGCGCGCAACGCACTTGAAAAGGGAAAACGGCCGACCGTGAAGGACATGGCTGAGGCTTCGGCCGCCGTCTTGCACAATACGGCTGCCATCTCGCGTTCAAGTTACATTCACCCTGCCATCATTGCGCTTGCCGACAAGGACTGTTCTGGAGGCGAAGTCATCATGCCCGCTGCTAAGCCGTTGTGGGGACTACGGGCGGCGGAGAACCGGCTGCTCGATTTCCTGTCTCGCGATCGGCAATCGGCGGAGACGCCCGTCCGTAAAGCCTCATAAAAAGAGCCCGCGCTGGGTGTGCGCGGGCTCAGTGAACAGGAGGTCCTATCAAGCGGCTCGCTTCTCGTGGCGGCCTTCCTCGATCTCTTCGACGATCTTTGCAACAAATGCGTCCAGATCGTCCGGGGAACGGGAGGTGATGATGCCTTGGTCGGTCACGACTTCCTCATCTTTCCAGGTGGCGCCGGCGTTCTCCACATCGGTCCTGATCGACCTGTAAGAGGTTGCCTGCCTGCCTCGCAGCGCGTCGGCTTCGACAAGCAGCCAGGGCGCATGGCATATGGCGGCGACAACCTTACCGGATTTAACGAATTCGCGGACGACGCGCATTGCATTCTCGTCGGTGCGCAGCTTGTCAGGATTGATCTGGCCGCCAGGCAGGACGAGGGCATCGAAATCGATAACGTTTACCTCGTTTGCCAGAAGGTCGACACTGATGCTATCTCCCCAGTCGCCATTGCTCCAGCTCTTGATGCTGCCCTCCTTGATAGAGGCAATCTTAATGCTGGCGCCACGCTTTCGTAGCTCCTCATGCGGGACCCGTAGCTCGGAGCGCTCATAACCGTCAGTTGCAAGAATAAGTATTTTTGCAGAACTGATGGAAGGCATGGACACGTCCTTTCCTTCTGCTGTTGATTTGAAAATGCATATGGACAACTACCCGAAGCGCGGTTGGTTCCCCAGATTTTCGGAAAGCACCAAAGGCAATGTCCATTATTGTTCAGTGGACGAGGAGGCGCACAAATGAAACCCGAAGCAATCTGGCTTGAGCCGGGCGATGTCATTCCGAACAATCCAACATTTCCGCTTCTGCTTTATCGTGGCGTGCTGAAGGTTGATGACCGGGCAGCCGGCTTTGAAGCACTGTTCAGACGAAACGGCTGGGGCAATATGTGGCGAAATGGCGTCTATCCGTTCCATCACTATCATTCGAAAACCCATGAGGCGCTGGGTTTTTCAATCGGTACCACCACGTTAATGCTCGGCGGGCCAACGGGACCGAAGATCGAGATCCATGCCGGCGATGCGGCAGTATTGCCTGCTGGAACCGGCCATTGTCGACTTTCGGCAAGCAGCGATTTCCTGGTGGTGGGTGCCTATCCGGCGGGAGCCGACTATGACCCCTGTCGTGACGAGCCAACGCCGGAACAAATGAAACGGATACAATCCCTCGCCGCGCCAAGCACCGATCCCGTTACCGGCGGAAGCGGCGGGCTAGTTGCATTGTGGTGTTGAAGTGGCCGAACGTTCTGATTGAATTGAAGGCAGCGGGAAGAGGGAGTGTAAGGAACTGGCCCCTTGTCGGATCTGCGAGGCGGTTTGCCGTGTGCAATTACTTCGCGGCCGTGACAAGCGGGTCAGTCCTTTTCGTAAGGGTCAGCCAGCGCTGCATCTGGCCTGCTGACAGGATAGTCGATGTTGGAGATCTTCTCTGCCAGCTTCCTAGGGCCGTCCTGCTTGAGAAGCGCCCGAAAGCTTGGATGCATGCCTCCGTCGACATAGGCTGTTAAATGAGAAGGGCCGTTCTTCTCTAGCAGCGCGGCCAGCTCGGCATCCTCCGTCTGCATCCTGGCGGCGACTGCAGGATCGGGGGTGTCGATGCGCGCAGGGCATGCGGCCAACGGATCTTCTGGATCGCCTCCCTGAAACTCGGCGTTAAAGACGTATTTTGCCCCACAGGCTGAAATCCTGGGTTCTTTCCTCGTCGCCTCGAAGGCGTCATATCCCGGCTTCAATGTCTTCCAGAATTCGAAATTGGGGTCGTTTCTGTGTTCGGCCATGTTTTTCGCCGTCATACGGAAGGGGAGCGCCTGAACCTGGAACGATGTTTGGCCGCCGGCCAGCGAGGCGTTGACGATGGCATAGATCTCGGCCACGCCCTGGTCGGTCATCGCATAGCAGCCGGCCGAGGAGCACGCACCATGCACCATCAGCGCCGTGCCGCTATATCCAAGAGCGGATTCAAGCCTGTTGGGATAACCCAGGTTGAAGGAAAGGTAGTACTGGGACTTAGGGTTCAGCATGCTCCTGCTGACCGAGTAAAAGCCTTCGGGAGCTTGGCGGTCGCCCTCGGTCTTCTTCGGCCCGAGCTTGCCCGACCACCGACATATCGGAAATGTTTTTAGCAGGCGATAACGCCCGGAAACGTCCTGCTTCCACACCTCGAGCTCGCTCTCCTCCTTGAAGGTTCGAACGAGCACCGGGCTTTGAGGCGAAATTTTCTTCTTACGCATCTCGGCCATTGTCTTGGTCGAGATCTGGGGAGCCGCGTCGCCGAGATCGTCCAGAGCGGTCTGAACGCAGCCGCTGGTCGCCGTCAAAACCAGGATCATCACGGCAGCCGGCAGGACGCCTCGCAGGCGTGACAGGCGGTCAATAGGACTGGAACAGGTATCATTCATGTCTTGTCTTCCAGGGCGGCATCACGCGGATGCCTCGAGGTGGTTTCTTTGCCGGGAAGACAAAGACAGCGGCAGTTATTTCTTATCTGAGTCCGTTTCGCAACTCGACGGGAAAGGTGGAACGGGGGATATGGATGCCGGCACCTCTGCAGTCCCCCAGCGCGGGGCTGACCTCCACACCAGGGGTGGATGGAAAAGACCCGCCGATGGACCATAGCCGCCGCGATGTCGAATGCGATTAGCCCTCGGGGAGGGAGGCAAACCGGTCAGTGTCGAACCGGTCAGTGGTGGCGACCGGAATGATGTTCGTACCGGATGCGGCATCCGGATTATGCTGAACCGTGCGGCGGGAAAGGCGAGGCGCTCTCATTCCAATCACCGCGCCCGGGGGATGGAGTGCCCAATTCATCAGCGCAAGGTCCGAAATCGAGCCAAATAGATCTGCTCCTTCCCAGGCGGCAGTCATTGGCAGAGAGGCGATCACATGCGCGTTTTCTTGCCAGGGGCGGTGTGCGGCAGTGAAAGGTTTGAAACCGGTATAGGTCGGCAATGCAGATGTCAGTTTGTCCGGGAAAACCCCGATTGGGCCGATCGAAGCGATCTCCAGCTTGCCATCGCCCCCCAAGTCTGTTGGCCGCATTGCCGGTATGGGGATCGGGAAAGATGAGAGATCAACGGGCGACCGTTCGTCGTCCCGCTCGGCCGCGTCTGTCTGCAAAGCCAGAGCATCCAATCCGCGGCTTCGCGGTATGGGCAGGAGGGCCGTCACGAGGCTATTGTCTTTCGTGTCGCGGCCCGACGCGGCTGCTGTTCCTGCGTCATCGTCTTCTTGAGCGGTGCTGGCGGTCTGGATAAGGGCGGTGCTGGCGCGCTTCCTGTGGTTCGCAATCGCCTGATTATATCCTGGCAGCGGCCGGCCGTCGGCTGGAAGGTGCATCGTCTGCCCGTTCGGGAATATCCGAGCAAGTTCTTGCCGCGACATGCGGGGCCAAGCACGGACGTTGCCGACGTCGAGATGCACGAAGGGCGATCCCGATGTCGGGTAATATCCGACACCACCGGCCTGCATCTGCATTGCAAGGGCACGCAGCGTCGAAAGCTTCACACCTGGAATGTAGAAGTCCATCGCCTTGCCAAGCATGTGCTGGCTTTTTTTGGCGACGCCCGTGCTGCGCGAACGGTTGCGAAGCATGTTGTTGGTGGCCGGAGAACGGTAGGCGGAGACGATGTGGATGTAGTCCTTCGCGCCGCTGCGCTTGTACACGTCCCAGACCAGGTCAAGCAGCCGGGGATCCATCCGGGTCGGCTCGTTGCGTCGCCAGTCGCGCAGAAACCGATTTATCTGGGACAGGCCCTTCGGATCGAACCTTCCGTCGCGCTTGTAGGTAATCGTGGCTCTTTCGCCCGTATGGGTAAAGTACAGCTTCAGCGTACGATCCTCCGCGAAGGCAAAAGATGGCGAACTGATAAGCGCAGAAAGCGCGAGCAGAGTTGTCTGCGCCACGAACCGTTCCACGCGCGAAAGGAGTGCGGCGACCACGCCGTCAAATGCTCCACCCCAGAACCTTTTGACTCGACATCTCACACGAACAATCCCGTCTTACACAAAAACACTCGACGACGTGCGGGAACGTCCGCATCCATCATGTTCAGTTGAACCACTTTATGGTCAACAAATCCCTAACAGGCGGACGTTTAGTCTCGCTCGCTTGCTTGCCATTCGAGGACGGCAAGCTTTGCCGCAAATACCGTTTGGCTACTGGCGGTGACGTCATCGCGGAACAGGCAGAAAACCGACAAGGCAAGTGCGGCGGCCATCGACCTCATCTGCCGTGCTCGGGACAATTCTGACCACCCTCCTGATGGTTCAGCCTCGGATTAGAGGGATTGAGCAGCTTGCCGTCACGAAGAACAGCTCGTTAGCCTCAATGCGGCATACCCGCTTGCAGATCCGCAAAAACCGAACGATGGAAGGGCGTTAAATCAGATGTCGGGCGAGGTGACAGACCGCATCCCGTCTTCATTCGTTTCCGAGCATGCTGCAGTCATGTGGCTCTTTCGCGGGAAAACTCGGGCTTCGTGATGGATTTTGCTCATGGCACCTGCCCTCCCGAGAGCCAGGTCATTCACGGCCAAGCAGGACCCAATCGGGCTTTGGACCTGAAATAGCGGAACTTTTCGGGCTCCAATCAGTTGAAAAGCTTTGATCGGGAGAAATCTTGAAGGGCCACCTGCATGCCGAATATCCCGAACATGGCGCTAAAGAGTGGGTTCGATCACCGCGACCGTCTGATCGTAGCGCTCTATGCGCAGCTGAAGGCGGAGCGGGAAACGCGTGAAACATTGGAATGGGCAATCCGCAAAGGCGCGCTTTCAGACGAAGTGCTCGAAGCGATCGCCTCCGATCCCGTGCGGCCCGTTACCAGTGACGATCTCGCGTCTGTCGAAAGGATAATCGCCTTGGATGAGCGCCGCAAAGCAGCGCCACGCGATGACGACTGAAGAGAGGACAGGATTATGGTCGACATTACCTATCAGATCGTGCCCCATGACGAAGGCTGGGCATACAAGCTCGGCGGCACGCTTTCCGAAACCTACGCGACCGTCGAAGAGGCGATCAATCACGCAAAACGCGCAGCGTCCCGCCAGAAAATCGGCGACGGAGATGCTACGTTGGCGTTTCCGGCTCCGGACGGCGGTTGGCGGTTTGTGCCGCTTGAAACGGACAAGAGTGGAAGCCGGCTCTGAGCGAACGCGGAGGACGACGATGGCAGCGCGGGCCAGCTGGAAGGGTCATCTGAAAATCGGCGACCTTGTCTGCGCCGTCGGGCTTTATACTGCAATTTCCGGATCTGACCGGCTCTCCTTCAATATCATCAATCGGAAAACTGGCCATCGCGTCGAGCGTCAGTTCGTGGACAGCGAGACCGGCAAGCCCGTGGAGCGCGAAGATCAGGTCAAGGGTTACCAGTTGGACAATGGCGAATACATCGTCATCGAAGGCGAGGAGATTGCCAATGTGATGCCGGAGAGCGACAAGATCATGGATGTAAAGAGTTTCATAGCGCTCGATGAAATCGACAAGCTCTACTTCGACCGTCCTTACTATCTTGCACCTGTCGACGAGAGTGACGAAGAGGCGCTGCGCCTGATTGCGAGGAGCATGCGTGAAAATAATGTGGCAGCACTTGCCCAGGCCGTGCTCTTCCGGCGCAACCGGACCCTGCTGATCCGTCAGCGTGAGGACTATGTCATCGCGACGATGTTGAACTTCGACTACGAGGTTCGTTCTGCCGGTCCGGTTTTCAAGGACATTCCGGACATCAAATTCGACAGGGAGATGCTCGAGCTTGCCGGTCATATCATCGGTACGAAGCGGGGCGTGTTTGAGCCGAGCGAATATGAGGATCGCTACGAGGCGGCGCTGACCGAACTGGTGAAGGCCAAGATCGAGGGCAGGGCGCTGCCGAAGACGAAGCCGAAGCCGGAGGGCAAGGTTGTCGATCTGATGGAGGCGCTGCGCCAGAGTGCCAAGTTGAGTGAAAAGAAAACGCCTGGGAAAGGGACGGCGCACCGCTCTGCCTCCGATAGCCGCCGCAAGAAAGCTGGCTGACAATGGCGCTCGAGACCTGTCTGCTCAAACTCCTGACGATCATCCGTGAACGCGCTGCGACAAAGGCGCATTCGGTGAAACGGATTCGTGCTTCAAAAGCACGATGTGACGCGGCTGCAGTATGACGGCGATATTGTGATCAATGCACAGAGCTCATCGGAGGAAGGGCGCGGGTTCATTTTTTGCAGCCGGAGCTTGTCGCGAGAATATCGCATGTGGTCCGCCAATGGTAACCTGCGGCACCGCTTTGCGCGAGGACAGACTGGCGAAGGACGTGTCCGCGAGATGGAAAAGACTCCCGCTAAAAACCTGCCGAAATCCCATGTGACGCTGACCCATCCGGATCGCATTTACTGGCCGGACGAAGGCGTCACCAAGGAAGGGTTGGCCAACTATTACGCCCAGGTCTGGCGCTTCATGGAGCCTTACGTGGTCAATCGTCCTCTGGCTCTGCTGCGTCTGCCAGACGGCATTGAGGGACATCAGCGTTTCTTCCAGAAACACGCCTGGAAGGGCATGAACGAAAACATCGAACAGATCACAGATCCGAAGGACAGGGGCGGAGAAAAGTTGCTGCGCATTGCCGATTTCGATGGTTTGGTGGCCCTCGTGCAATCGGCTGTGCTCGAAATTCATCCCTGGGGCGCAACGACGGACGATTGGGAAAAGCCGGACATGATAACCATGGATCTCGATCCGGGCGGCGAGGTTGCGTGGGATAATATCATCGCTGCCGCCGGCGAGATCAAAGAGCGCCTGGAGGCAGAGGGACTTGCCGCATTTGTCAAGACCTCGGGCGGCAAGGGGCTGCATGTGGTCACGCCACTGAAGCCAAAAGCAGGTTGGGGGGAGGTGAAGGCCTTTGCGAAACGGCTGGCGGACACCATGGCCGCAGAAAGTCCGAACCGCTACATCGTCAAGGCGACAAAATCCGAGCGCACCGGCAAGATCTTCATCGACTACCTGCGCAATGGCCGAGGCAACACTGCAGTCGCCGCCTACTCCACGCGTGCCCGGGCGGGCGCGGCCGTCTCGATGCCGCTGGAATGGAGCGAACTCACCGCCGACATCGGCCCGGCCCATTTCACCATCGACCACACGCCGCCGCGGCTCGAGGCGCTGCCGCACGATCCGTGGGACGGGTTCTTTGCGGCAGCAAAGCCGCTTGAGAAAAAAAAGAAGCGTTAGACTAGCGCCTGGCATTTGCCAGCCGTCAGTCTCTCCCGTGGAGGAAAGACTGACAACGCGATGGTTTCAGCAACTAGGCTGCCTTCGCAACCTCGCCGTGCGGGTCGAGCACGAATTTGGTGGCGGCGCCTTGGTCGAAGCTCTCATAGCCTTGCGCAGCATCCTCCAGTGAGATCACCTTGGCATTGACGATGTCGGCGATCGGAAGGCGGTCATGGAGGATCGCCTGCATCAGCTGACGATTGTACTTCAGGACAGGCGTCTGGCCGGTGTGGAAGGATTGAGCCTTTGCCCAGCCGAGGCCGAAACGAAGCGAGAGGTTGCCGTGCTTTGCGGCATTGTCGACGGCGCCTGGATCTTCGGTGACGTAGAGGCCAGGAATGCCGATCGAACCGGCTGCACGGGTGATCTCCATCATCTGGTTGAGCACGATTGCCGGCTGCTCGCCGCCCGAATGACCGCGAGCTTCGAAGCCGACGGCGTCGATGGCGCTGTCTACTTCATTGGAACCGACGACCTGAGCGATCATGTCGCCGAGGCGGTCGCTCTTTGAAAGGTCGATCGGTTCAAAGCCAACCTTGGCGGCATGGGCCAAACGATCCTTGTTGAAATCGCCGACCATGACGACGGCTGAGCCGAGGATGCGGGCAGATGCGGCAGCGGCCATGCCGACCGGACCGGCGCCTGCGACATAGACCGTCGAGCCGACGCCGACGCCGGCGCGCACTGCGCCGTGGAAGCCCGTTGGAAGGATATCCGAAAGCATGGTGAGATCGCGGATCTTCGCCATTGCCTTGTCGCGGTCGGGAAGCTTCAGCAAATTGAAATCGGCATAGGGAATGGTGACATAGCGGGCTTGGCCGCCGATCCACCCGCCCATGTCGACATAGCCATAAGCTCCGCCAGCGCGCGCAGGATTAACCGTCAGGCAGACGCCGGTGTCCTGGGCTTTGCAGCAACGGCAGCGGCCGCAGGCGACGTTGAAGGGCACGGAAACGATATCGCCGACGCTCAGCATTTCGACATCGACGCCCTTTTCGATGATTTCCCCGGTAATTTCGTGGCCGAGAACGAGACCGGGCATGGCTGTCGTGCGGCCACGGACCATATGCTGGTCGGAGCCGCAAATATTGGTGGAGATTACCTTCAGGATGACGCCATGTTCTATGCGGCGGCCATCTGGGGCTTCCAGTTTCGGATCGTCGATGTCGCGGACCTCGACCTTGCCAGGCCGCATATAGACGACGCCTCGGTTCTTGCTCATTTTCATCTCCTCCGTTGAAAGATCAACTGAGCATGGCTCCTCTCCATGCCGGCTGCTTCGAACAGATTAGTACAGAATAGCGGGCGCGCCGTTCCGTTTACGACGATTTGGGGCCGGAAATGGCCGTGCCCTCAGCGAGATCTCGGTGATCTCGGCTTTTCGCCGTCGGCGGCCAAGCTCTTCTTCAGGGCGTCCATGATGTTGATGACATTGCCGGTCGATCTGACAGCGGGCCGCTTCGCTGCGGGCGCAGCCTGTTTCAGGCTCTTCGTCTTGTTGCGGATCATTGTCTTCAGCCGCTTCTGAATCGGATCCTGCACCATGGAGACACTCCACTCTTTCGTCTCTTCCTTGACAAGGCGCGTCATCATGGCGAGCACCTTGGTGTCGACCTTGGTGTCGATATCGAGGTGTGCGACCGGTTCTCGGACCTCGTTGCCGAAGTGCAACGTCCACAGAACGATGCCTTTGCCTTGAGGCTCGAGAAGCACCGCCCGTTCACGGCGATAAAGCACCAGCCTTGCGATGCCAACGACGTTGTTTGCCCTCATCGCCTCGCGAATGACGCAGAAGGCCTCTGTGCCGACCTTGTCCTCCGGCGCCAGAAAATGCGGCTTGTCGTACCAGATCCAGTCGATCGAGCCACGCGGCACGAAGGTGTCGATGTCGATGGTTCGTGTGCTTTCAAGCCCCACCTCGTCGATCTCGTCGTCTTCGAGAATGACGTAATCGTCCTCGCCCTTCGGAAAACCCTTGACCTGTTCCTTTCCGGACACGGCCTTATGGGTAACGCTGTCGACATAGCGGCTTTCGACCCGGTTGCTGGTCTTGCGATTGAGAACATGAAAACGGACCTTGTTGCTCTCCGTCGTGGCTGGCGTCAGCGAGACTGACGCCGTGACGAGCGACAGCTTGAGATAACCTTTCCAGAAAGTCTGCCGCGCCATGGCCGTCTCCAATGAAAGAACTCAAGGAAAACACCTTCATGGGCGGCTTTTCCTTGGCTCCGGTTAGGTTTTGACCGGCATTCGCACCGATCGACAAAGTCTCTCTTTCCGCTGGACAGATCGCTCTGCTGTCCTTCGGACCTGAACCAGCCTCCACTGGTGCCCGAACCCGGCGCAAACGCCGATATGGTAATCATAAGGGGCAGTCATGCAGAAAGGCCGCAAGCGTGACGGTCCCTCGATCATCACCTGCATCTTAGTGATCCTCTCAAAGGGTACGGCCTTTTTCATGCCTCCTCCTTAACCCCCCTTGTCGAGTTCTGGATAGTGCCGGAAGATTCCGTCCTCGTTGAAAGCGATGCGCCGCTCCGATTTCAGGTAGGCGGCAATGTTCGGGCGCCTGGCCACTGTATCATGCAGGGTCGATAGCGCCGGGTATTTCGCCTGATAGCCTGTCATGGCGTTGGGGAAGGCATAGTTCAGGCCCTCGATGATCTGAAAGAGCGAGAGGTCGACATAGGTGAGCGCATCGCCGAGGATATGTTGCGGGCCTTGCGGGTTCTGCCGCAGCACGCGTTCGAAATAGCCGAGAAATTTGGGCATGCGTTCCTTGATAAATGCGGCCGAGCGCGCCTTTGCCTCGTCCTTCTGATCTTCATAGTAGAGCGAGGTGGCGATCGGATGGTGCGTGTCATGTACCTCGGCGACGAAATCGGCGACGGTGAGTTGCAAGCCGTTCAACACGTAGAGTAGGCCCTCCTGCTTGGGCACCAGACCGAGCTTCGGTCCGAGATAAAGCAGGATATTGGCGACGTGCGGGATGACGAGGTCGCCATCTTTCAAAAAGGGAGGCGCAAACGGGATATGCGGATCTGAGCCGCTCCGCATGAGGTTCATCATTGCGCTGGTTCCCCGGCCGCTCCCGGATTCGCGAGCGACGTCGACATACTCGGCCCCCGCCTCCTCCAGTGACAGGCGGACGAATTCCCCTCGTCCCTGGATGCCGTCCCAGTAATAGAGCTCGTATGTCATCCATACCCTCAATGCCTGGTTTTGTAAGTGCGCTACTTTCCTTCTTCGTCAACCGGTCGCCGGCGCAATTTATATAGAAGCTCAACATCGACATAGCCGCGTAAGTGCCCGCTTTTTACGGCCATTCGCCTCCGGGGCGTGTTGATCGATCAGGCGATTGGATCGTCGGAGTTGAAAACGCGTTCCTTGAGGCTGATGCGTCATCGGCCACCTGTTGCGACCATTTCAAAAACTCCTCGAGCAGGAACGGCTTTGGCGGCGCGCCAATCCAAAGATCAGTGATGGGCTTGATGTTCGTGGCGCTTGCGCGTCGCGGCGGCCTTCTTGGCGGATGCCGAACGCTCGGCTGCGGAGCGGGATGCCGATGCCGCGCCGCCTTTGCGGCCGCCTTTTTTAGAGGCTTCGTGCGTGTCTTTCTTCCCGCGACCCGAACCGGACTTATTGCCGCCGCCGCTTTCCTTGTTGACGGTCGCCCAGGCCCGGCGCTCTGCCTCTTTTTCGGAGACGCCACGTTCCTCGTAGCCTTCCTCGATGTGCTCTGCCTTGCGCTTCTGCTTGTTCGTATACGTGGATTTGTCGCCTCTTGGCATATATGCCTCCTCTTGTCTGCAAAGAGATTGAACCGCCAGGGCCTGTAAAAGGTTCCGGAGTAAGCCCGGATTTTGACGCAGGAGTAACGTGCTTGGCAAAGCTAAGCGATCGGTCGGTACTATTTTCGAGATGGGCGTTGGAAACCGGACAATGCTTTGCTGAAATTAACCAGGCGGCCGGACGGAGATCGGGTTTCGCGGAAGACAAGGCCGACCATGTTGTCGATTGCGACGACGAGACCGAGCGCAAGGACAAGGTAGAGAAAGGCGGCTACAGACAAGATCAGCATCTGCGCCCTCACAACGGCGCGATCAAAACGAAGAGACCTGCTACGACAAGTGAAACGAGAACGCTGTCGAAGTAACTGTTCATGGCAAGCCTCCCATTTTCGCCACTAACAGCGCACGAGAAAATTGGTTCCGCCATCGCTGGCCGTTTTGCAGCTTTTTTGGAGCCAACACCGTGTTAGGGTCATTGGGCGATCTATTCCTACGAACACCCTAAAGCGCGAGTAATTCAGTCGTATGACAACAGATGCGTACGCAGCTGGCGCAGCGTCCGCATCTTGAAGCTGAGATGTCGAGTGCGTTCAGGCAGACTTGCGGCTGACCGCACGCTTTGGAGTAGGCTTTGCAGCGCCGTTGCTTTTTGTCCCGGGCGGTGCGGTGCGTTTGCCCCTGGTCTTGACTTCCTTGCCGTCTTTGGACGCAGCAGAACTTTCGAGCTTTTCACGCTCTTTCTTTGCCTGCTCCCAATGTATTGAATCTCGTCCGGTAGGATGTCCCTCTTCTTCCCAGAGGGCGTATGCACGTTTTTTAATCCACTCTTCCCGAGTTTCTGTCATCGCTGATCTCCAGTCACATCATCCCGCAGTCAAACGCTAGACCGGGCGGGATGGTTCCAGAGGAATCGGGGATATTCAAGAAGAATTTTGACACAGTGCAAAATATTATTTGCGCCGCAACATGAAATGCCGGTCAACCGCCTTGGAATGCAACGGCCTTCGCCAGATCCCGCACGAAATGCTCGCGATTGGCGCGGGCATCTTCCTCGTCGCGAATGCGCAGGAGGTAGGAAGGATGAATGGTCACAAGAACCGGAGGATGGTTTGCCGCCTGAAGTACCTGGCCTCGCTCGACGGTAACCTTCACTTTGGGGCCAAGCAGCGAATAAAGTGCAGTAGCACCCAGCGCAACGACGAGTTTCGGCTGGAGAATGTCTAGCTCGGCACCGAGCCACCACGCGCAGCGCTGGATCTCTCCGGCATTTGGTTTGGAATGCATGCGGCGTTTGCCGCGCGGCTCGAACTTGAAGTGCTTGACGGCATTGGTGACGTAGCAGCGAGAGCGGTCGATGCCCGCCTGTTTCAGACACTGATCGAGCAGGCGTCCAGCAGGGCCGACAAAAGGCTTGCCGGCCAGGTCTTCCTTGTCTCCGGGTTGCTCGCCCACCAGCACGATCTCGGCCGCGGGGGGGCCTTCGCCGAATACGAGCTGGGTGGCGTTCTTATAGAGATCACAACGCGTGCAGGTTTCGGCCTGCCGTTTCAATTGATCAAGGCCCATGGCCTCTGCATTCTCAAGTGCGAAGGCCGGACCGAATTTGGGCACGATGGTCATGGAGGTTCCTCCTTATGTCTTCATCTGCAACCGATCCACGCCGATGTTTGTTCCAGCACGGGAACAAGCGGCGCCCTTGATGAATTTCACGAGGAGTTAAAGCATTCACGTCAATCAGGGGCAATCCATGCATCAGGTTTCGAAAGCAGGCTCTGTCGCGGAAGGCGAAAAAGGCTGGGGGCCCACGATCAGGGCGAACTGCGTTGATTTCCGCATCTGGGCGCCCGGACAAAGGGAGATGGCACTCCGTTGCGGCGGCAAAGACAGGCTTATGAACCGGTCTGCCGGCGGTTGGTTTGAGCTGACGGTTCCAGAGGCGAAGGTGGGCGACGCATATGCCTTCGTTCTTGGAGATGGCGGTGTCGTGCCCGACCCTGCTTCTCGGGAGCAGGCCGGCGATGTGCACGGTCCGTCGCTGATCGTGGAGCCTTCCTATCAGTGGCTGAATGACGACTGGAAGGGAAGGCCGTGGGAAGAGGCGGTGATCAGCGAAGTCCACATAGGCGCCTTCACAGGGGAGGGCACCTTCAAGGCAGCCGCCGAAAAGCTCGGCCATCTGGCCAAGTTGGGCTTTACGGCAATCGAAGTCATGCCCGTGGCCCAATTTTCAGGCAAGCGCGGATGGGGCTATGACGGTGTCCTGCACTATGCACCGCATTCAGCTTATGGAACGCCGGCCGACTTCAAGGCATTCATCGACGCAGCACATGGCCACGGCCTCATGGTGCTGCTCGATGTCGTCTATAACCATTTCGGCCCGGATGGAAACTACCTGCACAGGTATGCGCCCGAGTTCTTCCGCTTCGATCGCAACACGCCGTGGGGTGCGGCGATCGATTTCGGACAGGAGCCGGTACGCCGCTACTTCGTCGAAAATGCTCTTTACTGGATCGGCGAATTCCGGCTCGATGGCCTACGGCTCGATGCGGTGGAGCAGATTTACGACACGTCGAAGCAGCACATCCTCGAGCAGTTGTCGGCAGAAGTCGGCAACGCCTTTGCCGATCGAGCGGTGCATCTCGTCGTCGAGGATCAGCGCAACCTCGTGAGCCTGCTCGAGCGCGACGGCGACGGAAGGGTCAAGACCTTTACAGCGGAATGGAACGATGACTTCCATCACGTCGCTCACATCATCGCGACCGGCGAGACGGAAGGTCACTATCGGCCCTTTGCATCTAATTTGTGGGAAAAGACAAAGCTCGCGATGCAGCACGGCTTCGTATTTCCAGACCGTGGCACTCCGCCTGAAGTGCCGAAGGGTGAGCGGGTTTATCTCCCGCCGCAGGCCTTCATCAACTTCCTCCAGAACCACGATCAGGTCGGCAACCGTGCCTTCGGCGAGCGCTTGGTCAGCATTGCGCGTCCCGATATGGTCGAAATGCTGGCCGCGATACTGATCCTCTCGCCGCAGGTTCCGTTCCTGTTCATGGGGGATGAATATGGCGAGACGCAGCCGTTTTTCTTCTTCAGCGATTACGCCGGCGAGCTTGGTGAGATTGTCCGCAAAGGGCGGGCGGCGGAAGCGGAAGGTTTCGGCGGCCTGAAGCGAGGCAAGACGCCAGACGATTTGCCGAATCCGAACGCGGTCTCGACTTTTGCATGTTCAAAACTTCAATGGCAGCGTTGCGACAGTGATGAAGGCATAGGCCAGAAAACCTATCTAAGCCAGCTCATCGATCTGCGGCATAACTATGTCGTGCCGTTGTTGAAGAAGCCGGAACGTGTCGCAAGCGCGGCATTGGAAAGCGTCGATGGCGCGCTGGCAATCGACTGGACCTTTGGTACCAGCAAGCTGGAGCTTCGGGCCAACTTGGCCGACACCCCGCTCGCCGTGCCGGCCTTCGACGGTGCGGTAATCTTTGATCGCCTGGGGAGCCACCTTGTTCAGCCGGGGGATGGTAAACTTGCAGCTGGTTCTGTGGTGTTTGCGATCGATCCTCGGCTGATAAAATAGCAGCCTGGAAATTTTCGCGTCCTGAGGGAGCGGTGGCGAATTGAAGGCCGCCGCTTTCAAGCTATATCTTTCTGCAATGTTTTATCTCATATCGACCTATTGGCCGCATTTCCTTTTCGTCATATCTCTTGGCATGGGGACCGCCGCGGCAATCCATGCGGCTATGACGAAGGAAGAGGTACGCGCCGCAATCGGCTGGGTCGGCGTCATCATCCTGTCTCCAATCATCGGCGCGGTGCTTTACGCCATCGCCGGGATCAACCGCATCCGTCGCAAATCCTTGAGTCTGCGGCGCGATGCCTTGCTGCCGGCAGCCGACCTCGATGAGCTTGAAAGTTTCGATGCGGAGCCGGAGACGATCATCAGCAATTACGGGCGGCGCTTTGCAGCCTTGCAAACGCTTGGAGATCGCGTCGCCCGCTATCCGCTGACGACCGGCAATTCGATCGACATGCTGGAAACCGGCGATGATGCCTACACAGCCATGAAGGCCGCGATCGACGGGGCCGAGCGAAGCGTCCTGCTTGAGACATATATTTTCGATCGCGACACGATCGGCCTGCGCATCGCCGACGCGCTGATTGCGGCGGCAAAGCGCGGCGTCGAGGTGCGCGTGCTAATCGATGCCGTCGGGGCCCGATACTCGGTGCCCAGTATCCTTGGCTATCTCGCCGACGGCGGGTTGACGGTTTCAGTCTTCAACGGCAATGTCATCATGGGCCTGCGGCTCCCCTATGCAAATCTGCGCACGCACCGGAAAATCATCGTCGTCGACGGGCGTGTGGCACTGACGGGCGGCATGAACATACGCCAGGGCTTCAGCCAGGCGATGACGGGCGATGATTTTGCGCGCGATACCCATTTCTCGGTCACCGGTTCTGTTGTTGCCGATCTCTTTGATGTCGCAGCCGAGGACTGGCGCTTCACGACAGGCGAGGTTCTGAACGCAGAGGCGTGGCGTATCGAAGCGCCTGAACGCCAGCCCGGCGATCCTGTCATCATGCGCGTCGTCGCGTCCGGACCGGACCGCAGCGTCGAGACCAATCACAAGATGCTGATGGGCGCCTTTTCCGTTGCGCGGCAATCGATCCGCATCATGTCACCCTATTTCCTGCCGGATCGTGAGCTGATCAGCGCGCTGACGACAGCCGCACGGCGTGGCGTCGAGGTCGATATCATCGTCCCGGCAGTCAACAACCTTGTCCTCGTCGACCGGGCGATGACGGCGCAGTTCGACCAAATCCTCAAGAATTACTGCCGCATCTGGCGTTCGACCGGGAGCTTCAGCCACTCGAAACTGCTGACGGTCGATGGCGTCTGGACCTATGTCGGTTCGTCCAATCTTGATCCGCGTTCGCTCAGGCTGAATTTCGAGGTGGATCTTGAAGTGCTAAACGAGGGATTTGCGGCGGAGATCGACGAGCATATCGATCAGATGCTGAAATCTGCAGCCCCGGTGACGCTGGAGAGCCTGCGGTCGCGGCCTTTCCTGGTGCGGCTTGTTGAAAAGATCCTGTGGCTGGGTTCGCCTTATCTTTGATTTTCTGAGACAGAAGCATGGCAAGTTTTACCCGTGGGCCTATACTCCGAACCCGAGCCGTTTTCGACCAACGGAGCCCGTGTTGACTTCGATGCATGCCAAAAAGGACAACCTCCCCGCCAGCATTCTCGCCTCGATCCGCAACCGGAAAAAACGGCTGGAGGCCGTGCTGGCTGCGGCAAAGCCGCGGGCCGAAGGTACGTTGATCGCTTCATATAACGTCCATAAATGCGTCGGCGCCGACAGGCGCTGCGATCCCGAGCGGACGAGCCGGGTTATCCACGAAATCGGCGCCGACGTGATCGCCCTGCAGGAGGCCGATACGCGCTTCGGGGAGCGAACCGGGATCCTTGATCTGACGCGCCTGGAGCGCGAGACGGGGCTTATTCCGGTTCCGGTTTCGGGCATGTCGAAGGCACACGGCTGGCACGGCAATGTCGTGCTCTTCAAGAAGGGGCTGGTGCGCGACGTGCACCAGATCAAATTGCCGGGGCTCGAACCGCGCGGGGCGCTTGTTGCGGAACTCGAACTGGAAAATGGCGGTGAGCTCCGCATCATCGCTGCCCATTTCGGGCTTCTGCGCCATTCGCGGGCGCGCCAGGCGCAGATGCTGGTCGAGCTGATGGCCGATCGAAGCGAAGCGACGACCGTTCTGCTTGGCGACCTCAACGAATGGCGGCTCGGCGACCGTTCCTCGCTCAACACGCTTCAATCCGCTTTTGAGGCCCAGCCCCCCGCCGTCGCAAGCTTTCCGGCGCGCCTGCCGATCTTGGCGCTCGATCGTATCATGTCGAACCGCAAAGGTGTGCTGACGAATGTCGAGGCGCATGATACGCCGCTTGCCCGCGTCGCCTCCGACCACCTTCCGATCAAGGCGGTTCTCGACCTCAAGCGAGTAGAAGAACTGACAGCGACTGCATGATCCGCAGCTCTGTTTTGCTTTCTAGTTCAAATCGCGTGAGCTTCTCCATGAACGTCTGTCAGGCGCCCAATGGACCCTCGGAGCCAGGCCGGGCATCCTTTGATCGGCGCCGTTTCGAGACAAAGATCGAGAGCAGGGGACCGAGGTTGCATTTCACTGGCTGGCGCACGGGTTGACTGCCGGATGCCCGGTTTTCCTAAACGGAGCCGCCTCCGGGTAACGGAGGTGTTACCGGTGCGACCATGGCCAACGGGCAGACTCTGCCGTAATTTGGGCACCGTAAAGACGCTGCGATGCTTGCTGGAGCCCTTCTGGCTCAAGCAAACCAGGAGGTTCGGCCATGGTTACTTTTACGCTCAACGGGCAGACGAAGACATTCGACGGTGACCCGGACACGCCGCTGCTGTGGTTCATCCGCGATTTCGAGAAACTCACCGGAACGAAATACGGCTGCGGCGTGGCGCAATGTGGGGCCTGTACCGTTCATATGGACGGCTTCACGCGCCGTTCCTGCATCACGCCGATCTCGGCTGCCGAGGGCTCGGAAATCTTCACCATCGAAGGCGTGGAGGGCAAGGAGGCCGAGGTCGTAAGGGCGGCCTGGGTTGCCATCGATGTCCCGCAATGCGGATATTGTCAATCCGGCCAGATCATGTCGGCTGTCTCCCTTCTGCAGAACATTCCAAAGCCGACCGACGAAGATATCGACGGTGCGATGGCCGGCAATATCTGTCGATGCGCCACCTATCACCGGATCCGTCAGGCAATCCACAATGCCGCCGCTGCGATGGAGGGTTGAGCCATGACAGTGCAGCATATTTCCACGACGCGCCGGGCGTTTCTTGCCGGCAGCGGTCTGGTCATCGGTTTTGCGCTGGCGCCGGGGATGCCTGCCCTTGCGGCCGTGAGCGGTGTTCAGGCCGGCGGCGAAGATGCGCTTGCGACGCTCAACACCTTCGTCAGGATCGGTACCGACGACACGGTGACGATCCTCTCCAAGCATATCGAGTTCGGCCAGGGACCGTTTACCGGCCTTGCGACATTGGTCGCGGAAGAACTCGATGCAGATTGGGGGCAGATGCGCGCGGTGCACTCGCCGGCGGACGACAAGGTCTTCGCGAACCTCGCTTTCGGGGTGCAGGGCACCGGCGGCTCATCGTCGATTGCCAATTCCTACGAGCAGTTGCGCAAGGCAGGCGCCACGGCCCGCGCCATGCTGGTTGCGGCGGCGGCGGATGAATGGAAGGTTGCGGCAGGTGAAATTACCGTCGAAAAGGGCCGCATCCGCCATTCGGCCACGGGCAAGGAGAGCGGCTTCGGGGCTCTTGCCTCGAAGGCGGCTGCAATGACGCCACCGGCTGAGGTGAGCCTCAAGGACCCGGAGAAGTTCGTGCTGATCGGCCAGGAACTGCCGAAGCTCGACACTGTTTCCAAGACCAACGGCACCGCGATCTTTACGCTGGACGTCATTCCTGACAATCTTCTGGTCGCCGTCGTTGCCCATCCCGATCACTTCGGCGCGACCGTCAAATCCTTTGACGCCAGCGAAGCGCGCAAGGTGACGGGCGTCATCGACGTGAAACAGATGCCTCAAGGCGTGGCCGTCTATGCCGAAAACACCTACGCAGCCCTTAAGGGACGTTCGCTGCTGAAGGTCGACTGGGACCTTTCCGCCGCCGAGACGCGTTCCAGCGAAGAGCTCGCCGCCGATTACGCCAAGATGGCCAGGGAGAATGGCTTGAGCGCCGCCAGCAAGGGCGACGTCGACAGGGCCTTTGCCGGCGAAGGACTTGAAACGCTGGAAGCGGAGCTTGTCTTTCCGTTCCTTGCCCACGCGCCGATGGAGCCGCTTGACGCGGTGTTCATCAAGGCGCCAGACGGCAGCCTCGACGTCTATACCGGGGCGCAATTTCCAGGCATGGACAAGACCGTGGCTGCAAAGACCGTCGGTCTGGACCCGTCGAAGGTCAGGATCAATACCCAGATAACGGGCGGCAGTTTCGGGCGCCGGGCACAGTTCGGCTCGCCCTATATGCAGGAGGCGGCCGCCGTCTTTGCGGCAACGGACCAGTCACGCCCGGTCAAGCACATGTGGACGCGCGAGGACGATATCCGCGGCGGCTATTACCGGCCGATGTATCTCCACAGAATGCGCGGTGCGATCGACAAGAGCGGCCAGATCGTGGCCTGGGACCAGACGATCGTCGGCCAGTCGATCCTGGGCAAGGCCGATCTCGACGAGACCTCCGTCGAGGGTGCGTCCAACCTCCCCTACAACGTGGCGAACCTGCGGGTGAGGTCGCACAACGTGAAGCTCGCCGTGCCGCCGCTCTGGTGGCGGTCGGTCGGCCATACCCATACAGGTTTTGCGGTCGAGACTTTCCTCGATGAGCTTTTCCAAAAGATCGGCAAGGACCCCGTCGAGGGCCGTCTCGCGCTATTGACGGAAGATCCGCGTTACGCCGACGTCTTGAAGAGGGCGGCCGAGATCGCCGATTGGGGCGCGAAGACTGCCGAGGGGCGGCAGCGCGGCGTTGCCGTCGTCAAGAGCTTTGGAACCTATGTTGGCCAGATCGTCGAAATCTCCGTCGGCAGCGATGGTACACCGCGTGTGCACAAGGTTTGGTGTGCAGTCGATTGCGGTGTCGCAATCAATCCCAATGTCGTTAAGGCGCAGATGGAAGGCGGTATCGGCTATGGTCTCGGGGCCGTCCTCTTTGACGCTGTGACGCTTGGAAAGGGCGGCGCCATCGTACAGTCGAACTTCCATGACTATCGCTCGATCAGGATCAACGAGATGCCGGATGTAGAAGTGGCGGTGATCAAATCTGCTGAAGCCCCGACGGGTGTCGGAGAGCCGGGAGTTCCGCCTGTCGGCCCCGCTGTTGCCAACGCCTGGCGGCGGTTGACGGGGAGTCCGGTGCGCAGCCTGCCGATCGTCAGCGTCGCGACGAGCTGAGGGAGATCACGATGAAAAGCAGATTAGTTCTCGCCTGCACCGCAGGCGGCATCTCGCTCCTAGCGGCCCTGCCGGCATCCTTCATGGCGCTCGCGCAAGGCGCGCCTGCCGCGGATAAGCCATCCTTGAAACCGGCTGCTTCCTTCTCATCGATTGCCGATGAAAAGGCCCGATCGGTGGCTTTGTTTGAGGAAGCGGGCAAGGTCATCGAGCATCCGCGCTGTCTCAACTGTCACCCGGCAACGGACCGGCCACTGCAGCGCATGAGCATGCAGCCGCATGAGCCGCCGGTCACGCGCGGCGAGGCCGGCATGGGTGTTCCCGGCATGATGTGCAACACCTGTCACGGCGCCGAAAACGCAACCGTCGTCGGGCAGTCGCCGACGCTGCGGAGCATACCCGGCAATGCGGCCTGGCACCTGGCGCCGATCGAGATGGCCTGGGTCGGCAAATCACTCGGCGAAATCTGTCAGCAGTTAAAGGACCCGGCGCGGAACGGCGGCAAGGACCTGAATGAGATCGCCGAGCACATGGCGCATGACGGCCTCGTCGGATGGGGCTGGAGCCCAGGCGAGGGCCGCGAGCCCGTGCCGGGCACGCAGGCAGAGTTCGGCGAGCTTATCAGGGCCTGGGTGGAAACCGGCGCGGCTTGTCCTGTCGAATAACGAAGCCGTCGCGGCATCAAATCATCCTTTCAGCGCGGGTGCGTGGCTGTTTGCGGCGAAATTGTTTCTCGACGATCGCTTTTTCGGCCAGCAGATTCCGAAAGGCCGATATTGCCTTGTGGATCGCGGCAATGAAATTCGCGGCTACCACCAATTGCGATCGGCTGGTATCTCCAGAATCCCGGCGCCGGCTTTCTTTGCGGCCGCATCGCCATTGCATGTGAATAGGTTTGCCGCCGTCGCTTAAGCTGCGCGTGACCGCGCTCGTCCCGTTCACCTCCTTTGCCGGCCTGCCGAACATGACGATCGATAATCCGAACGCGGGCTTGCCATGATGCGTGACATGACCTTGCCATCGCCCGCCCATGCAACGCACAAGGCGGTGCGGTCTTCGCCGAATGATTGACGCTTCTTTGTGGCACGCGTATCCTATAGACAGGCTCTCCATCGGGCACCTTGGGAAAGCCGGCAACCGGACGGTATGCAAAGCATCCGGACGGGGGTTTTTGCATGCGCATTCGTGCAGTGAGAGGTGCTCAATTGAACTTCGTCGATCTCGTCCTCACGGTGTGCACGTCGGCCGATCCGATCAGTTGCCGCACCGAAAACCTGCATTCTGAATGCCGTGGCTTGTTCGCCCAGTGCATCGATCTTGGCGCCGGCAGTGATCGCAAAGTGGTCGGAAAGCCGTCCGTCACAGAAGTTCATCAGTTGAGATCCGTCTTTTCCAGCATGTGCCTGGAAATATGACGCTGCTGCAACCATTTCGCCGGGAGGTGTCATCATGAACATATCGAGGCGCGCGCTTTGCGGAGCAGCCGTTCTGGCTGCGACAGATCTTTTGAGCTTCCATGTCTTGGCCACACCGTCCGCGCCGAAGATCCGGGTCGGAATCTTGAAGTTCGGGACAGTGAATTGGGAACTCGACACCATCAAGCACCACAAGTTTGACTTGGCCAACGGGATCGATGTGGAGATCGTATATTTCGCGGGAGAAGACGCCAGCAACGTCGCCATGTTGGCAGGCGATCTCGACATCATCGTTTCCGATTGGCTGTGGGTTTCGCGCCAGCGTTCGCAGGGTGCGGATCTGACGCTCGCACCTTACTCGACGGCGGTTGGCGCCATCATGGTCAAGGACGATGCGTCCATTCGCGCCATTCCGGACCTTGCAGGAAAGAAAATCGGGGTGACCGGCGGGTCGCTCGACAAGAGCTGGCTCCTGATCCAGGGCCTGGCCCGGCGTGATCACAAGATGGACCTGACCAGAGAAAGCGAGATCGTTTTCGGTGCACCGCCGCTGCTGTCGGAAAAGGCCGTTTCTGGTGAACTCGATGCTGTGTTGAACTTCTGGCATTTCTGTGCCCGCCTGGAGGCAAACGGTTTCCGCCGCCTTGTGGGTGCCGACGATGCCGCTAAGGCGCTCGGCGCATCGGGCCCGGTTTCGGCGCTCGGTTATGTTTTTCATGACAAATGGGCGAACGAAAACCCGAACGTCACAATGGGCTTTCTGCAGGCAAGTGGCGCGGCCAAGAAGCTCCTGGCACAGTCTGACGCAGAATGGCAGCGGCTGGCGCCGATCGTGCGAGCCGAGGGCAGGGAACTCGAGGTACTTCGCGATCGCTACCGCCAGGGCATTCCGGACAGGCCGATCGCAGAGGAGGAGAAAGATGCCGCCAAGCTATACGCAATTCTGGCCGAATTGGGTGGGGAGAAGCTTGTCGGTGGGGCGCCCCAGATGGCTCCGGGAACGTTCTGGGCCTTAAAGACATGACAGCAGGACCCGAACGGGAAAGCGCGCCAGTTGAGGGCCGATTGGCGGGTGCCTTTTCTCATGGTCTTCTGCCGGCGGCAACGGCTTTGGTATCCCTTCTCGGATTATGCCTGCTCTGGAACCTCGTGGCGGGAATCTGGCCGAGCCGGGCGTTTCCGCCGCCGATCGACGTCTGGCGTGTGCTGATCAAGGAGGCGGCAAGCGGCGATCTCGCCTATCATCTCGCCATGACGCTGTCCCGGGTCGCTGCCGCCTATGTTGTTGCTATGCTGGTGGGATCCGTCATCGGTGTCTTGCTCGGCGTGCACCGGCGAGTGGATTCTTTCTTCAATCCGTGGCTTATCCTTTTTCTCAATCTTCCGGCATTGGTCGTCATCGTTCTTGCCTACATCTGGTTTGGCCTGACGGAAGCGGCCGCGATCAGCGCTGTGGCGATCAATAAGATACCCAACGTCGTTGTTACCATGCGTGAGGGCGCGCGGGCGCTCGATCCGCGTTACGCCGAAATGGCAAAAGTCTATCGCCTCAGCCGGCTCGACAGGATCCGCCATATTCTGATGCCGCAGCTGCAGCCTTATTTTGCGGCCGCATCGCGATCCGGTATCGCGCTGATCTGGAAGATCGTGCTGGTTGTCGAGTTGCTGGGCCGTTCAAATGGGGTGGGCTTCCAGATCTATTTGCACTTCCAGATCTTCGATGTCGCCGCCATCCTTGCCTATTCGCTGGCTTTCGTTGCCATTATGCTATTGATCGAACTCCTTCTGGTGCAACCATTTGAACGACATGCAACACGCTGGCGCCGCCGCCCCGCTTAAGGTCGATATCGCCGAGAAGACGTTCCTGTCGGCCGAAGGCGTGACCATTGATGCCCTGCGCGGACTTTCCTTCGAGGTGCGGCAGGGGGAGTTTGCCTGTTTGCTGGGGCCGTCCGGCTGCGGCAAAACCACGACCTTGCGCATTCTGCTGGGGCTCGATCAGGCGTTTTACGGCAGCTATCAGTTGCCCAAGGGCGGTTCCAATCGCATCGCTGCGGTATTCCAGGAGCCCGTGCTTTTGCCTTGGCGAACCGTCGAGCAGAATGTCCGCCTCGCGCTGCCTCCAGGCACGCGGGACATGGACTTGGATGGGCTGTTCGACATTCTGGGCTTATCCTCTATGCGGTCGCTCTATCCTTCAGAACTTTCGCTCGGCCTTGCGCGTCGCGCTGCCCTGGCGCGTGCCTTTGCGACAGAACCTGCGATCCTTTTGCTGGACGAGCCTTTCGCCTCGCTCGACGAACGGACGGCTGACAAATTGCGGCGTCTTTTGATGACGGTGTGGTCGGTGAGGCCCACTACTGCCTTGATGGTGACGCATAATCTTCGAGAAGCGCTTCTGTTGGCAGATCGTGTCATCGTGCTGTCACCGCGGCCGGCCCATGTGCGAGGCATCTTCGATGTCGATGTCCCGCGCCAGGCCCGCGACGTAAAGGCGCTGGACGAACTGGTTTCGGATTTCGGGAGGACGTTTCCGGACGCCGGCTGACTTTGCAATTTGCTTGCCCGGCCTGCGGCATCGCAATAAAAGCCGTTTACACGGGTTAACATTCGAGGAAATATTGCAGAGCAACATTTCCCTCTGTTGCTCTGTGTTGCGAAGTTTATTTATGATTGCTTAGGCCATTTGAAAGGCTTATCGTATATTATGGTTTCCGGCTTCAAGGCCTTGCCGAATGGGAGCGGCAGAGTCTCGTAGGCACGAGGACAGGCAACGATGGTGCCTCCTGCCCACCTGGCGAACCATGACACCCTGACGGAAGCGAACGTCCCATCACAGACAACAAATTGGACGCTTGCGTTGGCCTTGGGGTCTCCCGCGGTCGGGCAATCGGTGATGTGATGTGTATCCATCCGTGTTCCCCAATACGATCCATGCTCTCGATGTCAATGGCGGCAAGGAAACGTCATGCCAGGCGTTCGGTGAAAACAAGAACGTCTCCCGCAACCGAGACGACATCTACGAATAACTGCGCGCCGCGATCGTCGGCGACGCGTCATGCGGTCGTTCGGCCTAGTCCCACCTGTATGGGTCATGGTGCGCGGCAGCAATGCGATCAGGGAGTGAGTGTTAGAAGGGCATTAAAGAGGTCGAGTGCGCCAGCGTGCCGCACTTCGTCAACATGACGAAGTGCGGCGCCGACCAGATCGGTGGCGCCGACTAGACCTTCGAGTGCACCGGCAACACCCGCGGGCCGGGCGCAGGGAGCCAGCCATTGCGGCTGGGGCAACCCGGCCGTTCCAGCTGGTGACCGACTGCAGCTGGACGGGCACCGCCTTTGGCGGCGCATGCGGCCGCACCGACGATCGCCGACCTATACACGGAAGCAAATGGTACATGGAAGGCAGGATAGAGATCGATCCGAGGATCACCCATACGATGCCGCTCGTAGACATCAACAGGGGCTTCGAAACCCTGTATTCCGACTTATCCGCAGAGCAGTGAGACGAAAATCGAAGTAGGCCTATATCCGGGGCGCCGGACGGGCTTCGGTGCAACAGGGGAGGAAACATGCAATGGAAAGTGCAGTTCATATTCATCCGGCGGTCGACCAGGGATTAAAACCGGCCGACCCCGGCTTTGCCGGTGGCACGCTAGTTTGTGCCTGCACGGACCGGCCGGTCAAGATCAGGATAGAGGGGCAGGTCGCCCACAACCACGTTTGCGGCTGCACCAAATGCTGGAAGCCGGAAGGTACTGCTTTCTCCATGGTCGCGGTCGTCCCACACGACAAGGTGACTGTGCTCGAGAACGGCGACAAGCTGCAGGTGGTCGATCCGACCGCACTGATCCAACGTCACGCTTGCCAGCAATGCGGCGTGCACATGTACGGACCGGTCGAACGAGAGCATGCGTTCCAGGGGCTGGACTTCGTTCACCCCGAGCGGTTCCAGGAACAGGGCTGGGCTCCACCGGAATTTGCAGCCTTTGTTTCCTCCATTATCGAAGCGGGTATCGATCCCAGTCAAATGGACGGAATACGGGCCCGCTTGCGGGAGCTTGGATTGGAGCCCTATGACTGCCTATCGCCAGCCCTTATGGACTATGTCGCCACCTGGGTCGCGAGAAAATCCGGCGCGCTTGCGAGTTGATCGAGCAGGCGGAGTTGATGAAATCTGTCAGCGGACAAGGATAGCTGAGACCTTTTGGATCGCGCACAATGTAGTCGGCTCGACCGAACGCTAAGGCACGTCTCAGCGTTCAAGCAGCCAAAATGTAAACGTCCGACCGGCATCCCAGGCGAGCGTGCGTGTCGGTCGTGGTGGCGTGTTGTTTGCCGTCACTGTCGACCGGCTGATTGTCGGCGTCCCCCAACCATGGAGAGTGGGCTCCCGTTGGGATCGGGATGCTTTCGTGCTAAATTACAAGAAGTTGGAGGGCGATGTTAAACGGGAGGAAGAAACATGCCCACACAGGTTCCAAGGGATTTCCGCCGCGTGATCATTGCCGCGTCGGTAGGAAACATAATCGAATGGTATGACTTCTATATCTTCGGAAGCTTGGCCGCGGTTCTTTCGGTGAAGTTCTTTGAGCAATCCCATCCAGTCGCAGCGCTGCTGAGTACGATTGCGCTCTTCACCGCAGGATTCCTGATCCGTCCACTGGGGGCGTTCCTTTTCGGCTGGATGGGTGATCGGGTCGGCCGCAAATATACATTTCTCATTACGCTCAGCGGCATGGGGTTGGGCACAGGTGCGATCGGCTTGATGCCGACCTACGCGTCGATCGGACTAACCGCTGCCTTTCTTCTCTTCGGCTTACGGATGATCCAAGGCTTGTGCTTGGGTGGCGAGTACGGTGGCGCTATCACCTATGTCGCCGAGCATGTCCCCGACGAACGCCGTGGCTATTACACCGGGTGGCTTCAGACCTCTCCGACACTCGGAATCGTCGTATCGCTGGCCGTGATCATCGCGACGCGCACCTATTTCGGAAACGAAGTCTTCGACGAATGGGCGTGGCGCATTCCGTTTTTGGTCTCCTTCCTGCTGGTTGCCATTGCAATCTACATCCGTCTTCAGCTCCAGGAGACACCGATCTTTGAGGAGATCAAGGCTAAGGGGCAGACGACCAGAAATCCATGGAAGGAAGCCTTCCTTAGCTCCAACATCCAATATGTCGGGATCGCCACCATCGTGCTGATCGGGCAGGGAGTGGTCTGGTATAGCGGTCAGTTCTGGGCATTGTACTTCCTGCAGCAAGTTTCCAAGGTAGACTCATTGACTTCGTCCTACATCGTTGGAGCTGCGCTGCTCATTGCAACGCCGAGCCTGATCTTCTTTGGATGGCTGTCAGACATTATCGGCCGCAAGCCAGTGATCCTGGGAGGAATGTTGCTCGCCGCGACCACGTATTATCCGCTGTACTTGTGGCTGGGATCAGTCACGCAGCCTGGCAACATCAATTATCCAGCCGCGATCTTCATCATCTTCATCCTGGTTTGCTACGTCGGGATGGTATATGGCCCGGTTGGTGCGTTCCTTGCTGAATATTTCCCCGGTAGGATCCGGTACACGTCTGTATCGGTGCCGTATCACATCGGCAATGGTTGGGGTGGCGGATTGGTGCCGTTCATTACCTCAGCGGCGTTCGCGGCCACTGGCAGCATCGGCTACGCGCTGATATACCCGATCGCGGTTCCTGCCGTATGCTTCCTGCTTGCCCTTTTCTTGATGCCAGAGACGCGCAAGATAAGCATCTGGGAGCCGATCGAGCCGAAAGCTGAATTGTAACATGGCACAATGTGCGGGCCGCAAGGGCCCGGCACATTGTCGTCGCACTGCTGTTTCGATGGCCCTTTGGAATGCGGTGACCTCGACGAGGGCAGGCACAATGCCAGCCCTCGCAAGATCGTATCGGATGCCTGCGCGGGTCCGCTGGCGCCTATGCGCAGACACCATATTCTGCGCGACCTATTCCTCACTTCTCCACTATCTGGACCATGGCTCAGGGCTTTGCGCTCGCGGGTTGATTCCGGAACGCCGCCTCTCCAGCGTTTGAAACCTCGACCCATTTCTCGTCGGGCATTGCGTTTGCAACGTAGCTGTCATGCCAGTTCCACCACTTGTACGTCGGGGTTTTCGGATAGCCCTCGGGCGAGTCTTCCCAGACCTCCTGCCGGCCCAAAGGAGTGATGTCGAGGTAGTTCCACGTGCTCCCCATTTGCTCGTCGCCGCGGTTATTGACGAAATAGGTGCGGAATACGCGGTCGCCGTCACGGTAGAACACGTTCGTGCCATGCCACTCGTCCACGCCGAAGTCGGCGTCGAAGCTGTCGGTGAGAGTATACCACGGCATCTCCCAGCCCATCCGCGCCTTCAGGCGCGCGATGTCGGACTGAGGCGCACGCGAGGCGAAGACGAGAGTGGTATCACGCGCGTTCAGGTGCGCGACATGGGCGACTTGATCGGCCACCATGGAGCAGCCCCGGCACGCGTGGTCGGGCCAGCCGAATACGCCCGGCTCGAAGAAGGCGCGGTAGACGATCAACTGTCGCCGACCGTCGAACAGGTCAAGCAGGCTTTCCCTGCCCGCAGGTCCCTCGAATCCATAGGCCGTCTCCACGGCCATCCACGGCATCCGCCGGCGCTCGGCGGCCAGGGCGTCACGGGCGCGGGTCAGATCCTTTTCTTTCACAAGCAACTGCTGCAAGGCCGTCTCCCAGGCCTGTGGCGACACGACCGGTGGCGTGTGCATATCCGGCTGTGTGCCTTTTTGACCATCGTCCGTTAACCTCGTCATGGCTTTCAATCTCCTCGATTTGGGCGAATTTTCGCGCTTGCTGGCTGACATCCGGTTCGTCGTAGTTGCTCGTCAGATAATTTGGCACCGGAAAGCGAGCAGGGGGAGTAACAAGTGTGACGCTATTTCGTCGGCGTCGCCGACAAAGCCGCGCCGCGCGCACCCGACGCGCAAGCAGGGGGTCTGTATCGTGAGCGTCGTGCAAGGCTTCCGGCGATCAACGTCGGCGCGTAGCAAGCCGCAGAGTGAACCCGACACTCTTGGGTAGGTTGTGTGCGATCGCTCCAACTGGCATTGCTTCCTATCGACCGAGGAGCCAGAGCATCACGGACAGCAAAATGCTGAAAAGCAGGCCGGTGGTAATAGGGATATAGATGGAGAAATTCTCGCGCTCGATAAGAATGTCGCCCGGCAGTCTCCCCAGGCCGATGCGAACAAGCCACGGCCACAGAATACCGACCACGACGACAGCAAGCCCGACAATGATGAGGACTCTGGACATGGCGCACGACGCTATAAGAATTCGGTCGATTGGATGATAGCCCAGTTTCGATACAGCGTCTTTCTTTCCGGATCGCGTGGTCGTCATGAGCTCACGTCCCGGTTCGATCGCCGAAATCTATGATGTCGACTTGCCTCGGCCGAGAGGCTTGGATGTCATGGCGTCGCCCGAGTTTGCCGCTTATACAGGATCGACCCGCAAGCATTTCTACGCTCAGGGTTCACTCGACGACCATTGAGCAGCGCAGTGACGTTGCCGGCGCGGCGCCGAGACGCAAGAAGATCGCTTTGCCGGGGAAGACGACTTGGCGGTTCTGCCACCGCCAATGCCAGAAATCCTTTCCTGGCATCGCTCGTCCGCCGAGGCGGTCAATTTTTCGCACGTCAGCCAAGCCGCTGGATGTCGCCTCGCTGACAGGGGCGATGCTCACCCGTCAGAATTCTTTCCAGGCGTCATTGGCAACCGCCGCATTGTCGTGAAATGCTGCACTCAATTTGGCGGCAATGCTTCGGGCTGGGGATGTGAAAGGCTTCGAGGCGGACGTTATTGCCACCGGGTGTTTCTGAGGCGAAGACATTCCTGTTCCGATGTTGAACTGACCGAGCAATCTGAACAGTGCGTCGGCTTCTTTCGCAAGGCTGTGAGCAGCGGCTGTGGATTCTTCGACCATTGCGGCGTTTTGCTGCGTGCCTTGGTCCATCGTGTTGACTGCAGTGTTTATCTCCTTCAGTCCGGTTGCCTGCTCCTTCGCAGCCTCGACAATCGCCGAGACATTGCGATTGACCTGCTGGACCTGCGATACCATCGCATCAAGAGCCGTTCCCGTTTCACCCACCAGTGAGACGCCGCTTCTTACATGAGCGGCTGAAGCGGTGATCAGTTCCTTGATCTCCTTGGCCGCCTTCGCCGAGCGTTGGGCGAGTTCGCGCACTTCTTGCGCCACGACTGCAAAACCCTTGCCGGCGTCACCGGCCCGCGCGGCTTCCACACCGGCGTTCAATGCCAGCAGGTTGGTTTGAAAGGCGATCTCGTCGATTACGCTGATGATGTTGGAGATCTCCGCAGACGAGGATTCGATTTTCCCCATGGCGTCAATGGCCCCGCGCACGACCACCCCCGAACGCTCGGCGTTCTCACGGGTCTGGCGAACGAGCTGACCAGCCTCGTCCGCTCGCCGGCTGGAGTCAGCGACGGTGGTTGTGATCTCCTCCAGGGCCGCGGCCGTTTGTTCCACCGAAGCGGCCTGCTGTTCTGTTCGCTTGGCAAGGTCATCCGATGCGGTACGGATCTGCTGCGCGCCGGCTGCGATTGCATTGGCGTTTTCGGCTACGGTTTGCATCGCAAGACGCAGTTTTTCGACTGTGCTGTTAAAGTCAATTCTTAGCTTTTCCAGCGTGGGAATGAAGGGGGAGGCGATGTCTTGTGTCAGGTCGCCGCCGGAGAGCTGCCGAAGTGCCGCCGCGAGCTGATCGACGTTGTTCACGCGGCTGGTGACGTCGGTCGCGAACTTAACGACCTTGAATACTTTACCATTCATGTCGAAGATTGGATTGTAGGAGGCTTGGATATAGACCTTTTTTCCACCTTTGCCGATGCGCAGGAATTCGTCGGCAATGAATTCGCCATCAGCCAGGCGCCGCCAGAAGCGTCGATAGTCGTCACTGCTCGTGTAAGCACTTTCACAAAACATCGAATGGTGCCGACCCTCGATTTCCGAGATCTGATAGCCAAGGGCGGAAAGGAAATTCTGATTTGCCGTCAGGATTTCTCCGCTTGGAGTGAATTCGATGATCGCTTGAGCGCGGGAACACGCATCAAGCTTGCCCGCATCCTCAGCACTCTTGAGTTTTTCAGCCGTAATGTCCGTTGCAAACTTGACGACCTTATAGGGCTTGCGGCCGCGAAAGATCGGGTTGTAGGAGGCTTCGATCCAGATTTCCTTGCCGCCCTTGCCGATGCGTTTGTACTGGCGCTGGTCAAACTCGCCGCGATTGAGTTTCTCCCAGAAGTTCCGATAGTCGGAAGACGAGGCCTCAGCAGGATCGACGAACATGCGGTGATGCTGACCGACGATCTCCGATAGCTCGTAACCGAGTGCTGCACAAAAGTTCGCGTTAGCAGCGAGAATTTTGCCCGTAAGATCAAATTCGATAATAGCCTGCGATCTGCTCATCGCCGCCAATACGGCCTTGGCGTCAGACCGGAAGACGGATGCTATTCCTGTCATGCTGTTTCCTCCTACTCAGGACTGGAGAGCCGAGACCGCTTTTGCCATGGCCATGCGCGCAAGCTCCGAATGGGCCATCTAAAGATAATATCCGCCAAATTGATAAAGGATCTGTTAACCGCATTGCCGCGACAGCGTTTCGTCGCTGTCTGGAGAGTGGCCTTCTAAAATAATATGCAAAAACAAAACGATGATCGACTGTGGATTGGCGATGTCGATAGGCGAACAGGTTCAGGCGCGACGTTTTGGCACTTGCGATTGGTATGTTTCCTGTACTCTACGAGATGGAAAATCGAAAGAATTGTTTACCATTTGTTAAGGGTGACCGTGGGGTAATGCGGCGCGAAGAAGGAGTTGCTGTGCCTTCAACTTCGACCAGATCTGCGCTCAATAGCAGGGGCGTCATCCCCGCCATTGTCCTCAGGCCCGAGAGACCTTGATCGCGAGGCGTTTTGAAGCAAGCCGGAGAAGGAAATGACGCTGGAAGCGGTGTTCAACCAGATCGAGGAGGTCGCCGACGACTTTCGCACTCATTACGAAGTCTTCAAATATATGAAGAGCTTGACGCAAGACCTGGGCATGAGCGCTTTCTTGATCATGATATTGCCTACGGTTGACATTGTCGAAATTGGTGCGACGAAGATCATTACCAATTGGCCGGCAGAAATGGTTGATTATTACGATTCCCACAATCTGCTGATAGACAGTCCGGTCGTTCGCCGGATGCTAAGATCGACACGTCCGTTCAATTACGATGTGGAAGCCATCAATGCTGATCGGGGAGGAAGCAAGAAGTCCGCCGTCATCGACCTTTTCAAACGATATGGAATGGATAAGGGCGCTTACTTTCCTGTACATGATGCTGCAGGTGGCCGCGGCGCCCTGTCTATTTCAGGGCAGCGGACCTTCAGCACGATCGAGTTGGCCCAGCTCCTTTTTATAGCGACGCATGTATACGACAGGCTCTCACAACTTACATTGACCGAGAAACATCGTCCGATCGGCTTCACCCAGAGCGAGCTGGACTGCTTGAGGCTGACCGCTGGCGGCAAGAAGGGTAGCGAAATCGCAAAACTTCTTGGTTTTTCGGAGCATGCTGTGAGCAGTCACATCGGCAATGCCATGAAGAAATTGGGATGTACGACGAGGACTCAGGCGGTCGTGAACGCATTGCGTCTAAACATCATTCGTGTGTAGGCCACGTGTGGCGAGGGTCGAGGTGGCACGTTGATCAGGGCGGCAGCTACGCCAGCTGCCGCATTTGCGCTTTCCCCGCCATGTTGATCAATGCCACCAGACCGCGTGCTTTTTCCAAGCAGGCCGGCTGCTGGTCACCGAACCGCTCCGCGTTAATTTCCATGATCAGCGTCGTATCCGGAAGGAACGTGAGCTCGCCGAAAATACCCTCCCAGGGAATGTCACCCCAGCCGATCGGCAAGTGGAGATCGCCGATGCCGAGGGCCGTTGCCTCGGCCGGATGGTAGAAGCGCGTCATGGAATAGGGAAGGCCAAAGCTGTCATGAACATGCAGGTGACCGGTTACCGGCGCCATTGCGCGCAATTCTTCCAGGAAATCAAGGTTGCGGTATGTTGATTCGATATAGGCATGCGAGAAGTCGATTAGTGCAACAACGTTGTCCGAGCCGATAGCCTTGACAGTAGCGGCCACTTCGCTCGGCGTCTGGCGGTACTGGCCGCTCTCTGTGGTGAAGATGTTTTCCAGTGCGATGCGTACGCCGTAGCCCTTCGCGATATCGCCCATCTCGGCCAGAGCCTCGCGCTCCATTCGATCAAGATCTGCCGCATTTTCGCCGTCGGCAAGCTGTCCGGCGCCTGAATGATGGACGAGTATGCCTGCACCAAGCCGGTTGCAGAGTTCGAGCATCGACCGCACGACCTTCTTTTGCAGCTGCAAATGCTCGCGGTCCATGAAGTTGGATAGGATCTGGCCATGCAGCGACAATTTCTTGAAAGGATGCTGGCGAACAATGTCGGCGACGCGGCGCGTCCGATCCTCGATGATGCGGCCGCCGCTGATGATTTCCTCGGCATAGATGCCGATTTCGCAGGCGTCGGCCCCCGTTTCGGCGATTTCCCGCAGCGAAGTGTCAAGCGCGCTGAGGTCGCCCTTGCCGGTCCGGTTGCAAAAGCCGACGGCGGAAATGATGTCGTTCATGCGGGTGTTCCTTCTGGAGGCTCTAGAAAAATCAGTGCACTATCGCCAGCGTCGAGGTCGCGGCCGCGTGATGCGGGGAACTGGGATTCATCTTCGTATCAATCCGGCGACCGCTATCGCGATCGAAGACATGCAAGTGGGAGGGGGGTAACTCCAGGCCTACTCGATCGCCTGGACGCAAGCTCATGTGGTCGCCGATGACGGCTGCAAATGGTTCGCCGTCGATCTCGGCATGGGCGACCCGACCGGAGCCAAGTTCCTCGACGAAGTCTATTGTTGCGCGCACGCCGCTGCCGTCCAGTGAAACGGCACATTGCTCTGGTCGAATGCCGATCGTGACATCTCTTCCGCGCAAGCTGGCCGCAAGGGCAGGGTCGATGGGAACCTGCACGCCGCCGACGCGCACCGATGCTGTCTCGACCTCGACGCGGGTATTGACGAGATTCATCGCGGGAGAGCCGATGAAGGATGCGACGAATATGCTTGCGGGCCGATGATAGATGTCAAGCGGTCGACCGACCTGCTCGACATGCCCCTTATTCATTACCACGAGCTTGTCGGCAAGCGTCATCGCCTCAATCTGGTCATGGGTGACGAAGATGGATGTTGCTGAAAGGCGCTGGTGCAGTTTGCGGATTTCCGCGCGCATGGACACCCGCAGCTTGGCGTCGAGATTCGACAGTGGCTCGTCGAAGAGAAACACTTGCGGCTCACGAACAATGGCGCGTGCCATCGCCACGCGCTGACGCTGGCCGCCGGACAATGCTGCTGGTTTGCGCGCAAGATATTCGCAAAGCCCGACGATCTTCGCCGTCTCCTCGATACGCGTTTGGCGCTCGGCCTTTGACACGCCGGCTACCTTCAGCGCGTAACCGATGTTTTGGGCCACGGTCATATGCGGATAAAGCGCATAGTTCTGGAACACCATGGCGCAGCCGCGTTCGCGCGGTTCCAGCCTGTTGACGATGCGACCGTTAATTGCGATTTCGCCGGCGGTAATCTCTTCAAGTCCAGCGATCATACGTAGAAGCGTCGACTTGCCGCAGCCAGAGGGACCGAGAATGACGACAAATTCGCCCGAGGCAAAAGACAGGTCGACGCCGTGCAGCGTCTGGATCTTGCCATAGGACTTGTGCACGGCGCGAATATCGATGTCAGCCATATTTGAACCTCGTTTCTTAAAATCATCGGGTCATTTTTCGGCAGCGACCAAGCCACGAACGAACCACCGTTGCAGCACCGCAACGACGACGAGCGGCGGTGCCATAATGATGAGTGAGCCGGCCAGCGTGACATTCCAGTCGGGCAGGCTGTTTTCCGAAGGGAGCAGGGCGCTCAGCGACATCATGGTGGTCTTGTAGGCTGGGTCTGTGATCATCAGCAGCGGCCAGAGATACTGGTTCCAGCCATAGACGAACATGATGGTGGTGAGCGCCAACATGTTGGTGCGCGAAAGAGGTATCAGCATGTCGACGAAAAAGCGCACTGGTCCGGAACCGTCCATACGGGCGGCTTCGACGAGCTCATTTGGCAGCGTCATGAAGAATTGTCGGTACAGGAACGTACCTGTTGCGGTGGCAATCAGCGGCAGGGTGAGGCCCGCATAGGAATTCAGCAGGTTCCATTCGACCGATACCTCGATGCCGGTCAGTGCCGAAATCAGTAATCGAAACGGCTGGAAAAGGTCCGCGGCCACCGCATAGGTCGGCACCACGCGAACTTCGAGCGGTAGCATCAGCGTGATGAACACCATCCAGAAGAAGAAGTGCTTGAGTGGCGTGCGAAAAAACACGATGGCGAAGGCCGTGCAGGCAGAAAGTGCCACTTTGCCGACGGTGACGAGACAGGCCATGATGAAGCTGTTGATCATGGCCGAGCCGAGATTGGCGCGCGACCAGGCAGCCGATGCATTTTCGAGGAAGCGGTCCTGGGGGAGGAAATGGAAGGGCACGCTGTTGATCTGTTGCAGCGTTTGACTGGCACCGGCCAGAATGACGAGGAACGGGCCAATCAGCAGGATAAAGCCCAAGACCATCAACAGATAAGTCAGTGCATCGGCGATCGGCGTGCGCTGGATCATGGCGGGCTCACTTATAGTGCACACGCTTCTCGATGAAGCGAAATTGGATGAACGTGAAGATCATGATCAGGCCGATCAGGACGATGCTCTGCGCAGAGGCGCCGGAGTAGTTCAGTCCTTTGAAGGCTTCGTCCACGATGCGAAATACCATCACCTCCGTGCCATGATTTGGTCCCCCGCCAGTCGTGCTGTGTACGATACCGAAGGTGTCCGAACCGACGAACCCCTCCGTCATCATGATGACGAGCAGAAAGAACAGCGTCGGCGCCAGCAGCGGAACCTGTATATCGATCGCGCGGCGGATCGGTCCGGCGCCGTCCATGGCGGCGGCCTCCGTCAGAGAGCGCGGCACCGATTGCAGACCGGCCAGCAGGAAAATGAACGTGTAACCGGTCCATTTCCAGGCAAAGATGATGATGACCAGGATGAGCGCGTGGGCACCGTATTTTGCCGGATTCCAGAAATCAGGGAACGCGGCATTGAGCGAGGCCATCAGCCCGCGTTCTGGCGACAGGATGAAACGGAAGGCCATGCCCGCTGCCGGTCCGGCGATTGCATATGGAAGGATATAGAGGAAACGGAATAGGCCAGAACCGGGCAGTCGACGGTCCACCGCAATCGCCAGCACGAGACCGACCAGGATCGTGAAGCACGTCCCGCAAAGGGCGAAGATGAGGCTGACGGCGACGGAATTCCAATAGAATGGATCGGCGAACACCTCTTCAAAATTCGTCAGTCCGACAAATTCCGCTATCCCGCCAAAGGGAGGCTCAAGTGTGAAAGCCCATTTCATCACAGCGATCGCCGGCCAGTAGAAGAAGAGAAGGATCAGAAGAATCTGTGGCAGGGCGAAAAGAATTGGCAGCCACCAGTTTTTGAAAACGGCCCGCTTTTCCATGGATCAATCAAACCAAAAGTACTTCAGGGACAAGAGCCTGCCATATGCGACTGGCAGGCTCCTGCTGACGAGAAACTCAGTTCAGCTTCTGGCCGGCATAGGTTTTTTCAAATCGGCGAAGCACGGCGTTGCTTCGATCGGCGGCCTGGTCGAGTTCAGCTTGCACGTCGGCATTCTGCATGAAAATCGCCTCCAGCGCCGTGGAGACCTCCTTGCGGACCTGGGTGAAACCACCGAGGCGGATACCGCGGGTATTCTGCGAGGTCGGCGTGTAGGTAAGGCTGGCAATCGCGAGCTCGCGGCCCTTGTAGGGAGCCTTGTCGTAAAAACCATTGGCCTTCATGGCCTCAAAGCCGGTCTTGGTGACCGGAATGTAGCCAGTGACCGTCGACCACCATTGCGCCATGTCCGGCGTGGCGAGGAAGTTCAAGAAAGCGGCCGCGCCCTTGTACTCACCTTCGGGACGGCCGTCCATGACCCATAGCGAGGCGCCACCGACCAGTGAGTTCTGTCGCTGCGTGCCTTTCCAGACCGGCAGCATCGCAACCTCCCACTTGACGCCTTCCGGCAGCGTCTTGCCAATCGTGCCATGGTCAGCGATCGAGGTCTGAATCATCTGGCATGTCTGCGAGGTGAACGCGGGGACAATGTCCATGCCGAGCTGTTTGGTTTTGACGACGAACAGCTTCTCGTCGACCATTTTCTTGAAGAATTTCACATGGTCGACGAATTTGGTCTTGTTGAAGACCAGTTCGGCGTCCAGACCCTGGTAGCCGTTGCCCTTGGTTGCGATTGGCTGATTGTGGATGGCAGAAAATTGCTCCATCATCTGCCATGTATCGAAGTTAAAGCCGAGCGGGCAATCGAAACCCGCCGTCTTGAGCTTGCGGGCGGCTTCCTCGACCTCTTCCCAGGTTTCCGGCTTGAAGTCGATGCCGGCCTTTTGGAAGGCGTCGGCATTATAGTAGAACATGGCGGTTGAAGAGTTGAACGGGAAGGAATTCAACTCCCCTGCAGCTGTCGCGTAATAATTGGCGATACCGCCGAAATAATTGGTCCAGTCTATCGTGTAGCCATTGTCGGCCATCAGTTTCTTGGCCGGTACGAACGCTCCGGAGAGCATCATGTCGAGCGTGCCGGCGTCGTAGATCTGGGTAATCGCCGGCTGCTTCCTGGCACGATAGGCGGCAATCGTGTTCTGAAGCGTCGTGTCATAGCTGTTTTGCGAAGTGCAGATGATTTCATAGTCAGCCTGCATGTCGTTGAATTTTCTGCAGGCGTCTTGCACGCGCTCTCCGAGGTCGCCCGACAGGCCATACCAGAACTCGAATTTGGTCTTTTCGGCATGGGCCGGACCAGCACCAAATACGGTGGCGGCCAGGACGGATGCCAGAGCTGATTGAAGAACAGTGAGTCTCATCGTAAATGCTCCTTGCACGTAAAAAGATGACCGCTGGCGCCTTACGTGGCCATGGATCTTTCGCTGCTTCTGCTAGCAGTCCAATGTGACAGTCAGCGTTAACTTCCGTGAAACTTGGATGACGACGTCTTTCGTTCACCGCACCGAGTGCTATCTGTGCGTCTGCGCGACCGCGTAAATCCGGCAGAAAGGCCGCTTGCGGCCTGCTGGTGGTGAGGCCTGATAGAGTCGCTCGCAGATGTGAGCAGAATCGCTTGCGCTGGCCAGTGACGACCAGGTGCTGCGGCAACCTGCCGCTGATTCGTCACCTTCATGAATCTGCCGTCCGTGTGGAATCGCTCGCAAGCACCGTCCGACATCTGCCAAAGGGCATGGCTGCACAGGACACACTCGAAATGGAGGCAACAACCACGAGACCATATCAGACTAAAGTCTGATAATGGCGTTGGCGTCACAGTTTGGCCCGATTCCCCCGAATTTTAAGGGACGCGCTTTGATACTTCGATCCGCCTCATCGGCAACGGAATAACAGCAGCAGGTTGCAGGAGTGCAGCCGGGCGTTGCTTCGGCGACGAGGGGCCCACGAGACTGAGGGGGATCCATGTTTCATGCACGCGACCGGCAATTGGATGGTCTGCGGACTTTTGCCGTTTCAATGGTGCTATACGACCATTTCTTGGCAGCCGAAGGATCAGTATTGGGCCATCTCGGCGTCCGATTGTTCTTCGTACTCAGCGGCTTCTTGATAACACGGCTTCTCTTGGAAGCGCGCTCGGCAGCCCAATATGAGCCAAGCAATGCGCTGAAATCGTTCTATCTTCGCCGTGCACTTCGCATATTTCCTCCCTACTTCGCAGTCCTAGGCTTCGTCTGGCTTGTCAACCTTGAAGGCGCTCGAGGCAGCCTCAAATGGCACGCGTTATATCTCTCAAACTTCTGGTATGCCCTTCGTGATGAATGGACGCCGTGGGTGTTGTGTCACACCTGGAGCCTAAGCATCGAGGAGCAGTTTTACATCATTTGGCCGCTGGTCATCCTATTTGCTCCGCGCCGGTTGATCGTACCGATTTGCATCGCCGTCATCACATTTTCGCTGGGTTATCGGTTCTACTGGCCACTGACAGGTACACCATCTCTCGCGCGTGACCTTCTTCCTCCAGCCTCGATGGATGCACTCGTCGCAGGCGCGCTCCTGGCAGCCCATCGAAGCAGAACCGATGTCTGGCCACAATGGATCCGGCTAAGCTGGGTCCCCTTGACTGTCGTCGCCGTCATTTTCCTCTGGCTGAAGTCAGCCGCCATGCCGCCGGCGCTTGAATGGCTGGCGTGGATCGGTCGCGAGATTTGTCCCCTCGTACCATTCGTATTGCTGATTGGATGTTGTTCGTCAGGTCTGCGGGGCGCCTCCGGCCGGCTTTTGGAACTCGCGCCGATTGTCGCCATCGGGCGCGTAAGCTACGGCGTCTATCTTTTCCATCCAATTGTCCTGTCTTTGATCGTCAAGGCTCAGCCCTGGATTCCGGTGAATGTCTCAGAACAGGGTCCTTCACGTTTTGTGATTGGAACAACAGCCACCTTGATGGTCGCTTCAATCTCTTGGCTGGCTTTCGAAAGGCCGATCAATCGGCTCAAACGCTACTTTCCCTACGTCCGCTCCGGAAGCTTCGCCAATCTTGCGTCGTCTATCAAGCAAAGTGGGGCAGGGGGACGGGAATATGATGCTTCGGCTTATCGCCGCCACTATGTCAATCGCGGCATTTCCGACGAACATGCGAGCTGAACGATGTCCGTTCCATTGATCTCTGTTGTGCTGCCTGTCTATAACGGCGAACCTTATATTGCTGCAGCGCTGGAAAGCATTCTGCGCCAGGACTACGGCCGCTTTGAAGTGATTGCACTTGACGACGGCTCGACTGATCGATCGTTGAGTATTCTCCAACAGTATCGAAAGATCGACGATCGCGTGCGCATCATTTCGCGGGAAAATCGCGGACTTGTTGCGACCTTGAATGAGGGCATCGCCTTGGCCAGGGGTGATCTGATCGCCAGGATGGATGCAGACGACATTTCCTATCCGTCGCGCTTTTCACGCCAGGTGGCACTCTTTACCCAGCAGCCCCAGCTCGCCATGAGTGGAACGGGCATCGATCAGCTTCTCGGTAATCGCGTGGTGCGCGGGCAGCCAAATCCGATCTATCAGTCGGGGGATTGGCATATACTGTCGCTGTTCTTTACGATCTTCTTGCACTCGACTGTGATGTTTAACAGAAGGGTCGTTCCTGAAGACATGCTGGTCTATGACGCCGGTTATGTGCATGCGGAGGATTTCGATCTTTTCAGGCGAATCGCACGAGAGTTCCCGGCGGCCATGATCGATGATAGCCTGGTCGCCTATCGAATTCACTCTGACAGTGTCACAAGCAGACACAAGCGCCAAATGCGTCGAACCCATCTGAAGATCGTTGCCGAGAATCTCGAGCGGCAGTCTCTTAACGATGACCCCGGCGCTCTTCTTGACATCGGCGCCGATGTCACACTGGATACCGTACGCCGAGCGGCGGATTGCATTCTCACGCTGGAAAGAAAAATTGCCAAGCAAGCTGCGCCGGTGTCTTCCAGTTATGCGGACGGAGCCTTGTGTTTCTTCTATTTCCTCTATCAGCTCATTGCCGATGAGCAGCGTCCCGCACTCACCCATGAGTTCCTCACGCGAACTGGAAAGTGGCAGTTCATAAGACGGCGGGAGCGGTATGGACTTCGCTCCGCCATTCTTGCCCCGTGGCTGTGCCGCTTTTCAGACGAGGCCACCCGGCGAGCGGATGCGCTGGCGCGTTACTACCAGTCGGTCCCGGTCAAAATGGTCCCGCCGCTTCAGGGACTTGCATAGTGGCGGGGGGTGCTGCCGGGCTTGCACGTCCCGTCGCCGACATACGACGGGAGCTGTCAGAGGCAATCCCGATCGACCAGATAACTCGTCTGCTGAGGTCACAACCGCCATGCTAGAATTCATCATGTCGAGCTTTCGGCTATTGCGCCAGGCGCTGGACAAACAGATCGGCCTCATTGCGGTTGTCGTCGTACTTGGGCTCAGCAGCGCTGTCCTTGAAGGCACTGGCATTGGCCTTATCATTCCCATGCTCGGCATCATTGGCGGCGAGAAGGATCCCTCCGGCATGGGCGGATTCTCAGCCGTCTTCCAGCAAGTGGGTGCCGGCCTGGATGATCGCGCAAGGCTGACCGCGATCGCCGCCGCCATCCTTGGACTGATCACGCTGAAAAATGTGCTGGCGTTCGCCAACGCCGTGCTTGCCAATTTCATCTACGGCAAAGCCGGCCATGCGATCCGCAGCTCTCTTGCGGGGCAACTCCTGACGATCGGATACCCGTTTTTTCTCCAGCAAAGCCCCGGGCGACTGCTCAATATCATCTCCAACGAATCCTGGCGGGCTTCAGATGCGATACAAACTATGCTCGCTTCGATCGTGTCCGCCTCCGCCGTCGTCATTTTGCTTGCCTTTCTCCTGCTTCTTTCATGGCAGATGACGCTGTGTGTTGCATTGGGGCTTGTTCTCATCCAGGCCATTCATGCGATTTTGTCAGCCAGTCTGAAAGCCCCGAGCCGCAACGTAACTTCGTTCAACGGTGACCTCGCCGCCAGGATGCTTCACCTCGTACATGCCGGACGGCTCATTCGTGCTTTCGGACAGGAGCAGCGCGAAAAAGCAATCTTCGGTTTCGCTTCCGATGCCGTACGAAAAGCGGGTTTCGTTCTTCAATCCCGCCAGGCTGCACTGCCGCCGCTGACCGAGACGCTTCATTCGGGTCTGTTTCTGGCAGTCGTCGTCGGCGCCTGGCTTTGGGGAGTGAGCTTTCCGATTATCGTGGCTTTCGTGGTCCTGCTCTATCGGCTGCAGCCACACGTCCGTGCACTGCAAATGGCATGGAGCCAAGTGCAAAGCTGGAGCGGCTCTTTGGAAGAGGTCAAGTGGCTTCTGGATTCGTCTGACAAGCCGCCGCCGCCTGCCGGCGACGGCCAGCTTCACGCGCCAGTTCAACGAATCAAATTTGATCGCGTCACTTTCAAATATCCGGGGTCTGGCTCGCGACCCGTCGTGCTGCGCGCCGCCACTTTCGAAATTCACCAAGGGCGTTCGACGGCCATTATCGGACGGTCGGGTGCTGGAAAAACAACGATTGTCAATCTTCTGTGCCGATTTGTGGAGCCCGATGAAGGAGAGATTCTGGCCGATGGCACCCCGCTTAATCAAATTGATCCGGTCCTGTGGCGAAGGCAAATTGCGCTCGCAAGCCAGGACCTTGAGCTGATTGACGGGACTATCCTCCAGAATATTATCTATGGTCACAATGCCTCGTTGGCCGAGGCGGAGGCCGCAGCCAGGCTTGCCGAAGCGCACGATTTCATCGAGAAGCTTCCTGACGGGTATGAGACGATCGTCGGCTACAGGGGGGCCAGCCTTTCGGCTGGTCAACGGCAGCGCATTGCTCTGGCAAGGGCCCTCGTGCGTGATCCGGAAATCCTCATCCTGGACGAGGCTACGAACGCCATGGACGGATTGTCTGAAGCAGCGATCGTCGAGACCTTGAAATCAAGAGCCGGTCGTCGTGCGACGATCGTCATCAGCCATCACCGCAGCACGATCTCATTCTGCGACGAAGTCGTGATCCTTGATGGCGGCCGCGTCAGGAATCAGACCCCGTTTGCCGAAATAGCGACGTTAAGCATGGACCAACTTTACGAACACGAAAGGCTCTCTTCCTGAGCGCTCTAGGGTGTCGGCCCTTGATAGCGGATGATTGTCGCTCCGCCTTCGCCGGAAGCACGAACCTTTCCAATACAAGGCGTAATGGGTAAGTCCGGCGGCTTGGCGCGCTGAACGATGATCTGCTCGAGCGTCGAACGCAGCGAGCCAAGGGCTGCCGGTCGGCTGTGATACCACTGCTGCGTTCTTGGAGGGTTGTTATCCCGCTAACATTTTCTGTTGACCCCTTCAGCACGCGCCCTAGCTGACGGTTGAGGCAACAGCGCAAAGATCATTTTGACGCGCGAACAATCGCTTGGGTGTCAAGTTCATCCACAAGGATGATTCCCGCCCTTGGTGACAAGAAGCAACGATCGTCTACGCGGCGACGGGCAAGGCTTCAACAGAGCAGCTATGCGGAGATCAACATGCCACAGCTTGAAAGAATTCCCCATGTCGTACCCCACGACGAACATGTCGTCACTGCAAGAGAAGCTCTTGAGGGCCTCTATTTGAAGCTTGAGCAGGAAGCTGAAGTGCGTCTGATCGCAGCTGCGCTTCGTGCGGGCTGGTCTGCCGAAGAGGCGCTGGATGCCATCGACCAGTTGCGCCAGGAAGACATGCATTCGACTCATTGACGGACTTCGCAAGTGCAATACCCGACAGGTCGGCCGCGCAGCTACCCACGCTCGGTGAGTCTGGCCTCTGCACCCGATTACGACCGGCCCGTCTGCTGCAAGAGCCTGACAACCATCTGCCGGTGCCTCGTTCAGTGATTAAGCAAGGCAAATCGGATAGCCGCGACTGCCCTCGCCTTGTGATGCCGGGTCCTCCGTCGGGCCTGGCAATAGCCGGCGAGGGTCTGGCTTGATCGCGCGTTCCGATCCGCACGGACCTCTTATATCTCTTCCCTGGATCTGTGGACAATCGTCGCTGGTTGCCAAAGTCTCGAGCGGAGACGAGATTTGCAAACTCACAGCTAGGGAGGCAGCCGTGCAGGAACATCTTGCAGAACAACCTCAGCCCACCGCCGGTAGCCGCGAATGGATCGGCCTCTATGTTCTGTCGATCGCCTGCCTTATCTACTCGATGGATTTGTCAGTCCTGTTTCTCGCGATGCCGGCAATCGTCGCAGATCTTGATCCGTCTGCATCGGAACTGCTCTGGATAAACGATATCTACGGCTTCATGGTTTCCGGATTTTTGTTGACCATGGGCACACTTGGAGATCGAATAGGACGAAGGCGGGTACTGCTCATCGGTGCTTTCGCCTTCGCCGTCGCGTCCTCGCTTGCGGCGGCAGCCAGCACCCCTCAACAACTGATCATTGCACGTGCTCTGCTCGGTGTCGCCGGTGCCACGATCGCTCCTTCCACATTGTCACTGGTGGTCAATCTTTTTAAGGACGAGGCCGAGCGCAACCGGGCGATCGGTATATGGGGCACGGCCTTTGCCCTTGGTGGCCTCGTTGGACCGCTTCTCGGAGGCGCGTTACTTGAATATTTCCACTGGGGGTCGGTCTTCCTGATCAATATTCCGGTCATGATGGCCTTGCTGATCGCAGCTCCCTATCTTCTGCCAGAGTATAGAAATGACGATGGCGGCAAGATCGATCTTCTGAGTGTCTTGTTGTCGCTCGCAACCGTTCTGCCAATCATCTACGGCTTAAAACATATGGCCGCCGATGGTTTCAAACCGGGCCATCTGCTTCCCATCCTTCTTGGCGTTTTCGTCGGTATCCTGTTCGTGCGCCGCCAGAAGCGCCTTGTTCACCCCTTGATCGATCTTGGTCTCTTTGGCATTCCATCGTTTACGGCGTCGCTGGTGGTCAATCTCGCCGGTGTGTTTTTCGTCTTTGGTATTTTCCTGTTCCAGAACCTGTTTCTGCAACTGGTGCTCGGGCTTTCGCCGCTGGGAGCGGCGTTGTGGTCGGTGCCCTCGGCGCTGGTCTTTGCCGGTATGTCTTTTCAGGCCTATCGCTTTACCAACCGGTTTGGCCCGGTCAGTACCGTCATCGGGGGTCTGATCGTCAATGCCGTCGGAACAACTGCCATGGCGGCTGCGGCATTCGCTGAAAGCCTCGTTGGCATCCTGATGGCAAGTATGCTTATCGGGCTGGGTTTCGTGCCGGTTATCCTCACGACGACGGGGCTGATCGTCAGCACCGCGCCGCCAGAACGTGCGGGGTCTGCATCTGCAATTTCGGAAACCAGTGCGGAATTCGGCGGCGCGCTCGGAATCGCCTTACTCGGCAGTCTTGGAACGCTTGTCTATCGCATGACGATGGACCAAGTGAACTTAAGCGGTTTCAACGAGGAGCAGGTCGTGGCGATCTCCGCGACGCTTGCTGGAGCAGTGGAAATCGCAAGGACATTGGGCGAATCGGCAGAGCTTCCTTGGCTCGAGACGGCAAAACGCGGCTTCGCGCTCGGATTTGCTGCCTGCTGCGCGCTTGCCTCGGTAACGCTGCTGATTTTGGCCGCTGTGGCTCGCAAAGTGTATGCAGGCGCTGCTATTGATGAAAACGACGCGCCGGCCTAGGTCATTAAAATCGTCCGCGCTCGAAATGCCGTCGCTGCCGACGGCATCAGCCAGAAATGTCTTAACGTCGACGAGGATCCTGCCAGAGCAGAAACGGGATGATCGAGACGTCATCCAACCTCTGCATCGTTCTTTTTTGATGTATTTGCTTAACGCAAGTTGCCGAGCCGCCACTTTGGAGGTGTCGCGTAAACTTGGGTCTGTTTTCTTAGGTGGGACTTAACATTCACGAATTAAGCATGTGCTCATAATAGGGCAGTGGCATATGAAACATCCCAAGCTTCGTGCGGTCTTCCTTCTCCTGATACTTCCCGCTGCCGCGTCGGCATCCATCTGGGCGGCGCTTGCGATTGTGCTCTCGGTCGCAACAGGAACCACCGACGAAGCTGCCATCGGACGCCAGCGGCATCTTGCGGAAATGGTGGTTGCGAAGCTGCAGGAGGGCGTGGCCCATGACCAGGAAAGCGTGACGGTTTGGGACGACGCCGTACGCAAGGTCTCCGCCGGTGATCAAGACTGGATGGAGATGAACCTCGGCAAGTGGATGTTCACGTATTTCCAGCACGAGCGGGCGTTTGTGGTCACTCCGGAGGGGCGGGCCGTATATGCCTTCGCCAATGACGAAGCCGACCGCAAGGAAGCCTTTCGCCAGGTCCATGACATAGTTATCCCGCTTGCCCAGAAGCTTCGAAGGAGGTTGGTCGCCGGTGACGAGAACGGCGTCTCCGACCAGGTCCTAAGCATCGGTGAAAGCGATCTGGCCCTCGTCAACGGACATCCTGCCGTCGTCAGTGTGAAGCCGATCGTATCGGATTCAGGAGATATCGAACAGGATCCGGCGCACGTATATCTTCATGTCGCCGTGCGCTATCTCGATGGAAACTTTCTATCCGGCATGGCGCAGGAATACCTGTTTGACGACCTCCGCTTCACATGGGCACGCAGTGACGAGGACGGCCGTTCCTACGCAAAATTGAAGAAGGTGACAGGAAACGACTTCGGATATTTTTCCTGGCGACCGTTCACACCGGGCGCTGCCGTGGAAAGCCGTGTCGGTCCGACCGTCGCAATGGCTGGCATTGCGGTGTTTGCCGCTATGAGCGCGATGGGAGGAGCAGTCCTGTTGCGAAGCCGTCACCTGCAACACAGCCGGTCCGAACTCGAGCGTCTTGCCGCACATGACGGCCTTACCGGGCTGGTAAACCGCTCTCAATTCCAAAGGCACCTGTCACAGGCGCTCGCCGCTTCCCTTCCCGGAAAATCCATCGCGGTGCTGTTCATCGATCTCGACCGATTCAAGCAGGTGAACGACACGCTCGGCCATGCCGCAGGCGACGAACTCCTGGTGGCTGTTGCTGGCCGCCTTCTTCAAGTTTGCGCCGGACGCCTTGTAGCCCGCCTCGGCGGCGATGAGTTCACCGTTATCCTGGACAATGTCTGCGAAGAGGACGTGGTCGGCGTCTGTGAGCATCTGCTTGAAGCGATGAGGCGACCCTTCGAGATGGGTGGAGGTTCGATCAGCATCGGGGCGAGCATTGGCGTGGCGGCCGGCGAGTTTGGAACGGCCGCTCAGGAGCTAACGAGAAAGGCCGACATCGCGCTCTATAGCGCGAAGGGAGCCGGCCGAAACTGCTATGCCATCTTCGGTGCTCACATGGATGATCTTCTCCAGGCGCGCCGTGAGATCGAGTACGACCTGCGGCGAGCGGTAACCGAAGGAAAAGGGTTGGAGCTTCATTTCCAGCCGGTCTATTCGGCGGACAACGGTGCGCTCTGCGGTGCGGAGGCGCTTCTGCGCTGGTCCCATCCCACGCGTGGTAGGGTCGGTCCGGACATATTCATCCCGATTGCGGAAGAGTGCGGCCTCATAAATGCGATTGGAGAATTTGTCCTGCGGGAGACGTGCCTTGCCGCGCAGCGCTGGCCCGCGCTCAAGATCGCAGTCAATGCCTCCCCAAAGGAACTGCAAAACGAAAGCTATGCGCTGAAGGTGATGTCGATGCTGAAACACTATGGCATCAACCCCGAACAGCTCGAAATCGAGATTACCGAGGGCACTCTGCTTGACGGCGGCGGACAGTGCCAGAAAAACATCGAAGCACTTCGGTCAATTGGCGTCCACTTCGCGCTCGATGATTTCGGAACGGGGTTTTCGTCGTTCGCACGCCTTCAGAACGTCAGTGTCGACCGTATCAAGATCGACAAGAGTTTTGTCGACCGGTTCGGAAGGGAAAAGGATGGGCGGGCGATCATCGAGGCAATGATCGGATTGGCGCGTGCCAAGGGCCTGAAGACCACGGCCGAGGGCGTCGAGACCGACGACCAGCGCATGGCGCTAAAGGAACTCGGCTGCGATCACCTTCAAGGATACTTGCTCTCCATGCCTCTTTCGAAAGAGCAGTTCGACAAACTCGTTGGTGGCAACGTTGTCAACCTGCGTTCGACGAGGATGTGAATGTTTGTTCAACGGGTCAAGCAGTCAGGCCGAGCAGCAATGGCTGTTAAAGCGATTACGGCAGCCGGAAACTTGGCGGCTGAGGCCGGCTCGTGCGCAGAAGTCGGCTGGATACGCCCTTTAGGCTGTTGACCAGCTTGGACAGGGCGAACTTCGCAGGGTAATGCACCATCAGGTAACATGGTCGTCCTCGCCGTCGCGTTCAATCAATTCGGGCTCGAAGTCGCGACACACCTTGGCGAAGATGTGCGGTCAGGTAACGGATTGCCGGTTCTGACAGAACGTTACGGCGGTAGCCGACGAAGCGCGTCGGATCGGGGATCTTGATTTTGCGGGATAGGGGATTTCACACTCCTGGATCAGCGAGCGCGCTTGAAGAGCGTCGAGGCGCGCAATCAGGCAGCTTTCTTCAATGTTTTGCGCGAAGTGGTGCGAAGGTTCGTTGATCCCGTGTCGACTTGCCTCGTCTGAAGGGACGAGCCGAGTCGATCGACATATTCGATGGATGACAAGGAAGCCGGCGCGGAGTTAGCGAATCGACCGGATCGAATGAAGCCAATCACCACTGAAATCATTGGCAATCAGCGGGTGTTGCATGGCGAGCGTGTCGGCCGCCGGCATCAGTCGATGATGTGGTAGCCACCATCGACGTAGAGCACCTGGCCGGTAATCAGTCGCGCTGCATCGTGCGCGAGAAAGGCCGTCGCCATACCGACGTCATCGATGTCGACGAGTTCGCGCGTCGGCGCCTTCAGCTTTGTCTTTTCAAGCAGTGCGTCGAATTCAGGGATGCCCGAGGCGGCCCGAGTTGCAAGCGCTCCGGGGGATATGGCATGCACGCGGATGCCCTTGGCGCCGAGTTCGGCTGCCATGTAGCGGACGGCGCTTTCGAGCGCCGCCTTGGCGACGCCCATGATGTTGTAGTTTTCCACCACCACCTGTGACCCGTAGTAGGTCATGGTGAAGAGCGTGCCGCCATTCTTCATCAACGGCTCGGCGAGCTGGGCCATGCGGATGAAGGACCAGCAGGATATCTCCATCGTCGTCAGGAAACCCTCGCGCGGAGCGTCGGTGACGCGCCCGCCGAGCGTGTCTTTCGGAGAGAAAGCGATCGAGTGGACGAGGAAATCGAGCTCTCCCCAGACCTCACCGATGCGCTCGAAGACCGCTTCGATCTGGCCTGGCACAGCAACGTCCAAAGGTAGGAAGATCGGCGACTCGAGCTCGCGCGCCAGCGGCTCGACATAGGGTCTCGCCTTGTCGTTTAGGTAGGTCACGGCAAGTTCCGCTCCGAGGGCGCGAAAGGCCCTGGCGCAGCCCCAGGCGATCGATCGATCATTGGCAATGCCGACGATCAGGCCCTTGCGACCTTCGAGAAGCTTGGTCTTGACGGTGGGAATGGACATCGGCTTGCCTCCGGGGTTCAGGCGTTGGGGGCACTGATGATCGTGAGCGTGTGGCGCGCGATCATCAATTCCTCGTCGGTCGGAATGACATGCAAGGCAACGCGGCTCCTGGCCGTGGAGATCAAACTGGCGCCAGCCTCATTCGCCAGCGGGTCGAGCTCCGCCCCGAGCCACGCGAGGCCCTCCACGATGCGTGCGCGGACACGAGCGGAATTCTCGCCGACGCCGGCCGTGAATACGAACGCATCGACGCCCCCCAGTGCCGCTGCGAGCATTCCTGAATTGAGAACGCATCGATATACGAAGTGGGCCATAGCAAGTTGAGCATGGGGATCGTCGCTCGCGAGAAGATCGCGCATGTCGTTTGACAGGCCGGAAAGCCCTTTGAGCCCGGCATCGTGGTAAAGCAGATCCGAGACGGCTTGCGCGCTCATGCCCTTGTGGATGATCAGATAGAGCACGACGCCCGGATCGAGCTGGCCCGGCCGCGTTCCCATCGGCAGACCATTGAGCGCCGTGAAGCCCATCGTGCTCTCGACGCTGTGGCCTTCGCGCAGCGCGCACATCGACGCGCCACTACCGAGATGCGCGACAATGACCTTGCCGCGCGCCGCTTCGGGGGCAATCTCGCTCAGCCGCTCGGCGACGTATTCGTAAGAAAGGCCATGGAAGCCGTAACGCCGCACGCCCTGGTCATAAAACGCCCGCGGTAGCGCGTAGCAATCGGCATGCTCGGGGTGCCCGCGGTGGAAGGCCGTATCGAAACAGGCGACCTGCGGCACATCGGGATTGATCTCCATGGCGAGCCGGATTGGCGCCAGATTGTTCGGTTGGTGCAGCGGCGCAAGATCCTGGTAGCTGGCGAGACGGTCGAGCACTGTCGTATCGATCAACACAGGCTGCGCGTAGTCAGGGCCGCCGTGGACAACACGGTGGCCGATCGCCCGCAGTTCGAACCCGTCGAGTGTCAGCAGCCATTCGCGTGCTGCGGCAATGGCGGCTGGAAGGTCGCGCACTGCTTCCGCGGCGTAGCTTCGATCAATGAGGACCGTTCCATCGGCCTTCTTTGCCTGCAGTCGTGGCCGCGTACCGATGCCGCCGATCTGGCCGCGCACCTGGCGCGTCAGGTTGGCGTCGGCGATGCCGAAGACCTGGAACTTCAAGCTCGATGAGCCGGCGTTGACGACGAGGATTGCGTCCATGGCGTTAGACCGCCGCTACTTGTGTCGCGCGCCGCCGAGCCGCGAAGAGTGCCGCGACTGCGCAAGAAGCGAGGCGGGTTCGCACCGAATCGGCCCGCGACGTCAGCACGATAGGCACGCGCGCGCCTAGAACGATACCGGCCGCGTCGGCATGGGAAAGAAAGGTCAGGTTCTTGGCGAGCATGTTGCCGGCCTCGAGGTCCGGTACAACGATAATCTGGGCGTGGCCGGCAACCGGGGACCTGATGCCCTTGATGCGGGCCGCCTCAGGGTCGATCGCATTGTCGAAGGCGAGCGGCCCATCGATGAGGCCGCCCGTGATCTGGCCGCGTTCGGCCATCTTGCACAGCGCCGCCGCTTCTATTGTCGAGGGGATCTTCGTCGTGACCGTCTCAACCGCCGAGACGATCGCGACCCGCGGCTCGCCGAGACCGATCGTCACCCAGAGGTCGATTGCGTTCTGCACGATGTCACGCTTGGCTTCGAGGTCCGGAAAAATGTTGATGGCGGCATCCGTGATGAAGAGCGTGTCGGCATGGCCGGGGACATCCATGACGAAGACATGGCTGATCCGCCGATCGGTCCTGAGACCTGTGGCGGAGGCGGCTACCGCATGCATCAATTCATCGGTATGCAGGCTCCCTTTCATCAGAAGCTCGCCCTTGCCTTCACGAATGAGCGCAACCGCCTTGGCCGCGGCGGCGTGACTGTGCGGTACATCGACGATCTCGATGCCACCGATTTCGAGCCGATGCTCCGCCGCCACATAGCGGATCTTCGCTTCCGGTCCAACGAGTATCGGCTTGATGAGCCCCATTTCCGCCGCTTCAAGCGCTCCGCGCAACGAGGTTTCGTCGCAGGGATGGGCAACGATCGTGACCGCGGGCGTTTCGGCCTGCGCGGCGGCAATCAGGCGGTCGTACTTGGACGGCTCTGACGTCAGTGCAATTACCTCGGACACTACGGACCCTCCTAGCAGCTCAATCAGGATGTCTTGCGCTCGCGCGCGGTCTTGCGCGCCACGAACGGCACCGTTTCACTCCCGAGACCAAAGAGCGTCTCGACGCGCTCCAGTCGCTGGGCGGCGGCACCGGTCACGGCTCCGGACGCCTGTAGGACCTCCCGCAGCGAATTGAAGGCGGAGCGGCGTTCCTCGAGGTCCTCCGGCAGCAGGTTCGGGATTGCCGAAAGGGCTGCCTCCTCGTCGACCAGGAGTATGAAATACTGCTTGCGCAGCAGCGCCTTGAACTCCGGCAGCGTCAACTGACTTGCCGTCGGATGGGAACGGCGCAGCCGGCGGATTGCCTCGAAGCCACGCTCGTCGGCACCACCGCGCGCCATTCCGACGAACAGTAGGCCCCTGGCAAGGGCCTCTCGAAGGCCACCCTCGGAAATCTCGGCTCTGAGCGAAGCGATCCTTGCTTCAACCAGCGCCTCATGTAGGCTGCTTTTTGCCGGCTTGCGCGGGCGGCGGTCAGATTTGCTGTCGATGCCGAGCGCGGTCTGCAGCACAGGCGAGCCATAGACGGTGCGGAACGCATCCTCCGAAAGGCGTTCGATCGTCCGACGCCAAGCCTCCAGCCCGTCGACGATCTGCCGCGACACGTTTTCCTGCAGCGCCAGGAATGGGTTCTCTGAGGATGCGTGTTTGCGGTTTTGGCTGGCATGCTCGGCGGCCGCCTGAATCCAGGCCATGAACGGATTGCTCGGGCCGAAGATTTCGTACTGCAGGCGCAGCGGATGCATGCGGCGCATCGCTTCGGCCATGGGCGGTGTGACCACGGCCCTGATCGCGGGTTGCAGGTAGGTTCGGTAAAGTGCCAGATTGATATCGGAGACCTTGGCGGCTGCGGCGAAGCTACGCTCGTCCTCGAGATCGTTGCCCCCGAGAGCGCGGATATCGTCCAGCGTTCGGGCTTCGCAGCGCATCACCCATTCGCCGGCGATCAAGTCCCTGCCTTCAACAACTTCACTCACGGGCTCCAGCACCGCTTCATAGAGACCCGGCGGCAGAACATCGATCAGATCGATGTTGGACGCGAACTCGTCGTGCTCCTTGCGCGCGACGCCGGCGGAGACGAAGATGCCGAGGTGCCCTATTTTCTCATGCACGGCATAGACAATGGTCTGGCCGTGCGCGCGAATCTCGTCGACGCTGTCGTAAAGGTCGAGGATCCAGTCGAGTGCCTGCTGCGGCGGTGTGATGTTGTCGCCCTTCGAGCAGAAGACGACGATCGGAGCGTGAATATTGCGCAGGTCGATGGCGGTGCCGTCGGAGGTGCGGATCTCGCCGGCGGCGAGCTTGTTGCCGACGAAGAGCTCATCGACGATGAACTGCATCTCTTCGGCATTCAGCGTCACATGGCCGCCCCACCAACGCTCGAAGCCGAGGTAGCGCTCGGCCTCGGTGTCTATTTTCGAGTAGAGATTGTACGGCTTGCTCCAGAGGGTATTGGCGGGGTTCTGGTTCTCGAAATTTTGGACCAACCAGGCGCCATCGAATATCCCGGCACCAAGATCGCCCGTGAGCGCCGTCAGCCAGCTGCCGCCGAGCAGGCCGCCCGAATAGCGCATTGGGTATTGGCCCCTGACCCCCGCCCAATAGGAAAGCGGTGTGCCGGCAATAATGATCGGACCGAACAGTTCTGGACGCAGCGAAGCCAGGATCATCACCGCCCAGCCCGCCTGGCAGTTGCCGATCGCGCAGGGCTTGCCGTCGGCCTCGGGATGGCGGGCAATGACCGTTTCCATGAAGATCGCTTCGGCACGGACGATATCCTCGATGGTCTGACCAGGAACGGGTTCTGGAAGGAAGCCGATGAAATAGCAGGGGTGGCCGGCCTTCATCGCCACGCCGATCTCGCTGTCGGCCTTGAAGCCGCCAATTCCGGGTCCGTGGCCGGCGCGCGGGTCGACAACAACGAAGGGTCGTTTCAGTGAGTCGACCACAATGCCTTGGGGCGGGATGATCCGGACGAGCGCGTAATTGACCGGTCGATTGAGCTTGCGGCCGTCAACGACAAGTTCGGCGTCGTAGTTCAGAACGTGCGGCGCAGTCTGCGCCGTATGTTCCTCGTACTGTTCGCCACGCTTTCGCATGACGTCTAGAAACAGGACGGAGCGCTGCCAGGCATCGAGCGAATAGGCGAAGGCATCTGCGAATGTCGGGATGGTGGGCTGAGGCATAAAATCCACTCCTCGGCTTGACCGAAGTTCGGTCCCAATCTCCGATTGCATGTAAAGCAATGCTGCGTGTCAAGCATTGATCTCGATCAAACAATACCGCATTGAATGGCAACTTCGCCAAAGGGTTTTCGAGATCGCGGCCCTGGGCCGGCTCTCTCCAGCCATCCACCCGTGAAGCCGGCGCGGCGCAGTAGGCGGTGCAGATCGGTTTCCGTTGGGGACAAGTTGGTCATGATCTTCAGCCGAAAAGGCGGGAACCCGCTAGGTGTCATCCTTGCCGAGCCGAATGACTTCGTCGCCTAGTTCATGGCGCGCTCATCTGTACATGCCGCCCTGGATTGCCGAATCGGCCGCGACCGGAGGAAAGCCTTCAGCCGCCCATCGCGCATTGTCTCCTTCATTTGACGTTGAGGTTCGCTGAACTGCCACAAGGCTAGCGCAGGAGCGCGGTACAAAGCATCCGTAAAACGAGCTGGTGAAACGGGCGGACCTTCTCTTTTGAAGGGGTAAGGTACTATAATGTTCTCCCCGTGCCAGAGGAGGTAGGGACCCACAATGAATCACGATCTGGGGAGCATCGCGGCGGCGCTCGTCGCAAAGGGGAGGGGTATTCTAGCTGCGGATGAGACCGTCCCCACTTTGACCAAGCGTTTCAACGCGCTCGGGATCCAAACTGCCTGGGCCAAAGCCGTGGAAGATCGCCTTTTCATATGGGCGCGCACTCCAGGACCTGGCGCTGAAGGCGTGGCATGGGCGCGACGAGAACCTAAAGATGGGTCAGCGGGCCCTTTGCCACCGGCTCGCTGTACCGGGGCGGCCAGTGTCGGCGCGTAGATGAGATGGAGGCAGTGCCAGGCGGCGGATAGTCCACCGCATCGCGGTGAGGCGGTCGACGAGTAGTTCCACTGGCGGCGCATCCGGGCGCAGGTTGGACGGAACCCCGAAATTCCTAAGCGAGGAGGGCGGGACGTGAATGTATTCGTGATCAGGCATGGTGAGACCGAGTGGAGTCTGAGCGGACAACACACCGGTACAACGGAAATCGCCTTAACCGACAGCGGGCGACGGCAGGCGGAACGAATGCGGCCGCTGCTGGCTAGACAGACGTTCGCGCTCGTTCTCGTAAGTCCTCTGCAGCGGGCACGGGAGACTTGTGACTTGGCGGGCCTCGGCGATAGAGCCGCCGTCGATCCAGGCTTGATGGAGTGGAACTACGGCGAATACGAGGGGCTAACGCCCAAGCAGATCGAGGCGAAACAGCCGGGCTGGTTGATTTTCCGGGATGGATGCCCGGGTGGCGAGACACCGTCGCAAGTCCTTGCGCGTGTGGATCAGGTCGTGGGGCGGGCGCGGGCTGCTGACGGCGATGTTGCCCTGTTCGCACATGGGCACGTACTGCGCGTGCTTGCGGCGAGATGGATTGGACTACCAGCGCGTGCGGGACAGCATTTCCTCTTAAATACGGGCACGGTAAGCGTTCTCTCCTACTATCACGAGATACCCGCAGTGAGGGTCTGGAATGGCCAGCTCGCCAATTAGCATCGCGTGGAGCGCTGGGCGTCTGGAGAGTGGGAGACGATTGCATACCGGTTTGGCGTTCGCGTCAGGCGGCTATGGACCAACACGACATCTCGGGTCCCTCTGACGCAGGCTTCGTCGGCGCTCCGAGTGGTCGTTAAAATAGGAAGCGTTCCACGAACCTGTAAAACGCACAGTTGAACCATGAGGCGCTCCCACCCGTCGAGTCAAGGCACGGGACAGGGTTTGGCGGTCCAGATTTCGGCCGCATATTCGGCGATCGTGCGGTCGCTTGAGAACCTTCCCGAATTCGCGACGTTGAGCAGCGCTTTCCGGGTCCATGCTTGACGATCGCCATAGAGAGACTGCAGCCGCTGGTCTGCTTCCAGATACGAGGTGAGGTCCGCCAAGTGCCTGAAGACGTCGCCGCTCGTCAGAAGGATATTGCGGAGCACATCGACGACATCGGGATCATAACGGCAAAAATGCCCGGACAGGATCAGATCCAGCACCGCGCGGGTTTCGGGTTCGTTGTCATAGTGCCAGCGCGGACTGTACCAGCCGCGGCTCCCCGCGACCTCGTCCGCCGTCAGCCCGAACAGGAAGAAGTTCTCCTCGCCTGCCGCCTCGGCCATTTCAATCGTCGCTCCGTCGCGCGTGCCGATCGTCAGCGCACCGTTCATCATGAACTTCATGTTGCTGGTGCCACTCGCTTCATATCCTGCCGTCGAAATCTGGTTGGAGACGTCGCTGGCGGGGATGAGACGCTCCGCCAGCGAAACGCAGTAATCCGGCAGGAAGACGACCTTGAGACGCCCGCGCACGATCGGGTCGGCGTCCATCGTGCCGGCGAGATTGTTGACGAATTTGATTATCAGCTTCGCCACGTGGTAGGCGGGCGCCGCCTTGCCGGAGAAGAAGAAGGTGCGCGGCACCATATCGAGGCCGGGATCTTCACGGATGCGGTTGTAGAGCGCGACGATCCTCAGCGCATTCAGTAATTGCCGTTTGTATTCATGGATGCGTTTGACCTGGCTGTCGAAGATCGCCTCGGGGTCGACAATGATCCCTGCGCTTACCTTCAGCCATTCGGCAAAGCGCTGCTTCGCCATTCGTTTGGCTTCACGGACGGCCTCGACAAATCCGCCGTCGTCGACGAGCGGCTTCATCTTTTCAAGTTCGGCGAGATTGGTGATCCATCCATCGCCGATGCCGTCGCTTATGCAGCGGGCAAGGTCTGGATTGGACAGGAGCAGCCAACGCCGGGGCGTCACGCCGTTCGTCTTGTTGTTGAACCGTCCGGGGAATATCTCGGCAAGGTCCTTCACCGTCGTTTCGCGCAGCAGCCGCGAATGGATCTCGGCGACTCCGTTGGTGCTGTGCGAGCCGACAATGGCGAGATTGGCCATGCGAACCAGACAATCGGCGCCCCTCTCGATCAGGCTCGCCCGCTCGACGCGGCCTTGGTCCTCGGGAAAACGGGCCAGAATCTCGTCCCTGAGCCGTCGATCGATCTCCAGAATGATTTCGGAGTGGCGCGGCAGCATCAATTCGAACCACCGCAGCGGCCATTTCTCCAGCGCCTCGGGCAAAAGGGTGTGGTTGGTGTAGGCGAGACAACGCCTGGTGAGATCCCAGGCATCATCCCAACCCAAATTCGCGTCATCGAGCAAGATACGCATCAGTTCCGCAACTGCGAGGCTGGGATGCGTGTCGTTGAGCTGGATCGCCACCTTGTCGGGCAGAGAATGCCAATCGGAGTTATTCGAGCGAAACCGCCGGATGAGGTCGGTGAGCGAACATGCGACCAGGAAATATTCCTGAACGAACCGCAGGCCCTGTCCCATGCTAGTCGTATCATCGGGGTAAAGGACCCGCGTGACGGTCTCGGCCGTCAGCCTCTGTGCCAGCGCGCTAACGAACTCGCCAGCGCTGAAGGCCTGGAAGTCGAAGCTATCCGGCGTTGCCGCGGCCCAAAGCCGCAGCGTGTTTATGGTCCTGCCGCCATAGCCCGCGATCGGCCGGTCGTAAGGTATGCCGAGCAGGCGGGACGGCATCCCGGCAGCCACCCGCAAATACCCGCCGCGGACCTCGAAGGAGCAGCCGAGCTTGATTTCGACCGCCTCCTGCGGCCGGGCGACTTCCCAGGGATCCGGTCGGCGCAACCAGTTGTCGGGCTGTTCGCGTTGCCAGCCGTCAACTATCGTCTGCTTGAATATCCCGTACTCGTAGCGCAACCCGTAGCCCATTGCCGGCAATTGCATGGTCGCCATCGAGTCCAGGAAGCAGGCCGCGAGCCGGCCAAGCCCGCCATTGCCCAAACCCGCGTCGGGCTCTTCGACGAGGATGGCCAATTCATCTATGTGCTCCTGATCGAAAAGCCGCTTGGCCAGTGGACCGAGACCGAGATTGGCGATGTTGTTAATGAGAGATCGCCCGATCAGGAACTCCATAGACAGATAGTAAATCCGCTTGGGGTTCTCTCTGACATAGGTCTGTTGCGTGTGTTGCCAGCGCTGCGAGAGCACATCTCTGACCGATCGAGCGATCGCCTCGTATCGCTCGCGGTTTCCCGCATCTTCGGGGGCGATGACGTTGTCGAAGAGGAGATGACGCTCGTAAAGTCCGTCATCGCTTCCCCTGAATTGGATCGGACCGCAGCGATAGTGTGTGGGTAGTTCATGAGATCCAGGTAAATTGGAAGTTTGCGGTCGGGCCTTCTCGCGGCTCATGGTGGTGCCCCTTTTGGCGGTGCTGTAGCGGGACCTTAGCCCCCCAGCGGTCTCAACTGATAATTTCTTCCGGTATTCACGACTGTGGTGCGACGAGGATCGACAGCAGCTCGACGAGCCGTGGCGCCCAGGTAAGTTCGATCGCTCAGCGTCCTCGGCCGTCACAGCCGCGCGCGCCAGCACCGCGGAAGGCTGCTCCGCCACCGCGACCACCGCCTCCATGGAACCTGCGGCCACCGCCGCTGTACCCGCCGCCGCGATCGAAGTTCTGGAAGTTACGACCAGAACCCTGATGAAGCCGGCCATAATGGCGGCTCAACTCATTCCGATTGCCGAACTGTCGCCCGGCCCGATCGATGGAAAGATGATCCGGTGCCCGTTGACGAAACTGCTGATTGCGGCGTGGTGCGGGCCCGGTTTCCGCCCGGTTCTGGATAGGCTGTGTTGCCTGTGGCCTGTTTGATACTGCGAGCTGGCAAAGCCCCAGGGCCCTTCGAGCAAGGCTGATGAGTAACTTGCTGCGCACCAGGAGGCTCCCGCATCACACTCCTTGATATCGACTTCCTCGCCCTGAGGAATAACACGCATCGCGTCAAATCCGGTGCCGGGGCCAACCCTGAAATTCACGTTTGCAGCTAGGGCGGCAGGATCTGCGAAGGCAGAGGTCGAGAAGAACGTAGCGATCGTCAGGTACGCAAATGTTCTGCGCATGATCACAATCCTTCGGTAGGAGTACCTAAAGGTAAAAAATCTTGCGGAAGGCGGCTCGCTGCCCAACGTCGTGTCGGTGTTCGGCGTTGAAATTAACATAGTTTGGCGACTTCCGCATTTTTTAATGCCACTGCTCCAGCAAACCCAACATGGTCGATACCTCGTCGGCGAGCTGCTTACTGCAGCTCTGAAGATGGTGTGCAACACCTTTGCACCGGCCCTCTCGACGGCCTCTGCCATCGTCGGGTCGACACCGTGAGCGACGTACTTGCTCCCCCTTCCTCCGCCGCTGCGTCTCCCAGCGGAAGAGGTGCGAGCTCGAGCTCAAGCGCAGGACTTTGTAGGCGCGTCAGCCCTATTTCTACTGATCCTTATGCCTACCTTACTGGTCGTCTCCCCCGTCTTGTTCATATCAGACGCTGCCATTGCCCTGCGCCTCTCCAATGCCATAGTCATCGCCTCGTTGTTTTCGATCGGTTATGCTGTGGGCGTCATTGGAAAGGTCGCTGCAGGTAAACGGACAGTCATGGTCGAGGCTGCTCCGGACGGCGGACCGGGAACCGTTTGGACTCCATCGCCCGGGCGCAGGAATTGATGATACTGCGGGGCGATTCATGCGATGACAAGCGGCGACATCAATGTGTACGGTTCTCGAAATTCCTTTTCTGCCGAAATCGCCTGCCGGTACCAATGACCCTACCGAAGGCGCGCTTCCCGCCCAACTCATGCCAGCGTCTCATCTGGGCAGCATGACGACGTGCTTGCGAGCCGTATCGATGCCAGGCGATCGTAGCGCCGGTGGCAGATCTGCGCGAAAATGACCGAACCGCATCAGATTTGGTCGGGATCGGATGTGGCTATCAGCCAACCCGCCGGGGCTAGTGGGCACTACCTCATGTTGGTGAGTCGACACATAGCCCGCTATAAAGGATCGTGGCACTTGGTTCGATATTTGAGCGGATATCTGCATGAGCATCAAAAGTCGTCGGTTGGCTGTCAATAAAGCATTTGGGCGCGCGCGCAGGCTCGGTCTCGAAATTGATGCCGATCCAGCCTTTCATGCCTTGATCGAATGTTGGGTCACTGGTGAATTGACCATGCCACAAGTTCGCGAGCGGTATCTTGCACTGCTAAAAGAGCGGGCGCAGTTTAATCGCGAGCGCTCTAGCCATCCGGATCCCGCAGCGCCCGAAGGCGGGGCAAAGCCCTCGACGGCAGAAGTGGAACCCGGGGAGGAATCAAGTCTGCAGCGCGTGCGAAAGCGACGCCGGACACGCAAGAGCGAATGACTACCTTCGTGGACCCCAAGGTTGACTTTATGAAGGGTCGGGTGGTCACGCACGAAGGTGCTTGGCGCGGAGATACGCTGTGGCGGCGCCTTGAAAGGGGTGGTCCGCGTCACCATCTCTCTGTTATGTCTTCAGCCTTTGGGCTTCCTGATTTCGCCGGTCCGGGCGAGTGCTTGGCTATCCAGGAACTGCGACGTTGCGAATTCCACCTGGCGAAGATGACTGCGCTGGACGCTACTGCCTCGCGCATCCATGTTTAAGGATATCTTTATGATAGATACGACCCGCCACACGGCGCAGAGCCTGTTCCAACGCGTAGCGCCAGAAGGTTCCAATGCTGCCAAGCTACAGGACATACGCGCCAGGCAGATCCTCAGAATGAGAGAACTAAGGCCCGTTGAAAGGCAGCAGCGGCTCGAAAACCGCACGAGAAACGCCAACCTCGTGACGCCGCTTGCCCGTAAGGAGCCTTCCCATGGCGCCGTTTGATTATAATGCTGCGGCAGGACTTTATCCGTGCAAGACCGTAAGGAGAACGAGCCACCTTCGGTACAAAAGGTTTGATTCAGCCGCTGAAGCACTTCGCTTTGCGATCGAGGACATGCCCGCATCGATGCTTCGCGGTTCCGTTCTGGAAGTTGAGGAAGCCCGCTTCGATGGGCAGCAGATGCAGAGGTTTTACGAAGACGATGCATATCCACTGCCCAGGCGGAAGAACTGAAGCAGCGTGGTGCCCTCAACCTGAGTGGCGCGTCCAGTTCTACCGAAAGTAGAATATTCCTAAAGCGCCCAAACAAGAAGTTGACGTGATGATCAAAGCGTCTATAGTCCGGCCATCGATACTTTGTTTGCCGATATTTGTTTTTGCTGCGCCCAGCGCTTCGTGACGAACTTCCCTCTCTCAAAAGTCGAAAACGCGCTGTGCATCGCACAGCGGTGAACAATCTTGCTAAGAAAGGCTTCGTTATGACGACCGGCACGGTTAAATGGTTCAATTCCACCAAAGGTTTCGGCTTTATCCAACCTGATGACGGCAGCGCCGACGTTTTCGTTCACATTTCTGCTGTCGAACGTGCAGGGATGAATTCGATCGTCGAAGGCCAGAAGCTCGGTTTTGAACTCGAGCGCGACAGCAAGTCGGGCAAGATGTCTGCCAGCCAGCTCAAGGCCGCCTGAGCTTTAGCCGCCGGTGACCGGGGATTTACTGGCATGAAGCTTCAAGGGGCCAGGCCCGTGTCTGGCCTCTTTCCGTTCTGGAACTCCTTCAGGAGTGCACGATACCAGTGCGGCACCGGGCTTCCATTGGCTGCGCATTCTTTCCACGCATGCAACGTTACGAGATCCAAAGGAATATCTGTTGAGACGTCCCACCGACAATGGCTTTACCGAGCGCCGCAATGCTGCGGCTGATGCAAAACGAGAGCTTTTGGCAAAGTTTGCCTCCGCCCCGAAATCGGCCGATCCTGCCATGCAGGCCCGACTTGCCGCGCGTGATGCGGTGACCCAGGCCCGTGCACTCCGTCGGGCCGAACGGGAAGCATTGAAGGCGGCACAGAACCGTCGAATTCTTGCCGATGCGGCGGCCGAGGAAAAGGCAGAAGCCGAATCTCGTCAGGCAGAAATTGCCGATCAGGTTTCACGCGCCGAAGCCACCGAAGCCGCACGCAAGGCCGAACGCGATCGCCGTTATGCCGCGCGCAAGGCTCGTCAGGCCTGACGCTCCGACCATTGCGTTTATGGACGCAAACAGGTCATGCGCGCACAGATGGTGCAAGATGCGCGAACAGGAACCGCTTTTAATGAATGCAAATGTCTATACACCTGCCTTACGTCCTGAAGACGACGTCGCAGTTTGGTTGAAAACCCTGTCGAAATACCGTCAGCCGCGGGTTCGTCGCAGCGCCTTCGAGCTGATTGTCACTATCATTCCGTTTGCACTATGCTGGGCTGTCGCCTCTTTTTCCCTTGCTTACGGATTCTGGTACGGACTGGCGGCAGTCTTTCCGGCCGCAGCCTTCCTGCTGCGCCTGTTTATGATCCAGCACGATTGCGGCCATGGCTCGTTCTTCGCTCGTCGCCGCATTGACGATTGGACCGGGCGTGTGATTGGCGTGCTTACGCTGACCCCTTACGATTACTGGCGCCGGGCGCATGCCGCCCATCATGCATCGGCTGGCAATCTGGACGAGCGAGGTGTTGGCGACATCACGACCCTGACGGTTGCAGAATACCGCGCCCTTTCGCCCATGAGGCGGCTCGGCTACCGCCTTTACCGGCACCCACTCGTGATGTTCGGCATCGGCCCGGCCTGGCTCTTCCTCTTCAAGCAGCGCCTGCCGATCGGAATGATGAATTCCGGAGCGCTTCCCTGGGTATCGACGATGGGAACAAACCTTGCTGTCGTCACACTTGCGGGCTTGATGATGTGGATTGTCGGGATATGGCCATTCCTGCTGATCCACCTGCCGATCGTGCTTATGTCGGGTGCGGCGGGCATATGGCTCTTCTATGTCCAGCATCAGTTCGAGGATACACATTGGTCGACGGGTAACGAATGGCAGTTTCCGCAAGCTGCCCTTCACGGTGCGTCCCATTACGACTTGCCGCTGGTGCTGCGATGGATGACTGGCAACATCGGCATTCACCACATCCATCACCTCTCCAGCCGCATACCCTATTACAGGCTGCCCGAAGTGCTGCGCGATCATCCGCAACTTGCCGGAATCGGACGCATTACACTTTGGCAAAGCCTGCAATGCGTCGGGCTTGTGCTATGGGATGATCGACGCCAGAAACTCGTTTCATTCCGTGACGCGGCGACAGCGGCGGCTTAATCCCGACACCCGGAGGGGCTCGGTTTCCGGTGTGAGCGGCCGTGGCTGTCTTCGAAAATCCCAAAGTGACTGGCGAAGGCGAGACTACGACTGGGCATACTGGCCAAGTGTCCGCTCCGTATCGGGACAAGCGAGCTTAGATGCTCGATGGAGCCGCTCCGTGGAGCACCACGCGATTGCGACCGGCCTGTTTGGCAATGTAAAGCGCCGCGTCGGCTCGATGCTGAAGCTGCTCGGGCGTTGCCGCTTCTGCGGCTGGCGCCTGTACCGCCACTCCAATGCTCAAGGTGACGTAACGGGAGACGTGCGATCCGGGGTTGGGAAACGTGCCGGCTTCGACGCTCTTGCGAATTTGTTCAGCCACAGCGATGGCCCCGCGCGCGTCCACACCTGGAAGCAGGACAAGGAATTCTTCGCCGCCGTAGCGCGCCACGTGATCCCGATCGCGCCGCACGCAGTCCTGGATAATATCGGCAACCTCGACGAGACAGCGATCGCCTTCAGCATGGCCGAGACGATCATTTAGGGTCTTGAACTCATCGATATCGCACATCAGCATGGCTGCGCCTGCAGGGCATTTGGTGCCACCGCCCCAGAGCCGATCGAGCGTTTCCATCATCCAGCGCCGGTTTGCGATCCCGGTTAGAGGATCGGTTCTTGCGAGATGCTCAAGTCTGGCATTGGCGTCGGCCAGTTCGGCGACACGGCTGCGGTCTCGAAGCTCAAGAAGGAATGTCTTCTGGGCCAGAATCGTCATGGTTCGTCTGGCAACGACCGTTGCGATGATACCACTGGCAAAAAACAGCGTCGCAGCCAGGGCGCTCCCGATTTCAAGGTTTGGGTTCAGCAACTGAAAAACGAGATAAAGGCCGAGGGCCCAAGCGGCGATCGTCGCCGTCCACGCCAATGGTATGCCAAAGATGATGATGGCTGTAATCGCCACGAAAAGCATGATGTTCAGGTGCCGCTCGTAGAACTCGCCACCCGCACTCACGCCCACCAATGCGATCGACAAGAGAATGAGAAACATGCCGGCAATCAGCGAGAGCCCTTGGAGCCAGGGGGCGCGCGGCCTTTGCCAAACAACGGCGACGGCCATTGTGACGGCCGGAAGGACGCTGCTCGCTGGCAGCATCGGCAGGGTGACGGCTCCTGGAAGCATCAACATGTTGAGCGACAGCGTCAGCACATCCAACAAAGCTACCCATATCATCCAGGCGCGAACGATCTTGGCCGTTCGCGACCAGGAGCGCTCCCGAAACAGGCGACGAAGCTCGCCTTTGAGACGGATGTCACGTGTCCGGCGTGTGAGAAGCCGTTCGACTTCCGCCATGGCAGCTGGGTCCTGCACGTGAAGCGGCACCTGTTGGGACGTATTCAACGAACCAGTGGGAACTGCATTCTCCTGGACATCCATTCGAACCCAACTAGCGGAACATCTGCCGCAGGCAAGCATGGCATACCAGGTACTTTGAAGATGGCCTGCCATGATCGCAACCATTTGCGGTGCAGCCGCAATTCGCTCAGTCAGTGCCGCGGCACAGCCGACGATCGGGCGGGTCGCGTCGATCCGGTTGTCGAGATGCTGATCACCCGTCGGAACCCGGCGACAAGGCCATATTTTTCTCTCACTGAAAGTTGAAGGAACGCAGGCAGTCGAGGGTCATTCTCTCGCCAGGCTGTGTTACAGTCCTTTATGGATTACGCAGTGATTGGTTGACGATGTTTACGACACTCGCGGTTCTCATCAGCCTCTCCGGTCTCGCCTCGACAGTGGCGCAAGCCACGGAAGGCGAGGTCGATGTCGAGCTTGTCCTTGCTGTCGATACCTCACGGTCCATGGATTTTGAGGAAGTTCGCATCCAGCGTGAGGGCTATATCGACGCGCTCAAGCACAAGGAATTCATCGAAGCAGTGAACAGCGGTCTCACCGGCCGCATCGTCATCAGCTATTTTGAATGGGCAGGCTATGTTGTACCCGATTCCGTGATCGAGTGGCAGCTGATCGAGACGCAGCAGGATGCAATCGATTTCGCCGATAGGCTGGAAGCGCGACCGATCAGCACGCAGCGTCGCACTTCGATCTCCGCTGCGATAGCCCAAGGCGCCACAATGATAGCCTCAAGCCCCTACGACAGCGTGAGGAAGGTGATCGACGTTTCCGGGGACGGGCCAAACAATTCCGGCGATCCGGTCATGACCACCCGGGACAAGGCCTTAAGGGCGGGCATCGTCATCAACGGTCTCGCGATTATGCTGAGACCATCCGATGCTCCGAGCGGGCTTGACAAATATTATGCCGATTGCGTGATCGGTGGCCCCGGATCCTTCGTGCTGCCGGTTCGCAAGATCGAGGATTTCGCCGTTGCTGTGCGCCGCAAGCTGGTGATGGAGATCAGTGGCCTTGGCCCGCCTGAGGTGATGCAAAAAATTGCCGGCGAGGTACCGGCTACCGACTGCATGATCGGCGAGAAGCAGTGGCAGGATATGTTCAACCGCTGAGTTTCAGCAGCCGTCAAACGCCGAGCGCGCAGAAAAACCAGTTCACGATACTGCTGAAGCGACGTGATCGGCGCTGGGAAATGGTTGACAAGTCTGAGCTGCCACCACAATGGCTGCGGAGACTGCGGCTCGACGGATATTTCAAGCGCGTCAGGCGCTCAGTAGGCGGCCAACGAATCCCTCAGCGTCAATTTTTCGCCATCGCCGAATTCCTTTGTTAATTTTTCGATTGGATCATCGACGCCATGAACCTTTGAGGAGAGACGCGGAAATGGCAGGGGCAAGACCATTCGGGAAGTCAGTTGCAGAGGCCGCCCAGCGGGAAAGAGCCCGCTTGGCTGCACTGGAACGCTTCGACCTGCTCGACACGCCAAGAGACGAAGGTTTCGATCGGGTGGTGCGGCTGATCAAGGAAATCTTCGCAATCGATATCGGAATCGTCTCGGTGATCGATGCACATCGTCAATGGTATAAGGCCTGCTCGGGCCTTTCATCCGATGAGGTGCCGCGCGAAAACACGTTCTGCCGCTACGTCGTGGACTGCGAAGAACCAATCGTCGTGGAGGATTCCACCAAGGATCCGCGGTTTTCGAAGCATCCGGGCGGTGACGGGCGAGTCCCACATCCGTTTTTATGCAGGCGTCCCGTTGAAAACGCATGACGGACACGCAATCGGTACGGTGTGCGCGATAGATCGCAGGCCAAGATCATTCGGCAGCAAGGATCTGGCGATCCTCACCGAGCTTGCAGGTGCCGCCATGGACCGGATCGAATTGCTGCAATCGGCAGCCACCGACAGCCTGACCGAAGCTCTTACGCGGCGCGCCTTCAAGCAGGAAGCGGAGCAATTCATCTCTCTGGCTTTGCGGCACAAACACAGTCTTTCCTGTGTCGTCTTCGACATCGATCATTTCAAGCGGGTCAACGACACCTATGGTCATGCTGCCGGAGACGAGGTTCTCAAAACTGTCGCTTCAACATGCAGGACAGCCCTGAGGGCCAGCGATCTGTTCGGCCGCCTCGGAGGCGAAGAGTTTGCCATTATCCTTCCCCATATCGACCGGGAAGGCGCAATTGCAGTCGCAGAAAAACTGAGGACTGCGATCTCGTCGCAGGAAGTCTGCGGCGACTATGGCACGCTGAGCGCGACAGCCAGCTTCGGAGTTTCGGCACTCTCGATCGTCAGCAAAGACATCGAGACACTTCTGGCCCAGGCGGACGCGGCGATGTATCAGGCCAAGCATAAGGGACGAAATCGTTGCGTTTCGTGGAGTTCCATTCAAACGGACCCGACGACGGGTAGCCGTCGTCGGGTCCTGAAGGCCGGTTCCATCATTTTTAACGATCGACGTTCAACCATCGACTGCACCATTAGGTCTCTTGGTAGCGATAGCGCCGGGCTTTCCGTTTCAAACTCGGCCGGTATTCCTCCCGAGTTCGTTCTGGCCATTAAAGGAGAAGGTTTCGAAACGGGTTGTCAGGTGATCGCCCAGGACCGGCAACACATGGAGGTGGCGTTCAGATAACGTCAGGCACGTTTGAAGTGCACGCATAAGCGAATGAACTGCCGAGGGCAGTTTCGCGCGCCGCCTATGAAGGGCTGGACCAAAAGACCATGATGGAACTGGAGATGGTCCGCTACGACAAAAACGGGTGAAGGACCTCGACAGGTTGAGGACCCGGAAAGCTGCAAGCGCTGTATGCCGGACAGTTCCATAGGTTGCAGTCCTTCCGAGGCGGTGCATCGCTGGGATCCGCTTTTACAGCGCAGCCCATCGGGCTGGACTGCGCACCCAGACGCTGCATCATCCAGTTCGGTGCCGTAGCAATGCCACTGCGAGGTCCAAAGTCTAGTGCGCTTGAACCCAGGACCGGCTGCTCCAGTTAACGTGGAAAGACCATATTAGGGAGACCGCCATGCCGCCTCGCAAAAGAACCGATACCGCGCCCTTGGTTGCCAAGGGTGCCAAGATAGGCGAGCCTGTCCCCAAGGCGATTGTCGACACCAAAACCGCCGCGGTAGGCATTCCGCCTCAGCCGGACTATGATCCTCGTGAAGAGATCAGCGCCCTGCGAAAGCAGATGGAGGTGTTGCGGCAACAGATTTCCGAAGCCGCGCAAACCGTGAGGGGTGGCGCAAGACAAGCCGCACGCCAGACTGAAGCAACGGTCAAGCTCTATCCTGTTTCATCACTCCTGGCCGCCGCGGCGGTCGCCGGTGCGTTTGCCTTTGCGATCGCCAGTCTCCGGTCATCGACCCCTCGTTCACGCTACGACCGGGTGCTCGACGAAATCCGCGATCTTTACGACCGTATCCGCGACCGTCTTTAGTGACATTTAGGGATTGCCTATCGATCGATTCTCCCCCACGCTGCGTCATGCAAGCGAGGGGACACGCATGCTCGAAGTCATTATACGCCGCTGCCTGGACATCGTCGACCGGACCGAACGCTTGATCGAAAAGGCGAGAAGGCTGATCGGAAGTGGAAGTCTCGACGACGTCGAGGCATATCGAATACACACGGAGATCGAGCGCCTTACGGACCTCGTCTTCATTATGGACGACGCAGCGCGGATTCTTCGCCGGACATTCGAGCAACGTCCGGAGATGGCTCGTGCATATCCGGCTCACGTGACCCTGCAGTAAGACCGCCGCCACCGCCCCGATATGACGCACGCTGCTATATTCATTCGGGCGCATCTGGTGCCGTCAAGCTGCCTCCCAAGAAGCGGCTCCGTGACGCTGCTTCCGTGGCAGCAGAAAAAATCGGTCCAGCGAGATCGCTTACTCGTTGATGGGCAGCAATCCCTCATGATCTGCCGACACAGAGAAGCTCGCAGGCGCGAGGTTTTGCGAACCTTGTCACTGGCGAGGAACAAACCTACCCATTGATGGTTCATGAGATGCGGCAGCCGCCGTGCGTGATGCCGCATGCTGAAACCGAAGCACAAAAAACTCGGCGAAGCCAGGACGCGGAAAAAACACGCGCGTGGCTCTGTATTCGAAGATTGATCAACGCTGAAGATCGCAACAGAAGTCTCTAACAAGGCTGTTCAATCGCATACGACGTTCATGATGCTTTCAGGTCGGTCGAGGTGACGGACAAATCTTAGCGTCAGCAAGGCAACAGCGACATCAAGAAGAAGCGTGGCCAACTGCTATTTCTGCTGAAATGGAATTACCTATGCTCAGTCGTCCGCACATCAACCTGTCGAGCATCGCCACCCTCCTTGTCGTTGCGGGCTGCGTACTCGTCGCACTGAAGGGTACGCACGCAGACACGCCAAATGGATCAGTGGAGACCGAGCTCGAGGCTGGCCGAGGAAGGGACGCAAGCGTCCCCGAGGCGATACCTGTGAAGGGCTTACGCGACGTCTTCTGGCGGGTGGTTCACGAAGTCGTCGATGATCGTGTGACACTCATCGCAGCCGGAGTGACGTTCTACCTCTTATTGGGTTTGTTCCCCTCGCTGTCGGCACTCGTCGCGCTATACGGGCTGATTGCGGATCCGGCCACCATGGCTGACCATCTCCGCGAGCTGTCCGGACTGCTTCCGCCGGGCGCTTTCGATCTCATCGCCGATCGCATCAAGAGCCTCGCCGAAAGCCGCAACTCGACGCTTGGCATCACTTTCTTCATTGGCCTTGCCATCGCCCTTTGGAGCACCCACAGCGGGACTTTGGCGATCTTCGATGCGATGAACGTGGCTTATGAAGAAAAGGAAAAGCGGGGACTGATCAAGCTTAACCTCGTCGGGCTGTGCTTCACTTTCGGCGCGATGCTTTCTGCTGCCCTAATGATAGGGCTGGTCGCTGTCATGCCTGTAGTGCTTTCCTATCTTTGGCTCGACCTATTCAAGGAGCACCTGGCCCTGCTTCTGAGATGGCCGTTGTTGCTTTTGATAGCGGCGGCAGCGACCACCGCCGCCTATCGCTTCGGTCCGAGCCGCGAGCCCGCCAAGCTCCGATGGATGACATGGGGTGCCTTTCTCGTTACCCTTTCATGGTTTGCAATGTCGGTTGTATTTTCGTTCTACCTCAACCACTTCGCCAACTACAACGCGACCTACGGCACCCTGGGTGCGCTGATGGGTTTTCTGGTCTGGATCTGGCTGTCGATCGTCATCCTGATCGTGGGAGGCGAGCTGAATGCGGAGCTTGAACACCAGACGGCGAAGGACACTACCACGGGGGCGCCATTGCCAATGGGATCACGCGGAGCCTATGTGGCGGACACTCTCGGCGAGACCGCAGACGGGCTGCGCTGAGGGATGCCTTCGCAGCCAGTTTGGCGCCATCGAAATCTTCGAGAACCGCTGCCCCCTTATGCGAGTCTGCCCAATATTGGCAAAGAAAAGCCAAGCAGCCGTCGTAAGTCGCGCGTCCGCTTCATCGCCGCCGAAACTTCGATAGGAAACCAGTCCGTCCGCGTTTCCTTTGTCCATGAAGGACCGGTGGAACGAAGCCAGGGTTTGCTCCCAGCGCAGGGCAGGCGATATGACGCCGATGCTGGCACGAGAGAAGCGCGTGGAACACACCCGCTCGATCCGGCGGGAACAAGGATTTTGCCCATTCTGTCCGCCGTTCAGGGCCCCAAGCCTTGGACGTTTTAGGATAGTTCGACCTGAATACCGCTTGCCATTGAACAGTCTGATACCTGCATCTTGCCTTTTAGGCAGAGGCCATAATGCGTTCTCCAAACGCCGCCAGCCAGATGAACGGGCGCTCGAAGCACTGTAAGAATCAGAAACACTTTGTGACTAAGTTACTCCGAATGCTACGTTTTTCTCTCTTGTCGTCCTAACGGTCCTGACGGATATTAGCGAGCGATGAGAGGTAGTCACCATGATCAGAATGATTAATGACCCGGCAGAGCTGGCGGGCGAGGACATCACAGGAAAATATATACTGCGAAAGTTGAACTACCACTGGTTCGCCTATGGCAAGGCCGCCATTGTCACCGCGTGCAAGGGGACCATTCTGCACCTCGACCGTGAAGAGACTGTTTATTCGCAACGTTGGGGTCGCCGCGCTTATACCGGCACTGGCAAACGTTATCCAGGCGGCGTGTGTCCTATCTCGGCGGTCGCTTGCGTCTGTGACACGCCAGACGATGTGAACGCCGTTATCCAGCTGGACGTTGAAGCGCAGGACGAATTCTACCAGCTGATCGCCAAGACTGAAGCCAGGGTTCATGGCCTAGCCGCTTCCTCACAAAATAGGGTCTATCTAGCGGCTGCCGAATAAGGCGGGGGAACAGTCGCTGGTCCCAGATCTCCAGTTCGCCTACTCGTTAAGGGTATGGTCGTCTGCGGCCAGCTTAGTAGGCGTGCGGCAGAAAGTCAGCGATGACGGTTGGGTGGATGCGAAGAAGGTCTGGCTGCCACATTCTACTAGGTTGCGTCCGTTCATTGGCATCCCGACGACACACGCAGACCATCCAGGCCCTCGATGACCTCGACATTTGGGCGTGTCCGGTGAAGCGTTATCGCCGGGTTCTGAGCGGGTAGCGTCCTCAAGCAGGCGCTCACCGCGCGCTAGCAATCTCGTCTGTCGACTTTTAAGGGCATCCAGGTCACCGCGTGTAAGGGCTGAGCGCGTTGGGTAGCCGTCGCCATGTCTAGAATCCGACCAAAGGAGGAGCCCTCGACGCACGGCTGGTGATTGAGAAATCGCTCAGGTGGAACGTGAAGACTTAGAGTTCGCGCCGCGAGGGCCGGAATCTTCTCCGCCAGAGACCTTCAGATAGGCTGTGCCCTGATGCCCTGGACGGTCTGGGTCTCGCCGATGCACGACGCGTGCTAGAAAATATTGAACGTAGAAACAAGGCGATCATGTCGGCTCGCACCACCGGCTGGGCGTCGCATTGGCGGCACCTGACCAGAGTAGCCAATTTGTGCGCCACCGTGGCCAATGCGACGTCAAGGTCGATATGCACGGAGCTAGCGATTTCATGACGGATCAAAGGGAGACGCCGGTCACCGGGTCGACGATCGGACGCTCGCTCTCGTCCCGCGTACCGGCTGGCGGAACGGTGGGTGCGATCGACTCCTTGTCGGCAGGATCAGGCTTCTCGGGTACCGGCTTGACGTCTTTTGGACGGCGCTGTTCTCGAGTGGCGTTCGTGTCGTTGGTGCTCATGGCAATCTCCCTTGCACCAAGAACACCGATGGTGGCGATCTAGTTCCAAGAAGCCGCCACGCACGCCAGGATCGGACAAATTTCATCGCTCACACGCAACCATCCGAGGATCGCAGTCGTTTCGATATTTGACGACGCGAGGCTTCGGATGGGACTTCTGGCACGAGTGTTGACAATAGTCATGGCGCTACTGGGTGGCGTCGTTTTCTCGCAAGGACCTGAATTTGCCCAACAGTACCGCCAGCGCATCGGTGGGGCCCTGGACGAATTGAGGAAGATCGTCGATGCATTTGATTCACAGGCCGTCCAAAACGGCCTCGACCGTCAGGAAGCCCTCAGCGTATATTCAGCCTCTCCTGAAGTGTTCCTCCGCAATCAAGGCGACGCGATGCGCCGGATATTCGGGCGTTACGACAGGCTTTCGGCACAGCAGCGGGAGTTGGCACTGGAGCCTCCAGTCACTAGACCATTGCTGCTGCTGCGCCGCCCCGACCTGACACTTGCCAAGAACACTTGGAATGACTTCGTTCCAGCGGTTCCCGTCGATCTGGCAGGGCTGATCTGGGGGGCAGCGGGATGCGTCTTGGGCTGGGCAACGGCAGCCGGTTTTGGTGCTGCGCGTCGTGGAATGACACGGGCGGCACGCGTCCGCAGGGCGTGATCTGGCAAAGAATTGTGCCGCTACCATGAATTGCCTCGGCCGGGGCGGGTGCCTGACGCGGACCATTGGAGCCGGCGAAATCGTAATACGTTGGCAAATGGAGACGACGCTTTCGTAGAGATAGGCGACCCTTTGTTCATCGATAAGATCCGTGAAATCGTCGATCTTTATCTGTCGCCGAGCTGTCGTCGCTGGTGCTTTTGAGGCCCTTTTGGAGGGTGCAAAAGGACATTTTGGGGAGCGGGTCCATCTACATCAGCTGCTAGCGAGGCTCTCTAGGTCTTCCTTCGCAATAATATAATTTTGATTTTATTACATAATATTCCTGACCTGATTGACTGTTCTCGCAGAAATTGGGCGGTCATGAGACTGGTCATGCGGCTTGACGGAGTGCGAGTCTCTTGTGCTCGAGCAGGTCGTCCATATTGATGTCATAACCGCGCAGAACGTGAATTTTGCGATACGCGCGTCGTAGGAAACACCGCATCGACCAATGCTTACAATCTTCCGGCCGCCGGTCGCTTAGTCGGCTGGTGGGCGCCGTGCGATTACACCCCCACGACTTAAGCCCCTCTGTTTAAAGGTGTCGGTGGCGCGACGCCGCTTCCCGTCGGAAATCACGAAGCATCCGCTTCTGCCAGGCGTGGCGGCCTTCGAAGGAGATGCCGCGCAGGCTTTGGTTCTATGGCAGGTATTCGCCCCAGTTCTCGATGGGCATTCCCGTTCTTAACGAAACAACCTCGCTGATGAGGCTTGGGGGCAGCCAACCAAAAAAGAGAAACCATATGTCAGCTTCGCGCCCGCCGGCGGCAATGAGCCGCTGTCGCAGAGACGTTGTCGAGAGCCCAGTCCAACCATTTTTCGAGCCTGTCATCATTAGACAGATTCACGGTCAACCGGAATTCGGTTTTGTCGATAGCACTCCAGGAGAGACCGTGACCGAAGGCGTTCGGCGACGAGGTGAGCCAAACGGCGATCCTGCCGCCCGGCTTATGGAGATCGGTAACCACATCGCCCACTGTAAGCCCGTACTTATGAATGCCGCGCAGGTGTGCGGACGAGGTGAAATGGTAGAGTTGCAAGAGTTCTCCGGTCATACGCCATACAGAACGGCGCTTTGAAAACCGACGTCAACATCCAGGGCGACCGCCCAGCGGAGCCGGCGGACTAGATGAGTGTGAAAGTTTTTGGGGCCAGCGCCTTCGGAGGGAGCCCTGCCGCCAGGTTTACAGGCTCGGAGCAACGCCAAGCTTGGTCTTTGCATAAAATGATTGGAAGTCAGTTGGTTAGGCTTGCATTGCTAAGGGAGGGCGCGAGCGGGACATTGATAAAGTGAAAACACGGAAGAAGAATCGGGAAATGTGGCCACTGTGAAAGGGAATCCTCACCACCAGCTGCTCTGCCCACCTTGACGGCAACGGTTCTTTGCGAAATGCTAAGACGTCAGACCAATTTGACAAGCTGCTGCTTTAAGAGGTTACTGGGGAACCATGAAGGCAAATGTCAGCGATACCCCCTTGATCCGGCCGCTTCCCGCCATGGATCGGGCGCGTCAGGTGACTGAGGCGCTGGCTCATTATGTTGAAGCGGCGAAGCTTAAGGCAGGCGACAGGCTGCCTGCCGAGCGTGAACTTATGGCAGCCCTTGCCGTGGGCCGTTCGACTATTCGCGAGGCGATCCGACACTTTCAGGCCCTTGGAGTGATTGAGACGCGCATGGGAAGCGGCACCTATCTCTTGAAGCCGGTTTCCAAGGCGACCATCCACATGCCGCTGTCACTTGACACGGCGCATCTTCGTGACGTCCTTCTGCAGACGCTGGAGGTTCGCCGCGGTATCGAATGCGAAGCAGGCATGGTGGCTGCGCGTCGCAGGACGGCCAGTGACCTCGCCATCATCGAAGAGAAGCTCGACGAGATGGAGCGCGTGCACCAAGCGAAGGGCACGTCCGGTCGCGAAGACCTCGCATTTCATATGGCTGTTTATCACGCAACCCATAACCCGCTGTTCGGTCAGCTCCTCGAGCAGATGCGCGAGACCTTCGAGCGCTTTTGGACCCATCCATTCGACCGGGAGGATTTTGCGCGCCGGTCCTTTCCCTTCCACCGCACGCTTTTCAACGCCATCGCTGCCCAGGATCCAGAGGCTGCCCGCGCAGAAACATTGAAAATCCTCGAGATTGTCGAGGAAGACATCAAGGAAATGTCCAAATGAGCAACGGCTTGGAACCCTTCGAGCTTGCTTCGCTGATCACTGCGCATGACGAGGGTAACATCGCTGATGCGGTCGTTCCGCCGATTTTTCAGACTTCGCTTTTCACCTTCTCCGACTATGATGACATGATCGCTTCCTATCGCGGCGAGAAGGTGCGGCCGATCTATACCCGTGGGCTCAATCCGACTGTGCGGACGTTCGAGGAGATGCTTGCCAGGCTCGAAGGCGCCGAAGATGCGCTTGGTTTTGCGAGCGGCATGGCGGCGATCTCATCGGCGGTGCTGAGTTTTGTGGAGCCCGGTGACCGGATCGTCGCGGTCAGGCACGTCTATCCGGATGCATTCCGCCTGTTTGGCACGATCCTCAAGCGGATGAGGATCGAAGTCACCTATGTCGACGGACGAGACGAGGAGGCGGTCGCCAAGGCGCTTCCAGGTGCGAGGCTGTTCTACATGGAAAGCCCGACGAGCTGGGTCATGGAGGCCCATGACGTTGGCGCGCTTGCGGCACTCGGCAAGCAGCACGGCGCCGTTACGATGATCGACAACAGCTGGGCAAGCCCCTTCTTCCAACGGCCGCTGACGTTAGGTGTCGATCTCGTGATCCATTCGGCCTCAAAATATCTCGGCGGCCACAGCGACGTCGTCGCCGGCGTCATTGCCGGTTCCAAGGAGATGATCGCGCGCATCAAGGCCGAGGCCTATCCCTATCTCGGCGCCAAGCTTTCGCCCTTTGACGCCTGGCTTCTCATCCGCGGTATGCGCACGTTGCCGCTTCGCATGAAGGCACACGAGGCTGCGGCGATGGCCATCGCCCAGCGCCTGCAGAAATACGACATCGTCGAGCAGGTCTGTCATCCGGGACTTTCCAATCGCCTGCCCAATGGCCTCAACGGCACATCGGGGCTCTTTTCGTTCATTTTTCGCGAAGGTGTGGATATCCGCGTCTTTGCCGACCACCTCAAGCTTTTCAAACTGGGTGTGAGCTGGGGTGGGCACGAAAGCCTGATCGTACCGGGCGAGGTTGTGCTCCAGCAGAAAGCGCAGCCGAATTCCGCGCATGCCTTTGGCATTCATCCGCGGTCCGTACGCCTCCATGTCGGCCTTGAAGGAACCGAGGCGCTGTGGAGGGATATCGAAGAGGCGATTGCCGCCGCTTCATAACCGTCAACTGAAAGAACACCGAAAAGGGGGAACTGAGCATGAAAAGATTGATAACCGCAACGCTCTTCGCAGCGATGATGGCCGGCACTGCGTTTGCCGATACGACTCTGAAACTCGTCGAAGTCATCACCAGCCCGGAGCGCACCGAGACACTTAAATCGATCGTCGGCAAGTTCGAGGCCGAAAACCCGGGCACCAAGGTCGAAATCATCTCGCTACCGTGGAACGAAGCCTTCCAGAAGTTCGCGACAATGGTGTCGGCGGGCGATACGCCGGACGTGATGGAAATGCCGGATACCTGGCTTTCGCTCTACGGCAACAACGGCATGCTTGAAAGCCTTGAACCCTATCTGGAAAAGTGGGAGCACACCAAGGAACTGACGCCGCGCGCGCTCGAACTCGGCCGCGATGTCAAGGATACGGCCTATATGCTGCCTTATGGCTTCTATCTGCGTGCCATGTTCTACAATAAGAAGCTGCTCCAGGAGGCAGGCGTTAACGAACCGCCGAAGACAATGGACGAATTTGCCAAGGCCTCCGAGGCGGTCTCCAAGATCTCCGGAAAATACGGTTACTGCATGCGCGGCGGCCCCGGTGGCTTAAACGGCTGGATGATATTTGCAGCCTCCATGGCAGGCGACAACAAATACTTCAACGAAGACGGCACTTCGACCATGAACAGCCCCGGCTGGACAAAGGGCATCGAGTGGATGGTCGATCTCTATAAGAAGGGCTATGCGCCCAAGGATAGTGTGAACTGGGGCTTCAATGAGGTCGTTGCCGGCTTTTATTCCGGCACCTGCGCCTTTCTCGACCAGGATCCGGATGCTCTGATTGCCATTGCCGAGCGCATGAAGAAGGAAGACTTCGGCGTCATTCCGCTGCCCAAGGGGCCCGACGGCAAATCCTTCCCGACGATCGGCTATGCGGGATGGTCGATGTTTTCCACGAGCCAGAACAAGGACCTGTCCTGGAAGCTGATTGCAACGCTTGAAGGTCCTGAAGGCAACATTGAGTGGAACAAGAAGATCGGCGCGCTGCCGGCCTATACTGCGGCCGAGAAGGATCCCTTCTATGCCGGCGACCAGTTCAAGGGCTGGTTCGAGGAACTGGCTGACCCGAACACGGTTCCGACCGTGATGCCGACCTATCTCGAAGAATTCGCCTTCTTCAAAGATTCGCTGGCGATCAAGACCTCGCAGCAGGCACTTCTTGGCGACATTACGCCGAAGGAGCTGGCCGATCAGTGGGCCGACTACTTGACCAAGGCACAGCAGAAGTTCCTGGCCAAAAAGTAGGTGCCAGGGGCGGCGGAGCGATCCGCCGCCAGTTCTTCCCCACGAGACAGACGGCGCCCTCAGCGCCGCGAACCGGAATTTGGCCGATGACTATGATCGCCGACACGTTGCACAGGCACCACGATCGCAGGCCGTGGCTGAAGCGTCTGGCAGATGCCTCCCAACCCTATCTCTACAGCGCACCGTCGCTGATCCTCATCATCGCGGTAATGTTGGCCCCGCTGGCGGTGGGCATTTCCTACGCCTTTCGCGATATCCAGCTTCTGAACCCATTTTCCGGTGGTCTCATCGGACTTGAGCACTTCCGCGCCCTTTCGAAGGACGAGGCCTTTTACGGTGCGCTTCGCAATACTCTATGGTGGACGGGTGCTTCGGTGATCTTGCAGTTCGCCTTCGGGCTCATCCTGGCGCTTCTGCTCGACAAGCCGTTCTGGGGCAGGGGCATCGTGCAGGCACTCGTCTTTCTGCCCTGGGCGGTTCCGTCCTTCCTTGCGGGTCTCAATTGGGCCTGGCTTTTCAATCCGGTGATCGGGCCAATTCCGCACTGGCTCTTCGGCCTTGGGCTGACCGGCGCGCCTGGCAACATTCTTTCTGATCCGCAATATGCGATGTGGGGACCGATCATTGCCAATGTCTGGTGGGGCATCCCGTTCTTTGCGATCACGTTGCTTGCAGCGCTTCAGGCAATTCCTCGAGATCTTTATGAAGCCGCATCGATCGATGGAGCCGGCTGGGTCCAGCGCTTCCGTTCGATCACGCTTCCCTTCCTTGCTCCAACGATTGCCATCACCGTCTTGCTCCGCACCGTCTGGGTATCGAACTTTGCTGACCTCATTGTCGTCATGACCGGCGGCGGGCCGGCGGACCGGACGCAGATCGTCGCCAGCTATATCTTCACCCAGGCGTTCAGACGGCTCGATTTCGGTTACGCCTCGGCAATCGCACTGGTTCTGCTCGCACTGCTGCTTGCCTATTCCATGCTGATCATCCTGCTGCGGCAGACCCTGCTGAAGGATTGAATAGATGAGACGACCCACTATTGCGACCATCGCCCACAGGCTGGCAATCGTCTGCTATATCGGTTTCGCGCTCTTTCCGCTTTTCTGGCTGCTGAAGGTCTCGCTCACGCCGAACGACCTTCTTTATACCGAGGGCGTGCGCATGTGGCCGTCGCGGACGACCTGGGAACATTATTCCTTTGTGCTTCAGCACAGTGCTTTTCCAACCTTCTTCAAGAACAGCCTCATCGTGTCGGCTTCGACGGCGGTGGCGGTGACGATCTGCGCGTCGCTTTCCGGTTATGCGCTGTCGCGCTTCCATTTCCGGGCAAAATACTGGATCGTCGCGCTGATGCTTTTGACGCAGATGTTCCCGCTGGTCATGCTCGTCGCACCGATCTTCAAGATACTCTCGCCGCTGCACTTGACCAACAGTCTGACCGGCCTCGTCGTCGTCTATACAGCCTTCAACGTGCCCTTTGCGACGTTCCTGATGCAATCCTTTTTCGACGGCATTCCAAAGGATCTCGAGGAGGCTGCGATGATCGACGGAGCGACGCAGTTCACGGCCTTCCGGCAGATCATCTTGCCGCTGACACTGCCGGGAATCGCGGCAACACTTGGCTTCGTGTTCACCGCGGCCTGGAGCGAACTGCTCTTCGCGCTGATGCTTATCAACGGCAATGACGCGGCAACCTTTCCGGTCGGCCTTCTGACATTCGTATCGAAATTCTCTGTCGATTTCGGGCAGATGATGGCGGCGGGTATCATGGCGCTCATTCCAGCCTGCCTCTTCTTCCTGCTCATTCAGCGTTATCTCGTCCGCGGCCTGACGGCCGGTGCGGTCAAGGGTTAGTCACATGGCATCGATCGATATCCAGAACATCAAGAAAGCCTACGGCCACGTCCAGGTGCTGCATGACGTTGATCTCCAGATCAAGGATGGCGAATTCGTCGTCCTTGTGGGCCCGTCGGGCTGCGGCAAGTCGACCCTGCTGCGCATGATCGCGGGGCTCGAAGAGGTCACCGGCGGCGAAATCCGCATTGCCGGGAACCGGGTCAATGAGTTGCATCCGAAAGACCGGGATATCGCCATGGTGTTCCAGTCCTACGCGCTTTATCCCCATATGAACGTAGCCGGCAACATGAGTTACAGTCTAAGACTGAGGAAGACGGCGAAGGAAAAAATCGCCAGCGCGGTTGCAAATGCCGCCTCCAAGCTCGGCCTCGATCCGCTGCTTGAGCGGCGACCAAAGGCGCTTTCGGGCGGGCAGCGGCAGCGTGTCGCCATGGGTCGGGCCATCGTTCGCCAACCCAAGGCCTTTCTTTTCGACGAACCGCTCTCGAACCTCGACGCACGTCTTCGCGAACAGATGCGTGCTGAGATCAAGAAACTGCATGCCGACCTGAAGGCGACCTCGATTTATGTGACGCATGACCAGATCGAGGCAATGACGCTCGCCGATCGGATCGTCGCCATGCATGGCGGCGTGGTGCAGCAGGTCGGCAGCCCCCTCGAGCTTTACGATCGGCCTGCCAATCTTTTCGTCGCAGGTTTCATCGGTTCTCCTGGCATGAATTTCCTGGATGCAACATGCGAAGCGGGCGGGGTCAGGTTGAAGGACGGGACGCTTGTTGCGCTGTCGGCGCCGCTTTCGCTTGCGGGCGGCGCGAAAGTCACGCTCGGCATCCGTCCGGAGCATGTGATCATGTCGCACCCAGGCGGAATGCCTGCCAAGGTCGAGCTGGTCGAACCAACCGGCTTCGGCATCATCCTGCATCTGTCGCTGCATGGCCTGCCATTCAAGGTCTTTACGCTTGATCGCCAAGCGCTGACGGCCGGGCCTGAAGTCAGCGTATGTTTTCCGCCGCAACATCTGCACCTATTTGACAGCGAGGGAAACAGGGCCGGCTGATGTATGCTGTCCGCCTCGACCAAATGACGACAATGGCCGTGGCGGCCGGCGAATACCTCAGCCAGGCTATCGGATCACCGGACCGTTCGCCTTCTTCCAGGCGTCGATTCCGCCTTCGATGTGGCAGGCGCTGGCCAAGCCGGCGTCCTGGGCTGCCTGCACGGCCATTGCTGAGCGCTCACCGAAAGCGCAGTAGAATACGATTCGCTTGCCGGTTGCCTCTGCCAGTTCGTGCAACATGCCGCCGGTGCTGATGTTTTCCAGCAAATCCGGATAGGGCGCATGAAGGGAGCCAGGAATTGTTCCATGCTTTTCCCGTTCTCCCTTCTCACGAAGGTCGACGATTGTAATGTCGGGACGCCCGCTGAGCGCCAGGGCCTCTGCCGCCGAGACGGCCCAGCCCTTGCGTGCAATCTCGTCCTGATGCAGGCCGATATGGATATTTGCAGGCACGGCGACATCCATCATCTTCGGATTGGGAAGCTTCAGATTATTCATGAGGTCGGCGTACTCGTCGGCTGATCTGACCTTCAGGCGTGGATTGAAACGCTTTTCCTCGCCGATGGTGGAAACGGTGTCGCCCTTATAATCATGCGCCGGATAGACCAGGGTCTCGTCAGGCAGTTTGAGGAGCTTGTTGAAGATCGAGTCGTATTGCTGAAGCGGATTGCCGTTCTGAAAATCGGTACGGCCGGTGCCGCGGATAAGCAGGGTGTCGCCCGTAAAAACGCGGCCATTCATGAGGAATGAGTAGGAATCGTCCGTATGGCCCGGCGTATAAAGGACGTCGAGGCTCAGTCCCTCAATCGCCACGCGGTCGCCCTCGGCGACGCGCATGGAGACAACATCGGCAAGCGTCTGCTCGCCCATGACGGTAACGCAATGGGTCCGGTCGCGCAGGGCACCCAGTCCGGTAATGTGGTCAGCGTGGAGATGAGTATCCACAGCCTTGACCAGTTTGAGGTCGAGCTCCTCCACCAGCTTGAGATAGCGGTCGACCTTTTCGAGCACTGGATCGATGATCAGGGCCTCGCCACCCTTGCGGCTGGCGATGAGATAGGTGTAGGTGCCGGAGACACTGTCGAAGAGTTGGCGGAAGATCATCGGCACCTCCCTTTTGCGAACTGCTCCACCCCCTGCCGCACCTATGCCTCTGGTTGCGGTACGATCCGGATATAGGGCTTCGGTGCGGTCCATCCGCTCGGATAGATGGTCCTGGCCTCGTCGTCACTCACCGAACCGGCGATGATGACGTCCTCGCCCTGTTTCCAATTCACCGGTGTGGCAACCCTGTGCTTGGCGGTCAGCTGCAGCGAGTCGATTACACGCAGCACCTCATCGAAATTGCGGCCGGTCGTCATCGGATAGACGAGGATCAGCTTGATCTTCTTGTCAGGGCCAATGACGAAGACATTGCGCACGGTCTGGTTGTCGGCTGGCGTGCGCTTTGTCGGGTCGCCGGAGACTGCTGCAGGGAGCATGCCATAAAGCTTCGATACGTTGTAATCGGTATCGGCAATCATCGGGAAATTCGGCGCTGCGCCCTGCGTTTCCTTAATGTCGCTTGCCCAACCGGCATGGCGATCGACGGGATCGACCGACAGGCCGATGATCTTCACGCCACGCTTGTCGAATTCGGGTTTGATCCTGGCCATGTAGCCCAATTCTGTAGTGCAAACCGGCGTGAAATCCTTGGGATGCGAAAACAGGACAGCCCAGGAATTGCCGATCCAGTCGTGAAATCTGATCTTGCCGTCGGTCGTTTCTGCCTCGAAATCCGGTGCGGTATCGTTGATCGCGAGAGACATGAACCCCTCCATCTGACACATGGTTGCCGAACGTTTTAGCCGGTAGTGCTGGTCTATATTCCGCTAATTTAGGAAATGCGCAATAAGTAAGTGTAGCGGCTCCGATGAAAGCCGCCGGCAATATATTTCCAAAGGCGCTGGCAATAGGCTTGAACTTTCGGTTGCGCCATTCACCTATTTGGACGGCAAGGGTCGTCAGGCGTTCCTGAACAGCTTCCAGCGTTTGGGGCGGAAGGCGATGCGATTGCGGTCAAGGCTGTCAGCTTGCTCGGGCGGCAATTCGAGCTCGATCGACGGATGATCCTTGCCGATGTCGACCTCGATGTGGCGCGTACCGGCAACGCGGCGGCTGGAGACGAGAAGGCCGGCGATGCAGCCACCGCAGCCGTCGCGCAGTTCGATGTCGTGCGGGCGGAAATAGAGCTGCGCGCTGCCGTCCTCCTCATTGCCCGCCTTCAAGCCAAGGGGACGGTCTTCGAACCAAAGTTCGCCGTCGGCAACGCGCACATCCAGACAATTCGACTGGCCCACGAAACCGAAGACGAAGGGCGAATTCGGATTGTCGTAGACCTGGTCCGGTGTGCCGACCTGTTCGATCGCGCCCTGGCTCATGACGACGACGCGGTCGGCAAGTTCCATCGCCTCGTCCTGGTCATGCGTGACGAAAACCGTGGTGTGACCGGTGCGGTCATGGATCTCACGAAGCCATTTGCGCAGGTCCTTGCGCACTTGAGCGTCGAGCGCGCCAAAAGGCTCGTCGAGAAGCAGTACGTTCGGCTCTACCGCAAGAGCGCGTGCGAGCGCGACGCGCTGTCGCTGACCGCCCGAGAGCTGGGCCGGATAGCGCTTTTCCAGGCCCGAAAGCTGCACGAGATCGAGCAGTTCCAGTGAACGGCTGCGAATTTCGGACTTTGTGGGGCGGCGCGTTGCATCGCGCACCTTGAGCCCGAAGGCGATATTGTCGAGCACCGTCATGTAGCGGAAAAGAGCATAGTGCTGAAACACGAAGCCGATATTGCGCTGCTGCACGGTCTTTTTCGAGGCATCTTCATCACCAAAGTAGATCCGACCTTCGGTCGGGCTTTCGAGGCCGGCAATCAAGCGCAGGAGCGTCGTCTTGCCGGAGCCGGACGGGCCGAGCAGCGCGATCAGCTCTCCTGAACGGATATCGAGCGAGATGTCATGGAGCGCCGGGAAGCGATCGAATTCCTTGCGCAAGTTTTGAACGCGTACTTCCATTCTATTTCCTTCAGTGCCGCCGGCTGGCAGCGATTTCTTCGCTGTATCGCATTTCGAGCAGCGTCTTCAAAACAAGAGTCACAAGCGCAAGCAAGGCAAGCAATGTTGCAACGGCAAAAGCGCCGGTGAAATTATACTCGTTGTAAAGGATTTCCACCTGCAACGGCATGGTGTTCGTCTGGCCGCGGATGTGTCCGGAGACGACTGAAACGGCGCCGAACTCTCCCATGGCACGGGCGTTGCACAGAAGCACGCCATAAAGCAGGCCCCATTTGATGTTGGGCAGCGTCACATGCCAGAAGGTCTGCCAGCCGCTGGCACCCAGTGACAGGGCCGCTTCTTCATCCGCCGTTCCCTGTTCCTGCATCAATGGGATCAGTTCGCGCGCCACGAAGGGAAAGGTAACGAACATTGTGGCGAGGATCAGTCCGGGGGCTGCGAAGAGAATCTTGATGTCGTGCGCGTCGAGCCATTTTCCGAGATAGGTATTTGCACCGAAAAGCAGCACGAAGACGAGGCCGGAAATAACCGGAGAGACGGAGAAAGGAAGGTCAATCAGGGTCGTCAGGATGGCCTTGCCCTTGAATTCGAACTTGGCGATCGCCCATGCGGCTGCGACCCCGAAAAATAGGTTCAACGGCACGCTGATACCGGCAACGATGAGCGTCAGTCTTATCGCCGAGAAAGTCTCGGCGTCCTGCAGCGCCTCGAAAAAAGCACTCCCGCCCTTGCGGAAGGCCTCGACGAAGACGGCCGCAAGCGGCAGCAGCAGGATAAGGAGCAGGAAGACCAGCGACAGGACGATAAGCGTCCAGCGGGCGAGCCTTGTTTCGGTGACGACGGAGCGGACCTTGGTTGAGCGACCGGTTGTGTCAGATGCCATTACCGTACCTCCGCCTGCTCCAGCTCTGGATGAGATTGATCACGAGCAGCATGATGAAAGAGATGATCAGCATGACTGCCGCAATGCCTGTCGCGGCCGCGTAGTTGTATTCTTCCAGCTTGATGACGATCAAAAGCGGCGCAATCTCTGACTTGAACGGCAAGTTGCCGGCGATGAAGATGACCGAGCCATATTCGCCGACCCCGCGTGCAAAGGCCAATGCAAAGCCTGTCAACACGGCAGGCGCGAGTGCTGGAAGAAGGACACGGAAGATCGTCTGGAAACGATTGGCACCAAGCGTTGCGGCAGCTTCCTCCACCTCCTTGTCGATCTCTTCCATCACCGGCTGCACGGTGCGTACGACGAAAGGCAGGCCGACAAAGACGAGGGCAACGACGATGCCGACCGGTGTAAAGGCTATCCTGATGCCAAGCGGCGTCAGGAACTGGCCTATCCAGCCGTTCGGCGCGTAGAGCGTCGTCAGAGCGATACCGGCAACTGCGGTCGGCAGCGCAAAAGGCAGATCGACCATAGCATCGATTATCCGCTTGCCGGCAAAACGGTACCGCACCAACACCCACGCAAGGACGACACCGAAAACGGCGTTGACACAGGCCGCGACAAAGGCGGCGCCGAAGCTGATGCGAAGTGCGCTCAGCGTTCGCGGATCGAACGCAATTTGCGAGAACTTGTCCCAGCCGAGTTCGCTCGAACGCCAGGCGAGACCTGACAGGGGGATGAGGATCAAAAGGGTGAGCCAGGTCAAGGTAAGGCCGAGCGCCATTCCAAAGCCTGGAATGACGCTCGGCCGTTTGAACCGCCACCGCGTGGGGCTATGTGCTTTCATGCGAGGTATTATTGGGCCGGCTTGTAGATTTGGTCAAATACGCCGCCATCACCGAAGAATTTCGGCTGTGCTGCCTTCCAGCCGCCGAAGTCGTCGATGGTGGCGAGCTTCAGCTTCTGGAAGCGGTCGATGTCTGCCTTGTCGGCGACCTCCGGCCTGCTCGGGCGGTAGAAGTGCTTTGCAGCGATCTTTTGGCCTTCGTCGGAGTAAAGATAGTTGAGATAGGCTTCGGCAAGCTTGCGCGTGCCCTTCTGATCGACATTGCCGTCGACCACCGCAATCGGTGGATCGGCGCGGATGGACAAGGTCGGAGTAACGATTTCGAACTGGTCCGGCCCGAGCTCCTCCAAGGAGAGGTAGGCTTCGTTTTCCCAGGCAAGCAGAACATCGCCCAGGCCACGCTGGACAAAGGTCGTCGTTGCGCCGCGAGCTCCGGTATCGAGAACGGGAACGTGCTGCAGGAGCTTCGTTACGAAATCCTGCGCTTTGGTTTCGTCACCGCCGTTTGCCTGCTTTGCCCATGCCCAGGCGGCGAGGAAATTCCAGCGCGCGCCGCCCGAAGTCTTCGGGTTCGGCGTGATAACCTGAACGTCATCCTTGGTCAGGTCGCCCCAGTCCTTGATACCCTTCGGATTGCCCTTGCGAACCAGAAAAACGATGGTGGATGTGTAGGGCGCCGAATTATTCGGGAATCTGGATTTCCAGTCGGCTGGGATCTTGCCGGTCTTGCTGGCGATCGCATCGATGTCGCCTTCGAGTGCGAGGGTCACGACGTCGGCGTCAAGACCGTCGATGACGGAACGCGCCTGGGCGCCTGAACCGCCATGGGACGTCTGGATCGTGACCGTCTCGCCGGTGTCCTTCTCCCACTTCGCGGCAAAGGCAGCGTTGAAATCCTTATACAATTCACGCGTTGGATCGTAAGACACGTTAAGAAGCGTCTGATCGGCGAAAACCGGGGCAGTGGCGCCGATTGCGACGCTGCTTGCGAAGACAGCGGCCGCGAGGAATCGGGTCATCCGTATTGACGGCATGGGGGATCTCCTTCGTTCTGAGTAAACTCTATCAACTTGGTCGTATAACGAAAACGAAAGTTCTTCCGGTTCCTCGTGTGCTTTTAGAAACCCATCCCATTCCACCAGCAAAATTGAAACGGACGTGCCGACCTCAGCCCGCCCCGCCTGCAACACGCTTTCAAGCCAGGCTCAACAAACACAAGCGCGGCGCTCAAGCCGCGCTCGCCCGTGAATCTCCCATGAAACGCGGATAGAACGCAACGCGTTTATCGCCTCATGCATCGACTGAAGGACGCCTTCCGATTGCAGGGGTCGCGCCATGGCGGCAGGCACGCTGAGACACTTACCAGGGTTGCTTTCACCAAAATGCAGCAATAAGCCGATTTCGGTCGGCAGATCTTCGATCGCCTCCTCCAGCTACTGGGCGAAGCGACCGGAAGGCCGCGCGGGCTCGTCATGCCGGCAATCGCCGGCATGTGGTTCGGCAATGCCATTGACGATGCCTTTTGAGCAAAGGGTTCACGGCTTCCAGCACCTGGAGGATCGTCTAATCCCCAATGTCAAACGCATTGCCGGCTTTTTCGGCGAGGTTTTGCAGCGCGCGCCGCTTCGTCGTCACGGAAACGCCGATGAAGGTGCTCCGGCCGGTTGATGTCTGCGAGCTTCATGTCTTTGCGTATCGGCTGGTAAGATGCCGGAACTCAATCCGGCTCCCTGAGCCGATAGCCGACGCCGGTCTCGGTGGTGATGTATTGCGGCTGGTCCGGAATCTGCTCCACCTTTTGCCGCAACTGGCGGACGTAGACGCGCAGATACTGAACGTCGGCAGCCGGCCCCCAGACCTGTTTCAGGAGGAACTGATGCGTCAGCACCTTGCCAGCATGCTGGGCAAGGACGCGCAGGATATCGTATTCCTTCGGAGACAGCTTGATCTCCTTGTCGTCCCGCTTGACGATCCGCTTGACGAGATCGATGGAAAGACCGCCCGTCTGGAAGATTGCCTTTTCTCCCTGCTGTTGCAGCCGATGGCGGAGCGCCACGCGAATGCGGGCCCCGAGCTCATTGATGCCGAAGGGTTTCGTCACGTAGTCGTCGGCACCGGTTTCAAGCGCCTTGACAATGCCCGCTTCGTCGGTGCGGCTGGAAAGAATGACGACGGGCATCGAAAGACCGTCCTCGCGCCATTCGCGCAGCAGATCATGGCCAGGCTTGTCGGGAAGGCCGAGGTCCAGAACGATGAGATCCGGCTCACGATCCTTTACCGCCTGGTGGGCGCTGGCGGCATTCGGCGCCTCTTGAACCTCGTAGCCCTGTGCGCTGAGCCCGACACGAAGAAGTTTACGGATCGGCGGTTCGTCGTCGACGACCAGAATTTTCACGGCTGAACCGGTCATTTGAGTTCGTCCAGTTTTGGAATGTCATTGGGTTTTGGCATGCGGATGGTAAAGATGGCACCGGAGCGGTCCTTGCGGTTTCCGGCGAAGATCGTGCCGCCCATCGCTTCTATGAAACCGCGGCAGATGGAAAGGCCAAGGCCCGTTCCGGCGCGCACCTGATCGCCCTTGCGGAAGCGGTAGAAGGTGTCGAAGATGCGCGTCAGGTCAGCGGGTGGAATGCCGGGGCCCTCGTCGGCGACCTGAATGACGACCTCTCCGGCGTCGGACCATCCCTCGATGCGGATCGCCGAACCTTCGGGTGCATATTTAGCTGCATTGTCGAGCAGGTTGAAGAGCGCCTGTTCGAACAGCACCGGATCGACGCGCACCATCGGCAGGTCAGCCGACATGATCATCTCAGGCTTATGACGCTCAAGGATCTTGGCGGCCCGCCTCAGTGCGCTGCCGGCAATGTCGCCGGGATAGTGCAGACCATAGTTCGCCTCCATGGCTCCGGATTCGATTTTCGTCATGTCGAGCAGGTTGGCGATGAACCGGTTCAGCCGTTCGGATTCATCGACGACCGTCGCCAGAAGGTCGTTTCGGTCCTCCATCGGCATGGAACCGAAATAGTTGCGCAGCGTGCCGGCGGCGCCGAGAATTGCTGCGAGCGGGGTCTTCAGATCGTGCGAGATCGATGTCAGCAAGGCAGAGCGCAGGCGATCGGCTTCGGCGGCAAGCTTGGCGCGATCGACATCGGCCACAAGCTGTATGCGCTCGATGGCCAGTGCTGCCTGATCGGCAAGCGCATCCAGGAGCCGCTGCTGTTCGGGTGTAAAGAGCGGGCCGTCGCGGCGATCGCTATCGAGACCGATGACGCCGACGGCTGTGCGCCCGGTTCTAAGCGGCACATAAAGGCGCTTGGCGCCGGGGAGCGTATCGGCGCCGCGCCCGGCGGCGTGGTTGTGTTCCCAGGCCCAGCGTGCTGCGGCGATGTCGGCATCGTCCAGCGTATCGTCGGGCGGGTATCCAGCCTTGACTGCGATCGTATCGGCTTCGGGCAGGAGCAGGACGACCCGCACCTTGAGCATCGAGGCGATCTGAAAGGCCGTTGCCCACAGTACATCGTCGAGCGTGCCGGTGCTCGCGAGCTTGCGGGAAAAAAGATAAAGGTCCTCGGTGGTGCGCGCACGCTGGCGAGCGGCCGCTGCCTGGCGCTGAACAGTCGCTGTGAGATTGCTCGCAATCACGGCAACGCCGATGAAGAAGAAGAAGGCGACCACGCTTTCGGGGTCGCTGATCGTCAGGGTGAAACGCGGCGGCAGGAAGAAGAAGTTGAAGGCAAGTGCGCCCAAAATGCAGCTGTAGAGCGCCGGTCGCAAGCCGTGGAGTACGGCGGAGGTGAGCACGGCCATCAGGAAGACAAGAGCAAGGTTGCGTACATCCAGAACCTGATCGAGCACCGTGCTGAAGGCGAGTGCTGCCGCAACGTAGATCGTTGCAAGTAGATAGGCCCTGATGTTGAAGGCCGGCAATGCGGGTGCCGGCTTGACGCCGCGACCTTCATTGCCGTCCTTCTCGTTGCCGGAGATGACGTGAACGCTGATATCACCGGCGCCCCGGATCAGCTCGTCGACCGGCGAGTGCTGAAACCATTGGCGCCATGTCGCCTTCTCTGGGGACCCGACGACAATATGTGTTACGTTGTTGGCGCCTGCGTGGCGAAGCAATTCCTCGGCGACCCCTCGGCCGGGAAGCGTGAGAGCCTCGCCGCCTAACCGCTCGGCGAGCCTTAGCGTGGCAGCGATCGTATCGCGCTGTTCTTCTGTCAAACTGATCGACTGATTGGTTTCGATATAGACCGCTGACCACGGCGCGCGCAGTGGCGAAGCCATGCGCGTAGCATAACGCACCAGCGAGGCTGATCGCCGATGGTGATCGATCGAAACGAGCACACGCTCGCCGGCTGCCCAGGGACCGGAGATGGCATGCGCCTGCATATGGCTGACGAGTTGGTCGTCGACGCGCTGTGCGGTCTTGCGCAATGCGAGTTCGCGAAGCGCCGTCAGATTTCCTGGCGTGAAATAGTTGCTCAGCGCGCGCTCGGCCGTTTTCGGCACATAGACCTTGCCGTCGTGCAGGCGTTTGATCAGGTCGTCGGGCGTCAGATCGATGATCTCGACATCGTCAGCCATGTCGATCACCGAGTCGGGTACGGTCTCGCGAACGCGGATACGGGTGATCTGCGACACGACGTCGTTCAAGCTCTCGACGTGCTGGATATTCAACGTCGTATAGACATCGATGCCGCGGTCCAGCAGCTCCCTGACATCGAGATAACGTTTCGGGTGGCGGCTGCCTTCTGCGTTCGTATGGGCGAGCTCATCGACGAGGACGAGATCCGGATTGCGGGCGAGGATGGCGTCGAGATCCATCTCCTCCAGGGTGTGGCCCTTATACTGGACCTTCGCCCGCGGAACGATACTGAAGCCGTCGAGCAGCGCCTGCGTTTCCTTGCGGCCGTGAGTCTCGACGACCCCAACAACGACGTCGATGCCGTCTGCAAGCTTTGCCCGTCCGGAAACCAGCATTTCATAAGTCTTGCCGACGCCAGGGGCGGCGCCGAGAAATATCTTCAGCCGTCCGCGCGTTTCGGCCCGCGCCTTCTCGAGAAGCGCGTCCGGCGAGGGCCTTGGGGCCCGGTCGCTTCTGTCGTCCGGCATGTGTGTCGTCTTTCCTCAAAGCCAGGCCCGGCCCGCTCAAGTGAGTGCCGGGGCCCTCAGCCTTTACTCAGTCATAGAAGCATCAAGGGACAGGTTCAATGCCAGCACATTGACGGTGGGTTCGCCAAGGATGCCGAGTTCACGATTGCGAAGGACGCTGTCTACCAGGGCTTTCACCGCGGCCTCGTCCATGTCGCGAGCCTTGGCGACGCGCGGCACCTGGAAGTAAGCCGCTTCCGGCGAGATATCCGGGTCAAGCCCGCTTCCGGAGGCGGTCACGAGATCGATCGGGACCTCTGCACCAGGGTTGATGGCCTTGGCCGCTTCGTAGTCGGCCTTCACGCGGTCGATCAGCTTTCGGCTGGTAGGGCCAAGGTTCGAACCGCTGGAGCTTGCCGCATTGTAGCCGTCGCCTGCCGCCGAAGGACGGCCGTGGAAATATTTGTCTGTGGTAAAGGCCTGGCCGATCAGCGCCGATCCGATAATCTGGCCGTCTTTCTCGACCAGGCTGCCGTTTGCCTGCGCCGAAAAGAGTGCTTGCGCAGCGCCTGTCATGGCGAGTGGGTAAAGCAGGCCGGTGATGGCCGTGGTGGCAAGGATCATGACGATTGCCGGACGAAGTTGTTTCAACATTGCTCGTACTCCTTAGGCGAGGTGGGCAGCAGAGATCAGCATGTCGATCGCCTTGATGCCGACGAAGGGGACGACGATACCGCCAAGTCCATAGATCAAAAGGTTGCGCGAAAGCAGCGCGCCGGCACCAATCGGACGGTAGCGCACGCCTTTGAGCGACAAGGGGATCAACGCAATGATGATCAGCGCATTGAAGATGATTGCCGACAGGATAGCGCTTTGCGGCGACGACAGACCCATGACGTTCAGTGCGGAAAGCTGCGGATAGAAGGTCAAGAACATCGCCGGGATGATGGCGAAGTACTTGGCGATATCGTTGGCGATCGAAAAGGTCGTCAGCGCGCCGCGGGTCATCAACAGCTGCTTGCCGATTTCGACGATCTCGATGAGCTTCGTCGGATCGCTGTCGAGGTCGACCATATTGCCTGCCTCACGGGCGGCGACCGTGCCGGTATTCATCGCAACACCGACATCGGCCTGGGCAAGGGCTGGTGCGTCGTTGGTGCCATCGCCGCACATGGCGACGAGCTTGCCTTTCGCCTGCTCCTGGCGGATCAGTGTCAGCTTGTTCTCCGGCGTTGCCTGTGCCAGAAAATCGTCAACGCCGGCTTCTGCGGCGATTGCAGCAGCGGTCATCGGATTGTCGCCGGTGATCATCACTGTGCGGATACCCATGCGACGCAATTCGGCGAAGCGTTCGCGGATGCCGCCCTTGACAATATCCTTGAGCTGGATGACGCCAAGCAGACGGCCGTTGCGGGCGACGGCGAGCGGCGTGCCGCCGGCCTTGGCAATCTGGTCGGCAATTGCCTGCAGCTCCCTCACCACGTCGCTTTTGTTTCGAATGGCGACCGAAGCCGTGCCCGAGATGGACGCAGAGCTTGAGCCGACATAGGAAAGCACTGCGTCGACTGCGCCCTTGCGTATTGACGAGGCCTCGAGGTCGACGCCGCTCATGCGGGTCTGGGCAGTGAAGGGCACGAAATTTGCCTTCAGGTTCGCCATCTCCCGGCCGCGGATTGCGTACTTTTCCTTGGCGAGCACGACGATCGAGCGACCTTCGGGCGTTTCGTCGGCAAGCGAAGCGAGCTGGGCTGCATCGGCAAGCTCCTCTTCGGAAACGCCGCCGACTGGATGGAATGCGGTCGCCTGACGGTTGCCGAGGGTGATCGTGCCGGTCTTGTCGAGCAAAAGCGTGTCCACATCGCCGGCGGCTTCGACGGCGCGGCCGGACATGGCCAGCACGTTGAAGCGGACGAGGCGGTCCATGCCGGCAATTCCGATCGCCGAGAGCAGGGCGCCGATCGTCGTCGGGATCAATGTCACGAAGAGTGCAACGAGGATGATGACCGGGATCGAGCCGCCGGCATAGATCGCAAAGCTCGGGATCGTCGCGGTGGCAAGAACGAAGATCAGCGTCATGCCCGCGAGCAGGATATTGAGCGCGATCTCGTTCGGTGTCTTCTGGCGTTGCGCACCTTCGACAAGCGAGATCATGCGATCAAGGAAGGTCGATCCGGCAGCCGCCGTGATGCGAACACGGATCCAGTCGGAAAGCACCTGCGTGCCACCGGTAACAGCCGAGCGGTCGCCGCCGGATTCGCGGATGACCGGGGCAGACTCGCCCGTGATGGCGGCTTCGTTGACCGAGGCTACACCTTCGACGACTTCGCCGTCGGACGGGATGATGTCGCCGGCCTCGACGAGGACGAGATCGCCGACCTTGAGGCTCGTACCGGGCACCAGGCGATAGCCGCTGCCGTTGTTGTCGGTAAGCAGCTTGGCCTGCGTCTCCGTGCGGGCCTTGCGGAGTGAGTCGGCCTGCGCCTTGCCGCGGCCCTCGGCGACAGCCTCCGCGAAGTTCGCAAAGAGCACCGTGAACCAGAGCCAGAGATTGATCTGGAATGAGAAGCCCAGGTCTGAGCCGCTGCCTACAAGATCGCGGATAAAGAGGATCGTTGTGAGGGCGGAAACCGTGGCCACGACAAACATGACGGGGTTCTTGGCAAGGGTGCGCGGGTTAAGCTTCTTGAAAGCGGCGCCCACGGCCGGAATGAAGATGCGAGAATCCACGATGCTCGCTGACTTTGCCTGGCTCATAAGAGACTCCAGCTTGAAAGAGTAAGGTGACCGTTGGGGCGGTCAGCCGTGAAGAATTGGAACGGCGGCGAGGATGACGAGGATGATGTTGGAGGCGCGCGTCATCCGCTCGCTTTCACGTCCCGGCAAACCGGGACGTGAATTGAAGAACGTCGGAGCCTGTGATGAAGGATCATGACATCACCTCAGAAGGCCTGGCCGGTGATCATCATCAGGTGCTCGACGACCGGGCCGAGGGCCAGCGCCGGAAAGAAGGTGAGGCCACCGACGATCAGGATCGTGCCCGTCAGAAGCCCGACGAAGAGCAAGCCATCGGTCGGGAAGGTGCCTGCGGAGGCCGGAACCGTCTTCTTGGTGACCAGCGAACCTGCGATTGCCAGCGCCGGAATGATGACTAGGAAGCGGCCCATCAGCATGCCGATACCGAGCGTGATGTTGTACCAGGGGGTATTGCCCGTCAGGCCACCGAAAGCCGAACCATTGTTTGCTGCTGCCGACGTGTAGGCATAGAGGATTTCCGAAAAGCCGTGCGGACCCGTCGTGCCGACTGAGGCAACGGCGGATGGTAGCACCGTGGCAATCGCGGTGAAGACGAGCATCGCCAAAGGCAGGCAGAGAATGGCAAGGACAGCCATCTTCATTTCCTTGGCTTCGATCTTCTTGCCGAGATATTCCGGTGTGCGGCCGACCATAAGGCCTGCCACGAACACGGCAACGATGATGAAGAGCAGGATGCCGTAGAAGCCAGCGCCGACACCGCCTACGATGATCTCGCCGAGCTGCATGTTGACGAGAGGGACCAGCCCGCCGAGTGCCGTAAAGCTGCCATGCATGGCATTGACCGCGCCGCAGGAAGCGGCAGTCGTGATGACCGCAAAGAGCGAGGAGAGCGAAATGCCGAAGCGGACTTCTTTGCCTTCCATATTGCCGCCATTGAGGCCGAAGGCGTGCATCAGCGGGTTGCCGGCGGCCTCTGCCCAGTAGGTGATGCCAACGCCGACGACGAACAGGATGCCCATGGTGGCAAGGATCGCCCAGCCCTGACGCTGGTTGCCGACCATGCGACCGAAGACGTTGGTCAAGGCTGCGCCGATCGCAAAGATCGACAGCATCTGGACGAGGTTTGAGATGGCATCGGGATTTTCAAAGGGATGGGCGGAATTGGCATTGAAAAAACCGCCGCCATTGGTGCCGAGCATCTTGATTGCGAGCTGCGAGGCGACGGGGCCAACAGCGATCGTCTGTTTGGCGCCCTCAAGGGTCGTCGCTTCGACGTAAGGGCCGAGCGTCTGCGGCACGCCGAGGTAAACATAGATCAGCGTCAGTACAATGCAGAGCGGCAGAAGCACGTAGAGCGTGCCGCGGATCATATCGACCCAGAAATTGCCGATTGCCTTGCCGGAGGCGCGCGCAAAGGCGCGGATCAAACCGACGGCGATGGCGATGCCGGTTGACGCCGACACGAAGTTCTGAACCGTCAACCCTGCCATCTGCGTAAGGTAGGACATTGTGCCTTCGCCGCTGTAATTCTGCCAGTTCGTATTGGTGACGAAGCTGACGGCGGTGTTGAACGACAGGTCCGGCGGCACGGAGGCCATGCCGGCGGGGTTATAGGGCAGACCGGCCTGCAAGCGCATCAATCCATAAAGCATGAGTACGCCCAGGAAATTGAAAAGCAGCATTGAAAAAGCATAGGAGGTCCAATGCTGTTCCTCGCGATCGCTGGTGCCGGCAATGCCATAGAGCCCCCGTTCGATCGGAACGAGGACCGGCGAGAGGAACGTGCGCTCACCGTTGAAGACACGCGTCATGTAGCCGCCGAGCGGTTTGACGAGCACGAGGACAATCCCGCAGTAAAGCAGGATCTGAAGCCATCCGTTGAGGGTCATGGGAGGTAACTTTCAGTACCCGGTGCTTCCTAGTCAGAAGCGCTCGGGGCGAATGAGGGCATAGGTGAGGTAAACGGTCAGAAACACCGTCACCGCACCGCCTAGGATATGATCGAGCGTCATGATGTGTTTTTCCGTTCAGAGCCGGTCGCAGGCGCTGGTATAAGCAGAGCACAGTGCGAAGAATGCCACCACGATGCCGAGCAGGATGATGTCCATCATTGATCTTGGCTCCTGTTGTTGTTCTTTGGAGTCAGACAGGACGAGAGGCACCGTTCTTAAAAAAGACGGACACCTTTCATGCTTTCTGGCGCGAAGATGATCTTGTCGATCTCTCGGCCTTCAATATGTGGCCGAACCGCATAAAGGTTCGAGACGGGGTGAAGGACGCCAATATAAAAATCTCATAAGTGCCTTGGGCTGGCCCTTGCCTGCTACCGCATCCCGGATGAGGGGTTCAGCACGAACAAAACCAGCATTTTACAATGACTATGGTGAAAAATGATGTGGCAACCCGTTGACCGCCGGATGCGCCGGTCAGCGGGCTGCTCTTGGAGCGTGTCTCGCTCTCAAGCAAAGGCATAGGAGCCGTCTGGCCGTTTCGGGACGCGCCGTTGCCAATGAACGTAGCCTTCCTCAGTCATTGCCTCTTCGTCCATCTCCACGCCCCAGCCGGGCCGATCGGGCCGAAGCTCTAGATAGCCGTCCTTCGGCAGATAGGGATCGAGGACATATCGCGTCTGCCCCTGCCGCTTCTCTATGTCGTTGCCGCCATAGACATAGGCCTGGCCCGTCGGCAATCGGTACTCGAGAATGCGGAAGTTCTGGGCGGCTGCCGAAAAGTGAACGTTGACCGCAGTTGCCAGCGGGCCCATCGGATTGTGGGGTGCCACGCCGACGAAGAATGCCTCGGCGAGAAACGCAATCCGCCGCATTTCGCTGATGCCGCCGACCACGCAGATGTCGGGTTGTATCAGATCGGCGCCCTTCACCTGCAGCAGACGCAGGAACTCGTTTCGATTGTAGAGCGATTCCCCGGTAGCGAGCACACAGTTGAGCCCCTGCTTGAGGTCGCCCCAGGCTTCGATGTTTTCCGGACGAAGCGGTTCCTCGTAAAACAGCGGATCATATGGTGCAAGCGCATTGCCGAGCTGGCGGGCTGCAATCGGCTCGAAGATCTTGGCATGCGCGTCAAACGCGATTTCATAGTCGTCGCGCACGGTCTCGCGCAATGTGCGAAAATAATCCGCCGAGGCTTTGACGACGTTGCCCCAGCGATGGGTGTGCATGTCGATGCGCCACGGGCTGAGCTTGAAAGCGGTAAAACCCCATTCAGCGTTCAGTCGGTCGAACTCGTCGCGGGCCGCCGGCGCATCCGGTGCTGTATAGACGCCCGCATAGACCTTGATGCGATCGCGCACTTCGCCACCCAGAAGCTTGTAGACGGGGACGTTTGCGGCTTTGGCCGCAAGGTCCCACAGGCAGTGATCGAGGGCGGAGATTGCTGCCAGCCCCAATGCGCCAGGCGGAAATCGGCTCTGCTGGATGAGCAGATTGACGAGATAGTCGACACGTGTCGGATCCTGGCCGGACAGGAAGGCGTAGAGATAATCCAAGAGCGGCGGAAGCGCCTTGTCCGGACCATGGTTATAGCATTCGCCCCATCCTGTCAGGCCGTCATCCGTGTCGAGTGCGACGATGACGCGGGGACGGTCCTTGTCGCGGGTCATGAAAACCCGCATGCGGTCGATCTTCATCTTGATGTCCTTCTACCGATTGAAATAGGCGCGGCGCGACAGTCGCGTCTGCACATAGAGATGCTCGTTGTAGGTTCCGGGATTGTACGAGCCGGCATCCTCCGGCACGGGTATCGAGACGTTGCCGCCACTTGGGAAGCGAGCCACGAAAGTCTCATCGATGTCGCAGCCGAGCCCTGGCGCATCAGGAACTGCAACCAATCCGTCGACCTGCTCGGGATGAGGCACGATCGTCTGCCGGCGGCCGTCCCAGTCGTCATCGATGCGCTCGAGGATGAGGGCGTTGGGGATCGCAGCAAGCACGTGCAGGGCCGCATATTCGGCGACCGGGCCAAGCGAGCCGGAATGTGGTGCCATCTGGATATGATGCGCCTCGGCCATCGCCGCAATCTTCTTCATCTGCGTAATGCCGCCGGCCCGGCCGGTATCCGGCTGGATCACGTCGACCAGTTCTTCCTCGATAAGTTCTCGTTCGCCGAAGATGGTCGCCGAACGCTCGCCGGCCGCCAAAGGCACGTGCGCCGCATCGCGAATACGCCGATAGCCATCGGTGTTGTCAGGGGCAATCGGATCTTCGACCCAGAAGAGTTCGTAAGGCTCCAATGCACGCACCAGCCGGCAGGCATCGGCAGGCGTCAGCCAGGGCGGTCCGTGCAGATCGATCGCAATGTCGATATCGTTGCCGACGGCCTCGCGCAAAGCAGCGACCTTGCGGACCGGATCGGCTACCCCGCCACACTTGATCGCCTTGATGCCGCGCTCCTTGGCTGAAAGCGCCCGCTCGGGGGAGTTTGCATGGGTGTAGATCGGGATCCGGTCGCGCACCTTGCCGCCGAGCAACATCCAGACCGGCACGCCGAGGGTTTTTCCCTTGATGTCCCAAAGCGCCATGTCGATGCCAGTCATGGCGCCGGCGCCAACTGTTCCCAGCATGCCGTGGCTCATCATGGCGATATGCATCTTCTGCCAGAGCCGTTCGATATTGGCGGGGTCCTCGCCGATAAGCAATGGTGCGAGATCGTGTATCGCCGTCTCGATGACCCGCGGCCAGCCTGAGCATTCACCGATGCCGGTGATGCCTTCGTCGGTATCGAGCTTCAAGAACAGCCAGTTTCTGGTGCCCGGCAGCAGTTTGGGCGCGTCGTCTCGCGAGAGCGCCTCCAAGGCCCATTTCGAGGAAAAAGGTTGGCCCGCATGCATGAGAAAGGTTCTAATTCCGGTGATCTTCATCGCACAGAACTCCCGTTCTTCAAGTTGCCTGGTTCGACGTAGCGAAAACGCCGCGAGCGATCGCGATCGCGCGGGTCGGGGCGCGGAATGGCGGAGATGAGGGCTTGGGTGTAGGCGTGCTCGGGCGCTTTGCAAACCTTGTCCGCATCCCCGACCTCGACAAGCCGGCCCTTGTACATCACGCCGACGCGGTCGCACATGTAGCGAATGACGCCGATGTCGTGGCTGATGAAGATGTAGGCAAGGCCGAGTTCATCCTGCAGGCGCATCAAAAGGTCGAGCACCTGGGAGCGGACGGATACGTCGAGCGCCGAAGTCGCTTCGTCTGCAACGATGACCCGCGGGTTGAGCGTGATGGCGCGGGCAATTCCGATGCGCTGACGCTGGCCTCCCGAAAAGGCATGAGGATAGCGTTCACGGCTCGCAGGATCGAGACCGACTTGTTCCATCAGGTGGCAGACGCGCTCGTCGAGCACCCGCCCGCTCGCGACGCCGTTGACAAGCAGTGGCTCGCCGATGATTTGAGAGACAGTCATGCGGGGATTGAGCGAGCCGAAAGGATCCTGAAACACCATGCGCAGTTCGCGTCGGGCCGTGGCAAGCGTCGGTCCCTTCGCGGTCGCCAGATCGATCGTGCCACCATCGGCGCGGCGATAGACGATCTCGCCTGCCGTCGGATCGATGAGGCGCATGATCGAGCGGCCCATCGTCGTCTTTCCTGAGCCGCTTTCGCCGACGATACCCAGCGTCTCGCGTGGCAGGAGCGAAATGGAAATATCGTCGAGCGCTTTGACCTCTCCGAAATCCACGGAGACGTTGCGCAGTTCGAGGATAGGCGCTGCCGTCGTGTCGAGCGGCGTTCGCGCCAGCCTGATTTCGGCCTTGGCCTCAAGCTTCAGTACGGAGCTGATCAGCATTCGGGTGTAGCTGTCTTTCGGCGCATGAAAGATCTGCTCGACCGGCGCATATTCCTTGGCAACGCCGTTGTGCATGACAAGCACGTCGTCGGCGATTTGCGCCACCACGCCCATGTCGTGCGTTATGAAGAGCACCGCCATCCCATAGGCCTTCTGCAGCCGGGCAATCAGGTCGAGGATTTCGGCTTGCGTGGTCACGTCCAGAGCCGTGGTTGGCTCGTCGGCGATGAGCAGTTGAGGTTTGCATGCAAGTGCCATTGCGATCATGGCGCGCTGGCGCATGCCACCAGAATATTGGAAGGTATAGCGATCGACCGCTTTTTCCGGGAAGGGAATTTCCACCTGCTGCAGGAGGGATATCGCTTCGCGGCGTGCTTGCGTCTTGCTCATCCTGGTGTGAAGGCGGAGGGCTTCGATGATCTGGTCGCCCACCGTGTGCACCGGGGAGAGTGACGACATTGGTTCCTGGAAGATCATTGCGATATCGCGGCCACGTATGGCGCGGATTTGACGCCCGCGCGGGCTGAGGCTGACGAGGTCAATGGGGCGGCCGTCTTTGCCGTTCAGGACGATGGAGCCTGCGGCGATGCGGCCAGGCGCGTCTACAATCTGCAGAATGGAGCGCGCCGTCACCGACTTGCCCGAGCCGCTCTCGCCGACGACGCAGAGGGTTTTTCCCGGATCGATCGAAAAGGTAAGACTGTCAACTGCGCGAAAGACGCCGTTGCGCAAGGCAAAGTCGACGGTCAGGTTGTTCACCTGCAGGAGCGGCGGTCTGCTGCCGGCGATGGGAATCACGTCAGTCATGCCGGTCTCACTTGTTATAGGGGTCGGCTGCATCACGCAGGCCGTCGCCGAGAAGGTTGAGCGCCATGACGGCGACGACGACGGCAACCCCTGGCATGAACAGCCACGGCGCCGTAGCGATTGAGCGTATGTTTTGAGCCTCGCGCAAAAGGACACCCCAGGAAATGGTCGGCGGCTGCAGGCCAAGGCCCAGGAAGGACAGGGAGGTTTCCGCAAGGATCATCGCCGGCACGGCAAGCGTGATCGACGCTATGACGTGGCTTGCGAAACTCGGCAGCATGTGACGAAAGATGATGCGCCTTTCGCGAACACCATCGAGTCTTGCGGCGGCTACAAATTCCTCGGTGCGCAAGGACAAAAAACGGCCGCGCACGACACGGGCAAGCTGCGCCCAGCCGGTCAGCGACAGAATGATGGTAATCATCATGTACTGAAGCGTTGCTGGCCAACCCTGGGGCAGGGCCGCCGCCATCGCAAGCCAGATCGGGATCGTCGGCAAGGAGAGTACGAAATCGATCAGCCGCTGCATGAAGAAATCGATGCGGCCGCCGTAATATCCGGAAATGCCGCCGAGGACGACGCCAAGCATCAGCGAGAAGAAGACGCCGACAAGACCGATCGACAGCGAAATCTGAGACCCTTGAACCGTCCGGCTGAAGACGTCGCGCCCAAGCCTGTCGGCTCCGAACAGAAGAAGGGGCGAGGTCTTCTCGGATGACGCGAGCAGATGGATGTCGGTGCTGAAGAGGCCGAGCACGGAATATTCATACCCGCGCCCGAAGAATTGCGCGTCGATCCGCTTCGTCCTGTCCTCCTTGTAGATCGCCGCAAGCGTTTGCGGATCACGGGTAAGCTTCAGCGGGTAGTAGTGCAGGCCAATGGAGATCCCGTCGCCGGTATCGACGAGGTGCAATCTCTGCGGTGGATGAAAAGTCGCCCGAGCGTTCTGCAGGTTCGGATCGTTGATGGTGAAGAACCCCGGAATGACGGCTACGGCGTACATCAAGAAGGTGACGACGAGGGATATCATGGCAAGCCGGTGCCGACGGAAAGCCCACCAGATGAGCTGCCATTGCGAGGCGACAGCGGCGCGATCCGGCGCGAGATTTGTGACTGCAATGTCGGCCATGAGGCCTCCCCCTATTCCAAGCGGATGCGCGGATCGACCAGCGCAAGCAAGATGTCGCTGATCAACGAGCCGATCAGAGTGAGCGCGCAGATCAGCAGTACGAAGGCGCCAGCCAGGTACATGTCCTGTGCCATCAGCGCCTGCAGCAACAAGGGCGCTGCCGTCGGCAGATTGAGGACGATTGCCACGACGACGGAGCCGGAAATCAGGTTTGGAAGGAGCCAGGCGATCGTCGAGATGAACGGATTGAGCGCAATTCTTAAGGGGTATTTCACGAGCAGCCTGAACTCGGAAAGACCTTTTGCCCGTGCCGTGGTGACGTAAGGCTTCGGCAGTTCATCGAGCATGTTCGCGCGCATCACGCGGATCAGGCTCGCGGTAGAAGACACGGCCAGAATGATGACGGGAAGCCATATATGTGAAAGAAGGTCGAGGACCTTGGCGATGCTCCAGGGCGCGGTTTCGAACTCGGATGAAAAGAGGCCTCCGACATCCTGGCCGAACTCGACGGCCGCGATATACATGAGCACCAGCGCCAGCAGGAACGATGGAATAGCCAGGCCGAGGAAGGTGAAGGCGGTGAAGAAATAGTCGCCGATCGAATATTTGCGAACCGCAGAAAAGACGCCGATCGGCAATGCGATTGCCCAGGTGGCGATGAGTGTCGAAAGAGCGAGCACCAGCGTCAGCGCCATGCGCTCCCAAATGAGGCCGGAGACCGGTTGCTGCCATTCAAAGGAAATGCCGAAGTCGCCGCGGGAAAGGATGCCCCATATCCATTTAAAGTACTGCACGAGCATCGGCTCATCGAGTCCGAAGCGCTCACGCAATTGCGCCGCGGTGTTCTGATCGATGACTTCGTTGGATGCCGCAAGCGTTGCAATATAAGTCGTGACGTAATCTCCCGGCGGCAGCTGGATAAGCACGAAGGCAAGGAAGCTGACGGCGAAAAGGGATGGCACCATCCATAAAAGGCGTTTAGCGATGAAGATCAGCATGAGACGTCTCTTGCATTAAACACCGCGCCCGAGCTGCGGGCAGCGCGCTTGAAAGGAGCGCCGTCGCGCAAAGGGACGGCGCTGGAGCGGCAAAATCAGCTCGTGAAGCTAAATTGCTGGGGCAGTGCAGGGCCTGGATTCGGCCAGGACCAGCTGTCGGGCTGCTTTTCTGGAACGTTGTGAAGATTGTTGCGGATGATCCCGAAACCGCCGACGGCAAGGCAAAGACCCACTGTCTCGAATTCGTCAGCGGCAATGTCGAAGATCTGCGTCATGATTGCGCCACGCCTGGAAAGATCGGCGGTGGAACGGGCGTCGTCAAAAAGCTTCATGCGTTTCTTCTGACTTTCCGGCGGTTCTTCGCCGCGAGCGCCGTTTGACGTATACCAAAGCGACCAGGGAATGGCGTAGCGCGAGCCCTGCGGGTGGAAGGCGAAGAAGTCGCGCGGGTCAAGCATCGGATCGAGACCTCCAGGACCTGGCCAGACTGCCGCATCATGCGCGTTGTCGTCGCCGCGTGTGTAATAGAGGGCACGCTCGATCGTGTTGACCTTCATCTCGATGCCGATCTGTGCCCAATGCGCCTTGACCAGTTCCAGGGCGTCAACGAGATCGGGATAGAGCGTCGGAATGACGTCGACTGTGAAAAACACCTTCTGACCGTCTGGCCGCAGGCGCAACCCGCTCCCATTCATCTTGTAACCGGCCTCATCCAGCATCGCGCCGGCCCTATCAGGATCATACTCGCAAAACTGACGCGCGAGCCTTTCGTGGTACCAAGGATGTTCCGGGCGGGGGCCGGCCTGGTAGGATTCGCTTTGGCCGAAATAGACGATGTCGATCAATTCCTGCCGGTTGATCGCAAGCGAAAGCGCCTGTCTGAACGACTTGTCGGCAAACATCTTGCGCAGGGCCGGATCCTTGTGGGTCATGTTGAAGTAGATCTGGCACTGCTGGGAGGCGGAAGGCACCAGCGACAGCAGGCGATAGCCGCCTTTTTCCATGTTTTGGGAGAGTGTCGGCTTGTTTGAAAGAACGCTGATATGGCGCTCCTGGATGTCGATCTTTCCCGAGATGACATTCAGCATCAGCGACTCTACATCCTGCGAGATGCTGAAATTGATCTCGTCGATATAGGGAAGCTGGTTGCCCTGAGTGTCGACCTGCCAGAAATAGGGGTTCCGGGTCATGACGACGCGCGTCGCGCCACCGCTATAAGGCTCCTTCACAACCCATGGATCGAGAGTCGGCTTGTCGGGGTTGCCCCATCGCGACGGGATCTCGATATCGCCGCAACGCGCGCGGAAGAGATCGGTCCAACTGCCCACTCCTGCTTTTTTCACTTCCTCGGCGATATTGGGATTGTACTTCGGAAGGAACTGGCTGCAGTAGTGCTTCGGAAAGAGTGTCGGATGCTGGCCAAGCGGTGTTGCCAGGTTTTCCAGATAGAGTGCGTTTGCCGCAGCAAAGGTGAACTTCACCGTAAAATCATCGATCTTCTCGACCTTGACGGCTTTGCCGGCAACAGACAGCTGCGCAGGTGTCGAGCTGTAGAGCTCGCTGTTCTTGACGCAATCCTCAATGGCGAAGACGATGTCGTCGGCGGTAAAAGCATGTCCATCGGACCAGCGCACCCCTTCGATCAGGTAAAAGGTGAATTGCGAGGCGTCGTCGTTGATCTCCCAGCGTTCAGCGAGGTTGGGCACAACTTGCGTGAATTCCAGGTTCCAGCGCACGAGGCTTTGGTTGCCGACCATGCGCAGAATGCCGTTATGGTCGGATGAACCTCTGAGGCCGCGGCGGAGCGTTCCGCCATAGGTTCCGGCCTTTTCGAAAGGTGTCACGATCATCGGCTTCTTTGGCAGCCGTTCGGCAAGCGGCGGCAGCTTTCCGTCCCGGGCAAGCTGCGCCCATGCGGGCGCCTCGCCGCCTGCCGCAACGACGCGTCCGGCAATCGACAGAGCTGCCACACCGGCCATACCTCCGAGCACGGCGCGCCTGGTCACGCCGCGAGACAATAGTTCATCGCGCATTGAAGTTCCTCCCCTTTTTGTGCCGGAACGACTCTGGTGTGAACCGGCGCGACGAGCTCCCACTCGGCGCAAGACGCCCTTCTCGGCGCCATGAGCCGACCATAGACATGTTCTCAAATAATTACAAGAGTTGACAGATAATGACAGATTTAGTAGCCCTTCGACATGGAAAATGGTTGCAGTCGCCGCAAAAGACGGTCGCGCCGGAGCATATTCGACCCTGACGCTCCCGGTGATGGGGCCTTTGCGGAATTTGCTGCCTGGCGGCAGAAAGAAGAAGGACGATGATGAAACTGTCGGCCGTTGCCGACCCCAACAGGGGCGCAACACGTTTCAGCGACATCATCTACGAGAAGATCGTGGGGATGATCGCGGACGGTAACTTTCCGGTGAATGAACGGCTGCCGCCCGAATCGAAGCTTGCCGTCATGTTTGGCGCATCGAGGCCGGTCGTGCGTGAAGCGCTCGAGCGTCTAAGGGTCGACGGGCTGGTCGTGTCGCGCAAGGGGTCCGGCTCCTATGTGCGGCAGCGGCCGGACTCGTCCATGCTGAAAATGGTTCCGGTCGGCTCGCTTGCCGACGTGCAGCGCTTTTTTGAGTTCCGTGCCGGCCTGGAGGCCGAGGCTGCCGAACTTGCCGCACGCAACTGGCAACCCGCCGACAAGGAAAGGATAACGGCTACCCTTTCTGCGATTGAACAATGCTTGAGAGACGGCAAGCTTGGCGCCGAGGAGGATCAGGCGCTTCACGATGCGATTGCCATGGCGACGGGGAACCAGTTCCACATCACGGTACGCGAATGGTTCAGGCCGCATTTCGCAATCGGACATTCCGTGACGCGAAGCTTGAGCCTCAAACGGACACCCGAACAGATACGCAGCGTCCAGGACGAACACGCCGTCATCGTGGCGGCGATCTTTGCGCGAAACGAAGCCGAGGCCCACGACGCTATGAAGAGGCACATATTGAATGCGCGCGCTCGCATGTTCCAGGGCGTTTGAGCGACAACGGGAGGAAGACACGATGAAACGGCTGGCCCTCACAGGCGCTGCCGGACGCGTAGGCACATTGCTGAGGCCGCTTCTTCGGCCGCATGCCGAATACCTGCGTCTGATCGACATCGACGAGCCTGAAGCGCTGGGCAAGAACGAAAGCTTCGTGAGAGCCGACCTTGCAAGGCGTGACGAGGCAAATGCTGCCCTGCAAGAGGTAGATGGCGTGATTCACCTGGCCGGGATAGCAAGCGGCGTCGACATGCGCGCTATTTTGGATGCGAATGTCCTGGGCACCTACAATCTCTACGAGGCAGCGAGGATCAACAAGGTTGAACGGGTGGTTTACGCCTCAAGCAACCATGTGACCGGATTTTATCCGCGCGGCCAAGTCGTCTCGCCGCTGGATCCTATGCGTCCCGACAGCCCCTACGGGCTTTCCAAGTGCTGGGGCGAACTGGTGGCAGGCCTGTATTACGACACCTGCGGCATTCGCACTCTTTCCATCCGCATCGGCAACGCGGGCACCTATCCGACCAGCGAGCGGTCCGTGGCAATCTGGATCAGTGCACGTGACCTGGCACAACTGGTGGCGATCGGCCTTACCCATCCCCTCATCGCCGCAACCGTCGTCTACGGCGTTTCCGACGCCGAGGAGAGGTGGTGGAACAACGGATTGGCAAGCAGGCTTGGCTACCAGCCGCAAGACCGGCCTCGTGACTATGCTCGCATCGAGGAGCCGTCCGAAGGGGCGATCGCCCGTGCATTCCAGGGCGGAGCGTTCTGCGAAACCAACCACGACGGCAACATCCGCATGCGCAATGGCGAGGGTTTGGCCATGAGCCCGGAGACGGTTCCATGACGCCGCCGCGGATCGTCCGTCCGCACGTCCGTCCGGTGCTGCAACAGCCGCTGGGAGTGGGTGAATCGCCTGTATGGGACGAAGAGAGCGGTACGCTCTGGCTTGTCGACATACAAGCGCCAGCCGTCATCCGGATCTCGCCGCAAGGAAAGGTCGATCGCTTTGACATGCCGTCGGCGATCGGCAGCCTTGGGCTTTGCCGCGACCGGCGTGTCGTGGTCGCGCTTCGAACAGGCCTGCATCTTTTCGATCCAGTTTGCGGAGACTTCGAGCTTTTGTGCGATCCGGTGGGGGGCGCCAACTGTCGTCTCAACGATGGGAAGGTTGGCCCGGACGGCCATTTCTGGGTCGGGTCCATGAGCGAGGCCAAGCCGCAGACCAATGACGCGGCGCTCTACCGCCTGGGGGCGGACGGCAGCGCACGGACCGTCGCAACAGGGCTGACCAGCTCCAACGGGCTTGCCTGGTCACCAGACGGCCGGCGCATGTATCACTCCGACAGCCGCCAATGTTTCCTGCAGGCTTTTGATTTCGACCCGGAAAGGGGCGAACTCGCCAATGCCAGCCGGCTTCGCGTTTTTTCGGAGGAGGAGGGCCGGCCCGATGGCGGCGCAACCGACCGGGATGGCTGCTATTGGAGTGCGGGCGTTTCGGCGGGCCGGCTTAACCGGATTTCTCCTGCCGGTGAGATCCTCGAAATCTACATTCTGCCGGTCGCCGCGCCGACGATGCCGTGTTTTGGCGGTCCTGACATGCGAACGCTCTTCGTCACCAGCCTGTCGACCAACCGCAGCGGATATTTCGAAGCGGGCACGGTCGTTGCTTTCGACGTGGACGCTGAGGGCTTGGCGCCCTTCCGCTTCGGCAATTGATGGAAAGGGAAGAAGATGGGCATTGCAACCATACGTCGGGCGCTGTTGGGTGTGTCGGGTGTGCCGGTGACGGCCTATGACGAAAATGGCGAAGTCGAACCGCAAATCACGGCAATGGTCTACCTCAGGGTGGCAGCCGCTGGGATCCACAATATTGTTGCTGCAGGAAACACCGGCGAATTCTATGCTCTGACGCCGCAAGAGATCCGCCGCGTCCATGAAGCGGCGGTTTACGGCGTTGACAACAAGGCGCCGGTGACTGCGGCGGTCGGCAGATCGCTGCGCGAAGCAATCGGGATGGCGAAGGATGCCGCCAGCATCGGCGCATCTGCGGTGATGTCGCACCAACCCGTCGATCCCTTTGCTGCACCGTCGGCTCAGATCGACTATTTCTGCAATCTTGCGGACGCTTCGCCGTTGCCGTTGGTCGCCTATGTGCGGGCGGATGGCTTTAGTGTCGATGATATGATCCGTCTTGCCGGTCACGGCAACATTGCCGGCATTAAGTTCGCAACGCCGGACCTGATGCTGCTTTCCAGGGCGATTGCGGCGTCGGATCCGGCAGGCGCGCTGTTCGTCTGCGGTCTTGCGGAGAGCTGGGCGCTGTCGTTCACCGCCGCTGGTGCACGTGGCTTCACATCCGGCCTTGTCAATGTTGCGCCGCAATTGTCGCTCGCCGTCCACGATGCGCTCTCCAAGGGCGATTTCGCTGCCGCACGCGCCATCATCAACCGCCTCGAACCGTTCGAACGCATGCGCACGAAGTTTCGCAATGGTGCCAATGTGACGGTCGTGAAGGAGGCTGTGACCCATTGCGGCCTCGACGTCGGGCCCGTGCGCGTGCCGGGACTGCCACTCCTCGATCAAACGGACCGCGAAGAATTGGTTCGCTTGCTCCAAGGTTGGGAGGCTGCAGGCGACATCCACGGGCTTGGAGATCTGCGGCCTTCCCGCTGAGGCGGCGGGCTGAGTTCGACACCATGATTTCAGGCAGGCAAGAGGCGCTTAACCACTGCGCCACGAGATTGGGAGGTCTTGAGATGCTGAAGAACTTACTGACGACGATCGCACTGGCCGGTGCTTTGGTCACGGCACAACCGTCCTTTGCGGCGTCACCGCCGAACATGCTGGTGATCGGTACCAATCTTACCGGTATTCGAACGCTCGATCCGGCCCAGAACAATGCCCGCACGGTCTCCGAGCTGATCTCCAACCTCTATGACAACCTCGTCCAGTTGTCGCCCGATGATCTTAAGACACTGAAGCCGATGCTTGCCACAAAATGGACTGTCTCTGAAGACGGCAGGCTCATTACGCTAACCTTGCGCGACGACGCGGTCTTCCAAAGCGGCAATGCTGTCACGGCCGAAGACGCCGCATGGTCGATCCAGCGCGTCATCAAGATGGGGCAAGTCGGCTCCACCGATGTCGCGCTTTGGGGTTTCACGTCCGAAAACGTGGACAAGCTCGTCCGGGCCAAAGACGAGCAAACGCTGGAGATCGAACTGCCACACGCCGTTAATACCGATCTTGTGCTTTATTCTCTCGCGGGCTCTTCGATCGGCATCATCGACAAGAAGACGGCACTGTCGCATGAGGCGAACGGCGATCTCGCCGGCGCGTGGCTGTCGGCCAACTCGGCAGGAAGTGGACCTTTCACCCTCGCGCAATGGCGGCCAAACGATGTCGCGATTTTCAACGCGCAGAAGAATTATTGGGCTGGCCCGCCGGCCATGGCACGGGTTGTCGCTCGCCACATCCCGGAATCTGGCAATCTGCGCCTCCAGCTCGAAGCCGGCGACGTCGATGTCGGGCAATATCTCGCAAGCGGCGACCTGGATGCATTGGCCAATAACAAGGAAATGGTGATCGATAGCGTTCCGGGGCTCGGTTTTTACTATATCGCTCTCAATCAAAAGGATCCGGACCTGCAGAAGCCCAAGGTCCGCGAAGCATTCCAGCATGCTTTCGACTGGAAGGCGATCTCCGGCAATATCATGCGTTATACCGGTTTTCCGTGGCACTCGATGATCCCTCGCGGCATGATTGGCGCACCACAGGACGCGACGTCCCGCCACGATTACGATCCCGCCAAGGCCAAGCAATTGCTGGCCGAGGCAGGATACCCGAATGGCTTGAAGAAAGTGCTCAATCCGTCGGGAGCGGCGACCTTGCCGTTCGCCGAAGCGCTGCAGGCGAGCGCCCGTGCCGCCGGTCTTGATCTTAATCTCGTGCCCGGCGAATTCACGCCCGCATTTCGCGAACGGAAATATGAAATCCTGCTTGGCAATTCGGGTGCCCGGCTGCCGGATCCTTTCGCGGTTGCCACGCAGTACGCCTACAATCCCGACAACAGCGACGAGGCGCGTCTCGGCAGCTATTATCTCTGGCGAGCCGGGATGAAGGTGGACGAACTCAATACTCTCGTCGATCAGTCCATGAAGGAACCTGATGCGGGAAAGCGCACGGAAATCTTCCAGAAGATGGACGGCATCTACAGCGGCATGAACGCCCCGCTCGTCATCTTCTTCCAGCGCACCGACCCCTATGTCATACGTGCCAATGTCAAAGGTTATCATGGGCATACGACCTGGTCGACGCGCTGGCATGGCGTGACGAAGGAGTAATGGGCCGTGGCGAGCGCCGATCTGACATCGAAACGGGATGCGGAGCGCAATCTGGATGAGGACGGCCTGGTACATGCGCCGTCCCATCCGCTTGCGATGGCCCTGCGACGGTTGGCAGGGCGCGTCTTGGCGGTGATAACCACACTCCTTGGCCTGCTCTTCCTCACCTTTTCGATGGGACGTCTGCTTCCTGCCGACCCGGTGCTTGCCATCACCGGAGCGGAGGTCAGCAAGGAGGTCTATGATCGCGTCTACAACGAACTGGGACTGGGGCGCCCGATCTGGGCACAATTCCTAGACTATGTGCAGAAGGTTGCAACCGGCGACCTCGGCACATCGGCAACGACCGGTCAGCCGATCCTCACCGATCTGCTGACCATCTTTCCCGCAACCATCGAGCTTGCCGTCATCGCCATGATTGTCGGTGCCCTTGTCGGCGTGCCGCTCGGCATCACCGCTGCTGTCAGGCGCGGCACCATCATTGATCACATCGCACGCATCATCGCGCTTGCCGGCCACTCCATCCCGATCTTCTGGACCGGGCTGATGGCGCTTTTCGTCTTCTATGCGAAGTTGAAGCTGGTCGGCGCATCCGGGCGGGTCGACGTATTTTACGAGGGGCTCGTCACGCCGGTGACCGGTTTTCTCCTGATCGATTCGGCAATCGAGAGACAGTGGGACGTCTTTCGAAGCGCGCTCGGACATATCATCCTGCCGGGCACGATCCTTGGCTATTATTCGGTGGCCTATATCAGCCGCATGTCACGCAGCTTCATGCTGGAGCAGCTCGGCCAAGAATACATTACAACGGCGAGAGCGAAGGGGCTTGGACTGCGGAAGGTCGTCTGGCGTCATGCCTTTAGAAATATTCGCGTGCAGCTTCTGACCATCATGGCGCTCACCTTCGGGGGCCTCCTTGAAGGGGCAGTGCTCATCGAGACCGTTTTCGGCTGGCCGGGACTCGGCCAGTATCTTACCCGGGGACTTCAGATGAACGACATGAACGTCGTGATGGGCGCTGTGCTGACGATCGGCGCCGTCTTCCTAACCATCAACATCCTTTCGGATGTCCTTTATCGCATTCTTGATCCGAGAACACGGTGATGCCGATGACAATGTCCGCCCAACATGCAGATCGCGTCAATGCAAGCAGCCTTCGCAGATGGTTGCTTGCGCCCGAGCCGCAGGGCCGGTTTCAGTCCTCGGTGCAGCAATTCCACCAGGGCTGGCTGAAGTTCAGACTTCATCCCCTCGGCCTGGCGGGGCTCGCAATCATCACCCTGCTGATCCTGGTCGCGCTCGCTGCGCCATTGCTGACGCGTTACGATCCGATCGTCCAGGATATGGCAAGGCGGCTCGCACCACCTTCGGCACAACATTGGCTCGGCACCGACAATTTTGGCCGCGATGTCCTTTCAAGGGTAATTTACGGTGCGCGCACGACGCTTTACATCATCATGCTGGTTTCCGTCATCGTCGCTCCGATGGGTCTTATGATCGGCACCTGTTCGGGTTATTTCGGTGGTATCGTCGATGAAGTGCTGATGCGCATCACCGACATCTTCCTTTCTTTTCCAGGCCTGGTACTTGCGTTGGGATTTGCCGCAGCACTCGGTCCCGGCATCACCAACGCGATCATCGCAATTTCGTTGACAGCATGGCCACCAATCGCCCGGCTTGCGCGCGCCGAGACGCTCAGTCTGCGCAAGGCCGATTTCATCGCCGCCGTGCGTCTGCAAGGGGCGACGCCAATGGCGATCATCACTCGCCACATCCTGCCGATGTGCATTCCCTCGGTGATCGTTCGCGTGACCCTGAACATGGCCGGCATCATCATTACGGCGGCTGGCCTGGGGTTCCTCGGTCTTGGCGCGCAGCCGCCTTGGCCGGAGTGGGGAGCAATGGCCGCGACCGGGCGTGAATTCATGCTCGACAGCCCATGGGTCATTGCAGCGCCCGGCATTGCCATCGCGCTTGTCAGCCTTGCGTTCAATCTTGTCGGCGATGCCCTTCGCGACGTTCTTGACCCGAGAGGTTCGGAATGACGTCTTCGCTCATCGACATCCGCAATCTCGAGATTGCCTTCGGCGGTGGAACCGTGCGCGCCGTGCGCGGCGTCAGCTTCTCGCTGGGACACGAAAAGCTAGGCATCGTCGGCGAATCCGGGTCGGGCAAGTCGACTGTCGGGCGCGCCGTCATGAAGTTGCTGCCGCCGAAGGCAATCGTGCGCGCCGAGAAGATGACGTTTCGCGACATGGATCTGCTCAAGGCCGACGAGCGTATGATGATGACAATAAGGGGACGGCGCATTGGACTGATCCTGCAGGATCCGAAATATTCGCTGAACCCTGTTATGCGGATCAGCGAGCAGATCGCCGAAACCTTTCGCTTCCACTATCCGAAGTCGACTGCAAAACAGGCTGACCGGAAAATGATCGAGATGCTCGAAGCGGTCCAGATCCGTGATGCCGAAAGGGTGGCTCGGCTCTATCCTCACGAAATTTCAGGCGGCATGGGTCAGAGGGTCATGATTGCGATGATGCTGATTGTGGAACCCGAGGTTCTGATTGCCGACGAGCCGACGTCTGCCCTCGATGTGACGGTGCGGCTCGAGATCCTGGCACTCCTTGATGAACTCGTGGCCCGCCGCAACCTCGGGCTGATCTTCATCAGTCACGACCTGAACCTCGTCCGCAACTTCTGCGATCGCGTGCTCATCATGTATGCCGGGCGGGTCGTCGAGGTGCTCAAGGCTTCCGAGCTTGAGAATGCAAGGCATCCCTATACGCAAGGGCTGCTTGCATCCTTGCCCTCGATCGAAAACCCGCCCGCCCGACTGCCGGTGTTGAAGCGTGATCCGGCCTGGTTCGATGACATCACTTTGGAGACGCCGCATTGATCGAAATTGACAATCTCACGATTCGTTTCGGTTCCGGTCAGAGGCCGGTCGTCAGGAATGTCAGCCTGCGCATCAAGAGGGGCACGGCATTCGGTCTGGTTGGTGAATCCGGCTGCGGAAAGTCTACGGTCCTGCGGGCAATATCCGGTCTCAACCCGAACTACGAAGGGGGAATCAAGCTGGATGGAGACATGTTGGGTCGGCAGCGCGACCGGCAGTTCTTCCGCCGCGTGCAGATGGTCTTTCAGGACCCTTATGGTTCACTTCATCCCCGCAAGACGATACGCTCACAGCTTAAGGAGCCGCTCCGCAACCAGGGGCTTGCCACCAACTCGGTGGACATAGATGCCCTGCTGCTGGCGGTTGGCCTCGATCCGTCGCTAACCTACCGCTTCCCGCACCAACTTTCGGGAGGGCAACGTCAGCGCGTGGCCATCGCTCGAGCCCTCGTGCTCAATCCGGCCGTGCTGTTGCTCGACGAGCCGACGTCGGCGCTCGACGTATCGGTTCAAGCGGAAATTCTCAATCTGCTGGAAGACCTGCGCAAGGATCGCGGCCTGACCTATCTGCTCGTCAGCCACGATCTGGCCGTCGTCTCCCACATGTGCGGTCGCGTCGCCATCATGGAGGCAGGCGAGATCGTCGAAGAGGTGGATATCGAACGGCTGCGCAAAGGAGCCGTCGAGCACGGCTATTCCAGGCACCTGCTGGATGCGAGCAGAAACTACGGAAAGACGCATTGACTGAGCAGCGAAAAGACAGAACGCTCCGGATATCCTTCAGACATGTGGTCAGATGGCGCGAACCCGGCGCCATTTCCAAGCATTCGTTGAAACTGTTGAACGCCATCAACAACTAATCAGCCCGGCTGAAACGCGCGATACTTGCTCCATCGACACCGAACCTTTGGAGTTATCGCTATGACCGAAGCAATCGAGAACCTTTCGGGAAAGACTGCCCTTGTCACCGGCGGCTCGCGCTCGATCGGAGCTGCCATCGCAAAACGGCTGGCGGCTGCGGGCGCTGCCGTCGCCATCACCTACAATCAGTCGCCGGAGAAGGCCGCAGCGGTCGTAACGGACATCGAGAAAGCCGGCGGACATGCCATTGCCATCAAGGCCGATGCCGGCGATCCGGGGGCTATGCGCGCCGCCGTCGCCAAGACCGAGGAAACCTACGGCCGGTTCGACATCCTCGTCAACAACGCCGGTATCGCACTCGGGGGTGCGATCGAAGATATCAAGTTCGAGGATTATGAGCGCATGGTTGCCGTCAACGTGACAGGCGTCTTCGTCGCCACCCAGGAAGCAGCACGCAGAATGAAACCGGGCGGCCGCATCATTCACATCGGATCGTCGATGTTCCGCTATGCGGCGATCGCCGCCGTGCACCCTGATTTGTGGCCGATAGAGTCATTCGGAATCCCTGCATAGGGCGCCAACTCACGGGCATGGTGGAGCGGCATGGCTTCCACGTTTCGAAAGTTTTGCCCATGACGACGGTTTTTCGGAATGTCACCGATGCCGACCAAATACTTGGTCTTTATCGTGTGACAGAGCGTGCTATTGCCCCGCGCTATATCAAGCCGATGCTGCCCGGGTGTGGCTTGATAGCTTGGCTAATGCAACATTTTTTGCGTCGGTTACTTTGTTTCTTACAGTTGCCTTCGTCCCCACCAAACCGGAAGCGCAGGCGGGCACGAAAAGCTGGGACAAGGCGCTGCTCGCAGTCATCCTGCCGGCGATGGTGGCTGTCCTGCCGGTTGCGGCTCTCGATGCCGGACGGTTCCACTGGTCGGCTGTCCCGGCCTGGGTGTTGCTATCGGGCTATGTCGACTGATCGCGTTGAGGCGGTCAGCTGGCTACAGCCATGGTTCGGCCGTTGCTCAGCGCGACTAGTCATTGCGCACTAATGCGGCCGTGGCAGGCGCCAGTGTCATTCCAGGATGGCAGTGACACGGATCTCAATTCGCATGGCGGGGAGCCCAAGGGCTTCCACACCGGTTTGCGTCCAAATGGGAGCGCGATCGGGCATGTACTTTCGGAAAAGACCGGCAATCGTCTCGTTTACAATCGGTGGAAAGCCTCCAACGTGATAAGAATTGACATGGACGACATCCCTCCACTCCGCGCCGGCCGTGGCCAAGGTTCGCTGGACATTCTCAAACGCTCTCTCGATCTCGCTCACCATCGAATCCGGGATTTCGAGTTCATCATTCCATCCGCCCTGGCCGGAGATCTCAATGCGATCACCAATCTTGAGCGCTTGTGAAAAGTGCAAAAGCTCATGGAATTTCTGCCCGTACCCGGGTGTGACGAAAAGTTCAGGCTTGGCCATCAAGGTCTCCTATTGTCAAAAGTAAAAGCATGGAGAAGGCGCCCACCGAAGTGATCAATGGCCGGCATGCACAGGCGATCAACGGTGGGTACCATTATCCTATTCGGAATTTTACGAGAAAATCAGGCTATCGCGCCGCCGTCTGCGGTCAGAATAGCACCCGTGATAACACTCGCAGCCGGACTTACGAGAAATACGACGGCGTTGGCGATTTCGCGCGGTTCGCCGTAGCGCCCCAGGGACGTCAAGCTCTTCTGCAAGTCTGCAGCTGGTCCATCCGCCGGGTTGCTCTCCGTGTCGGTTGCTCCAGGTTGCACGAGATTGACGGTGATACCACTCGGACCAAGTTCACGCGAAAGACCGCGTGTGAAGGATGTGAGTGCAGCCTTGGACATTGCGTAGGGTGTAATGCCGCGAAACGGTACCCGCTCACCCAGAGCCGAGCCGATTGTGACGATGCGGCCGCCTTTGCCGAGATGCGGGATAACGGCTTTCGCGAACAGGACCGGACCCCGTACGTTGACATCCATCAACGTCTGATACGCTGAGACGTCAAGGTCCGCGATCATTCCATTGTGGCCAATCGCTGCGCTGTTCACAAGGATGTCCAGCCCGCCCAAAACGGAGACGGCCTCGCTTACTGAGCTAGAAATCGCCTCGGGGTCGGCACTATCGGCCTGGATTGCAGCCACGCGACGCCCCATCTTTTCGATCGCTTCCGTTACCTTTGAAGCCTTTTCGGCGGAGCGTTGGTAGGTGAACGCGACATCCGCGCCGTTTTCCGCCAGCGCCAATGCGATCGCAGCACCAATACCTCGCGACCCGCCAGTTACCAATGCTCGTTTGCCTTCAAGATTGATCATGTATCTGTTCCTTTCTTCGAACGATAAGTTGATGTGTTTCAAGTCATTTGCGAAAGACGCCGAAGGCGCGAACCGAACCAACGAACAATATTTCGTGGAGCTTGCTGGCATCCTGTAGGTGCGCGACGCGCAAAACTCTGTTGCGTGAGCTGGAACGCTGGGACTGGTTCATAAAACCCGTACCTGTCTCCCCCGCGAAGCTTCACCCATTGTTTCCTTTTCAGTGATCCTGGAGCCAAACTCGACCACGAGACTGTCGTATTGAGCTTAGACGTGTCTGATCAGGAAGCTCCGGATGAACTGAGCGATCTCATCAGCATGTGTTTCCAAAGCGAAATGGCCGGTATCGAGCAGATGGACCTCCGCGGCGGGCAGGTCACGCTTATAGGCGTCGGCACCCGCCGGTACGAATGCTGGATCGTGTCTGCCCCAGACCGCCAGGAACGGTGGTTGGTGATCCCGGAAATACGCCTGAAACTCTTCATACCGGTCGATGTTTGTTCTGTAGTCGAGGATTAGATCCAGTTGAATGTCTTCCGCGCCAGGCCGCGACATGAACGCGGTATCAAGCTGGTAACCATCGGGCGAAAGACGCTCTTTTGATGCCCCGGTGCGGTATTGCCATTTCTCGATCACCTCAGGCGAGAGGGATGCCCTACATGCCTCCCTGTTTTCGGCGGAGGGGTCACGCCAATAGGCCTCCCACGCCGTCCATTCATCGCTGAACCCTTCCGTGTAAGCGTTGCCATTTTGGCTGATTAAGGCGGTGATCCGCTCTGGATTGGCCGTCGCCATCCTGAACCCGACCGGTGCGCCGTAGTCGAACACGTAAAGTGCATAGCGGCTGAGGCCGAGCGCCTCTGTGAACCCAGTCACGACAGCGGCGAGGTTATCGAATGTGTAAGCAAACTCCCCACGTGGAGGTGTGATCGTTCGACCGAACCCGGGAAGGTCTGGTGCGATGACGCGGTACCGATCTGCCAACAGCGGGATCAGATCACGGAACATGTGGCTGGATGACGGAAAACCGTGGAGCAGGAGTAGGACCGGCGCTTCCTTTGAACCGGCCTCTCTGTAGAAAACCTCGATGTCTCTAACCTTTTGCGTTTTGTAGCTTACGACCATTTTGGAACTCCTTCTCAAAGGTCTGGGCAAACCAACAGTCGACGGATGGATGTAAAATACGACCGAACGGTCGGTTGTCAACCTTTCAAGGTTCCTGTATCAAGTGTCGTAGAACCTCAGCTCGGAGAAGACGTATGAAAGTCATGAGAGAAACGATCGTATCGACTGCGAGGGAATTGTTTCGATCAAGAGGGTATGCTGGCGCGTCGATGAACGACCTCGCGGACGCCGTGGGCCTGAAGAAATCATCGCTATACGTCCGCTTTCCCAACAAGGAAGCTCTCGTTCCGGCGGTCCTGGATCTCACCTTGCAAGAGACATTCGGTCAAAAAGACCTAGGATCAAGGCAATGGGACGCCGAGTTCGTCGAGGTCATAGAACTGATTGCAACCACTCTCACCGATCGCGGGCGATGCGTAGGCCTGCATCTTGCTTATGGCACGAGTGACGAGACCCCGATTGCCAAGGATGCAGTCCGAGCCTTTTTTCAAGCGCATCGCGATTATCTGTCCAGCATCTTGTCCCGCGCGATGCCTGTCGATGTAGCTCGAGACATTGCGACAGACACGTTAGCCCGTTTGGAAGGTGCCACGGCTTTTGTTGCGATATTCGGGGAGAAGGATGCCATGAAAAGGGCCGTTCGCCTTTCCATTGCTGAAGCCCAAAAGGCAGCCGCCGCGAATTCACTTTCTAGCCCATCCTAAGCAATGCCAGTCACGGTGATCCGCTACCTCATTGAGAATACCGGGCCGTCCAGCGGGAAGCTCATGGCAGCCCAGGAACTCTGACCTGCTACGCCAAGCACTAATCTCAATCTCTTGAGTTGGAGGAAATAATGCCTGTTTGTGCTTACGTCGAGATGACGGATGGCTTGCAGCCGCATGGAGCGGCGTGGGACCAATTTGCCCAGGCTCTTGCCAAGCGCCGGCCCGATATACTGGTGATGAATGAGATGCCCTTCGGCCAGTGGCTGGCTCGAAAGGAGGATTTTGCCATGGAGGACGCACGGCAAAGTGTTGAGATCCACGAAGCTGGAACTGCTGCTCTCGCCGCACTGAACATTCCGGCTGTTATAACAAGTCGCCCAATGCTGCTCGCCGACCGTCTTGTCAATGAGGCGATCGTCATCGAGAACGGCCAGGTTCGCCCCCTGCATACGAAGACATACCTTCCGCAGGAGCCCGGTTGGTCCGAGGTGTCCTGGTTCAGTCGAGGCGATGGGCGCTTCAACATCCAGAATATTTGCGGGCTAGGCGTAGGCGTCCTCTTGTGCACCGAACTCATGTTCAACGAACATGCCAGACAATATGGCCGACGGGGAGCCGATTTGATTGCCGTTCCTCGAGCGACCGGTTCTTCCCACGAAAGCTGGATAACTGCCGGCAAGATGGCCTCAATCGTCTCTGGGAGTTATGTCGTCAGTTCGAACAGAATTGGGCAATCTGGGGATGGTCCACGCTTCGGCGGAGGCGGCTTCGCCATCACTCCCGGGGGCGGTCTGGTTGGGCGGACTGAAGCCAGTTCGGCCGTCATGCTCATTGACATTGACGCGCAGGTCTCTGCCCGCCAGCGGCAGGAGTATCCCTGTTACGTGGACGAACTGCATGACGCTGTCGGCATCGAGGTCCCCTGATATCGATATTTAGTTGTCAAAAAACTCAGTCACCGTAGTTCTCGGCAGGACTGCCACTACGTTGCACTGCAATGGACTCGATCCTGCCTGTTCCTCTTAAAGACGGCTTCGGATCAGGTTTTGCCGGGCCGGTTGATCGCCAGGAAATGGCGCACGACCGGCTTGCCGGGTCCTTTGTGATAGGTCAGAAGCTTGCCCTGCAGATCGGCATCGGCATTCGAGACCCGCCTGTGCTGGCGCAGGTGCTCGGCCCAAGATTCGACCATGAACCATTCGACCATCTTTTGCGGATCGGCGCTGTCCTCGGTCACGCCCCATCCATAGGCGCCATCGCGTCGTCTTTCGTGCGAGAGCCGATCGATCGCATGGAGAAACGCCGTGCGATTGTGCTTTTCGACATGGTATTCGATGAGAATGAGGACCGGGCCGCGATCATGGCCGACCGGTTCCGCAACAAGCGGTTCGGGCCAATGGTTGGACGGCACCATGTCCGCATCGCCGGCCGGCAGTTTCAGCCGGTGCATGACGATGCCGGCGACAGCTAGGCCGGCGGCGCTGATCAGCAGCGTACCGGATAGGCCGGCGGCCTCGCCGACCGCGCCCCAGCCGATACTGCCCGCCGTCATCGCGCCGTTGAAGACGGTCAGATAGACGGCAAGCCCGCGCCCGCGCACCCAATTGGGAAGGACGGCCTGCGCAGTGCCGTTGAGCGTCGTCAGTGCCGTGATCCATGCAGCTCCTAGGAACAGGAGAGCGACGATGGCGATCCATTTCGGCGGGGCAAGCGACAGGGTGGCCATGACGGCCGCAGCGGTCAGCGCAGCACCAAGCAGAAGCCCGTCGGGGCTCAACCGTTCGCGCAGCTTCGGCATGACGAAGGCTCCACCGATCGCGCCGGCCCCGACGGCGCCGAGCAGGATACCGTAGAAGCTCGCATCCCCACCAAGCATTTGTCGGGCAACGAGCGGCAGGAGAGCCCAGACGGCGCTGGCGAAGGCAAAGAAGACTGCCGCGCGCAGCAGCACGACATGCAGCGGTCGGCTGGCGCGGGTGTATCGCAGGCCGGCCCGGAAGGCGCCGAAGAAACCTTCGGCCAGCGCATCATCGGTTTTGCTCGCCCTCGGCCACCAGATCAGTGCGGCGATGACCACGAGATAGCTCGCGACATCGACGCCATAGGTCACGCCCGCTCCCAAAGCGGCGAGCAGCAGCCCGCCGGCCGCAGGGCCGATCGACCGGGCTATGTTGATGCCGAGCGAATTGAGTGCGATGGCGCTTTTGACATCCTCGCGCTTAACCAGTTCCGGCACGATTGCCTGCCAGGTCGGCCCCATCAGCGCGGCGCCGACGCCGCCAAGGAAGGTGAGCCCGATCAGGGCGCCGACCGAGAGCATTCCCGTCTGCGCCAGGATCATCAGCGTGATGCTGACGGAGGCCAGAAGGAGTTGCACCGCGATCAGGAACTTGCGGCGGTCAAGGATATCGGTCAGCACCCCGGCGGGGATGGCCAGCAGGAAGATCGGTAGGGTTCCCGCCGCCTGGACCATCGCTACGGCGGCGGGTGAGGCGGAGAGATCCGTCATCAGCCAGGAACTCGCAACGTCGCGCATGAAGCTTCCGGTATTGCCGAGCACCGTCGCTGCCCAGAGCACGGCGAAGACCGGCTGGGCGAGCGGCGCGAAACTTCCCCCCGGGGGGCTTGCCGGGCTCATGCGCCCGCACCTTTCTCTAGATCGAAGGCGGCCACGAGAATAAAGGCGCCGGCGAGCCCGACATGCTCGAAAAAGGCATTGGTGGCCATCATGCGCTCCATGCCCGGTGCCATTTCCCAGAAACGGAGGGCAATAAAGGTTGCGAGGAGCGTGAAGCCGGACAGGGCAAGCGCGCCTGCCCAGCGCAGGATGCCGGACACCACCATGGCAGAGGCGACGAGTTCGAAGACGATGACGGAGACAGCGAAGAATGGCGCCGGGTGCAGGCCGAAATGCGTCATCTCGGCCAATGCGCCGTAGAAATCTAGGATCTTGGTAATCGGACCCTGGATATAAGCGGCGCAGAGGGCGAGCAGTGCCAGCGTGCGGATCGGCGAAGCGGAAACGAGCCGGGCGGTCAACGAGCCCAGGCGCCTTGCGGATGGAAGGTTATCGGTCATCTGTGCGTCTCTCAAAGTGACCTGCCCGACCGGGTCGTCGGTGTCAGGAGGGGCAACCGCCGATAAACCGGCTTGGACGAGCAACTGAAAATCGAAGATGCAATTCTATCGGAGTTGGTCGATCAGGGATGGGCAGCGATCGCCGCTGCCCATCCGGTTCTCGCCGGATCACACCGCCCAGCAGGAGCAGCCGAGAGCGCCGAAGAAACCCTTCAGGTCCGCGACCGGCAGTTTCGAGGTCCAGGCACCGGCATGATCGTGGCCATGGACGCCGCAATCGCTGGCGCAGCCGCATGTCGAGATCGCCGTTCGGCGTAGCGAGTTGCGGCCGGCGCCGTCGGGTTCGCCCCAGGCGGCATAACCGCCGAATGTACGCACCGGAGACCAGTCTGGCATCGCGGGCGGCACGTTGTTCTCGTCCAGCGCCCTGAAATCACCGGCGCCGTAGACGACCTTGCCGCCGACCATGGTGAGATCCGACGTGAGGAAAGAGATCTCGTCCTCGGGGCAGGAAAAGAAGTCCTTGTCCGGCACGATCAGATCGGCGAACTGGCCTTTCTCGATGCGTCCCTTCTTGCCTTCCTCGTTGGAAAACCAAGTGACCTTATCCGTCCACATCCTGAGCGCCGTCTCGCGGTCGAGGCAGTTGGCGCGCGGATAAAGCTGCATGCCGCCGATGGTCTTGCCGGTGATCATCCATGACAGCGAGACCCATGGATTGTAGGAGGCGACGCGGGTCGCGTCGGTTCCGGCAGAGACATTGACGCCCTTGTCCAGCATCTTACGGATCGGCGGGGTCGCTTCGGCAACACCATGGCCATAGCGCTCGACGAAATACTCGCCCTGGAAGGCCATGCGATGCTGGGTGGCGATGCCGCCGCCGAGCGCCGCGATCCGATCGATCGAACGATCCGAGATCGTTTCCGCATGATCGAAGAACCAGTTCAGTCCCTGGAAGGGGATATCCCTGCTGACCTTTTCAAAGACGTCGAGCGCGCGCGAAATCGTTTCGTCATAGGTGGCGTGCAGACGCCAGGGCCAGCGGTTTTCGGCAAGGATGCGGACGACGCCCTCAAGCTCGCCCTCCATTTCGGGCCGCAAGTCGGGCCGCGGTTGACGGAAGTCTTCAAAATCTGCAGCCGAGGCCACCAGGTTCTCCCCCGCACCATTGTGGCGGAAATAGTCGTTGCCCTGCTTGTATTTGACCGACGACGTCCAGTTGAGGAAGTCCTCCTTTTCCTGCTTCGCCTTCTGCGTAAAGAGATTGTAGGCGAGGCGTACCGTCATCTGATTTTCATCGGAGAGCTTCTGGATGACCTGGTAGTCGTCCGGGTAGTTCTGGAAGCCACCGCCGGCGTCAATAACGCCCGTCACGCCAAGCCGGTTGAGCTCGCGCATGAAGTGCCGGGTGGAGTTGACCTGATAGTCGAGCGGCAGTTTTGGCCCCTTTGCCAGTGTTGCATAGAGAATGGTGGCATTGGGTGTAGCGATCAGCATGCCAGTGGGATTGCCGTTGGCATCGCGAGTGATCTCGCCGCCCGGCGGGTTCGGAGTATCCCGCGTGTAGCCGACAGCACGCAGAGCTGCGCCATTGAGCAATGCGCGGTCGTAGAGATGCAATAGGAAGACTGGCGTGTCAGGCGCGACAGCGTTGATCTCCTCGAGCATCGGCAGTCGCTTTTCGACGAACTGATGCTCGGTGAAGCCGCCGATCACGCGGACCCATTGCGGCGCTGGCGTAATCGCCACCTGTCGCTTCAGCATGTCCATGGCGTCGGCTAGTGACCGGACACCGTCCCAGCGCAGCTCCATGTTGTAGTTCAGGCCGCCGCGAACGACGTGGGTATGGTTGTCGATCAGACCGGGCAGCACGCGCTTGCCCTTGAGATCGATGATTTTGGTCTCGGGACCGGCAAGACGCATGATGTCCCCATCCACGCCCACCTCGAGAAAGAAACCATCCATGATGGCAACGGCGGTTGGGCTCGGGTTGGTTCGATCGAGCGTGGTTAGCTGTCCGTTGTGCAGGATGATATCAGGATGCATCTTACTAGCCCCGGTTCTCACGGGATCGGCGGCATGGGCCGATGAGAAGAGCGATGGAAAGGCGAGGCTGGATGCTGCGCCGAGAAGGGTTCTGCGTGTAGGCATCAGATTTTCTCCTTTGCGGGCGGTATCTGGCGACCGGCGATCTCGGCGCTGCCATGATTGCCCTTCGGCAGATGGCCGAACATGTGGGGCTTGATGTCGTTGAGCCACGAGATGGCTGCGGGTTGCCTGCCCCAGATTGTTTTCGCAAGCGGGACGATCTGCTCGCCGACGAGAATGCCGAGCGGCCCCACCAGCGCGATGACCGGCGGCGCCGGCGAGCGGACATTGAGCAGGCTATAGACGACGCCGACGAGCAGCCCAGCGCCAAGCGACAGAAGTAGAGTTTCACGGCAAAGCTCCTCCGGCGGCGGAAACCGCTCCGACAGGGACTATCGGAGCGGTGCGATCAGGCCTTACCGTGCAGCCGGGTTCGGGCCGATCCGCTTGCCGTGCTTGACGCGCTCAGCGCCGCCATGGACGTGAGTGACGGCGTAGTCGATGCCCATGCCGTAAGCGCCGGAATGTTCGCGCACCAGCGACGTGACGGCGTCGTAGGTTTCCTTGCGCGCCCAGTCGCGCTGCCATTCGAGCAGCACCTGCTGCCAGGTCACCGGGATCACACCGGCTTGCACCATGCGATCCATGGCGTATTTGTGCGCGTCGAGCGAGGTGCCGCCCGAAGCGTCTGCGACCATGTAGATCTCGTAATCCGGCACATCGTGGAGTGCGGAAAGCGCGAAGGTGATATTGCATACCTCAGTCCAGAGGCCCGCCACGACGATCTTCCTGCGGCCATCGGCAGCATTCTTCGCCAGCGCATCGCGCACATTCTGATCATCCCACGAGTTCATCGAGGTCCGCTCGAGGATGTCGTGTTCCGGGTAGACGGCAAGCAGCTCAGGAAAGGTGTTGCCGGAAAAGCTGTCCGTCTCGACTGTCGTAATCGTCGTCGGAATGTCGAAGATCTTCGCAGCCTTGGCAAGGCCGACGACATTGTTCTTCAGCGTTTGACGATCGATCGACTGGACGCCAAACGCCATTTGCGGCTGTTGATCAATGAAAATAAGCTGAGAGTTTGATGGAGTTAGCACCTGTAGATAATTTGCCATCTGGATATCCTTGCATTCAGCCACGGCGAAAGGCGCCGCCCAGCCTAAGTGGCCATCGGTTGAGAGAAAGCTGCTCGGCAAGAACCTAGGCAGCAATTCGGATCAGGATTGTTTTCTTCGGCGCTGCATTCCGAAAACTGGCCGAAGTTTCGTGAGCTCGCCTTCCGAATACTTCCCACTCAAAAACCTATCTTATCGAGTGAGTGATCGATGCGGGCGAGGCGGACTTACCTTCAGACGGTGATTTCGGACCCGTCTGGGCTCGCTTTAATGGAATACTCGCCGCCATCTCTGAAACTGCGGACGGTTGCGAAAGTATCTTCCATAAACTGCACGTAGGACAACTTGCCGTTCTCGCCGCGCGCCAGAACCGAGAAGGGCGACGTCACCGTTTTACCCAAAACGTTTGATGTGTAGGTGAATGTGCCGAAGATCGCCGCGCCGTTCTTATTTTCGAAACTGTCCTGGATTTCGAAGTTGTCTGTCGTCCAGTAACGGCCGACATCGATGAAAGTCTGAACCAGCCCTTCGGTACCTTCGTTGGTACCTGCCCAAGGCATGATCCGTTTCAGCTCCGGGTGCTCATAGTTCAGCGAAACATAAATGAAATCGTCCGTCGTGAATTGTTTGACGAACTCCAGGTCGGTCGGGTTCGACAAGATCGACTGCAACACCCCCAAAGGCGATGTCGGCGACGCTGGTTCTGCTTTCGATAACTTCTTCTCGGCGTTCGTATCGGTAGACATGGTTATTCCTCCTTTTGAGTGACTTTGGGTGTCAGCGATGCGTCAAGCCCGGCTTGAGCGCGATATGCTTGTGTTCAATGAAATCGTCGAGCGCAGCCAGACCGTTCAGGCGGCCAAGGCCAGACTGCTTGAACCCGCCCTCTTCGGTACCGTCGTAAACTTTCGCCCAGTCATTGATCCACACTGAGCCCGCCTCGAGCGCCTGCGCAACGCGCAAGGATCGATCGACATCGCGTGTCCAAATGCTGGCCGACAGTCCGTACTCATTGTCGTTGGCAAGCCGGATCGCTTCCGCCTCGTCAGCGAACCTCTGAATCGTCAGCACCGGACCAAAAGTCTCCTCTTGGACGATAGCGAGACTGTTGTCGGAAACTTCCAGAAGCGCCGGACGGAAGAAGGCGCCGTCCGCAAGCGGACCAACATTGATGGGACCGCCACGCTCGACGACCTTCGCCCCGGCTGCGATAGCGGCCTCGACAACACCATCGACCCGCTCGACGTTGGCGCGGTCGATCAAAGGCCCCATGTCGCTGGAGAGGTCGGCGGCGGGGCCGACCTTGACGTTGCGCAACCTCTCCGCCAAGCCGTCGCGAACGGCCTCGTATTTGCCATTCTGCACGAGCATGCGGGAGCCCGTCATACAAAACTGGCCGCTGAAGACTGTTAGTGCCTTTTCCAGGACCGGCAAAGCGGCATCGAGGTCTGCATCGTCAAAGACGATCATCGGCGTCTTGCCGCCGAGTTCCATGCCGAAACGCTTGAGATACCTTGCGCCAGTGCTGCTGATGGCTCGGCCGGTACGGGTGGATCCTGTGAAACTGACGACCGGAACCTCCGGCGAGTCCACGAGATAGGCAGAGCCTTCAGGCCCGCTCTCGAAGAACAGATTGATCACGCCGTTCGGAAGATCTTCTGCTTCAGCCATTATCTCCGCCATAACGCTTGCAGTCTGTGCGACTTGCGCCGGAAGCTTGATGACCGTGGTGCAACCAGCAGCAAGCGCTGGAGCCAGCGAGCGGATAGTCAGAATAACCGGAGAGTTCCAAGGGGCGATAACTGCGGCGACCCCCATCGGTTGCCGAAGGATCAGGGAAATGCTCCCCGGCTTGGGTGTCATCGCCCGTCCGCCTTCGACCAGAGCAGTTGCGGCCGAATAGCGAAGCTTACTCGCAACCATGTCCAACTCGAACGCGGCTTCTGCCTTCACCTTGCCGTTCTCCAACGACAGAATCTCGAGCAGTCTGTCGCGATTGCGCTCAAAAGCGCACGCTAGTTGGTCGAGCACACGCGCCCGTAGTTCGTGATCGTGCGCCCACAAAGTCTCACGAAAGGCTTTTGAGGCTGCTGCCACGGCAAATTTCGCGGCCTCAAGGCCGTAGTCGGGATAGTGGCCGATTACGTTGTAAGTCGCCGGGTCGATGGATCGCTTCAACTCACCTTCTTGGCACTGGGATCCGTTGATCCAATTGAAGGCTTTCCGGCTCGTTGCGCTGTCGGGAGTCATCGTCATATCTCTGGATCCTTCGACTTTTGAGTGATCGTCCAAGACGGACGAGGTTAGAGCCGGCTTCTCGATTGCCACCGCACAATTTCCTTTTCGATTTTCCCGACAATCGTCCTCACTGCGGGCTGGCTAATGTTTGTAACAATCGGCACGATCAAGAGCGTTGCGCCCAAAACACGCAGTGGCGTTGGCCAGTTCTGCGTACGGTCGCCCACAAGCCAGATAACCAGAAGGACGCTCGGGTAGACGGCGAGCCAATCCATCACGGTCGTTTTCAAGCGTTCCAAGATCACCTGCCGCAACCGGGTCATTGCTTGCTTGATCCGTTATTCGGCGCGTGAGATGATCAACGATGGGGGAACGTGTGCGTGAGTGAAATACAAGATTACTTCCTCCCAAAGCTTAGCTCGGCACTCTGGAGGCGGTTGCCCCAGCGTTTGCTGTTCAGATATTGGAGGATCGCAGCAGTTGACGGAATAGGGGTACTCGTCGCATCATACCGGCCATAATGTCGTCAATCGTCTCCATAGAGTCCCTCAGCGGCCTTGTCGCATTTTCAGTCGCCGTCGAAACCGGAAGTTTTGCGGCTGCGGGAAGGAAGCTCGGCCTATCCGCATCGGCCGTGGGCAAAGCGGTAGAGCGCCTTGAAGCGCGTCTAGGTCTGCGGTTGTTAAACCGTACGACCAGGTCGCTGGCCGTGACCGGCGAAGGTGACATCCTGTACCGATACGTCACCCGTATCGTGAAAGAACTGCAAGATGCTGAGCAAGAGCTTCATCTGGTCCAGAAGGCGCCCCGAGGTCGCCTCAAGGTGAGCGTGCCCACAGTGTTAGGTCGCAAGATCGTCATGCCGGCGCTCCTTGATTTTCGAACCCGGTTTCCAGAGGTGACGACCGAAATCAGCCTCGATGACGTGAAGGTTGATATCATCGAGGGCGGATATGACGTGGTGCTGCGACTTGGAGAGCTGGACGACTCAACCTTACGCGCACGAAGGATCGGACCACATACATTCACAACATGCGCCTCACCTGGATATCTTGCCCACCGCGGCATTCCGCAAAGTCCAGCCGATCTCCATAGTCACTGCTGTATATACTATCGTTTTCCAACCACCGGCCGGCCAGAGGTTTGGGCGTTCAGGAATTCACCCCAAGCAACGCCAATCAAGCCGTCTACGATATTGAACGACGGCGAGGCACTTGCATCGGCCGCACTGGGTGGATTAGGAATCATTCAGGTGCCGAGCTATCTCGTGAGCGATGACATTGCGGCGGGGCGTCTCAAAGCCGTTCTCGCAGATTACACGGGCGAACGTGGCAGCGTTTCGCTCGTCTGGCCCCCTATGTCGGCAAGAGCGCCTAAAGTTCGCGCTTTCATTGATTTCATGGCCGAGCACATTTCTCAAAAACTTTATTAAGGAAACACTCAAGATCTGTCGTCCTTCCCAAAAGACAATTTGCGGTTTGGATGATGTTCGCAGAATCGGTCACGTGAGAAATGCGCTTCAATCAAATCGCTTAGCCGCTGAAGTGCACGGGCCGAAGGTTCGTATCTGGTTCGTATCTGTTCAAGGCGATTGAGGTCTGGCGAAGCGTACAGTCGCCGGCACCAGCCTGTAGGAGCGAACGCACCGCGACAAGTCCGCAAATCATGGCCCCTCAGTGAGAGGTGGCTCATCTGTAGCCGAGGTCCAGCGATTAGGCCCGCCCGCCAAAACCCGCTTCTGAGACCGAGGTCTGCAGTTTCCGATGTCGCAGGGAATACCATGCAACGCCTGAAGTCTCTCGCCCCATTCGCACATGCTGACGAGCAATGGCTCCAATGATAGCCCGAGTTCCGTGAGTTCGTATTCTACCCTGGGCGGCACCTCCGGATAGATAGTCCGGCTAATAATGCCGTCGGCCTCCAACTCCCGCAATTGAAGCGTGATCATTCGTGGCGTCGCAGCAGGAGTGAGACGACAGATTGCGTTAAATCTCATTTTGCCATCGAGCAAATGAAACAAGATGACGGGCTTCCAGACGCCACCAACAACCGAGATCGTCGCCTCGACAGCGCATCCCGTTTTCGTTGCTGCGCGACGTGTCCGCTTTAGGGGGGCACTATCATTCATGATACTACATGCGCTCTTTGTACGTACTTATCGAGCAAGCAGCTTATCCTTATGTAGTTCGCATGGAAAGACGGATGCACCAAAGCCAGCGTGCCTGTTTCCAATGGCTGAACCTACACAAGGAACTGAGTTTTGATGCCTCAAAAACAAAAACCGCTTATTTCGGTTGTCGGCGCAACTAGCAAGCAGGGCCGCAGCGTTGCGGCGACGCTTCTTAAAAGCAATCAATATCGAGTCCGCGCACTGACCAGAACCCGCGATTCTGCAGGATCCCGCAGTCTGGCGGAACTAGGGGCAGAAATTGTGGTGGCGCCCCTCAGTCTCGGCCATGAGAAGGAACTCGTTGCGGCATTTCACGGTGCCGACGGTGCCTATCTGATGACCCCCCAGCTCGTACCGCAAGACAATGCCGAATTTGCGCTTGGCAAACAGATTGCCGATGCGGCAGTCGAGGCAGGCGTGAGCCACATCGTTTTTTCGACTTTGGACAATGTCGACAAAATTACCACGGGAACGAAATTCACGCCGCACTTCACTGACAAGGCACTGGTTGCTGACTACATTCGCACGTTGCCCGTTACGCATTCGTTCGTGTCGCTTGCGTTTTTCTACACGAACCTGCTCGAATATTACGTTCCCCAGATGCAAGGGGACACGCTCCTTATGCCAATCTACCTTCCGGAAGACTTTCGTGCACCGTTTGTCGATCCGACGACGGCGACGGGACCAGCTGTGCTCTCTGTATTGTCTGACCCGGACACGTTCAAGGGTAAGACACTTCCGATCGTGGGTGACATCATTTCGCCTCGCGAGATGGTTGAAACCTTTCAGCGAGTAACGGGCATCAAGGCCGAATACCGCAGCGCCTTCAAGCGCGAGGACCTCCTGCATTTCTTTCCTGGCTTCGGCGCCAACGATCTCCTTGTGCAGGAGCTAATCGGAATGGTCGAATATGCCGTAGAATATGGTTACTTTGGCAAGGAACACGATCTGGAATGGAGCCGGCGCTTGGACCCGGAAACGCTCTCCTGGGAAAAGTTCATTCAAACCTCGGGCTGGCGCGGTGGTAAGCATCAGTTTGGCCCTTGACGAACCTTGATGCCCAACATGGGGGGATCTTATCCCGCCTAAATCAAAAAGTTCGGCCCTCCCGCAATTCCCTCCGGCGGCCGGCCTTTGCTTAAACTCAGAAATCAGCTCCAACCAATATTGGGAAACGAAATGAGCGTTGAAGACAACAAGCGCGTCGTGCGCGAGTTCTGCGACCACTTCAGGAAGTCCAATGCCGACGGTCTGATCGATGTGATGACAGACGATGCGACCTGGTGGGTCAACGGCAAGCCGCATCTCTTTCCGTCGTCGGGCACGAAAACTAAAGAGGAGGCCGCAAAGATGTTCCGTAACATGCTTTCAGCCTATACCGACGGCCTCGATATGCAGATCGTCAGCATCATCGGCGAAGGCGACATCGTGGCGGCCGAAACTCGTTCACACGCTACGACCAGAACCGGGAAAGTATACGAAAACGAGTACGCGCTCCTTTTCACCATCAGGGGCGGCAAGATCGCGAAGGTGCGCGAATACACCGACTTGCTTCACGTCCTGGAAGTGTTCGGGTGATCAAGCCTGTCGCCGGCTTCAACCGCAGTCTCGTGCGTGACCTTGGGCCTAAGGGGATCACCGTTAACACCGTCCATCCTGGTCCAACGGACACCGATATGAACCCCGATGGAGGTCCGGTCTCGAGGATCGTCGGTCCCGGCATGGCGATCGGCCGCTACGGCAAAGATTATGAGATCGCAAGCGTCGTCGCCTACCCCGCGAGCCCGGAAGCAGCCTTCGTGACAGGCGCCGACATCGTCGCCGATGGCGGCTTCACGGCGTGATCCGATCAGCCTCATCTTGATCTTAAGGAAGAAAAGATGTCCACCGGCGTCATCGGTGCCGGCAATATGGGTGCGGCCTTCGCCCGCGCGCTTGTGCGATCGAGCATCCATCGCCGGCAGGTTTGCACAGGTCCCGGGCAGCCGCTACCTGCGCCCAACCTGGTCGGGATTAACTGAGCAAATCATCACATCGCGAGCAAAAGCCTCGTTATTCTGTTGCTCTGTTGGCCTGGTGGGTCGTATAGTCGGTCAAACGACGTCCAGGTGAACCGGACGAACTATCAGGGAAGGAAACCGACTTATGGCCAAAGTCCGTGCGCTGGTACTGGAGCGTCAGCATGAGCTTGCCCTTCGCGAAATTGATCTACCGCTGCAAACCGGACCGGGACAGGTGAAGATCAAGATCCACACCGTCGGCGTGTGCGGTTCGGACGTGCATTATTACACCCACGGCAGGATTGGGCCATTTGTCGTCCGTGAGCCGATGGTGCTTGGGCACGAAGCGGCCGGTACAGTGGTCGAAGTCGGTGAAGGCGTGGCACATCTGAAGGCCGGCGACCGCGTCTGCATGGAACCCGGCATTCCCGATCCGAACTCCAAGGCAAGCCGGCTTGGCATGTACAATGTCGATCCTGCCGTCACCTTCTGGGCGACGCCCCCGGTTCACGGAGTCCTGACGCCAGAAGTGGTTCATCGCGCCAACTACACCTACAAGCTTCCGGACAATGTCAGCTTTGCCGAAGGCGCGATGGTCGAACCATTTGCGGTCGGCATGCAGGCCGCGGCCAAAGCAAAAATCGCACCCGGCGACACGGCCGTCGTTCTCGGCGCCGGCCCGATCGGTACGATGGTGGCGATTGCGGCGCTAGCCGGAGGCTGTGCCCGGGCGATTGTTGCCGATCTCGCCCAGCCGAAGCTCGACATCGCCGCGCAGTATCAGGGCGTCATTCCGGTCAACATCCGCGAGAAAAATCTCGTCGACGAAGTGAGCCGCCTGACCGCCGACTGGGGCGCAGACGTGATCTTCGAGTGCTCCGGGTCGCCAAAGGCTTGGGAAACGATCATGGATCTGGTGCGCCCGGGAGGGGTCATCGTTGCCGTCGGCCTGCCGGTGGATCCCGTCGGCTTCGACATTTCGACGGCTTCGACCAAGGAGGTTCGCATCGAAACGGTCTTCCGCTACGCGCACCAGTACGAGCGATCGATCGCGCTCCTCGGCTCCGGCCGCGTCGACCTCAAGCCGCTGATTTCGGGGGTCTTCCAGTTCGAGGATTCGATCAAGGCTTTCGATCGTGCCGTCGAAGCGCGGCCGACGGATGTCAAGCTGCAGATCGTGATGGAATAAGAGCCTCTCAACTTCTTTCCGGGGCAGAAGGAAATTTCTCAACCGCCTTTAAATCTCCCAGCACCGTCGGAATCAGTTCCGAGACGGTCGGATGGATCGGCACCGACCATTGCAGGGCAGGGTAGGTCGTTCCGGCATTCATGGCATCGATGATGCCGTGGATTGCCTCGTCGCCTTCGATGCCAAGGATTGCGGCACCGAGAATTCGCTTGCTTTCGACCTCGGCGACGATCTTCATGAATCCCATGGTCTCGCCTCGTTCGCTGGCACGACCGACGCGGCTCATCGGGCGGGACGAGACCATGATGTTTTTGCCGGAAGCGCGCGCTTCCTTCTCCGTCATGCCGACGCGGCCGAGTGGCGGATCGATATAAAGTGCATAGGCGGGAATGCGGCTGCTCACCTTGCGATCGCCACCATCAATCAGGTTGGCTGCGGCGATCTCGAAATCATTATAGGACGTATGCGTAAAGGCTCCGCGGCCGTTGCAGTCGCCGAGCGCGAAGATGCCCTCGACATTGGTCATCAGCCTGTCGTCCACCGTAATGTAGCCGCGCTTGTCCGTCAAAACGCCGGCGGCATCGAGGCCGAGATCGTCGGTGTTCGGCCTGCGGCCGGTTGCAATCAGCACATGACTTGCCTCGATCACCGGCTTGCCGTCGCCGGTGCTGACGGCAACAACATCGCCATTCTTTGCGAATGCGATACGATCTGCCTGAGTGTGAACTGCAATACCTTCGGCGCCGAGTATCTGCGCGATTGCATCGGAGATATCCTCGTCTTCGCGGGAGGCAAGCTTCGGCCCGCGTTCGATGATTGTGACTTCGGCGCCGAAGCGACGGTACATCTGCGCGAATTCGAGACCGATATAGCTGCCGCCTATGACGGCCAGGTGGCGTGGCAGCGTGTCGAGGTGGATGATCGACGTGCTTGTGAGATAGTCGATGTCCTCGATACCGGGAAAATCCGGAATGACCGGGCGAGCACCGACATTCAGAAAGATTTGCGGCGCCGACAGCATCTCGCCGTTGACCATGACTGTCTTCGGACCGGCAAATCTGGCCTGGCCGTAGATCACGTCCATCGTATCCATGCTGCCAAGCCAGCTGATCAGGCCGTTGCGGGCGTTCATGGTAACGGTTTCGGCGCGCTGGCGCACGATCATCATGTCGATCTCGATCTTGCCAGCGATCTTCACGCCGTAATCGCCGCCGCGGCGCGCGACATGGGCGGCCCGGGCACTGGCGACCAGGGTCTTCGTCGGCATGCAGCCGGCATTGACGCAGGTACCGCCAAGAAATTTTCGCTCGATCAGCGCTACGTTCATGCCCTTTTCGGACATGCGGGCGGCGAGGAAGGGGCCGGACTGACCGGCTCCGATAAAGATCGCGTCGTAACTTTTCATGGCACGGCCACCAAGATCAACAGCGCGCCGCCGATGGCGACACCATCTTCGATAAGTGCCGCCGGCAAATCCTTGCCGAAACCCTTCGCAAGCTTGCCGCGGATAAAGGCACCGCCGAGCGTTCCGACAACGGCACCGACGATGCCCGCAATGAGCCCCGCTGTCAGGGAACCATCCGAAGCGCCGATCGTTGCGCCTGCCAATGCACCCATGATCAAACGGGCGCCGAACTGCATCGGCACCTTGCGGCTTGGCGTTGTCGGCAATTGGTCGGTGATCATTTCGACGGCGGCAAGCACCGTGAAAATCCACGGCGTCCACCGGTAGCCCATAAAGGCGAGAGATGTTTGAGAAACGTTGAACCCGCCAAGTGCGGCGCCCCAGGCAACGGCGGCGGGCGCAGTCATGGCCCTGAGGCCGGCAATAATTCCGATCGAAAATGCAAGGAATAGAAGCATATGAGAAACCCCTTCCCCTATTGGTGCTGTATCGGCGACGGCAGCGTTGCACAATCTCCATACGGTTGCAATTGACGCCCCGGCCCATTTTCGAATGCGGAGCTGAGCTTCGATTGGATAAGGATCTTGCATGTCCGATCACGATCGGCATTGCCTCAAGGGGCAGGCTCGGTGCCACTTAAGGGCAACGATGCGCTCGGGCATCGCGGGAAATCTTGTTGCTTCGGTTGCCTCTCGCCGCCGCCGGGCGGAACGCTAATTCGCGAAGGCCTGTATTCCCGTGATGGCGCGGCCGAGGATGAGGGCGTGGATGTCATGCGTACCCTCGTAGGTATTGACGACCTCGAGATTGACGAGGTGGCGGGCGACGCCGAACTCATCGGAGATGCCATTGCCGCCGAGCATGTCGCGGGCGGTGCGCGCAATGTCGAGTGCCTTGCCGCAGGAGTTGCGTTTGAGGATTGAGGTGAGTTCCACCGGCGGACGGCCCTCTTCCATCATGCGGCCGAGCCTCAGGCAGCCCTGCAGGCCGAGCGCGATCTCACTTACCATGTCTGCTAGCTTTTTCTGGATCAACTGATTGGCGGCAAGCGGCCGGTTGAACTGCCTGCGATCGAGGGTGTATTGCCGGGCCGTCGCATAACAGGCTTCGGCCGCACCGAGCGCTCCCCAGGCAATGCCGAAACGGGCGGAATTCAGGCAGGTAAACGGCCCCTTCAGACCGGTCACATCGGGCAGCAGGTTTTCCTCCGGCACGAAAACATTGTCGAGCACGATCTCGCCGGTGATCGAGGCGCGCAGACCCACTTTGCCGTGGATGGCCGGCGCCGTCAGGCCCTTCCAGCCCTTTTCCAGGACAAAACCGCGGATCACGCCGTCCTCAGTCTTGGCCCAGACAATGAAGACATCGGCGATCGGCGCATTGGTGATCCAGGTCTTGGACCCGGTTAGGCTATAGCCGCCATCGACCCTTTTGGCTCGCGTCGCCATCGATCCGGGATCGGAGCCGTGATCCGGTTCGGTGAGCCCAAAGCAGCCGATCCATTCGCCGGTTGCAAGCTTTGGCAGATATTTCTGTTTCTGCGCCTGCGAGCCGAACGCCTCGATCGGCACCATGACGAGGGACGACTGCACGCTCATCATCGAGCGGTAGCCGCTATCGACGCGCTCGACTTCGCGGGCAATCAGGCCGTAGGCCACATAACCCAAGCCTGCTCCGCCGTATTCCGATGCGATCGTCGCACCGAGCAGGCCAAGTTCGCCCATTTCGCGGAAGATCGCCGGATCTGTCCTTTCGCTGCGGAATGCATCGAGCACCCGGGGAGCGAGCTTTTCCTGCGCATAGGCGTTTGCCGTGTCCTGCACCATGCGCTCCTCGTCGCTCAGCTGTTCCACCAGCCGGAAGGGATCGGCCCAGTCGAAGGTTTCGCGGGTATGCTGCATGACGGCGTCTCCTCACCGGTCTTCAGGCAAGCCTGATCAAGCCCGCGATAAACCCGGGCAGCTTCAGCGTCAATTGGAAGGAATATACCGTTGCGCCCTTTTCAAACAGACCCCAATGCTCCAACTTGCCGCCCGATGGGAATCGAAGTGGGGAGTTGAACATGACATCGAGTGGTCTTTTCGTGCATGCCGAAGGCGCTGACTGGATCAGTCCGGAGCCGGGGGTTACCCGCCGGATCATGGTCTACCTGCCCGAGATGATGATGGTTGAAGTCGCCTTCGAAAAAGATGCAATCGGTGCTGCGCATTCGCACCCGCACATCCAGGCGAGCTATGTTGCCGAAGGCAGCTTTGCGGTCACCATCGACGGGAAGACGGAAGTGCTGAAAGAAGGCGGCAGCTTCATCGTGCCGCCCGACCTCGTTCACGGCGTCAAGGCATTGGAGAAGGGGCGGCTGATCGACACCTTCGCGCCGCACCGCGCCGAATTCCTGAAATAGTCATCCGGGCCTTCGCCCGGAATGGATTGCGGCCGCAAACGGCGGGATGAAACGTGCGTCTTCGCCTTTCACGGCCTCCCGCAGAAAGTCGATAACGGCTCGCACGCGCGGCGCTTGTCTCATATCCTGATGACAAGTGACCCAGTAGTTGCGGCAGAGATCCACTTCATCCGGCAGTACGCGCACGAGTTCAGGATAAAGGCTTGCGAAGAAGTAGGGAAGCACGCAAAGCCCCAGGCCGTTTCGCGTCGCCGTCAGCTGCGCAAAGATACTGGAACTTTGGAACTGCGGCTTGATGCGCGGATGCACGTCGCCAAGATAGTCAAGCCCCGGCGCGAAGATCATCTCCTCGATATAGCTGATGAAGGGATGGTTCAGCAGATCGTCGCGGCAGGTGACCGGCGGGCTCTTGGCAAGATAATCCCGCGAGCCGTAAACCTGCAGATGGTAGTCCGTCAGCTTTTCGGAAAAATACGGGCCGCCCTTCGGCTCGTCCAAGACGACGGTAATGTCCGCTTCCTTGCGCGACAGGGACATGATCTGCTGGATCGTCACAAGCTCAAGCGACAGATGCGGATGGAGAGCTGCAAATTTCGGCAGCACGCTCGCAAAGAAGAAATTCGCAAAACCCTCCGGCGCACTCAATCGCACGACGCCGCGCTGCGTCATCGACCCTGCGGCAAGGTCGGCTCGCAGGCGTTCGGTCTCCTGTTCCATTTTTTCAGCGGTGTCCACGAAGCGCGTACCCATCGCAGTCAGCACGTAGCCGCGCGCGTTGCGCTCGAAAAGCTTGACCTTCAGGGAAAATTCAAGCCGGTCGATGCGTCGCGAGACGGTGGCGTGGCTGCTGCGCAGCTGCCTTGCGGCCGTCGATAGCTGGCCGGTGCGCGCCACGGCTAGAAAAAACTGAAGATCGTCCCAAGTAAATTGCGGAAGATTGCTCATGCAGCGTCGCGCCGTCCAATCTGGGTCTCTGGTCTCATCGCCGATCGCTGCCCAAGAATGGAAAGCGCCCTAGCGTGTCGGTTTCAACCTTCTGTTCAGAAATGAACAGATACTGTTTGTAATTAGCTGTAAACCACCGGTTGCCTCAAGGCCGATTTTCCTTGATCGTAGGCGAAGCGCCGGCTGACTTGAGGAGAGCGGCTGGCCAATTTTGAACAGACGCGCGATCTGGCCATCTCTGGGAGGAGAGACATATGCGAAAGAATCTCATTGCGTCCGTGGCATTCCTGCTTGCCAGCGGCACCGCCGTACTCGCCGATGGAGCTTCCGACGGCAAGGTGAAGATCGGCATCCTCAACGACCAATCCGGCGTCTATGCCGATTTCGGTGGTAAATCGTCCGTTGAAGCCGCCCAGATGGCCGTCGAAGATTTCGGAGGTAAAGTGCTCGACTCTCCAATCGAGATCGTCGACGCCGACCATCAGAACAAGCCGGACATTGCATCGAACATCGCCCGGCAGTGGTACGACACCGAGCAGGTCGACGCTATCATGGAACTGACGACGTCGTCGGTTGCGCTTGCTGTCCAGGCAATTGGCAAAGAAAAGAAGAAGATCGACATCGTCACGGGTGCCGCGACGACGGATCTGACGGGCAAGGCCTGTTCGCCCTACGGCTTCCATTGGGCCTATGATACGCATGCCCTTGCCGTCGGCACCGGTGGCGCACTTGTGAAGCAGGGTGGCGACAGCTGGTTCTTCCTGACGGCGGACTATGCCTTTGGCTATTCGCTGGAACAGCAGACGAGTGATTTCGTAAAGGCCAATGGCGGCAATGTCATCGGCTCCGTCCGGCATCCGCTCGCCAGCCAGGATTTTTCGTCTTTCCTGCTGCAGGCCCAGTCTTCCGGCGCCAAGGTCGTCGGTCTTGCCAATGCAGGCCTCGACACGTCGAACGCAATCAAGCAGGCGGCCGAGTTCGGCATCACGCAGGGCGGCCAGCGCCTGGCGGCGTTGCTCTTCACGCTCGCTGACGTCCATGGCCTTGGCCTCGAAGCCGCTCAAGGCTTGACGCTTACGGAAGGTTATTACTGGAACCGTGACGACGAGAGCCGCGCTTTCGGAAAGAAATTCTTCGATCGCACCGGCAAGATGCCAAACATGATCCACGCCGGAACCTATTCCGCCGTGCTTCAGTACCTGAAGGCAATCCAGAAGGCCGGAACAGACGATACGGATGCCGTCGCCAAGCAACTCCATGAAATGCCGGTCGACGACGTTTTCGGCCGCGGTGGCACCGTCGGCCCGAACGGCCGCATGATCCATGACATGTATCTCCTGCAGGTGAAAAAGCCGGACGAGAGCAAGGAGGCCTGGGACTACTTCGACGTTCTCGCCACCATCCCCGGCAAGGACGCCTACATCGATCCCGCCAAGAGCGGCTGCGATCTGGTGAAATAAGCTCATGGCGGTTCCCGCAACAGAGACGAATGCAACGCCGCGGGTGGTACTCTCCGCCCGCGGCCTTCGCCGGGATTTCGGTGGCTTCACGGCCGTCAAAAATGTCGATCTCGACGTCTATGATGCCAGCGTCCATGCCCTCATCGGACCGAATGGCGCGGGCAAGACGACGGTCTTCAACCTGCTGACCAAGTTTCTGCAGCCGACGCACGGCACGATCACGCTGATGGGGACGGATATCACCAGGACATCGCCGGACAAGGTGGCGCGCATGGGGCTGGTGCGTTCCTTCCAGATTTCGGCGGTCTTCCCGCACCTGTCGGTGCTCGACAATGTGCGTGTCGCCCTGCAGCGTCCGAACAATCTCTCCACGCAGTTCTGGCGGCCGGTGTCTGCACTCGATCGCCTGAACGACCGCGCCGAAGAATTGCTGGCAAATGTCGGCCTTTCCAAGGAGCGCGACCATATTGCCGCTGATCTTTCCTACGGCCGCAAGCGCGTACTGGAGATCGCAACGACGCTTGCGCTCGATCCGAAGGTTCTGCTTCTCGACGAGCCGATGGCCGGTATGGGGCAGGAGGACGTCAGCGTCGTTTCGGCCATCATCCGCGAGGTTGCGCGCGTGCGGGCGGTACTGATGGTCGAACACAATCTTTCTGTCGTTGCCGATATCTGCCAGCAGGTGACCGTACTTCAGCGCGGCGAGATCCTCGCGGAGGGCGATTACGCCTCCGTCAGCCAGGATCCACGCGTCCGCGAGGCCTATATGGGCACGGAGGAAAGTTGATGGTTGCCCTGCTGGAAGTTCGAGGCCTCAATGCCTGGTACGGCGAAAGCCATATTCTGCACGGCGTCGACATGTATGTCGGCGAAGGCGAAACCGTCACTATCCTCGGCCGCAACGGCGTCGGCAAGACAACGACGCTTCGCACGATCACCGGCATCGTGCGGGCCCGCAGGGGCAAGATTAGCTTCGCCGGAGCGGATATGATGCAGGTGCCGCTGCACAAGACGGCACACAAGGGCATCGGCTTCGTGCCTGAGGAGCGCGGCATCTTTTCGACACTGAGCGTGTCGGAAAACCTGCTCTTGCCACCGGTCGTGGCCGAAGGCGGCATGAATCTCGACGAGATCTACGAACTTTTCCCGAATCTTTACGAGCGCCGCGCGAGCGCCGGGACCAAGCTTTCCGGTGGCGAGCAGCAGATGCTGGCGATCGCTCGTGTCCTGCGCACCGGAGTCAAGATGCTGCTGCTCGACGAGCCCACCGAGGGGCTTGCGCCCGTCATCGTCCAACGTATCGGTGAGGTCCTGCGGAAGCTGAAGGAGCGCGGCATGACCATACTGCTCGTCGAACAGAATTTCCGCTTTGCAAGCCGCATTGCAGACCGCTTCTATCTGATGGACCATGGCCAGATGGTGACCGAGTTCCCGGTCGGCGAATTGCCGCAGCGGATGGATACGCTGCACAGTGTGCTGGGAGTGTGATGCCATGACGATGATATTCGGCATCCCCGTGCAGGCCCTTCTCGGCCAGTTGCTGATCGGCCTCATCAACGGTTCTTTCTACGCGCTTTTGAGCCTTGGCCTGGCAATCATTTTCGGCCTGTTGCGCATCATCAATTTTGCCCATGGCGCGCAATACATGCTCGGCGCCTTCGTCGCCTACCTGATGCTCGCCTATGGCGGTATCGGCTACTGGCCCGCGCTTATTCTTGCTCCGCTCGCAGTCGGTCTTTTCGGCGCCGTCGTCGAGCGGCTCTTCTTGCGGAGGCTCTATGGCCTCGATCCACTCTATGGATTGCTGTTCACGTTCGGCATGGCGCTCGCGATCGAAGGGACGTTCCGCTATCTCTACGGTTCTTCCGGCCAGCCCTATGCCACGCCGTCAGCCCTTGCCGGTGGTACCAACCTCGGTTTCATGTTCCTGCCGATCTATCGAGGCTGGGTGGTCGTGATGTCGCTGGTGGTCTGCATCGGCACCTGGCTTCTCATCGAGAAGACCAAGCTCGGAGCCTATCTTCGGGCGGCCACGGAAAATGCCGTGCTTGTGCAGGTCTTCGGGGTCAATGTGCCGGTCCTGCTGACGCTGACCTATGCGTTGGGTGCCGGACTTGCAGCCTTTGCCGGCGTACTGGCTGCACCTGTCTACCAGGTCTCGCCGTTGATGGGGTCCAACATCATTATCGTCGTCTTTGCTGTTGTCGTGGTTGGCGGCATGGGCTCGATCATGGGGGCGATCGTCACCGGCTACGTTCTAGGCGTTGCCGAGGGGCTGACCAAGGTTTTCTATCCGGAAGCGTCGAACATCGTGATCTTCGTGATCATGGCGATCGTGCTTCTCGTCAGGCCCGCGGGCCTTTTCGGCCGGGATGCGTAAGATGACGGACATCACCGAAACCATTCGTGCAGAAAAGAGCCGCACCGCACTGTCGGTACAGGCCGGCTTCCTGATCATCGGCCTTTTGCTCCTGCTGCTCGCACCGTTCTTCTTCTACCCGATCTTTCTGATGAAGCTGCTGTGCTTTGCACTCTTTGCCTGCGCGTTCAACCTTCTGCTCGGCTATACCGGATTGCTTTCCTTCGGGCACGCGACCTTCTTTGGCGGGGCGGCCTATTTCACTGCCTATACCGTCAAGACATGGGGAGTGCCGCCGGAACTCGGCATCCTGATCGGCGTTGCGGGTGCTGCGCTTCTCGGCCTCGTCATGGGCTATATTGCAATTCGCCGGCAGGGCATCTATTTCGCGATGATCACGCTTGCGCTTTCGCAGATGTTTTTCTTCTTCTGCCTGCAGGCGGAATTCACCGAAGGCGAGGACGGCATCCAGTCCGTTCCGAGGGGGCATCTCTTCGGCTTCATCGATTTGAATAATTCCACCAGCATGTACTACTTCGTCCTGGCGGTCTTCGTCATCGGCATGCTTTTGATCTGGCGTTTCATCCATTCGCCCTTCGGCATGATCTTGAAATCGATCCGGGAAAACGAGAACCGAGCGATTTCGCTCGGCTATTCGGTGGCGCGTTACAAGCTCGGCGCCTTCGTGATGTCGGCAGCCCTTGCCGGGTTGGCGGGAGCCTTGAAGTCGCTGGTTTTCCAGTTCGCGACGCTGACGGACGTCGCCTGGCAGATGTCGGGCGAGGTGATCTTGATGACGCTTCTCGGCGGCATAGGCACGCTAATTGGTCCGATCTTCGGGGCGGGGCTTGTCGTGACACTGCAGAACTATCTCGCGACTTCGGAATTTCCCGTTACGATCATCACCGGCGTCGTTTTCATGATCTGCGTGTTGATCTTCCGCCGCGGGATCGTCGGCGAATTCTACGCCTCGTGGATCGGCCGGAAACTGGGCTTCGTGTATCGCCGTTGAGCGGCCGGTGACATCAGATGGATCGCTACGACTATATCATCATCGGCGCTGGCAGTGCGGGCTGTGTGCTGGCAAACCGCCTATCCGAAGACCGCAATAACCGCGTACTACTGCTGGAAGCCGGCGGCAACGACAACTACCACTGGATACACATCCCGGTCGGCTATCTCTACTGCATCAACAATCCGCGCACCGACTGGTGCTTTACAACTGCACCCGAGGAAGGGCTGAACGGCCGGGCTCTGGGCTATCCGCGCGGCAAGGTGCTCGGCGGCTGTTCGTCGATCAACGGCATGATCTATATGCGCGGCCAGGCCCGCGACTACGACCTTTGGCGGCAGATGGGATGCAGCGGCTGGAGTTGGAGCGACATCGTGCCCTTCTTTCGCAGATCGGAGGATTATTACCGCGGCGCCGACGAGATGCATGGTGCAGGTGGCGAATGGCGCGTGGAAAAAGCGCGGGTGCGCTGGGCCGTGCTCGACGCATTCCAGCAGGCGGCTCGGGAAGCCGGCATTCCGATCACGGAGGATTTCAACCGCGGCAGCAACGAAGGCTCCGGCTATTTCGACGTCAACCAGCGCTCCGGTATTCGCTGGAACACGGCAAAGGCCTTCCTCCGGCCGGCTATGAAGCGCGCCAATCTGACTGTTCTGATGAAGGCGCAAGTGCGACGGCTGCTTGTGGAGGAGGGTGCCATTTCCGGCGTCGAATACCAGCACGACGGCATCGCCAAGCGCGCATATGCGGCCAAAGAGACGATCCTTTCTGCCGGTTCCATCGGCTCGCCGCATATCCTGGAGCTCTCCGGCATCGGTCGCGGCGATGTGCTGAACAAGGCCGGGGTCGATGTCGTTGCCGAGGTCAAGGGAGTCGGGGAGAACCTGCAAGACCATCTGCAGCTTCGCCTCGCCTACAAGGTCACCGGCGTGCCGACGCTGAACGAGAAGGCGACAAAGTTGATCGGCAAGGCGGCTATCGGGCTCGAATACCTGATCCGACGATCCGGGCCGATGGCCATGGCACCGAGCCAGCTTGGCATCTTTACGCGCTCGGGGCCAGATAAGGAAACTCCCGACCTGCAGTATCACGTACAGCCGGTCTCGCTCGACAAGTTCGGCGATCCGGTGCACGCCTTTCCGGCCATCACCGCAAGCGTCTGCAATCTGAGGCCGGAAAGCCGCGGCTCCGTGCATCTTGCGAGCCCGGATTTTGCAACGCAGCCGACGATTGCTCCGAAATACCTCTCGACGGAGCGCGATCGCGACATAGCTGTTCGATCAATAAGGCTGACACGGCGGATCGTTTCACAGCCATCCTTTGCGCGCTTTCAGCCCGAGGAGTTCAAACCCGGTCCCTCCTATCAGACGGAGGCCGATCTGGAGCGGGCGGCGGGCGACATCGGCACGACGATCTTCCATCCGGTCGGAACCTGCCGAATGGGCGCAGACAAGGACAGTGTCGTTGATCCGCGGCTGAAGCTGCGCGCGCTCGCCAAGCTCAGGATCGCGGATGCCTCCATCATGCCGTCGATCACGTCAGGCAATACGAATTCTCCAACGATCATGATCGCCGAAAAGGCGGCCGCAATGATTATCGAAGACAACAGATAGGAGGCCACCATGGCACGGATCGCATTTATCGGGCTTGGCAACATGGGCGGGCCGATGGCGGCCAATCTCGTCAAGGCCGGGCATGAGGTGACGGGTTTCGATCTCGCCGCGCCGGTTCTCAAGGCGGCAGAGGAAACCGGCGTGAAACCTGCAAGCCACGCGAGCCAGGCGGTGGCCGGTGCCGAGACTGTCGTCACGATGCTGCCGCAAGGGAAACATGTGCTGGCCGCCTGGTCGGACATTCTCGCTTCCATTGCCGCAGGAGCGCTGGTGATCGACTGCTCGACCATCGACGTCGAAAGTGCGCGTAAGGCCCATGCGATGGCCAAGGCGGCAGGCTGCCTTTCGCTCGACGCTCCCGTCTCCGGTGGAACGGGCGGGGCTGCGGCGGGAACGCTTACTTTCATGGCGGGTGGTTCGCAAGAAAGTTTCGCCAAGGCCAAGCCGATCCTTGAAGCCATGGGCAAGAAGATCGTCCACTGCGGCGAAGCGGGCGCTGGGCAGGCGGCCAAGATCTGTAACAATATGATCCTCGGAATATCGATGATCGGCGTCTGCGAGGCTTTCGTGCTGGCTGAAAAACTCGGCCTCTCGCACCAGGCGCTTTTTGATGTTGCATCGACATCGTCCGGTCAGTGCTGGTCCATCAATACCTATTGCCCGGTGCCGGGACCGGTTCCGACCTCGCCGGCAAACAACGCCTTTAAACCGGGCTTTGCCGCCGCCTTGATGCTGAAGGATTTGCGCCTTTCGCAGGAGGCGGCACTTTCGAGCGGCGCATCAACCCCGCTTGGTGCCGAAGCCGCGCAGCTTTACGCGCTCTTCGAAAAGCAGGGCAATGGCGGAAGGGACTTTTCCGCCATCATCGAGATGTTTCGCAGCAAGGTCTGATTATTTCGCGACTAGCGAAAGGTGAAGCTTGCTGGTCTCGCCAAGAAGGATGTCGATCTTGCCGGGCGAGTTCAGTTCGATCGCGCCGCATAGGGTCCCCGTCGTAATCAGCGCACCTGACTTCAGCGCGCTTTCCGGCCGCAACCTGTCATTGGCGTAGCCGACAAGCCAGGTGAGCACGTCGCCCTTCGGATGCTGCGCGGGGGCATCGTAGACCGGCTGGCCATTGACAGTGACTTTCAGTGGCGTTCCGGTCGCCGTGTCGATGAGCGTTTTCGGCACTTGCGGACCAAGTACATAGCCGCTGTTTCCGAGGCGATCGGCAAGGAAAAGCAAAAAGCAGGCCCTGCCGCTTTCCTGAATGGCGGAAACCAGGAGTTCTGCGCCGAGATGGACGGTCGCGACTGCATCGGCGACTTCAGCCCGGCTGTAGCCGCTATCGCGGATCGGCAGATCCGTGCCGAGCCGAATGGCAATCTCCGCTTCAAATTTCATGCCGTCGGACCAGATTATTTCGGCACCCGAATCGGCTTCGATATAGGGATGAAGCGGCGCAGCCACAGCCTGGCCATCCGGCGAGGCCGCCACTTTCCACGCACTGCTGGTAATGGCTTGCTCGGCTGCAAGCATATTCTGCGCGTCCATGGCGTGGCGGAGGTCGGTTGGAAGTGCGAAATCGGCAGTCTTTGCCTGCTTGCCTGCATTGCGGAGGCTAAAAAGCCGCGCGGCAAGGGCACGCGGATCGAAGAGCGCGTTTGAATCCGTCATGATATCTCCTGCGCCTGATTCTGAATGAGCCGACATTAGCTGCCGGCTCGAGATGAGGTAAAGAGCACGAATGGAAAGAGCCGTTATTCCATCGCTTTATGCCAGGCGCAACGATACTCCTTGAGACCGGTTATCGTGGCTGGCGTGAAACGTCTTTGCGGACCGGGCGCGGGGCTGATACCGGTCAGCAATGCGGCGCCCTGGCTGGTGCCGGTCGAGCCAGGCAGCGCGCTCACCTCCCGTCCCACCAATGCCGCGAGGACCTTGAGATACGTCTCGTTCAGCGCGAACGGCCCTTCGACGATGACTGGCCCATCGGCGCCAACCAGGCCGAGGCAGGTCTCGGTCATCAAAGCAAGGTAGAGGCACATGGCGGCGTAGCGTTGCGCAGGGCTTGCGCCATCGGCATTCAGCCAGTGCCTCTTGCAGTCGGGAAAGGGGCCGGAGCCGGGGGCCACGTTCGGCAGCAGCATCAGATGTCCTGCAACGACCGGGTCGAGTGCTGCGGCGACGTCTTCCAGCCGAACATTGCCAATTTCTGCGGAAAGAATTTCGAACTCGCGCCCGCCCATGAAGCGGGAGGACGGCACGGCCCGGCCATAGGCATCGACATTGGCGAGCGCATCGCGCTCCGGGTCGAGATGGGTGAGATCGCCGCCGACGCCGAAACTTACAACCCATGTTCCAGTGGAGACAACCGCAAAGGGCGCCCTGCGCGCAACGAGATGCGGCAGCAGCGAAGCATTGGAATCATGGATCCCGCAATAGACCGGGACCTCTGTGGCCAGGCCGATCTCGGCGGCGATGACCGGCAGGACGGGGCCGAGCGCGTCGAAAGCAGAGCGGATCGGCGCCATGAGATTGCGAATGCCGAGCCGATCGACGAGCGATGAATATTCGCCTTTTCTTGGGTTCCAGAGATCTGTATGGCAGCCGAGCGAGGTCAGCTCGTTGGCTGTAACGCCCGTCAGCCGTGCCGCCCAATATTGAGGATAGGTGACGATTGTTGCCACCTTTGCGAATTCCAGCCTAAAGGCCGTCTTCTGATAATGAAGCTGGGCGCCGACATTCAGCCCCATCGACTGGCGCGGTGAATAAGTCTCCTCGAAGGAAGGGCGCAGCGCCGTATAGGCGTCTTGGATTTCTTGCGGATATTCATGCTCGTAATCGAGAACCGGCATCGCAATCTTGCCGTCTGCGCTGAGCAGCGCTGCTGACGCGCCATGGGTCGTGATCGAAATCGCGTCGAAGCCGGGCTTTGCCGCGAAAGACTTCAGCGCACCGACTGCAAAATCCCAAAGGCTGTCGATATCATAGTGGGGATAGATGCCGGACCGTATGACTGTATTCGCCGTTTTTGCGGCTGCCGTTTCCCTGCCGGTTTGACCGTCGAGCACGACGACTTTTGCATTCGTCTTGCCGATATCGAAAACGGCGATACGGCGGTATTCGGGCGGCTTGGTCATGGCATGTGAAAGACGGTGACGAGGTCGCTCTGTCGCGGTGAATTGTCCGGATTTGTTTCCATGATGTCGGCCATATGGCCCCACCACTTTTTCATGAGAGGATGTTCCGGCAAACTCGCCATCGTGTGATCCTTCGGCCGCGTCAGCACGCCGAAGAGCGTGTTCGTCTCGCGGTCGAGATGGATCGAATAGTCGCTCGCGCCGGACTTGTGCAGCAGCTCGACGAGATCCGGCCAGATCTCGTCGTGCCGCTTCTTGTACTCCGCTTCCATGCCCGGATTGAGCTTCATCTTGAAGGCGTGTTTTTCAAGGGTCATCTGGAACTCATGGCTTTGATACGTCGGGCGACGATCGGAATGGCAATTGTGATGATGAGCAGCAAGCCGATGAAGATCGACATGACGATGCCCGGAACGTTGAGGAGGCCCAGGCCGAAGGTAACGAGACCCATGACGAAGGCTGCGATGACGACGCCGCCGATCGTGCCCGAGCCGCCGAGGATCGAGACGCCGCCGAGCACGACCATGGTGACGACTTCGAGCTCCCAGCCCTGCGCAATCGAGGGACGGGTGGAGCCAAGGCGCGAGGTGAGACACACTGCTGCGATACCGCTCATCACCCCGGTCAGCATGAAGAGGATGAATTTCACGCGTTCCACCGGAATTCCGGAGAAGCGGGCGGCAAAATCGTTATTGCCGATCGTATAGACCTGGCGGCCGAAGTTCGTGGCGTGCAGCAGGATGGCAAAGAGGATTGCCAGCAGGAAGAATAACACGAATTCAAAGGAAAACACCCAGACAACATAACCTTGGCCGAAGTAGGCGAAATCGGCGGGATATTTGCCATATGCCTGGTCCCCCAGCACGATATAGGAGATGCCGCGGAAGAGGCTCATCGTGCCGATGGTGACGACGATCGACGGCAGTTTCAGCACGGAAACGAGGACGCCGTTGAAAACTCCGCACACCAGACCTGTACCGACGCCGATCAGCACGAGGCCTGGTGTCGCGATACCGGCCTGCGCAGCCGCTCCCATGGCCGTCGATGCAAGCGCGATGATGGCTGCAACCGAAAGGTCGATCTCGCCTGCGATCACAAGCAGCGCCATGGCAAAGGCGATCATCGCTTTTTCGGTGAAATTGAAGGTTGCGTCCGAAAGGTTCCACGCATTCAGGAAGTAGGGTGATGCCATGGAGTTGAAGACGAAAATCAAGATGGCAACGCCGAAAAGCAGTACTTCCCAGCTGGCCATGATGCGGCGGAACGGTGTGCCGAGACGATCGGGAATGACGCGCTTTTCGGTTGGGGCGGAAATGGTGCTCATGCGACGACCTCCGCTGGAGTTTCTGCAGCTGCCTTGTCGCGCAGGATGATACGGCCGCGACTGCGCTCGCGCCGGGCATTGAAGACGACAGCAAGGATGATGACGGTGCCTGAGATCGCCATTTGTGTGAAGGGCGAGATGCCGATGACGGGAAGCGCATTCTTGATGACGCCGAGGAAGAGTGCGCCGAGCACCGTGCCGATGACCGACCCGACGCCGCCGGCGATCGAGATGCCGCCGATGACGCAGGCGGCGACGCTGTCGAGCTCAAAGCCGCTGGCGATATCGACATAGGCGACCGCATAGCGCGAGACCCACAGGTAGCTTGCAAGGCCGGCAAGTGAACCGGACAGCACGAAGGCCAGGAATTTCGTCCAACCGGTATCGATGCCAGCATAGACGGCCGCCGTCGGGTTGCCGCCAGTCGCATAGGCCGATCTTCCGAACTGGGTATGTTTCAACAGAATGTACATCACGAGTACGATTGCGATCCCGACCCAGCTCAAAACCGGCAGGCCGAGGATGGGCGTGCGAGGCACGGAAAGGAAGGCCGGTGTCATCTGGTGGGCGTTCACCCAAGCACCGCCGGAGAGCACGAAGGCCATGCCGCGGTAGATGGTCAGCGTCCCGAGCGTGACGACGATCGGGGGGATTTCAAGCGCCCAGACAAGAAAGCCGTTGATCGCACCGAGGCAGGCGCCGATCGCAATCGCTGCAAGGATCAGGACGACCAGGGGCAGACTGGGAAAGGCAGCATTCATCATCGCGATTGCCATGCCAGTGAAGGCGAGATTGGCGGCGACCGAAAGGTCAATCGATTTGGTCAGGATGACGGTCATCTGCGCGAGCGCCAGGATGACAAGGATGGAGGTATCGTTGAAGATGCCGGCGAGGTTTGAGGGCGTCGCAAAATCTGCAGCGCGCACCGAAAAGACCCCGATCATCAAGACGATGATGAGGAAGAGCAGGGTTTCGCGTTTTCTGATCAGTCGTGCCATTCCATCACCTCATGCATTTCCCGTCGCTGCACGCACCAGTGTCTCTGGCGAAAGCTCTGCGCGCTCGAACAGACCGGCCGACAACCCCTCCTTCATCACCAGGACACGGTCCGACATGCCGATGATTTCCGGCAGCTCAGAGGAGATCATGATGATCGAGAGCCCTTCGGCGGCAAGCTCGCTGATGAAGCCGTGGACGGCCGCCTTGGAACCGATATCGATGCCCTTGGTCGGCTCGTCGAGGATGATGACCTTGGGCTGCGTCGCCAGCCATTTTCCGATGACGACTTTTTGCTGATTGCCGCCAGACAGCGTGCCAACGGGGACCGACAGTGCGGCTGCGCGAAGGTCAAGCCGCTCGGCGTATTTACGGGCCAGCGCAAATTCGTTGGCGGCCTTCAAGAAGCCCTTGCGCGAAGTGCGCGTCAGTGAAGGCAACGTCATGTTCTGATAGATCGGCATCGGCAGCGCCAGGCCATGGCGGCCGCGCTCTTCCGGCACATAGACGATGCCGGCACGGATGGCCTCGAGGGGTGAAGCCATCGAAATTTCCTTGCCGTCGAGCATGAGCCGGCCGGAGAGCGGCTTGGTTATGCCGAAAAGCGACTGGCAAAGTTCCGAGCGTCCAGCGCCGATCAGGCCATAGACGCCGAGGATTTCGCCCTTGCGAAGCGTGAAGGAAATATTCCGGAATTCCGTTCGGTGACAATAATCCTGGACTTCGAGAACGGGGCCGCCGATCTCTACCGGAAACTTCGGAAACACGTTCTCGACATCGCGGCCGACCATGAGCTTGACGATCGCGTCCTGCGGCGTTTCCTTCAGCCTGCCGTTTCCCACGGCGCGCCCGTCGCGGAAGACGACGAAGTTGTCGGCAATCTCGTAAAGTTCGTCGAACTTGTGGCTTATGAAAAGGATCGCTTTGCCCTTTTCCTTCAGGGCCTCAATGATGCGGAAGAGATCGTCGATCTCCTTGCGCGAAAGTGCAGCCGTCGGTTCATCCATGATGACGATGCGGGCTTCGATCGAAAGCGCGCGTGCAATCGCAACCAGATGACGCTGTGCGATCGAGAGGTCCTTGAGCCGGATTGTCGGATCGATGCTGCTTTCGAGTGAAATCAACAGCTCCTTCGAGCGGCTGTTCATCGACTTCCAGTCGATGGTGCGCAACTTTGTGAGCGGGGCATGGCCGAGAAAGATATTTTCGGCAACCGTCAGTTCGTCGAAGAGGACAGTTTCCTGATGGATGGCAGTGACGCCTGCATCGATTGCGGCTTGCGCACTGGCGAAGGTGACGGGCTGGCCGTCGACGAAGATTTCGCCTTCGTTCGGCCTGTAGATGCCGGTCAGGATCTTGACGAGCGTGGATTTGCCTGCGCCGTTTTCGCCGATCAGCGCGGTCACCTTGCCGCTATAGAGTGCGATGCTGACCTTGTCGAGCGCCTTTACGCCTGGAAAGATCTGCGAAATGCCCCGCATTTCGAGAATGGCAGGCGCCTGTGCGGCCTTGCGGTCCGTGGCGGTTTGTTGAAGGGCAGTGTTCATCAGCGCTTTACCGGTGTCGAATGAGAAATCCCGGCGGCCCAAGGCCGCCGGGCTTTTTGCGTGATGGTCCGGATCAGAAGACCTTGGAGAACTGGTCGATGTTCGAAGCGTTGTAGACGAAGGGATCTGCCATTGCGGCCTCGCCATTGTCGCCAACCTTGATCTTGCCCATGCGCCCGGTTTCGATCTCGCTGCCGGGTTTGCCGTCGGTCTCACCCTTGACGAGGCGATAGGCGATCTGCGTGGCCGAATAGCCGAGGTCGATCGGGTTCCAGATGGCGAATTCCTTCGTGGCGCCCGACTTGATTGCACCGGCCATTTCAGACGGCAGGCCGAGACCCGTGACATAGACCTTACCGATGAGGCCCTTGTCTTCGACGACCTTGGATGCCGCCAGAACGCCGACCGTCGTCGGAGCGACGATGACCTTCACATTCGGGTTCGACTTCAAGAGGCCTTCGGCTTCGCGGTAGGACTTGTCGGAAAGGTCGTCGCCGTAAACGGTCGTGACGAGGTTCAGGCCGGGGAAATCCTTGAGCTGCTTCTTCATCTGATCGATCCAGATGTTCTGGTTCGTCGAGGTAGTCGTTGCCGAAAGGATCGCGAAATCTCCCTTGCCGCCGTCGAGGTGGTTTTTCGCAAGAGTGAGGCACATCTTGCCGATCAACTCGTTGGACGACGGGTTGAGCTGCAGGATGCGTCCTTCAGGAGCGACACCGGAATCCCAGGAAATGACCTTGATGCCGCGCTGGGTAGCCTTCTTCAAAGCCGGAACGACTGCGTCAGGGTCGTTCGCCGAAATCGCGATGGCATCGACGCCCTGTGCGATCAGCGAATTGATGACTTCGATCTGGCCTTCGGCCGTCGTCGAGGTCGGGCCGGTATAGATCACTTCGACGTCGCCGAGCTCCTTGGCGGCTTCCTGGGCGCCCTTGTTGGCCGCGTCGAAGAATCCGTTGCCGAGTGACTTGACGACAAGGCCGATCTTCATGTCGGCAGCACTGGCCGTGCCTGCCATCATGGCGACGGCGAGTGCGACGCCCACAGCGAGTTTCTTTGCGAGTTTCATGCTTTCATCCTCCCACTTTGATTAAGACTAACTACACCCTGGACGGCGCTTCTCAGGCGACCGACGAGGAATCCTCCTTCACCGATTGCAGGCCAGCGCTCGCGACGACGAGCTTGATGCCTGCATCCTCGATCATCCTGACGGAATCTTCCTGGATGCCATCGTCTGTGATGATCGTCGAAACACGCTCGAGCGGGCACAGAATGAGGCTCGACCGACGTCGAAACTTGCTGGAATCGACCATGACGACGAGTTCGTCGGCCTGATGCATCAGCTTCTGTTCGCTTTGAATGATCTGCGCGTCGGCTTCCATGATGCCGAGCGGGCCGACGCCCTGAGCCCCTATGAAAAAGCGGCGTGCATAGAAATTGCGAATGGCGTCATTGTCGAAGGGCGACAGAATGAGGCTCTGTTCACGATAGATCACGCCGCCCGGCACCGTAACCGTATTCTTTGTGTGCTTTACCAGGTGTTCGGCGATCGCGAAAGAATTGGTCATGACCTGCATGCGGTGCGCCGACATGAAGTGTACCATCTGAAATGTCGTCGTGCCGCCATTGATGATGATCGCATCGCCTGGGTCGCACAGATCCACGGCGACGCGCGCAATTGCGCGCTTTTTATCGATATTGACCGATTCTGAAACTCTAAAGGGGCGTCCTGCGAGATTGCCGAGCTGCGGCGGATGGACGGCTTCAGCGCCGCCGCGAACGCGTCGGATCTTGCCCTGCACATGGAGAGCCGCGATGTCGCGCCGGATCGTAGCTTCGGAAGCTCCGGTCAGCTCGGCAATATCCTGGATCGTGACCACTGACTTTTCCTGAACTGCGCTCAGGATGATGCGATGGCGTTCGCGTTCGTGCATTTGGCTCCTCCCCTGTGCGTATTTATTTCGTATCCATTAACAGCTGTCAATCAAAAACGATCAGAAATTTTCATATTGCGCTGCACAATAGTCGTTTCTGATCGTTTTCGATTGACAATATGCATTTTGATGAGCGATACCGTCACCGGTTACATAGGCACACAAGGGAGGATGACATGGCGGCCACCGTCCGGCTACTTGAGAACCGTTGGGATGATTCTTACGCAACAGGGCTCGATGAGCCCGGCAAGCTGCTGTACCGGTCGAACCTCCTTGGCGCTGACAAGCGCATCACCAATTACGGCGGCGGCAACACCTCGGCAAAGGTGATGGAAACGGATCCACTGACCGGCGAGAAGGTGAAGGTTCTCTGGGTCAAGGGGTCTGGCGGCGATGTCGGGACCATTAAGCTCGATGGCTTTGCGACGCTCTATCAGGACAAGCTTGATTCACTGAAGGGCATCTACAAAGGCGTCGAAGACGAAGATCGCATGGTCGGCTTTTTGCCGCATTGCACCTTCAACCTGAATTCACGCGCCGCCTCGATCGATACGCCGCTGCATGGATTTGTGCCCTTCACGCATGTCGACCATATGCATCCGGACGCCATCATTGCGATCGCAGCAGCCAGGAACTCCAAGGAACTGACGAAAGAGGTCTTCGGCGACGAGATCGGCTGGCTGCCCTGGCGCCGCCCCGGCTTTCAGCTCGGTCTCGATCTTGAAGCCTTCGTCAAGGCAAACCCGGATGCCAAGGGTGTCGTTCTCGAAAGCCACGGTCTCTTCACCTGGGCGAACGACGCCAGGGCCTGCTACGAGCTGACGCTTGCCGTCATCAACAAGGCAATCGAATGGTTCGCCCAGCAGACTGAAGGCAAAAAGATCTTCGGCGGCCAGGCAACGCAAAGCCTGCCCTTGGCTGAACGCCGGGCCATCGCTGCCCGCCTGATGCCGGAAATCCGCGGGCGGATCGGCAAGCAGGAGCGCAAGCTCGGCCATTTCGATGATCAGGATGGCGTGCTCGAATTCGTCAACTCGAAGGATCTCCGTTCCCTCGGCGCGCTCGGTACCAGCTGCCCGGATCATTTCCTGCGCACCAAGATCCGCCCGCTGATCCTCGACCTCGACCCGGAAAAACCGGACGTGGAGTCGATCGTTGGCGGTCTCGACAAGGCTCTGGAAGACTATCGTGTCGATTACGCGCGCTATTACAATGACTGCAAACACGACAATTCACCGGCGATGCGAGATGCCAATCCGGTCATCTTCCTTATTCCCGGCGTCGGCATGGTGTCCTTCGCCCGCGACAAGGCGACGGCCCGCATCGCAAGCGAATTTTACGTCAACGCCATCAACGTGATGCGCGGTGCCTCGACGGTCTCCCAATATCAGGGTCTGCCTGAACAGGAAGCCTTCGATATTGAATACTGGCTCTTGGAAGAGGCAAAGCTGCAGCGCATGCCAAAGCCGAAGAGCCTTGCCGGCAAGGTGGCCTTTGTTACCGGCGGCGCCGGCGGCATCGGCCGTGCGACGGCGGCCCGTCTGGTAGGCGAGGGCGCCTGCGTGGTTCTTGCCGATATCGATCAGTCGGCACTGGAGGCGACGGAAGCCGAATTCGTGAAGAAGTATGGTGCGGATGCGGTGCGCAGCGTCAAGCTCGACGTCACCAAGGAAGATGCGGTGGTCTCGTCCTTTGCCGAATCCTGCGTCGAGTTTGGCGGCATCGACATCCTCGTTTCGAACGCCGGTATTGCGTCTTCAGCGCCCATCGAAAACACCGAGCTCTCGATGTGGAATAAGAACATCGACATTCTGGCGACCGGCTACTTCCTGGTTTCGCGCGAAGCCTTCCGCCTGTTCCGCCGCCAGAACCTCGGCGGCAACGTCGTCTTCGTCGCCTCCAAGAACGGCCTTGCCTCCTCGCCGAATGCGGCTGCCTATTGCACGGCGAAGGCAGCCGAGATCCACTTGGCCCGCTGCCTGGCGCTGGAAGGGGCAGAAGCAGGCATTCGCGTGAATACCGTGAACCCGGATGCGGTGCTGCGCGGCTCGAAGATCTGGAGCGGCGAGTGGCGCGAACAGCGTGCAGCTTCATCGAAGATCGAGGTAGACGACCTGGAGGAACACTACCGCAGGCGCTCGATGTTGAAGCTCAACGTCTTTCCCGAAGATATCGCAGAGGCGATTTATTTCCTCGCGTCGGATCTTTCGGCGAAATCCACCGGCAACATCATCAACGTCGATGCCGGCAACGCCCAAAGCTTCCCGCGCTAGAGATCTACTTCCGCAGTATCACCCAGATTGCATGAATGATCCCGGGCAGGTAGCCGCAAAGCGTCAGTAGGATATTGAGCCAGAAATGCAGGCCGAGCCCGACCTGCAGGAAGACGCCAAGTGGCGGCAGGATGATCGCGAGAAGGATGCGGATGACGTCCACTGAAGCCTCGTGGCGGGTGGGATAATAAAGCAGTTAAACGCACAACAGGGCCTATGGTTCGTGTTTCAGGGAGGATTTGATGGCCGAGTTCAAGATTGCGCAGCATCTGATTGCCGAGGAAAATGCAAAGCGGGCGGCGGCTCACAAGGCCGATTACGACGCCCTCGGAGCAAATCTTGCACGCCGCGGCGTCGATATCGACGCCATTACAACGAAGGTTTCGGCGTTCTTCGTGGCGGTTCCTTCTTGGGGCGTCGGAACGGGCGGTACGCGCTTTGCCCGCTTTCCAGGCTCTGGCGAACCGCGTGGCATCTTTGACAAGCTGGACGACTGCGCCGTCATTCACCAGCTGACGCAGGCAACGCCGACCGTTTCGCTCCACATCCCCTGGGACAAGGCTGATGTCGGCGAGTTGAGGGCCAAAGGCGACGCGCTCGGTCTCAGCTTCGATGCAGTCAATTCCAATACCTTCTCGGACGCGCCGGGTCAGAAGCACTCCTATAAATATGGCTCACTCAGCCATACGGACGCCGCGACGCGACAGCAGGCCATCGAGCACAATCTGGAATGCATCGAGATCGGCAAGACGCTCGGCTCAAAGGCGCTGACGGTCTGGGTCGGCGACGGTTCGAATTTTCCCGGCCAGAGCCATTTTACCAAAGCCTTCGAGCGCTATCTTGCGGCTATGGCGGAGATCTACAAGGGGCTGCCCGACGACTGGCGGCTGTTTTCCGAGCACAAGATGTACGAGCCGGCCTTCTATTCGACCGTCGTGCAGGATTGGGGCACGAACTATCTGATTGCGCAGACCCTCGGGCCGAAAGCTCAATGCCTGGTCGATCTCGGTCATCATGCTCCGAACACCAATATCGAAATGATTGTCGCCAGGCTGATTCAGTTTGGCAAGCTTGGAGGCTTCCACTTCAACGATTCCAAATATGGTGACGATGACCTCGATGCCGGTGCAATCGAGCCTTACCGTCTGTTCCTCGTCTTTAACGAGCTGGTCGATGCCGAGCATCGCGGGGTGAAGGGCTTTTACCCGGCTCACATGATCGACCAGTCGCATAATATCACTGACCCGATCGAAAGCCTGATCAATAGCGCCAGCGAAATCCGCCGCGCCTATGCACAGGCCCTGATCGTCGATCGCGAGGCGCTGTCCGGCCATCAGAATGAAAATGATGCGCTGATGGCGACGGAAACGCTGAAGCGCGCGTATCGAACCGACGTCGAGCCGATCCTCGCCGAAGCGCGTCGGCGCGCCGGCGGCGCCATTGATCCGGTGGCGGCTTATCGCGCCAGCGACTACAGGAAAAAGGTTTCTGCCGAACGTCCGGCCTCTGTGGCTGGCGGCGGTGGTATCATCTAGGCCTCCCAAGGCGTTGGGGCCGCCGCTTCGACAGCGGCGGCCAGGCAAGACCTTAAGGCATCCCATTGGCCGCGATCTGGCATCGCGATGTTCAGCCGTTTCAGACATTCATGGTGGCGTGGCGAAGCCGTAGGCCGCAAGGCTCTTAGCGTCGCAATGGCGTGCCGCCTCGTCCCAGATTTCGTCCGCACCGGATCGACGCAGTCGCCGATGCGGGTGCGGCTTCTCTCAGCGTCACGCTGAAGCGAGCGCTGGCGGAACGGCTCGCGGATGAACAAAGCGACCTGTACCGAAAGTCCGCGCATCGGACCAAACGATGTGGACCATCGAACTTGTCCTTTGCGGTCGCCGCTGCCAATCTCCCGTAGCCCAAAGGACACGTACTCGGATCGAACATGCTAATCAAACAGGCCAGCCGCGATCACTTTTGCGCCTTGCGCACCATAGAGCTGGCATCATTTGAAACATTGCGCGACGCACATGCCGTCAGCGGCGAGCCATCGGCAAGCAGTGACGAAGAGTTGCAGCAGTACCTCGACCACGGGTTCCTCTACGCCGTGTTCGATGAGAATGGTGTCCCGGTCGGTTACGGGGGAGCGTACGTTACCGAAGGCTGGCTCCACATCGGAGAGATAGACGTGCATCCTAGCTGGCAACAGAAGGGTCTTGGAAGAAGGCTTATGGAGACGCTGCTTAGTGAGGGCCGCTCAAGACAGCTGGGTGGAGCGACGCTCACGACGGATCGGTTCGCGCCGTTTAATGCACCCTTCTACACATCTCTCGGGTTCCAACTCATTGCACGAGACAAATGTTCGCCGCGCCTCCGGTCCGTTCTCCGTTCGGAGGTGGAAAAGGGTGCCGATCCACTTCGGCGGGTCGCCATGGTTTTGATGTTCTGATGTCTTTGATAGCCTTGGTTTCGTCCCGATGCCCGCTCTTGGCGCTTTCCGGCATAGGCTTATCTTCGGCTTATGGCCCAAGCAGCCTTCGCCTTGATCCTTTTCAATCGAGCAACTGCTTGATCTGGAAGACGGTTTGGGAAGGCTTTGATAATCGCGGGCTGCAGGGCAAAGTTTTCAGAAACACCATAAGCTGATGCCGCCGTCTGGTGAAAAATCCGGCCGAAATATCGTCAGCTGTCGGCCCCAAAGCCGCCATCAGCCGGCGGAACCTCCGCCGAGGGCAAGCAGATACCGCTATCGGTCAGGTTTTTACAAGGCCACGCATCGAGGCTACTCCCTCCAGAGCACGTTGGATGTGGGCCTGTGTATTGTAAATGTGGGGGCAAAGTCGTAACCCGCCACTGGAAGAGGCTGCTATCCCGAATTTTGTATAAAGGGTGTCGACCACCGTTTTTTGGTTTTCCTTAGGAACCTCTATCACAACAACCCCGCCGCTCATCGCCGGATTTTCCGGAGTGACAAGGGTAGCCCCGAGATCCTTTAATCCCTGCTTTAGTTGGCTCGCGAGTTCCGCGATGCGGGCTTCTACACGCTGCGGGCCGATCTGAGTGTGAATATCCGCAGTGTCCGCGATCGCTGCGATGGCCGCATCGTCGCGTTGCCCGAGCGTTTCAAACTTCTTTGCGTTGTCGAGGTCGAGTTCGACCTTAATCTCTCCAGTGTAGCCGATCGTGTTTGGCCATATTCCGCCGGCGCGTCCTTTGCGCACGTAAAGGATGCCGACCTCCTTCGGACCCATGAACCACTTGTGCGCGCTGGCTGAGAAGCTATCGCATCCCATGTCGTGAAGGTTGAGCGCCGACGCGCCCCAGCTCTGAGCCCCGTCGACATGACAATGGATGCCCTTCTGGCGAGCCATCGCCGCAATTTTCTTGGCCGGGAGCTTCAGTCCGCTCACGTTGGAGCATTCGGTGAAGCTGACGGCCTTCGTTCGGTCGGTGCAGGCCTTGGAGAACAGCTCGACGATTTGTTCGTCGCTCTCGGGTCGTCGCGGCAATGCCACGCGCACGACCTTCAGGCCAAACCGCCTGGCCCGGATATCCCACGCCTCGTTGTTTGTGACGTGGTTCTGATCCCAAATGACTACCTCGTCTCCCGACTTGAAGTCGAGACCGTTGGTGATGACGCTGTTAGCCTCGGAGGTGTTTCGAACCAGGGCGATTTCATCCGGATCGGCTCCGATCTGGGCCGCGACCTTCATTCTTGAACTGGAGAGCCGGTCGTTGAACTGCGCCCGGTTATTCAATGAAACGTCGTAGTCCACGACGCGGGTCAACTCTGCCACCTTCGATGCCACAGACTCGAAGGACGGGCAAAGGTTCGCGCTATTCATCGGAATTGCGGTGTCCGGGAAGATGAACTGGTGGCGGACGAGTTCCCAGTACATGTCCCCGCTAATCGTGTCTGCACGTGCCGCGGACGTGAGCAGGTTTGATGTCGTCGCGACTGTGGCGGCTGCGCCTGCGAACCGCATCAGCGTGCGTCTGGTCATATAGCCTTGCATTGCACTTCTCCTTGTGTTCCGTGACGAGCTACTGGAGGTCGATGACGACGCGGCCGTCGATCTTGCCGTCCTCCATGCGCGCGAAAATGTCGTTGATGTTCTCAAGCTTGTCCCAACTGAAGTGGGACGCCACCTTCCCGTCAGCGGCAAAGCCGATGGATTCTTCAAGGTCCTGGCGTGTGCCGACGATCGAGCCTCTCACCGTGATGCGCTTGAGAACCGTGTCGAAGACGGGAAGGCTGATCATGGACGGCGGCAGTCCGACGAGCGACATCGTCCCTCTGGAACGCAGCATGTGGAAAGCCTGCTCCATCGCCTTCGGAGACACAGCCGTCACCAACGCGCCATGCACGCCTCCGACTTCCTTTTGGACCTTCGCAACTGCATCAGGCTTGCGTGCATCGACCGTCATATCCGCACCAAGTTGGCTCGCAAGGGTGAGCTTGCTTTCGGAAACGTCGACGGCAACGACGTGCATTCCCATCGCTTTCGCATATTGGACGGCCATGTGTCCAAGGCCACCGATGCCTGAGATCATTACCCACTCACCAGGGTTCACCTCGGTTTCCTTGAGGCCCTTGTACACCGTAACGCCAGCACACAGGACAGGGGCTGCCGGGCCGAAATCGAGGTTGTCAGGGAGAATGCCGACAAAGTCGGGGTCGGCGAGGCCGTACTCGGCGAAGGAGCCATTGACAGAATAGCCCGTGTTCTGCTGGCTTCCGCACAATGTTTCCCAACCCGTCCGGCAATGAGAGCAGTATCCGCAAGCAGTATGGAGCCACGGAACGCCGACCCGGTCGCCCTCCTTCAACCGCTTCACCGAACGACCGGCCTTGGCGACATATCCAACGCCTTCGTGGCCTGGGATGAACGGTGGACTTGGTTTGACGGGCCAATCCCCACGGGCGGCGTGAAGATCGGTATGGCAGACGCCTGTCGCAGCGAAACGCACCAGTATCTGATCATCCGCAGGGTCTGGTATCGGCATTTGCTCAATAACCAGTGGCTTTTTGAAATCGAGGACAACCGCTGCTTTCATCATGTTCGGCATGGTCTTCTCCCAACGATAAGGACAGCGGCCGAAGCAGAGCACCGCCAGACCTCTCATACAAGAGAGCATCATGTTTGTTACACGTATCGAAGGGCTGCCCAGGATCGTTCGGACGGCATGGCGGAGTGGCCGAATTTCCCGGCCTCGTAACTTGCCGCTGCGACTGCGCCGCCTGCCTCTGGGCCATCGACCCTGACTGGGGGTCGGCGACCGATAATCTCCAGTGACCGCCGCCGGACGCCGACGAGACCCACGACTTCTACTCTGGGTGGGGCTCCTCGTACGTTAGGCAAAGCCGTCGTTATGTCCGGAGTTGGGCGCGAAGCGGGAGTGAAGGGCCCTGTGTAGGTCCCACTGGGTCGGACTGGCCGCAATCATCTCACAGGGACAGCGGGTATCGAACCGCAGAGGCCCTCCATCTGCGAAGAATTGGTGTCCGCGTCTGGGCCACCAATCGTTTGCGTTCGTCGCGCGAGACGCCCTCCGATGAAATTCGGCATTCAATGATGAGCGAAGGAACCGGCTTCAGCGATGGCAAGCAAACCTGGGCCGTTTGGTCCGACGGGTGCGCTGATGATCGTCTCGCGCAGCAGCCCTAGCGCGCATTCTCGTTTCTCAGCCCAGGCCCACATTCCCGGTTGACAGGACCATCATGGCCGATATTCTATTATAAAGACCTATATAACATAAATATGGAACAATATAATCGGGAGCAAGAAATGAAGAGTCTAATCGCATTTCTCCTCGGCACGGCACTTTTCGCCTTGCCGACCACACTGATGGCGCAGGAAAAAGGCGGCATCATCAATGTCGCGACGATCGGCGAGCCCCCGACGCTCGATCCGATGTCCTCGACTGCCGACCTCGTCGGAATCGTCACGCAGCACATATTCGAGACGCTCTATACGTTCGACAAGAGGTGGAACGTCACACCGCTTCTGGCCGAAAGCCTGCCCGATATCAGCGCGGACGGCAAAAGCTACACGATCAAGCTGCGCAGCGGCATCAAGTTCCACGACAACAGCGACATGACGTCGGAAGATGTCGTTGCATCGCTCACACGCTGGACGAAGATCGCCTCGCGCGGCAAGCAGGCTGCAGGCTTCATCGAAGCAATCGCTGCAGTCGATCCGGCAACCGTCAAGATCACCCTGAGGCAGCCCTATGCGCCGCTGACCTCTCTGCTTGCCTTCAACAATTCCGCTGCGATCGTCATTCCTTCCGACAAGCAGGACGAGCCGATGAAGGATTTCATCGGAACCGGCCCCTACATGCTGAAGGAGCGCAAGGCCGATCAGTACATTCAGCTCGTTCGCTTTAGCGGCTACAAATCACGCGGTGGCGACAGCGATGGCTATGGCGGCGCGCGCCACCAGTATCTCGATGAAATCCGTTTCGTTCCGGTGCCGGATCCGAACACCCGCGTCGAGGCTGCAGTATCCGGCCAGTTTGACTATGTCGATTCCATCCCGGTCGAATCCTTCGACAAGCTTAAGGCATCGACGGCCTCGCAGCCGATCATCCTCAAGCCATTCGGCTACCCGGTTTTCGTCTTCAATACCAAGGAGGGCATTGCGAAGAACATCGAGGTCCGCAAGGCGATCCGCCAAGCCCTCAGCATGGAGGACATGCTGGCCGCTGCCTTCGGCAATACGGATTTCTATACGCTGGACGGCGATATCTATCCGGAAGCCTATTCCTGGCACACGGATGCCGGCGTTGAAGGAAACTACAATATTGCAAAGCCCGAAGAGGCTGGCGAAGCCCTGAAGAAGACGGGCTACAACGGCGAGCCTCTGCGTATCCTCACCAGCCGCCAGTACGAATTCCACTACAAGATGGCGCAGGTTGCAGCGGAGTATCTCAAGCTCGCGGGCTTTGCCGTCGACATGCAGGTCGTCGACTGGGCGACGCTGACGCAGCGCCGCGCCGATCCGAAGCTCTGGGACATCTATATTAGCCACAGCCCATTCCTGCCGGAGCCGGCGCTCATTGGTTCGCTGTCGACCAGCTCACCGGGATGGTGGGATACGCCCGCCCGAAAGGCCGCCGTCGATGCCTTCACCTCTGAAGTCGATTCTGCCAAGCGGATCGAACTATGGGCCAATGTCCAAAAAGCGATCTATGACGAGGCGCCTTTCATGAAGATCGGCGACTTCAACGCCGTCTCGGCGGAATCAAATAAGCTCGAAGGCGTCGATCCGGCTCCGTGGCCGTACTTCTGGAACGCTTCGATCAAGAAGTGACGACTGATCATCGGGATGCCGGTTCCTGCCGGCCGGTATCCCTTTTCGACGGTGCCCGGCCGGGCATAAGGGCCGCAAATCAATGATCCGTTACATTCTCCAGCGCCTCTTCGGGATGATCGTTGTGATGTTCCTCGTCGTCACGATCGTCTTTGTCATCGTGCGCGTGACGCCAGGTGATCCGGCAGCCGTCATGCTGGGACCAGATGCAACGCCTCAGGATATTGCCGAGCTTCGCGGACGTCTCGGGCTCGATCAGTCGCTCCTGGTGCAATATGTCTATTACATCAGTCAGCTCCTGAGAGGCGATCTCGGGCAATCGATCTTCTTGAACATGCCGGTCACCGCAGCCCTTCTAGACCGCGCCGAGCCGACGTTTTTCCTGACGGTGTTCTCGCTGGCGATCGCCTGCGTCATCGCTCTGCCAATCGGCATTTACGCTGCCTATCGCCGCGGGTCCTTCATTGATCAGGCGGCTACGACGCTAGCAATGTTTGCGGCTAGCATTCCGAGCTTTTGGCTTGGGCTGATTCTGATGCAGTTCTTCGCCGTGCGCTTCAACTTCTTTCCGGTTTCGGGCTATGGCGGACCGGGCGCGAACTTCTTTGGGCGCATGTATCACCTGACGTTACCAGCCTTTGCCCTCGGCATAGTTTCCTCGGCGCTGATCCTGCGTTTCACCCGTGCCTCGATGCTTGATGTGCTCGGCGACGACTATATCCGCACGGCACGCGCCAAGGGCCTGATCGAACGGCGGGTGATCCTCAAGCACGCGCTCAAGAACGCCCTGATCCCGATCCTGACCGTTATCGGGTTGACTGCGGCGGTGCTGATTTCGGGGGCGGTCGTGACCGAAACGGTCTTCGGCCTTCCAGGTGTCGGCAATCTGGTCGTCTCGGCGGTCCTCCGTCGCGATTACCCGGTGATCCAGGGCGCGCTGCTCATTATCGCGGCCCTCTACGTGCTGATCAATTTTGCAATCGACATGCTCTATCTTCTGGTCGATCCGAGGGTGCGCTACTGATGACGGATATTTTAACAGCACCTGCCTTGAGCGAGGGCAGCAAGTTCGTCCGGCGTTTCCTGAAGCGCAAGACCGTTGCCTTTGGTGTGCTCATCCTCACGATCTTCGTGCTCTTGGCGATCCTTGCTCCATGGGTCGCTCCCTATTCGCCCTCCAAGCTTTCGATCGTCAACCGGCTGAAGCCTCCGAGCGGAATGTTCTTCTTTGGAACGGACGAATTCGGGCGCGACGTCTTCTCGCGAACGATCTTTGCTGGGCGCCTGTCGCTGCTCGTCGGCGCAGCCGTCGTCGTTTTATCGGCGTTGATCGGGGTGAGCCTCGGCCTGCTTGCCGGCTTCTTCAAGCAATTCGACACGCCAATTGCCCGGCTGATCGACGCAATGATGGCCTTTCCGGACATTCTGCTGGCGATCGCGCTGGTCGCAGCCCTTGGACCGTCGCTGACCACGGTCGTCATCGCGTTGTCGATCGTTTATTCGCCACGCCTTGCGCGTATTGTTCGTGCATCGACGCTGGTCATCCGCGAACTGCCCTATGTTGAGGCAGCACAAGCGCTCGGGATTTCCACCTTTCACATCATGACACGGCACGTCCTGCGTAATCTGCTTTCGCCGATTCTAGTGCAAGGCACCTTCCTCTTTGCCAGCGCCATGCTGGCTGAAGCGGGCCTTTCCTTCCTCGGCCTGGGCGTCAGCCCCGAAATTCCGACCTGGGGAACAATGATCGCCGCCGGACGCCAGTATATCGGCCAGGCCGACTGGATGACGTTTTTTCCGGGCGTCGCCATCGTTCTTTCCGTGCTCTCCTTGCAGATGGTCGGCGACGGACTGCGCGACATGCTCGATCCCAAACTTCGAAAGGACCTTTGAATGATCGGGCAACAAGAGCGCAAGCCGCTCCTGCTCACCAATGTGAGGCCTATAGGCTTTGGTGCTGAAACCCCAGGCAGTGCAGTCGATATCCTGATCGACGGCAACGGCCGGATCGCACAGGTCGGTCCACAGCTTTCAGTCTCTTGCGAGATGATCTGCGTCGACGGCAAGGGCGCCTGGATTTCGCCGGGCTGGATCGACCTCCACGTGCATATCTGGCATGGCGGCACCGACATCTCGGTCCGTCCGTCCGAATGCGGCGCCGAGCGCGGCGTGACCACGCTGGTCGATGCAGGTTCTGCCGGTGAAGCCAATTTCCACGGTTTCCGCCAATATATCATCGAGCCATCGCGCGAGCGCATCAAAGCCTTCCTGAACCTCGGTTCGATCGGTCTCGTCGCCTGCAACCGCGTCTCCGAATTGCGGGACATCCGCGACATTGATCTTGACCGCATCCTTGAATGTTACTCTGAAAACAGCGAGCACATCGTCGGCATCAAAGTGCGCGCCAGCCACGTCATCACCGGCTCGTGGGGTGTAACGCCGGTAAAGCTCGGCAAGAAGATCTCCAAGATCCTCAAGGTTCCGATGATGGTGCATGTTGGCGAACCGCCGGCGCTTTATGATGAAGTGCTGGAAGTCCTAGGCCCCGGCGACGTCGTCACCCACTGCTTTAACGGCAAGGCCGGTTCGAGCATCTTGGAAGACGAGGATCTTTTCGATCTCGCGCAGCGTTGCGCGGGTGAGGGCATTCGCCTCGACATCGGTCATGGCGGCGCCTCCTTTTCCTTCAAGGTGGCGGAAGCCGCAATCAAGCGCGGCCTCATGCCGTTCTCGATCTCGACGGATCTGCATGGCCATTCGATGAATTTTCCGGTTTGGGATCTGGCGACGACCATGTCGAAGCTGCTTTGCGTCGGCATGCCTTTCGATAAGGTGGTGGCAGCGGTCACGCATGCGCCTGCCTCCGTCATCAAGCTCTCGATGGAAAACCGGCTCGCCGTCGGACAACGCGCCGATTTTACCGTCTTCGATCTTGTCGATTCTGATGTCGAAGCGACCGATTCCAACGGCGACGTTGCCGTTCTTGAGAAGCTGTTCGAGCCTCGCTATGCGGTGATCGGCAGCGAGGCGATTGCCGCAAGCCGTTACATTCCGCGGGCCCGCAGGCTCGTGCGCCACAGCCACGGTTATTCCTACCGCTAAAAGCCAGAAGAAATCCGCATGACAGGAGTTTGCGTGAACATGTCTCCAGCCAACGCCAAGCAGGCAAGCTCGCCCTATGAAAGGCTTGTCGCGCTCGGCATAGAGCTTCCGCCCGCCCCGCCGCCGATCGCCCATTTCGTGACGCATGTGCTGGAGGGAAACATTCTCTATCTTTCCGGTCAGGGGCCGCGCGAGGCCGATGGTTTTTTGTATTCTGGCAAGGTCGGCGCTGAAATCGGTGTCGAGGAAGCCTATAGACATGCGCGGCTCACCGGCATCAATCTTCTTGCCGTCATGCACGATGCGCTTGGCGATCTCTCCCGGGTAAAGCGCGTCGTGAAGCTGCTCGGCATGGTCAACGCCGTGCCGCAGTTTGCGGACCATCCAAGCGTCATCAATGGATGCTCGGATCTCTTCGTCGACGTTTTTGGACGAGATACTGGCAGTCATGCTCGTTCCGCGGTTGGCTTCGGCTCGCTTCCGGGTAACATCACCGTCGAAATCGAGGCGATCATCGCCTTGCGTGATTGAAGAGGGGAAAGCCTAGTGGTTGCGCCAGCCCATGATCTTTTCGATGCGTTCGGCCGATGTCCGCACCTGCGCGGTATAGTGGTTCTCGTCAGAAAAAGCCTTCTGTTCTGGAAGGACAATGGAAATGGTCGCGACGCATTGGCCTTCTCTGTCGCAGATCGGCGAAGCGATGCAGGCGACCGCATAGTCGGACTCGCCAGCCTGGATCGACAGGCGCGACTGAAACGCCGCGCCGGCGGAAGCGGAAAGCACGCCTGGGTCAACCTCGGCGCGGCCGGTGGGCGAGGATTTGGCGCAGCGCTTGAAAAGTTCGATGCGCTCTTCTTCCGGCAGGTGGCCGACAAGCAGGCGGCCGGATGCCGTCCAGTTCAGAGGAACGCGTGTGCCGACACGCGAAGCGACCTGGAAATGACTGGGGCCATCGGCCATGGCAAGCACGAGCATATAGTCGCCGTCGCGACCGCAAACCTGAACGGTTTCGCCCGCCTGCCGGCAAAGATCGTGCATCTCGCGCGTCGCGACGCTCATGAAATCGAGCGATCGGGCATAGGCAAGGCCGTAATGGTAGAGCCGCGAACCGAGCCAGATCGTGCCGTCGCCATTGCGCGTCAGCATGTTCTTTTCGACCAGATCATCGACGATGACATAGACGGTCGAGAGCGGCGCCTTCACAGCCTTGGCGATTGCATAGACCCCCGTCGGAGAGCCTGTTTCGTAAAGATGATCAATCACCTGCAGCGCTCGGTCGATACCGCTCACCCGCGAGCGACGTGCGCCCTTGCCGGCGGGTTCTTCAATAGATGCCTCGTCTTCGGAGAAAACTACTGATGATGTCTTGCCGTCCAATTCCACGCTCCTCGTATGGGGCCATGAGTCTATTACATTACTATGGGATAGCCGTCGAGGATACAAGCTGCAACACTCGCCATATGGCCATTCAATCTGGAGATACACATGTCTGATGACATTTGCGCGTCGATCGGCCTTCGTCCGGTCATCAACGTTTCCGGCACAATGACCAGCCTCGGCGCATCGATCGTCGTCCCCGAGGCAATCGCGGCCATGTCGTCGATCCTGCCGCAATTTGTCGAAATCAACGATCTGCAGCGCAAGGCGAGCGCCGCCATTGCCCGACTGACGGGTGCCGAAGCCGGTTTCGTGACGGCATCGTGCTCTGCGGGCATTTCCCTGGCCGTCGCAGGTGCCATCACCGGCAACAACCTGCTGGCGATCGAGAAACTGCCGGATGTGACGCCGGAAAAGAACGAAGTTCTGGTGCAGATGGGCCATGTTGTGAGCTATGGCGCACCCGTCGATCAGGCGATCCGCCTAGCTGGTGCTAAGCCCGTGCTGATCGGTCAGGCAACATCCACCCATCATTTTCACATGGAAAATGCAATCACCGAAAGAACGGCCGCAGCCGTCTACGTCGTGTCGCATCACGTCGTCGATTATGGTCTTTTGAACCTTAAGGAGTTCGTCGAGATCGCCCACGCCAAGGGCGTGCCGGTCATCGTCGATGCAGCGTCTGAGTACGACCTGCGTGTTTTCCTGGAGCAAGGCGCAGACATCGCGCTCTATTCCGGTCATAAATTCCTCGGCGGTCCGACCTGCGGCATCGTCGCCGGCACAAAGGAACTAGTGCGCAACGCCTTCCTGCAGAACATGGGCATCGGCCGTGGCATGAAGGTCGGCAAGGAAAGCATTTTCGGCGCCATGGCAGCCTTGGAGGCCTGGGAAAAGCGTGACCACACCGGTATTCGCGAGCGCGAAACGGGCTACCTCAATTTGTGGAAACAGATGCTGGACGACCGCCCCGGCGTAACCGCTCTGATCGAACCCGATCCGACCAAAAATCCGCTTGATCGTCTGCGCGTTATCCTCAAACCGGAGGAAGCACATATTACCGCCTGGGATTTGGCCGACGCGCTGGCGGGCGGGACGCCGCCGATAATCGTCCGGGACCACGAAGTCGAGCATCAGTATTTCTATCTCGACCCCTGTAACCTGCACCCGGGTCAGGAAAGGATCGTTGCAAACCGCTTGGCCGAAGAACTGGACAAGGCGCGCGCCTCCAACGAAATCATAGCATCGCCAGTCGAAAACCGCGGCAAGCGCCGGTTCGACGCTGTGTTGCGCTGGCCGGATTGATCTTTTCGGCATTTGGCAATCCAGGAGGAACGGTACATGGCAGGCTTTCAGGCGCAGTCGATCCAGCAGGGAGAGCCCGTTCTCTCCGTCGAGAACCTGACGACATCGTTTCTGGTCGGGGGCGAGTGGAGGCCTGTCGTCCGCGATGTGTCCTTTCGCGTGGCGCCGGGCGAAACGGTTGCAATCGTCGGCGAGTCGGGCTCTGGCAAAAGCGTTACGTCGCTGTCGATCATGCGGCTGCTTGAGCCGGATACCAGCCGGATCGAAGGAAAGATCATGCTTGGCGACCGCAATCTGCTGGCGCTTCGCGAAAGTGCCATGCGGCAGGTACGCGGCAATGACGTCTCGATGATCTTCCAGGAACCGATGACGAGCCTCAACCCGCTCTTTACGATCGGCGACCAGATTTCCGAAGCGCTGCTTTGCCATTCGGCCATGTCGAAGACCGAAGCGCGAGGCGAAGTGATACGGCTTCTGGAAAAGGTCCGCATTTCCTCCGCTGCTTCGCGCTTCGACGAATATCCACACCGGTTTTCAGGCGGCATGCGCCAGCGCGTGATGATCGCCATGGCGCTTGCCTCCAAGCCGAAGCTGCTAATTGCCGACGAACCGACTACGGCGCTCGACGTCACCATCCAAGGACAGATCCTCGATCTCATCAAGATGCTGCAAGAGGAGGAAGGAACCTCTGTGCTCTTCATCACCCACGACATGGGAGTCGTTGCCGAAATAGCCGACAGAACGGTGGTGATGTATCGCGGCGAGCAGGTTGAAACGGCGGCTACGGCCGACATCTTTTACCGCGGCCGCCACCCCTACACGCGCGCGCTGATTTCCGCCGTGCCGGTGCTGGGCTCAATGCAGGGGCACGAAAGGCCGCTGCGTTTTCCCGTCGTCAATGCAGCGACAGGCCAATGCGACGTTCCGGTGGAAGTCGGCGACACGGTTTCTGTTTCAGCAAGGCCGGTCTTGGAGGTGCGGAACCTCACCAAGCGCTTTGATATACACTCTGGTCTCTTCGGTCGCTTGAGCGGACGCGTGCATGCCGTTGAAAATGTTTCCTTTGATCTCTTTGCCGGTGAGACGCTGTCATTGGTCGGCGAATCGGGCTGCGGAAAATCGACGACCGGCCGCGCCATAATGCGGCTGATCGAACCGCAAAGCGGGTCAGTGAAGGCCGATGGCAGGGACGTGCTGGCACTCGACAAGAACGGGATGCGCGAGATGCGCAAGACCGTGCAAATGATCTTTCAGGATCCGTTCGCCAGCCTCAATCCGCGAATCCGCGTCGGTGCGGCGATCGCCGAACCTTATCTTGAACACAAGATGGGAACGGCAAAGCAGGCCAAGGAGAAGGTCGCTGACCTTCTGGAAAAGGTCGGTCTGAACGCGGATATGATGACGCGCTTTCCGCACGAGTTCTCCGGGGGGCAGCGTCAGCGCATCTGCATTGCCCGGGCCCTGGCGCTCGATCCGAAGGTGATCGTCGCCGATGAAAGCGTCTCGGCCCTCGACGTCTCGATCAAGGCGCAGGTCATCAATCTGATGCTGGACCTGCAGCAGAGCCTCAACCTCGCCTTCCTGTTCATCTCGCACGACATGGCCGTCGTCGAGCGCGTCAGCCATCGTGTTGCGGTCATGTATCTCGGCGAGATCGTCGAGATCGGTCCGCGCGCTGCCATCTTCGGCAACCCGCAGCACCCTTATACGAAGACGCTCATGGCAGCCGTTCCCGTGCCCGATCCGGATCGCCGGCACATCAAGCGGATGGCGGCCAACGACGAGATCAAAAGCCCGATCCGGGCAGTGGACTACAAGATTTTGCCGCGGCAGTATCGGCAGGTGTCATCAGGGCATCTGGTGGCGCTTTGAGCGAGATTTCGAAATACAGGTGCTTTGCGGCAATCATTGCCAAGGCCCGTGCAAGGGCCCTTTCGGTCCCGACGTCGCATGATGCGTTCAGATGGCGACCGTCCAGCGCTGAGGAGAACCGACATATCAATGTCGAGCATCAGTAGCGGCGCGCCGCGTATCTGTAGCGGTATCGCCCGCCTCAATGCAGTGGCCCAGTTCACCTGGATCGGCCCACGGGTGGTGGCATCCGGGAAAATCTGGACGCAATCACTTGCCGTTTCCACCGTGGCGCAAATACAGCGAAAGCTGCCGTTGGGGGAAGACGGCAGCTCTCGCACGGGGCAGGGAAGGTCCCCGGGAAGTCAGCAGAAGCAGGAAACCGTCGGCGGGTTCACGCCGGCGCGATTGGCAATCGCATTAACGAAGCCACCCACCTTGGAGGCATTCGGTTGGCGTTTGCGGGCTGCCGTTTCAAGGAGTTGCTTGAAATCGTCAAGCTTCACGCCATCGGCGCGCATCACCATGGCAATCAGCGGGTCGCGAAGGGCTTCGGATATCGTGAGGTCACTGGTCTTTCTCATGGTTCGTCCTCCTTTCGTGGGCAGTCGCCCGTGTTCCGCTGACGCCGCCAGCCCTCTCGGCATTGACTTGTGCAATAAGCGGTGTTACCGGTAAGTAACAATGCATTTGTTACCGATCGGTCACATCTATGTCAAGGACTTCGTCCGTAAAAAAATCCGAAACTTCGCATGAAATCCCAAGCGTGCTGACAAACGAGAAAATCCCCCCGAGGGAACGCATCGTCTCGACGGCTTCCGAGCTTTTCCGCGAACATGGCATACGCGGCATTGGCGTCGATGCGATTGCAGATGCGGCGCTCACCAACAAGATGACGCTTTACCGGCATTTCGGCTCGAAGGACGAGCTCGTTTGCGAGACGCTGCGTCGCGCCTGCGAAAAGGCCGAGGCAATATGGCGTGAACTCGAGGCGATGCATCCCGGCAACCCGCGCGCCCAGCTCGACGCCTGGGTTCAGGGGCGAGCCGAGTGTCTCAACGGGGAGCCGGCCGGTTGCGATCTTGCCAACGCGGCGATCGAACTGAAGGGTGAGGGACACCCTGCCCATGACGTGATCGAGCGCCATAAGGCACAGCAGCGTCAACGCCTTGAAGAACTCTGTTCCGCCGCCGGGGCTCGGGAGCCTCAACTTCTTGCTGACACTCTCACACTTCTTCTGGAAGGCGCCCGCGTCACCCGGCAGGCGATGGGCAGCGACGGTTGCTGCAGCCATTTCTCAAAAGCCTGCAGTGCGGCAATTGCATCTCTCGGCTGAGCCTTCAAAGGCATCGGAACCTTCCATCTTCGAGATCGTTTTTGAACTTGATGAGGAAGGCAATATCGGAGGTGGTAGAGATATGAACTACACCTATCTCCATCGTCTGTATGCCAAGCGCGCCGAATTGGAATCGAAACTCGAGCTTCACGATGCGCGCAATTGCTTTGGCGATGAAGAACTCGAAGATGGCACGCAATCCGATCTGCGCGAGCGCCTCAATGAAATCTCAGAAGAGATTGCAGCGATGGAACAGTCTCCCGGTCGTTAAGTCGCGGCGTTGAGGATTTTCATCGTCCGCTCGTCGAATTTCCCCCCGTAGAACCGATCGATTGCTTCGTGGAACAACGAGCCTTGCTCGCTGACGGCTGCAAAAAGCGTCAGTGAGGAGCGAAGTTTGAGATCATCCGGGGATCCGAGAATGTCGTGGGCCGTGCGTCCTTCCACTGAAAGGATCGCTTGGACGCAGCGAAGAAGTCGCCCGCCCAGTATTGGGTCGCTCAGATAGGCGGCAGCTTCCTCTGCCGAGCGGATCGCGTATTTCTCGGCCATCGCCGATGAGCCCAGCCCGGCAGCCTGCGGGAAGATGAACCACATCCAGTGCGAGCGTTTGCGCCCGGCGCTAAGCTCCCGCAGCGCCTGGTCATATATCCCGTTCTGTGCAGCGATAAACCGCCCGAGATTGTATTCGACGTGACCGGCCATGGTTTTTTCCTTCTGGTGCGACACATCGAGGGCGGCTGACTTCCAAGAGTGGACCGCAGCGATCCGAAGTCAGCACCTCTTCTCTGCGTAAGGGCTGTATTCCCGGCAAGAATCCAGGCTGCCATGAGATGACGCGGGTGTCGCGGGCGCAGCAATTGCGCCAGTGACCTCAGGCGATACCGAAGAATTAAGGTGCCCGGTCAATCCGGCAATACCGAGAAGGACCAAAGCCCCTACCACAAGCAGCCGTTCTCCCAGAGAGAGCTTCTGTGCGTTGAGGTGCTCAACATAATCGCGCTCGCCCTCGCTGGTGGCTTGTGCGTTTGTCGGGTGATGTGCCACCATAGTGTTGTGGCGCGGGTTCAAAATATCATGGCGTGTCATTTTTTATTACTCCTGCGGCACAGCGGGACCGGGCGGTCAAAATATGATGCCCGTTGGGGGTCCGCATGTCGGGTGCATGTGGTCTTGCATGTGGCAGAGTTGAAGAGCCGATCTGCAAACTCAGTGTTCAGAAAATCGGACCAATCGGGGATACCACGGTAAACAGGCTGGTCGGCAGCGACGATCCGCGATAGGTCAAGGAAAACGATACCGTTACGGATTTCTCCCATGACCAAGCCATTCGGCGCGATGACTGTCGCGCAACTGTCGGTCCTCATTCAGAGCGGCGCTGCTGATCCAGTCGAGGTCGTGCGGTCGATCTTTGAGAATATCGAAGGCCATTCCGACAAGGCGGTCTTCACGGTGCTTCTGAAGGAACGGGCCATTGACGAGGCCAAAGCTTCCTCGCTTCGCATCCGCAAGGGTTGCTCGCTGGGCGCTCTGGACGGTATTCCGATCGCATGGAAGGATCTCTTCGACATCGAGGGCCTTGCAACGACGGCCGGATCGAAAGTTCTGGCGAGCACTATGCCAGCGGCAAGTGATGCAGCGATCGTTATGGCGCTCAAGCGGGCCGGAATGATTACTGTGGGGCGAACGAATATGAGCGAATTCGCCTTTTCGGGCCTCGGCATCAATCCGCATTATGGTACGCCGCATAACCCGCACGGCATCGATGTGCCGCGTATCCCGGGGGGCTCATCTTCAGGGGCAGCTGTGGCTGTCGGCGCCGGCCTCGTACCGGTGGCGATGGGAACCGATACGGGCGGGTCGGTCCGTATCCCCGCCGCGCTCAACGGGGTGGTAGGCTTTAAGGGATCGCGCCGCCGATATTGCATGGATGGCGTCTTTCCGCTTGCAAAGAGCCTGGATTCGCTCGGTCCGCTGTGCCGAACGGTAAAGGATGCCGTGTGGATCGATGCCGCGATGCGCGGTCGAACCTCATCGGAGGTACGTGCCCGTCCGCTGAAGGGCATTGAGATTGCCATTCCCGAAAACGTGGTCTTCGACGACGTCGAGCCCGGCGTTGCGGCTGCCTTCGACGCGGCGGTGGAACGGCTGGCAAGAACCGGGGCGATCATCAGCCGCGCGGCGATGCCCGCTTTCGACCAGATCCTGACATCGATGACCCGTTACGGCGCGCTGGTGACCGCCGAAGCTTTCGCACTGCATCGAGAGCGCCTGGCAGGACCGGAGGCTGCGGGCATGGATCGTCGCGTTGTCATGCGCACGCGTCTCGGCGAAAAGACAGGAATGCCGGACTATATTGCAATCCTCGAGCTTCGAGACCGGCTCATCGCCGAATGCCAGCAATTGATCGGCGACCGGCTGCTTGCATTCCCGTCCGTCGCCCACGTGGCGCCGCCGATCGCGCCTCTGGAGATGGATGACGATCTCTTCTTTGCGACGAATGCCAAGACACTGCGAAACACGGCGCTCGGCAATTTTCTCGATTGGTGCGGCGTGTCGATCCCATGTGGAGCCGGCGATGCCGGAATGCCGGTCGGCTTCCTATTGTCGGCGCCGGCCAATGGCGATGACGTGCTGCTTGGCGCCGCACTTTCCGCGGAAGCCGTCATTCGCGGCGATTTCGTTTGAAGGGCCGAGCCTTTGATGGCTAGGATGGAACAGACGAGGAGGGCGATGATGGCACAGGCTTTGCCGAACGGCCGTTTTGCAGTTTCCACATGGTCGTTGCATCGCCTCCTTGGACCGATTTATCCCTATAGTCCTGATCAGGAAAGAAATGCGGCGCGCAAGGAACCTTACGGCCCGGGTGCGGCCTCGCTGGTCGGGTTGCCGCAGCAGCTTGCCGAGCGTGGCATTCACCGGCTTGAGGTCTGCTCCTTTCATCTGCCGAGCCTTGAGGCCGGTTATCTCTCAGACCTTCGCGGTGCGATGAAGGCATCGGGCGTGCTGTTTCAGACCCTCCTGCTTGAGGATGGCGACCCCAGTCACCCTGATCACGCCAAACGCGACGCAGCGTGGATGTCCGGCTGGATCGAAAGGGCGGTCGTGGCGGGAGCGCAGAACTTGCGCGTAATTGCGGGCAAGCAGCAGCCAACGGAAGAAAATCTCAGCCGGGCTTTGAGGCATCTGAGGCAGCTGGCGAAGGAAGCCGATGGCAGTGGGGTGCGCATCGTCGTCGAAAACTGGTTCGACCTTCTGCCTTCGCCTCGGCAGATGAACTGGCTGCTGGACGGGCTTGAGGGCACGGTCGGCCTCAATGGCGACCTTGGCAACTGGACTGCGCCCGAAAAATACGCAGATCTTGCCGATATCATGTGCCGTGCGGAGCTTTGTCATGCGAAGGCAGATTACAATGCCGCCGGTCTGGATGGTGCTGACTACCTCATGTGCCTTGAGGCTTGCGACGCTGCCGGTTACGTCGGACCGTTCACGCTGATCTACGATTCACCGTTTTTCCCGGACGAGTGGGATGGAATCTTGTTGCAGAAAACATTCATCGAGGAATTTCAAGATCAGCAAACAGGCGCTCGCCTGAGCGGGGAATGGAGAACGACATGACGCAGAGACCGGCAATCGAAAGCTTCGCGGACAGGATCAGGGCAGACGGACATGCTGGCTTGGTTTCTGCTTGGATCGGTATACCCGAACCGATGGTCGTCCATCATCTGGCGCAGGAAGATTTCGATTCCGTCGTGCTCGATATGCAGCACGGCATGTGGGATATGGCTTCAGCATCGAATGCCGTTACGCAGTGCCGTTCTGCGGGAAAACCCGCACTCGCGCGCATCCCGGTTGGCGATTTCGCTTCGGCCTCCCGGCTGCTCGATGCTGGATGCACCGGCATCATCGCGCCGATGGTCAATTCGGTCGCCGATGCGAAGGCGCTTGTGCGGTTTGCCAAGTATCCACCGCTTGGCGAACGAAGCTGGGGACCGACGCTGGCGCTCAACCATATGGAGCTCTCGGCAGACGAATACCTGCGCACCGCCAACCGGCTGACGCTGACGATTGCGATGGTGGAGACGCGCGCAGCACTTGATGCCATCGATGGCATCCTTGGTGTCGAAGGCATCGACGGCGTCTTCGTCGGTCCCTCCGATTTGTCAATTGCCCTTTCGAACGGTGCAAGGCTCGCGCCGGACACCGACGAGATCGACAAGGAACTGGCCCACATTGTCGCGCGGTGCCGAGCACACAAGAAATTCACCTGCGCCTTCGGCAGCAATGGAAAGCGTGCTGGCGAGCTGTTGAAGCTCGGTTGCGATCTAGTTGTTGCGAGCGCAGATACGACGCAAATGCGCGCTGGCGCTGCCAGTGCAATCGCCGCTGCCCGGACGTTTGCTGACGGCCGCTAGGCAGACGATTTGACAGCGAGCCAGATGACGTGGCGCGCTCCTCCGCGCGTGCCGTTGGCGCGTGTATTGACCGCATCCACCAAAAAGCCGCTGTCGCGCAGCTTGCGGCTGAAGCTCGGATCGGGGCCGGACGACCAAACTGCAAGAACGCCGCCAGAGCACAGCGCTTCGCGCGACGCTCGCAGGCCGTTGAGGTCATAAAGCCGATCATTGGACGTGCGGGTCAGCCCGTCCGGCCCATTGTCGACATCGAGCAGGATTGCGTCGAAGCCCGCTTCGACTGAGCAGATGACCTCTGCGACATCGCCTTGATGGAGGACGACGCGCGGATCCTCGAGGCATCCCTTAAAAACCTCCGCCATTGGCCCGCGCGCCCAGGCGACGACCGCCGGAACCAGTTCAGCGACAACCACTTCGGCGTCCGCAGGTAGGACCGCGAGCGCTGCACGCAAGGTGAAGCCCATGCCAAGGCCGCCGATGAGGATCTTCGGTCGTGTGTGGTCTTTGATGCGATCCCAAGAAAGCGTGGCAAGCGCTTCTTCGGATCCGCTGAGACGGCTGTTCATCAGCTCGTTGGAACCGAGCATGATGGAGAATTCGCTGCCGCGCCGCTTCAGGCGCAATTCTCCGCCGTCCCCGGGGATGATCGTGGAATCGAGCTGTATCCAAGGTAGCATTGCGGCAAGGCCTCACGGAAATTCGTGGTCTCCCCTAACACGAAATTCATGCCGGCGAGATAGAAATTGGCGTGGCGGACTTGCTGCGCCCGCTGTTGTCCTATTGCGGGCACGCCCGGCCATAGCGGCTTGTCTTGGCGGCAACGCCGCGTTTTGGCGTCGGGCAACGCCTGACATCGGTCGGGCCGGCGTTATGCGGTATGACGACATCGACACTGCCGGTTTCTATCGGATCAAGCGGAATGACGAGACCATTCGTCGTTGGGCTCTCCGGCGAGGTGCCAAGAGGAGGAGTGCCGTCAATGCGCCCGGTATAATCCGTGCCCATATTGGATTGCGCCAACACGGGACCGGCTATGCCGAGAAAGACAATCGAAGTCACCGCGAATATCGTGCGCATGATCAAAATCCTTTCGAGCTGATCAACGCGGCCACAACGGCAAAGGCGCCCATTTGTTCCGAACCGTTCCGATCACATCGCAGAGAGCGCTTCGCCTTATGGGCAGCGGTTCTAGCGCGCTGCCCAATTGGCGCCGCGCCGGAAGATGGACTTCATCTGCGGCACGCCGAATTCCTGGGCCCGATGGCCGAGCGAAGAATAGAAGACGCGGCCCTTTCCGTACTTCCGCTTCCAGACGACCGGCATTACCACGCCGTCGATCCAGTAGGCATGATCACCTGTGAACGTCGTCGTTGCCAGCACCTCGTTTGAGGGGTCGACATGCATGTAATATTGCTCCGACGTATAGGCAAAATCGCTCATCCCCTCCATGACCGGGTCGTCCGGCCGCGTAATATTCACTGTGTAGTCGATGATGTTGCCCGGATGGGCGACCCATTGACCGCCGATGATGAACTGATATTCGACGCACTCGCGGAAGCTGTCGCCCGCGCCGCCGTGATAGCCGGCGATGCCAACGCCGTTTTCAATCGCAGCAGCAAGATTCTTGATCTCTTCCTTTTCGATCTTCGACATTGTGACGATGGGCACCACGAGATTCAGATCATGCACCGACGGATCGGCCAAGGCTTCAGTGCTGTGCTCGACATAGACCTTGAAACCGTCCTCCTGAAGCATGTCCTTGATGATGGCCGCGCATTCCTGCGGTTCGTGGCCGCTCCAGCCACCCCAGACGATCAGTGCTTCGCGCATGTTCTTTCCTCCTGAATAATTACTTGCCCAACCGTCCGTCGATAAGGGAATCCGACAGCGCCGCCGGGCGCTGCGTCTCTGTGGCAATCGTGACCGTGCGGCCGGTTTCGGAGGCGGCTTGAAACGCCTCCATGACTTCGAGAACGTGCAGCGCGAGGCTGCCGTTTGCCCGGTGCGGGCGATTACAGCGAATGGCGTATCCAAGATCTGCCACGCCGAGCGAGCGGTAGTTGGCGTCTGCGTAAGGCGCTGTCAGTTCCTGCACTTCGAAGCTTCCGCCCTTTTTCAGAAGCTGGACCTCCCCGCCGAAATGGTTCGGGTCAGGAACGATCAGCGTGCCTTCCGTGCCATAGAGTTCAAGCGGCACATGCTTGTGGCCGGCGACGTCAAAACTCATGCCAATCTGAACGATCGCCCCGTTGGCAAAGGCCATCACGCCGACGACATGGGTTGGCACATGCACTGGAATGTGCTCGCCGCTGTGCGGCTCGCTGGTGATGGTCCGCACCTTGCGGGGCGCGATCGCAAAGCCCGCGACCTGCGCTACCGGCCCGAAGAGATTGACGAGATCAGTGATGTAGTAAGGTCCCATGTCGAGCATCGGCCCGCCGCCGACCTCGTAGTAAAAGGCCGGGTTCGGGTGCCATCTTTCGTGGCCGGGGCACATGAAGGTGGCCGTACCGCCGACCGGCTGGCCGATCATTCCCTTGTCGATCAGAGCACGTGCCGTCTGATGCCCGCCGCCCAGAAATGTATCGGGTGCCGCGCCGATGCGGAGGTTTTTCGCCTTCGCGGCTTCAGCAAGTTTTTTGCCTTCCGCAAAATTGATTCCGAGGGGCTTTTCCGAATAGGTATGCTTTCCTGCTTCAAGCGCCTTCAGGCCGACGGCCACATGCGCTTTCGGTATGGTCAGGTTGACGATGATTTCGACTTTTGGATCGTCAAAGAGCTCGTCGACGTTTTTTGCCGGGACGCTGAATTCGGCAGCCTTTGCCTCCGCCAAGGATCGGTTGAGATCGGCGACGCCGCGGATATCGAGGATCGGGAACGAGGCCATGGCCTTGAGATATGCGCCCGAAATATTGCCGCAGCCGATGATGCCGATGCCGACCGTGTCCATGATGACCTCCCAATCGATTTTACAGTTACAGCGTTCACAGTGCCGGCCCCGTCGTGTTCCAGGGCGACTCATAAAGTTCGTAAAGGGCAACGGCTGCCGCACCTTGCGCCCAGAAATCGTCTGTGGAGTCGTCGAAGACCAGTTCGGTGACGCCTTTCAAGGATGGCGGGATCGCAAGTGCATAGGCATTGCGCAGACTGTTCAGAAATGGCTCGCCCAGCGCCAGGCTGGAGCCGACGAGGATCACGCGCGGCGGGGCAAAGAGCGTGACGATGTTGGCGATCGTCAGCCCGACGGCCTCGCCAGCGCGTATGGCGGCGCCGATGAGGACATTGTCCTGCTGCTTGATTAGCGCCTGAGCGTGAGCCATGCCGCGGCCGAGACGGATTGCTTCGGCAAAACGCCCGTCGGCCTGATGGTCGCCAAGGATTGCACTTTCGCCGGCCTGGCTCGACAGGCGCACGGTGCCCTGCGATCCCGTGCCGAGCACGAGGTCGCCGAGATTGTGGCTGAGGCCGCCGGCACCGCGAAAGAGTTGGTTGCCATGCAGCACGCCAAGCCCGAGCGTCTGTTCCAGGGAAACCAGCACCATATCCTCGAGATCTCGTGCCTTGCCGAACCAGTGATGGGCAAGCGTGATGGCATGCGCATCGCTCTCGATGATCGTCGGCGTCCCAAGCCGCGCAGTCATTTCCGAGGCGAAATCGACATTCGTATCGCGAAAGATGGGGCTGCTGCGAACATGGCCGGTGCGATGCTCGATTACGCCTGGAAGGCCAAGACAAACGATATCGACATCTTCCAGCGACAGGCCGGCATCCACGACGCAACGGCGTACGCCATCTTCCACCAGGTCGGCGATGACTGTGATCGGCTGTCGGTCGATGCGGATTGGCAGGGTGAGCTTGGAAAGCACGTCTCCGCGGAAATCGGTGAGCACGAAGACGAGCCGGCTTGCCGCAATCTTTGCACCGACGACACGTGCCGCATCCGGGTTCAATTCGAGCATCACACGGGGACGGCCGCGGGCAGCCTCGTTGCGGATGTCTCCTTCATGACGCGTCAAAATGAGCCCGTCATCGAGAAGCGAGGCGGTAATTGCCGATACCGTCGTGGTCGAGAGTTCGGTGCGTTGGCTGATCTCCACACGTGCGATCGGCCCGTGGCGGCGGATCGTGTCCAGCACATTCAAGCGATTGATCGCGCGCATTAATTCAGGATCTGCGGTCTTCATGAAACTAGCCGGGCAATCGCTTTGCGTCAGGGCAATGCCCCGATGATTTGGACGGGATACAAATTAAATAACAGGCAGTTTGCGGATGCTGTCAAGCGAATCTGGCTGAAATTTGGACTATCGGGTTGACATCGGTCAAGGCAGCGGTGAATTATTCCGCATAGGGGACAAAATAGTGAGGACATTGGCCCCCGGGAGGAAAAACCATGACCTATAATCGCATGAATGCCGCTCTTTGCGCCAGACGCATCGCATTCCTGGCTGCGGCCGCAGGCATTTCCGTGATGTTCGGAGCCGGTGCAGCTTGCGCCACAACGGTCGTAAAGTGGCTGCATCTGGAGCTCGATCCGAGCTATGTGGCCAAGTGGGAGGAGATTGCCAAGGCTTATGAAGAAAAGCACTCCGATGTCGACATACAGATGCAGTTTCTCGAAAACGAGGCCTTCAAGGCAAAACTGCCGACGCTTCTCCAGTCCGACGACATACCGGACTTCTTCTTCAGCTGGGGCGGGGGCGTCCTCAAGCAGCAATCTGAGACCGGCGCGCTTCAGGACGTGACAGCCGCCCTCGATGCAGATGGCGGCAGGCTGCGCAACGCCTATAGCGCGGCCTCTGTCAGTGGTCTGACCTTCGACGGCAAGGTCTGGGCAATGCCATACAAGGTCGGTCTCGTCAGCTTCTTCTACAACAAGGAGCTCTTTGCAAAGGCAGGCGTGAAGGCCGATGGCATCAAGACCTGGGCAGACTTCCTGGACGCCGTAAAAAGGCTCAAGGACGCCGGCATCGTGCCGATCGCAGGTGGCGGCGGCGAAAAATGGCCGATCCATTTCTATTGGAGCTATCTCGTCATGCGCGAAGGCGGACAAAAGGTCTTCGACGCTGCCAAGAAGGGCGAGGGCGAAGGCTTTCTTGATCCGGCGGTCATCAAGGCCGGCGAGGATCTTGCCGAACTCGGGAAGCTTGAACCCTTCCAGCCTGGCTATTTGGGGGCGACTTGGCCGCAAACGCTCGGTGTCTTCGGCGATGGTAAGGCCGCCATGATCCTCGGTTTTGAAAATACCGAAGCCAATCAGCGCAAGAATGCCGGTGACGGAAAGGGGCTTTCGCCGGAAAACATCGGCCGCTTCAATTTCCCGGCCGTAGAAGGCGGCGCCGGCAAGGTAACCGATACGCTGGGAGGCTTGAACGGCTGGGCGGTAACCAAGAAAGCGTCCAAGGAAGCGATCGATTTTCTCGCCTTCTTGACGAATGCAGAAAACGAACGATCCATGGCCAAGGCCGCGATGCTTCTGCCGGTGGCGGTCGGCGCCGATGATGGTGTGACCAACTCGCTTCTGGCTCAATCCGCCAAGCAGCTCGCCGCCTCGACCTGGCACCAGAACTATTTCGATCAGGATCTCGGCGCTGCCGTTGGCCGTGTCGTCAATGACGTCTCGGTTGAAATCGTCTCCGGGCAGATGAGTTCGCAAGACGGCGCCCAGCAGATTCAGGACGCCTTCGAACTGGAGCAATAACCCGCTCCGCTTCCTTTGTCCCGGCGCCTTCTCAACTGGCGCCGGGATCAAACCAGGAAAATGCGAAGGCGAAACAGATGGCCAATATTTCGATTTCACCGGCGATCGGAGCGGCACGGCCGGCCAGGAAAGCGGCGAGAAACCGCAGTTCGGCTGCGCACGACCGCTGGGCCGTACTTCTGTTCTTTCTGCCGCCGGCTCTGCTGCTCTTTACGCTCTTCGTCATCATGCCGATGGGCGAGGCGGCCTGGTACAGCCTCTACAAGTGGAACGGCTATGGTATGCCGACGGAGTTCATCGCGCTCCGCAACTTCCAGGTGCTTTTGCGCAACGCCGCCTTCACACAGGCGCTGGTCAATAACGGCCTGATTATCCTGATATCCATCGCCATCCAGGTTCCGCTGGCGATCTGGCTGTCGACAATGCTGGCTCACCGCATCGCTGGCGTCGTCGTCTTCCGCTTGATCTTCTTTCTGCCCTACGTTCTTGCCGATGTCGCAGCTGGCTTGATCTGGCGCTTCGTCTATGACGGCGACTACGGCCTCTTTGCCGCAATCTCGAATTTCTTCGGTCTCGCAACGCCCTATGTGCTCGCCGACAAGGACCTCGCCATCTACGCCGTGCTTGCCGTTATCGTCTGGAAGTATTTCGGCTTTCACATGATGCTCTTCATCGCCGGGCTGCAATCGGTCGACAAAAATGTGCTCGAAGCAGCTGAGATCGACGGGGCGACAGGCTGGCAGAAGTTCCGCTATGTGACGCTGCCGCTGCTTGGATCCACGCTGCGCCTTTCCATCTTCTTTGCGGTTATCGGCTCGCTGCAGCTCTTCGACATGATCATGCCGCTGACAGGCGGCGGACCGTCGAATTCGACGCAGACGATGGTGACCTTTCTTTACACCTACGGCGTCATGCGCATGCAGGTCGGTCTCGGCAGCGCCGTCGGCGTTGTTCTCTTCATCATCTGCATGACACTCGCCTTCGGCTACAAAAGGATTTTCATGCGCAATGATTGATACCGGCTCCACCATTCGCATGCCGCTGCGAACGCGCGTTTATCTCTACGTGTCGCTGACGCTGATCGCGGCGCTGGTTCTCATACCGTTGCTGACGACGGCGCTCGGCGGTTTCAAGACGCTGGGCGACCTGCGCACCAATCCCTTTGGGCTGCCTGCAGAGTGGCAATGGTCGAACTATACCGACATCCTCTTCGGAGACCGATACTGGCTGCAGATCTTCAATTCGCTGGTCATTGCAGCGCTCACGGTCTCTCTGACGCTGATCGTCTCATCGATGGCCGCCTTCGCCTTTGCGCATGTCCGCTTCTTCGGATCGTCATTTCTGCTGAACTATTTCCTGCTCGGCCTGATGTTTCCTGCAGCAACGGCGATCCTGCCGCTCTTCATCCGCATCCGCGATCTGGGCCTACTCGATACCTATTGGGGTGTGGTGCTGCCGCAGGTGGCATTCGGCCTCGGAATGAGCATCCTGCTTTTCAGGAACTATTTCCGCAACCTTCCGGAGGAATTGTTCCAGGCGGCCTTTGTCGACGGTTGCGGCTATCTGCGCTTTTTCTGGTACATCTCGCTACCGCTGGCGCGGCCGATCGTTGCAACCGTCAGCATCATCTCCTTCGTTGGCAGCTGGAACAGCTATATCCTGCCGCTGATCATGCTGAATTCGGAGCCGAAATATCCGTGGCCGCTCGGCATCATGGTCTATCGTGGCGAGTATGGCACCGAATGGCAGCTGGTGCTCGCCTTCATCACGCTTACCATCCTGCCGACGGTAATCGTGTTCTTCATTGCCCAAAAGCATATCATTGCCGGTCTGACGGCCGGCGCCGTGAAGACCTGAGCAGCCTGTGCATCATCCTGCCCAGAGCTCATGAAAATGCTGAACCGGACCCTGGCCCGAACCGACGCTGAGCATGCCGGCTCCGGCAACGGCTGCAGCCAGGTAATCCTTGGCTGTGGCGACCGCTGCCTCGAGCGATCTGCCCTTTGCGAGCTCTGCTGCAAGCGCGCTCGAAAGCGTGCAGCCGGTGCCGTGCGTGTTCTTCGTCGGAACGCGTGGAGCTTCGAACCAGGTAATCTTGCTTTCGCTTATCAGAACGTCGGGGCTTTCCATCCCGCCAAGATGACCGCCCTTTACGAGAACGGCAGAGGGACCAAGCGCGTGCAGCTTTTCCGCTTGCCACTCCATGGCATCTCGGGTGCCTGCTACCTGCTCTGCGAGCAGGGCGGCGGCTTCTGGCAGATTGGGGGTCAGAAGCGTTGCGAGCGGCAGAAGCCGGGTCTTGAGAAAGCCGATGGCTTCAACATCAAGAAGTGCCGCACCGCCTTTGGCAATCATCACCGGATCGAGCACGATCGGGATCCCGCGGTGCGGCAAAAGCGCTTTGGCGACAGCTTCGGCAATCGGCGCATTGGCGATCATGCCGATCTTCACCGCATCGACGCGGATATCGGCGAAAACCATGCCGATTTGCTCGGCGACGAACTCCGCTGGAACTGCATGCACGCTGGAAACGCCATGGGTATTTTGTGCCGTCAAGGCCGTCAAAACGGCCATGCCGTAGGTGCCGCGCGCCGAAAATGTCTTCAAATCGGCCTGGACGCCGGCACCGCCCGAAGGGTCAGAGCCGGCAATGGAAAGAACGTTGTAGATCATGCGCGTGCCTTTCGGATTGCCTCAGTCAAGCTTGCACCAGCCTGCCGCGGATCCGCGTGCCACAGATGACAGATACGAGGACAAGCCACTTGACCCTGTCGCAAGCACCCGAAGCGGCGGCGATCGCGGTATTGACCATGCTGGCGCCGCGCAAAGGCTCGGGGGGAGGGATAAGGGGATAGATTGAAACGCCTCATATCGATGTTACTCTCGCAATCCGCGAGTGTGTCCCATCGAGCTGCATCGCGACAATCGATGGTGATGCAATGGACAAGTGGCGGCGTCGCGCGCATGGCCGCAAAGAGTTGCCTGGGTGAATTTCGTATCGGCATTTGCCCCTTTCGGGCGGGGCAAAGACGCGGGGAGCCTTACTGAACAAGCGAAGGCTCCGAGCGACTCCCTCCGCCAGCATTATCCGGTTCAGGTTCGAAGGGTACTTCTCAGCCCGTCTTTCAACGAACGCCCCTGTCTCTCATCGCGGTCTTCATTGCAGACAAATCTCTGTCTGTCACCCCTAAAAACGGCATGGCCCGTATTGCTTGAAGCCAGGGCCCGTGCCAACGTCTTCGCTTGTGGAGCCCGATTTGGCGAAGTCGCGAATAAAGACGTCCTCACCATTCTGTGGTCGAGCTATGGCCGCTTGCTTTTCCAAGCGGCGGAGTTTGCAAGCCCGCAACGACGGCGCTGACGAGAACGAGAGGGCGCTCAATGCGTCGATATTTGTTGAAACGCTTCGACGCGTTCGGCCGGAATGCATACCCACTCGGGGCGGCTGCGATCATGTATGGCGTAGTCGTTTTCGCGAAATATTCTGGCTACCTCGTCAAAGTCCTCGGTAACTTCCACCACTATGAGAGGCCTTACATTTGCCAGACAGTGTGAACTACCGAGAAGCACACGGTGTTCAGCTCCCTCCACATCTATCTTCAGCAGCGCCGGACGAAGGCCCGTCTCTTCCAAGTATGTGTCAAGCTGCATCATCTCGACCGTAATGGATTCCATGAGCGCATCGCTGAACGCATTCTCGCGGTTTTGTTCAAAGTTTTTATAGTTTCTGTCCAACGAATTGTTCTGTCCCGACAGCCCTTCTATCCAAAACTCCACGGGGCCATCGAGATCTCCACACGCAGCCTCAACGATTTTAATGTTCGCAAAGCGCTCTGTGTTGGTTCGAAGATACGGCAAATTGTTGGGCCCAGGTTCGAAAACGACAACAGTACCGTCATCGCCAACAATCTTTGCTAAATGCACCGACAGATAACCAATGTGACCGCCGAGCTCGACAACGGTATCTCCCGGCCTTGCAAGCTCGGCGAGCGTCTTCATGATATGCTTCTCGCGGTGCTTGCCTTTGAACCAGTATCCCCGATGCTTGTAAAGGTTCAATCTCAGGGGCGCATCGCGCCACCAATGATGGCGCACGACAATGTCGCGCGTTCCCCACTTGCGAAGGAAATGGAGTGCAACGCGCCGCAGTGGGCGGTATCTTGCCAGACTTCGCAGCGGCATAGCACGGTCTCCGACCGAAGATGATCTAAGGGCAAGTTCTCCTCGTTTTGAAGTTACTTCACTTTTTTGCGTTTTAGAATACCCTAAACCAACGGAGGCGTTGGCGATGAGCTTAAATGACGTTGCATCGGATGCCAAAATCGATGAACGTGCGAAAAGGCATGAGCAACCTGCGGTCGCGACAATTTCGCGATCTTTGGAATTATATGCGTTTTTTGCTGCTATATTTCTCTGTTCGATGAATTATTTTAGAAGTGACTATATTTATTTCACACTCGCAGATCTGTCTTTTCTTCTTTGCTTTTCTCTTGCTGTTGCGAACGCGAATGTCGTCGTCAATGTCATTGGCAAGCTGAGCACGGCCGTCTGGTGTTTCGGGCTTGCCCTGCTGCTTTTGGGATTGACTGCCAGCAGCACGGTAAGCGCAGCGCCGGAACGCGGTCTCGTGGTCGTCCTGCAGTATTTCTACGCCTATTTTATCGTGCTGCTTTTGTTTGGTGGACGGAGCTATGACGAGCTCTTAACGGCGGCAAAGATTTATGTTTTTTCGATAGTGATAATTTGTATACACGGCATTTTTCTCATCCATGTTATTGGAGAGACAAATACGCAGTTCGTCACCGGGAGCGGACGCTTCAGCGGTTTGATGGAAAGAGAAAATGCGTGCGCCGCCGTTATTGCGCTCGCAATTCAAGTCCTGCTTCTGCTCGTTTCCTTGAGACAATTAAACAGGTTGCTCGCGCTTTGTGCCTTTGTGATCATGTCCTACGGTCTTCTTCTGACTGGCTCGAATACCGGGCTCATCGGCTGCGGGATCGGCATTGCGATCTTTGTCCTGTTCAATCTTACGTGGAAGACGGTTTTGCCTGCCGCTGCTCTTTGCCTCTGTGTTCCACTTATCGCGATTACGCCGTTGCGTGATTATCTACCGGACGTTTTCCAAAAGCGCGTGCTTACCGCTGTCGATACAGGAGACATCAGCCAGGCGGGAACGTTTGGTCGTCGCTTTGAACTCATACAGGAGGCGGCCGGTCAGGCGGGGTCCACGCTTTTGCTCGGGATTGGAGCGGATCAGTACAGAGTAAGCAGCGCCGTACAGAAACCCGTACACAACATTTACTTGCTCCTTTGGACGGAGGGGGGCTTCATCGCGGCTCTTGGCTTTGTCGTCATGGTGATCAGCCTCTCGGGGCCGGCGCTTGCGGCTACTCGCATCAAGGACGGCTTTCCGTTCGCCATCTGTATTTTTGCGACCGTTGCGGCGTTTTTGGCTATGGGCAACGCAATGACTCATATGTATGGACGTTTTTGGCCGGTTCCGCTGCTCATTCCTGCCGTTCTCGGGCAGGCCTTTGTGAAGCGATCGCAAGCCTAGTCACTCCGGATTGGTCGGGATTGTAAACTGTGGCCCAGCGCGGAGCGTCGCGAGGCACGCGTCGAGATCAACAAGACTGGTTATCACCGCATCGGCTCTATGGTCAGGCTCGCTGGCGTCTTCCATGTGGATGCGGCCCAGCCGGGCAATCTGGATCGTCCTCCATCCCAGACGCCGCGGAGCGATGAAATCCTTGGCGGGATTGTCAGCGATGTAAACGAGCTCCGTGCACGGTACTCCGGACCATTCCTGGATAGCCTCGAACGCCCTCGGATGCGGTTTCCAGAACTTGGAGCCCCAGACATCGGTATAAACGATGCGGTCAAAGATCGCCTCAAGACCCAGCGCCTTGACCTTTGCCATTTGTGTTGCTGCATGGCCGTCGGTTATGAGGGCCAGGCGTGCCGTCCTGGCTGGATTGCAAAGATACTCCAACGCATCGGGCGCCAACTGTATGCGCGGATGATGTTGCCGGTAAACTTCAATCAGTTTTACAGTCAACGTCCTCTCGCCGGCCAAACCTGCAGCAACGAGCGCCTCATCGAACACGCGTGAGCGCCTGCCGGTGGCGAAGATTGCCTGGCAATGAGCAGCGAAATTCGCAACACCCATTTCTCGATCCAGCCAGGCGGATGCCGCCTCGAAACCACTCTTGGCAAAGTCGCTTTCGAGATAGAGCGTGTCATCCAGATCGAAGACTAGAACGCCACCTTGTAATTCACTCATCTTCGCCGTCCACGAAGATCGCTTCGTCGTAGCGCAGCATCAGTACGCCAGAACGCCAGTTGTCATGACAGCTTGCAGGTGAGCCTGAGACTTCCTCGAGCAGCCATTTTGCAAATTGCGCGCCTGCATGATCAGCCAGAGGATAGCCACCTCCGAACCGTGCGTTGATCTCGATCACTTTGGGGCCGGCAACGCCGTCGTCCATCATCTGAAAGCAGAACGCACCTCTAAGACCCGGCAGCGCGCCGACGATGTCATGGGCGATGCGGGAATGTCGCGCCTGGCGCTCGGTGATGCCTTTTTCGACCTCGCCGGCCCTGACACGAACGCGACGATGTGTAATGGCTGTCTGTAGTCTACCGCGCGCGTCTACAAAGCCGTTCACCGTGTATTCAGTGCCCGTCAGGTTTTCTTGCACAATCATCGGTTCGCTGATCTTGGAGGGCAGCTCGTCTCGCGATCCGGCGACGCTGATCGCGCGGCTGGCGCTTCCAGACCGTGGCTTGACGAAGACCGGCCAGGACCATTCGCTGGTCGAGGCGAACTCCTCAAGTGCGATGGTGCGTGGGACGGGGATTCCCGCCGCGCCAAGCACATTCATCGTTTCAAGCTTGTCGCGAACGATGTCGATCACCGCCGGTTGGCTGACATGCACGCGACAGCCGATTGCCTCAAAATCGTCCATCGCCCTTGCGAGAGCCGGGAGTTCGGGATCGATCGTTGGAACGATCAGATCTATTTTTTCACGCAATGCAATTTCCTGCAACGCCCAAACGAAGTCGGGATCGTCACAGGCCGGGACAGCGTAGCTTGCATCCGCGGATCGGCAGGCAGGGCTCATTCCTGGATCCAGATCACATGCAATAACCGTCAGCGATATGCCGACCTCCTTCGCCGCCCTGCGAAAGCAGTTGATGAGCGCGACCCGTCGGCCGGCGGACGAAATCAGGATCTTGACCGCTTCTGACGTCATTGCCGCTTTCCTCTAGGAGTGCGAAGCTGCGAAGTCTTTTCCAGACGCATTGATGCCTATTACGGCCAAGCCTGGAGCGAGGACCCGGACCGCAAGTGGTCGTGCATCCGCAGCCGCGATGTTTCGGGGCGCCAAGCGCTGACATCAACGCAATTGCCGTCGCCACACATGACCAGAAAACCGCTGGCGCCGACGGTTTGAATTTGTCCGGGAAGGCCGATGTAGCGATCCGGATTGGGGAATAGATCAGCTGCATCGATATATATCCTTTCGCTTCCAGAATGGGTAAAAGCGCCGGGGTAGGGGTCTCCGACCGCACGGATGAAGCGCGTAATGTCTGCGGCCGGCAGGCGCCAGTCAATCAAGCCGTCTTCAGGCCGGCGCCTCGCGCAATAGGAGGCCTTCTCCTCGTCTTGGGGGATCCTGGGCGCGCTGCCGGTTTCAACCATCCTGATGGCCTGGGGGACCATTTCTCGAATATTCAGCAGGTGCTTATCGTAGAGGCTGCGGGCCGTCTCATTTTCAGCTACGTCAAAGACGCGCTGAAGCAGGATCGGTCCGCAATCCACACCGTCATCAAGCCAGAAAAGTGTCGATCCCGTCGTCTGTTCGGAGCGAAGAATGGTCCAGGGTATGACGCCCCGACCCCTTAGTCGGGGAAGGGCGGCGGGATGAAAGCCAATCGCCCCGTTGCTTGCAAGCTCGCGTAACGTGCGCCCGCATATTTGGGACCACCCGACGACAAGGATCACATCCGGACCGATACTGGAAACCTTCGCAAGGGTCTCGGCAGAGTTCACATTCGTCGTATGAAAAAAGGAAATGCCGATCTCGCGACCCATTGAACCGAGATCGGCAAAATCCGAGTGACGATCAGCAGCGGTTGGCGGCAGGGTTACGACAAGGGATGGCGGCCGCCCAGAGGAAGCGAGCGCTTCAAGGGCGACTTTTGAACCTTCCACTGCTCCGACGAGAACGATCCGCATTCTGGGGCCACGACAGCGAGTTATGCCGAGCGATTGTTGTATCAAGCAAGGCTTGCCTTCACGGAAGGCTCTTTAGAAGCTATAAAAACACGAGCGCACAATTCCTGTCCAGAGGACTTGCGGGCTCTGTCGTCTTGCCACGCGCTGAGGGGCACTATGGCCAAGGCAGATGTCATGCATATCATTACCAATTTCACAGCGCATGCCGGCGCTGAGACGATGCTGGCACGGCTGCTACATGCCTCGGTCGACCAGCGCATATTGGTCGTTTCGCTCATGGGGATCTCGGAGCGAAATCTTAATATTTCGAGCAATCCCAGTGTCGAGTACGTATCGCTCGAAGCCACGAAGTTGAGGTCTCTCGCACGCGCCTTGCCGAAGCTTGCCAGGTTAATCAGGCACGAGAGACCACCCGTCATTGTGTGCTGGATGTATCATGCGATGATCGTCGGCACGATCGCGGTCCTGCTGGCACACAGGAGCACCGCAGTGATCTGGAACATCCGCCAGTCGTTGGATGATCGGACATCTTTGACCCGGAGTTCGCGCGCCGCTGTGATTGCGGCCAAGTGGCTATCGTGGCATCCGAAGGGCTTTATCTTCAATTCAGCCAGGGCGCTCGAGATGCATGCGGCGGCTGGTTATCGAACGCACAATGCCGTCGTCATACCGAACGGCTTTGAGCTGCCGCAATCCGTGACCCCTCAGCCTCGATCGGTAAATCGGATCGGCATTGCAGCGCGTTTCCATCCACAGAAGGATTATCCCACTTTTTTCAAGGCGGCGGCGCGCCTTCTTCAAACCCATCAAGGGCTGACTTTCGTGGCTGCGGGACGTGGTCTGTCCTGGAGCAATCCAGCCGTCCCACAGATGATCTTGTCCGCAGGTCTGGCGCCGGAAAATGTCCAACTCCTGGGCGAAGTCGATGACATGGCTGATTTCTATCGATCGATCGACATTCTCGCTCTCTCTTCGAGAACAGAAGGTTTTCCCAACGTCTTGGCGGAGGCGATGAGCTATGGGCTACCGGTTGTTACGACTGACGTGGGTGACGCTGCAAGCATCATCGGCGACGGCGGCCTTGCAGTCCCCTCCCAAAATCCGGAGGCGCTGGCCGCAGCGCTTCGAACTCTTCTTGACAGCGGAACGGATCGATATGCCGAATATGCGGCGGCGGCACGACGGCGTATCGAGGAAGAGTACGACCTGGGCACAATAGTGCGGAAATACGATTGTTTCTTGAAACAATTCAAGGCTGCAGTCGAAGGAAAAGATCACATCACTCTTTGAGATTGCGGGCTGATGCGCATTGTTCGTTCTTTGTGTGCTACGGTTTCGACCGTTCGAGGTTGCTGGCGATGTTGAAACGGCTGTTCGATGTCCTGTTTTCCATTGCCGCAGGACTATTGGCACTGCCAGTGTTTATCATCCTGGCTGTTACTGTAAGGATCGTTCTTGGTTCCCCTGTCATGTTCAGCCAGGAGAGAGCTGGCAAAGAGCGTCGACCATTCATGATGAAGAAGTTCCGGTCAATGACCAGCGATGTGGATCCTCACGGAAAGCTCTTGAGCGATGACGAACGCACCGGGAAATTCGGCGCGCTGTTGCGACGTTCCCGACTGGATGAGCTGCCCGAATTGTGGAGTATCGTCATTGGCGACATGAGCGTCATAGGACCAAGGCCGATACTCTTGAAAAAAATACATGCCCTTGGCGAGCGCGGGATCTTGCGCTGTTCGGTGAGGCCGGGATTGACCGGGTGGGCGCAGATCAACGGGAACACCAAGCTTACCGACGATGAAAAGGTTGATCTGGATATCTGGTATATCGAAAACCGCACATGTCTGATGGATGCCGAGATAATCGCTAAGACCGTTTTGGTCATGATTTTCGGTGAGAGACGGAACGAGAAACGCCTTGCTGCGGCCGTTTCTGCTGCGAGGAGTCGCGACCGGCCTCGTAAGGGTTCACAGTAGAGCTCGTTTGAAGATCGACGTCCGTCAACCTGCCGCAAGCGTCTATTATGCTTTCAGGAACGCTGAGTGTTCTTTTTATCCCGAGGTGTCGTCAATACCTGACCTCTCAGGGGATGTTTTTACCATGAAGCCAATATACTTGTTCCTGCTTTTTACAACGGAGTATTTGTGCTGAACAGTTTCTGAGAAATGAAAGAAAGCGAGATTGTCCTGAATGTCATCGGAGATAAATACACCACCAGATCGCAGCGCCTGCCAAAGGCGGCTATAGCCAAACATTCTTCCTGAATAGCTCTTATCGCTATCGTAGTGACACATATCCAACGGATGTAAGCGCCCCAGCGCCTTGCCTATCCCGCTGCGGTCGGCTTCTCGGATGAGCTCCCAACAACTGCGAAGGTGTAAGGGGACCGCTGCCCCAACATGCTTTTCGCTCCCTAAGCGCAGGTAGGGTCGATCAACACTGACGAGCTTTCCCCCGCTTCGCTTGGAAACGCTCGCAAGAATTGCGAGACTGGAATCACCCAGAGCGACTCCCGTTTCAACAACATGCTTGGCCTTCAACGATTGCGCCATGCTATAAAGGAAGGACATATCGGCTCCGCCCCCAATGTATTGAGGGGCGACAGTTCGGGCCTTGCCTACTAGGCGTGCTAGTTCAGGCTCCGCGTCCTCGAACGGGGTCCAAACAAATCCGGACATGACCGAAGGAAGGCGATCACATTCGATCGCCTCTCTTGCGCAACGAGCCTTTGCAATGGGACCGGTTGCCTCACCTTCGGCAGGAAACAGTGTACGGGAAACCAGTGATGGGATGGTCGGCCACAATGATGGCCGCAAAGCATAACCGGCAACAGACTGAAACGCAGCCTTCATCATCTGCTCCTATTTGAGGCGAGCGTGCTGGCGAATGTGATTACATTCAGCAGATGGCAGGCCGCTGCAGACAAACGCTCCCAAGAGTGTGATAACCATCTTATTTATAGAATGCTAATATTCAAGTGGGCTGATTGAAGTATTTCCTTTGCGGTCATTTTTCCGACGACCTGTTTGCGCCCATGCTTGGATCGTTTGCGGCCACGAGCCCGCAGCTGAAGCAACGGCTAGAGGTCAGTTATCATCCTCCATTGAAGAGGCCTGCTGACGAAAGCTGTGCCGTTTGCGCCATACATTCCAAGCCGTGCTCTAGCTCGTGCGCTTCGTTATCCTGCGCCATCGCGGGTCCTTTGGGGCCAGGCGGTATTCTCAGGTCGTTTCATCATGGTGATCATCAAAACCGCATCAACGGGAATAATAACTCGGCCACCTTGACACAATGGGCTGCGACGCCGATGAATTTCTAACATGCGCCGGGGATTATTTGGATGATGCAACACGGCAATCTGAAAGACCTGGGGCGAGTTGCAGCAATACCAGCGCGGAACACTACAGTTGACTTTTTAAGGGCCGTAAGCGTCCTTTGGATCGTTGGCTTCTGGCACCCCATTGGATATTCACCGATCAGGGAAGTCGGCAAGAACGCTGTGACCCTGATGGCGACGGTCGCCGCCTTGGGACTTTTTGTGCTTCTGTCTGGCTACCTGCAAGGAGGCCGCGGCCGTAGTTTCTTCGACTTTTATAGGCGACGCTTTTGGAGGATCTACGTACCATTCGTTGGTGCCAGCTTGCTATTCATCATCATGAATATTGGAGATCATCTTTCGCTGATCAAAGGCGTCTTCCTGGTGGCAATGCTGGATGAGCCGGCAGCGGTTACGCTGTGGTTCATCAATATGATTATGCTCTTTTACCTTTGTACGCCAGCGCTGCTCTGGATCAAACGCAGGTCGCTGACGTTGTTGTTGATTATATCGGCCACAATCTTACTGGGATTGCTGGCCGCCGACTGGTTTTGGGAACGTCTGGACAATCGGCTGGTGATCTACTTCCCCTGCTTCGTGGCCGGGATCGTTTTGTCTGGATCAGCTCCGCCAAAGATGGTCTGGCCGGTAGTGTTCGTCGCCGCAGTCGCTTGTGTCGCCACGCTTCCTGCGCCGACCGATGGAACAGATATTATCCTTCTGCCTTGGGCTGTGCTCGCCTCGCTCTGCGTGTTTTGCTTAACCTCGGGGCGGCTTGACGACCTATCGGATACGGCGACGATGTGGATCGAGCGAGCCGCCTATGCCAGCTTCTTCGCCTATCTTCTGCACCGGCCCGTATACAGGATGCTGGAAGCACTATCGGCTGCAATCGGGCTTGATCCCTTGATCTTGATTGTCGCGCTTGGAGTACCGACAACCGCTATCGCGGCGTACTTCCTACAGAAAGGCTACGATCGCTTGCTCGCATCCGCCAGAATTGCCTAACGTGATCCGTCACCTTCCTTCATCCCGCGCGCGATCGTTAGGCCCACATGCGGCTGCAGAGCGGACGGTCTGCTTGGGGCTCTCCTTTGACGGCAATGCCTGATGAGATGCCGTAAGATCGCCATGCCGACCGGGTTGCCTTTGAGCCCGGCGCCATGAAATCCATCATAATTGTTATCGTGTGAGATGCAGCTTCAGCACGTGGATCTTCAAGCGGGAACCTCAATACAGCACCCCAGAGCAAAAAATCACGGTGTGATTGAAGGTAACGGGAGCTCCAGGCCTTTCTTCCATTTAAGCGGTAGGAGCGCTGGCCGACGCAAATCAGACTCACGTTAAAATTGAATTCAGCTGGCGATGCCTAATGCAATGTTATCGCGTCCGTATATAAAACTAAATGATTAATCAGTATAACAAAGTATTAATATAAGAAAGCTTTAATATAATATGGCTTTACAAAAAAAATTGCTGATGTACCGTCTTAAGACAAATAGAAGACTTGATTAAACTGTCACGGAAACGTCACGGTACGCTTATGTTTTACCGGCTAACGCCGGGGTTCGCAAGGCATCGGAGTTTATCTTGCCATTCGCGTTGCGACAACAGCGCGCGTTGCAGTTGTACGGGGGATGCATGCATGGAACGGGGCGAAAAAGCCGTCTCTGCTCGGCGGCAGGAGATGGATGCTAGACGGGACGACGTGTTGGCGGCCTGGAAGGCTGCGGTTGACTATGCCGATTCTGTGGTCAGCGCGGCCGTGCTTCTGTCAAAAAAGTCGGCCCGTTCTCACGTTCGCAAGGTTAGGCAGGCACCTTTGCTGTTTGCGACGGACCTCGTATCCGCAGGCTTCGCCCTGAGCTTTGCATTCGTCGCGCGCTATGGATTGGAGCAGGTTCAGGCAAGTCCGGAGCTGATCGAAACGCTGTTGTTTGCAGGTCCGCAGTATCTTGCGATCTGCATTGTCGTCTTTCCAATGGCCGGTCTTTATAGCCGCAACTGGCGATACGGTTCGATCTCCGATCTTTGGACGATCCTGCGGGCAGTCCTCATAACCACGGCCCTTTTGGTTTGCGTGCTGTTCTTCATAACAAGGCTGGAAGATATCCCGCGCGCTGCCTTGCTTCTCGAGGCGCTCCTGCTCTCGCTATTCCTTTCGGCGTCGCGGCTGAGCTTTCGTATGAACGAGTTGTCCCTGCCGGATAACACTGGCTGGCTGAAGCAAGCCTCCGGGCAGGAGCAAATGATTCCGACGCTGCTGGTGGGTGCAGGAGATGCTGCCGATCTCTATTTGCGCGCCGTGAGCCGCGACCGCAGCTGCTTCCATCGTCCGGTTGCCATCATCGAGCCGACTGGCGCCTGTGAGGGGATTATGTTGCACGGCGTGCCGATTGTGGGTGCCCTGACGGATTTTGAGAGGGTCGTTAGGGAACTGTATCTGTCCAATTCCTTCCCGCGGCACCTTGTGTTCACCGAAGCACCTTCCGTGTTTGGCGAGGAGGTCAGCGAAAAACTCATCAGACAGGCCGAAGCGCTCGGCATTACCGTTTCCCGATTGTCCCAGATGACGGAGTTGAAAGATGCCAAGCGGGAAAACAGATTTGAACTCAAATCCATCGAGCTGACGGATCTGCTGGAACGGCCGCAGGCCACTTTGGACCGGGACGCCATTCTCAGGCTCATCCGGGGGCGCCGCGTTCTCATCACCGGTGCCGGCGGCTCGATTGGCTCCGAACTCACGCTTCAGATCGCCGCCTGCGAGCCGTCACAGCTCGTTCTGGTCGAGAATTGCGAGTTCAATCTCTACACAATCGACCTTGAGCTTGCAGAGCGCTTCGCGACGCTGCCCCGCGCAACCTGTCTTTGCAATGTTCGGCGGGCCAACCGTGTCAATGACGTTTTCGAGGAATACAGGCCGGAGCTGGTTTTCCATGCGGCAGCGCTGAAGCACGTGCCGATGGTGGAGATCAATCCGTGCGAGGGCGCGCTTACAAACGTGATCGGCACAATGAACGTCGCCAATGCTGCAAGGCAGGTCGGTGCCCTGGCGATGGTTCAGATTTCTACTGATAAGGTGGTCAATCCGACGAGTGTCATGGGAGGGACGAAACGTCTGGCGGAGCTCTATTGTCAGGCGCTCGACCTTGAAGGCGTGGAGCGGGGAGGCGGGCCTCGTTACATGACCGTGCGGTTCGGCAACGTTCTTGGCTCGAGCGGCTCGCTCATTCCTTTGTTTAAGAGACAAATCGCCAGCGGTGGACCGTTGACCGTGACCGACCCGGACATGACGCGGTTCTTCATGACCATTCGGGAAGCCGTGGAACTTACCCTCCAGGCCTCCGCCTACGGGCTCGAGGGCGACATCGGAAAAGGCGAGATCTTCGTTTTGGACATGGGAAAGCCGGTGAAGATCATGGACATAGCGCGCAGGATGATCAGGCTTGCGGGCCTCGTTCCCGACAAGGACATAGCGATCAAGGTCATCGGGTTGCGTCCTGGTGAAAAGTGCTACGAGGAGCTTTTCGACATCAACGATACTCCGGTTCCCTCACCTGTTCCGGGGGTTTTCGGCGCAATTCCGCGGCCTGTGCCGCTTTCGAAGCTTCGCACGACGTTCGCCCGGCTGGAGCGCTTTGCCGAATTAGGCGATGCATCCATGGTGCTCGCGCTCATCAGCAGCCTTGTCCCAGGTTATGCGTGGAAGCGTCCCGCATCCGCTGGTCCTGCGGCCCTGGCTGCGGCGCAGGATGAAACTCCTCGCGAAGAGGGCGAGGATCATGACGCGGGCCTCCCGGACAACTTACTTGCAGCTCTTGTGGCTGAGACTGATGCAGGACGTACTGAGGTGTCTGGGCGGATCAGCCCTTCACGGCTGCAATGAAACGAAATCAGTGGCGGGCGCCGGTCGCTCCCACGAAGCTGGTCTATTGGATCTCGTCTGGAGACAACTGTGTTGAATGTGGATGCAGCACCAACGGATAACATTCCATTGGATCGCCTGCTTTGGCGCCAGCGGGAACGAAGCCAGCGCATTCTGGTACTGTCCAGCTATAGCCGTTCGTTAACGAATTTCCGTTTGGAACTTCTAAAGTCCATGGTGCGGGCCGGCCATGTCGTGGTCGCTGCAGGTCCCGAAGACGACGCGGAAGTGAAGGCCGATCTTTCGAGGATCGGCGTTGAGTTCGCCAGAATTCCTATGGCCCGTGCCAGCTTGAGCCCGGTCAGGGACATTGCGACATTCTTCCAGATTCGGCGGCTATTGAAAACAGTAAGGCCTGATGTCGTGGTCCCCTATACGATGAAACCGATCGTCTACGGTGGAATCGCAGCCCGCTCAGCAGGTATTGCGGGGCGTTGCTTTCTGATAACCGGCCTGGGGCATGTTTTTTCGGAAGCGAGCCTGAGGACTCTAAAGGGTCGTTGGATCAAACGACTGAGCGTGTGGCTTTATCGGCGGGCGATGGCAGGAGCGAAGGCGGTTTTTGTCTATAATGATGCAGACCGCTCGGACATCCTTGAAAATTCATTGGTCCACGACCTTTCCGTCATTCATCGCGTTGCCGGCTCCGGCGTGGATGTCGATCGCTACGCCTTCGCACCGGCCCCGTTCGAAAAGCCTGTCTTTCTGATGGTGACCCGGCTGATCAGGGACAAGGGCGTCTTCGAATATGTGGAGGCGGCACGACGCTTGAAGCGGCATCGGCCTGATGCCGAATTTCAACTTCTCGGACCGTTTGATCCCAATCCAGGGGCAATATCGCGGCTGCAGGTCAGGGAGTGGATCGAAGAGGGGATCGTGAACTACCTTGGCGAGACAAACGATGTCCGCGCCTTCCTGGCGCAGTGCAACATATTCGTGCTGCCCTCCTACTACCGAGAGGGAATACCCCGCGCCATCCTGGAAGCGATGGCCGTCGGGCGCGCGATCATTACAACGGACCTTCCCGGTTGCCGGGACACCATCGAACCCGGCGAAAACGGTTACCTTGTCACGCCGCGAAGCGCAGACAGCCTTTACGGCGCCATGTGGGCGCTTGCCGACCGCCTTGGACTGGCCGTTGAGATGGGTCGGCGTTCGCGCGAACTGGCCTGCACCCGGTTCGACGTCCACTCAATCAACGCAATACTCATCGAACGAATGGGTCTCTCAAACCATGACCACGCGGGCCGAGGGGCTGCAGGAGCTTGTGGACGGGAGGAAAACCAGGCTGACACTGTCAACCGATCGCTCGATGCAACTGGGAGGGTCATCTCTTGGAGAGGGTGAAGATAACAGCACATGGGCTCGCTCCATCGCCTTCAGGCAGGCACCACAGCATCACGTATCAGCGGCGCGTGCTCCGCCCGCGTTCAGGCTATGGACTTGTCGATCTGCTGGAACTGGTGCGCAGGCACCGATGGTCCTTCTTTTCAGTCCTTGCGGGCGGGCTGGTTCTGACCGTCTTGACCGCCGCCTTCATGACAAGGGTCTATGTCGCTTCGTCTGCCATTGTTTTCGATCGCAATGATGCCCGTCCCTATGAGGCCGTCGAGGAACTCCGCAAACAGGAGCGCGACAAATCCGTCATGGAAACGGAATTGGACGTCATCAAATCGCGGGTGTTCGTGGGCACTGTGGTGGACGCGCTCGACCTGGTGAACGACCCCGACTACAATACCTACCTTCCGCGCCGCGACGACGAAAATGAAGGAGGCATCAGCCTTCTCGTTTCTGCTACGACCAAATTCTTTGCCCCGGAGCAGACCCCCGACATGGTTCGCAGCCGACTGGTTTCGAAGAGCGTTCAGCGCGACAGGGCGATATCGGCGCTGCTGGGCTCCTTCACCGTCGACCGCAACGGTGACAGCCTTGCGATGACGATCCATGTGCGGCAGACAAGGGCGCTGAAGGCAGCGGCGATCGCCGACGCCATTGCTCAACATTATGTAGACTGGACTGCCAAGCTTACGGATGAAGCAACGAAGAACACAATCGACTATCTTCGAGGTCAGGCGAAGGAACTTGGCAGCCGCATAGCGACAATGGAACGTGAAATCGCAGCGTTTTCGGCTAATCGCGATCTCACTTTCGATCCCAAGGATGACATTCTCAGGTCTCGATTGGAGCTTCTCAACGAGCAATTTGCAGTAGCAAGTACTGACGAGACCGCCGCTCGGTCGAAATATCTCGAGGCCAAAGCACTGATCGCGTCGGGCGATGTGTCGGCCGTCGTACGTGTGGTCGCGTCAGAGCCGTTGGATCGTCTTCGCACCGAGCAGTCACGTCTGGAACGGCTGAAGGCGCAGCTGAGCTCTAAATTCGCCAAGAACCACCCGTTGATCGCTGATGCCGACGCCGAGCTCGAAGCCAATCGACGGATGATGACGGACGAAGCAGAACGAATTGTCCAGGAATTGGCAAATAGCGCAGACGTCGCAGCCGTCCGTGCTGCCAAGTTTAGTACCGATGTCGCAGTGCTCCAGAAGCAGATACAGGGCCGAAGTCTTGCGGAAATTCGTCGGCGGGAACTTGAGCGAGATCTGCTGGCCGAGCAGAAGCGTTATGATCAGGTCGTGCTTCGACTGGGGGATCTAGATCCCGAGCGGGGCGAACACAAAGCGTCAGCCAGTGTCGCGTCCTATGCGGAGGTGCCGACGAGCCCGACCTTTCCGAAGCCGGCCCTGGTTGTCGTCTCGGGATCGCTGGGTTCTCTCATCCTCGCGGTCCTGACTGTCATCATTGTCGATGTGCTCGACGATCGCCTGTATCGCTCGAACGACCTGGAAGACATTCTGGGCCGGCCTAACCTGGTAACCGTTCCACGCGTGAACCGGCACTTTCGCAACGGTGCCAGCTCGTTCGAATTTGCCGTCGATCATCCATCCTCGCCCTTCGGAAAGGCAATGCGAAACTTGTGTCTTGCCTGGCGGACAATCGAACGCTCGATTGGTGGAAAGATCGTGATGCTTTGTTCACCGTCGCCTGGCGACGGCAAGACTGCGCTCGCCCTCGGCATGGCTGCCGCGGCGGCAACGAGCAGTCTTCGCACGGTTCTGGTTGACTTCGACCCATCGGCGAAAGGTGCGGGCGCTCTTCTTGGCATAGCCGCTCCTCGTCTGGTGCCGAAGATCGAAGAATCACCCGATTTATGCATCTCGAGCATGACGTCACCGGCTCATCCTCGCCTTGACGTCGTCTTTGCAAGCTTCACCGCCGACGATTTAGGACCACTTTGCTCCTATTTGCGCAAAATGTATGATCTGATCATCATCGACGCGCCGAATTTGGACAGCGAGGAAGGCGCTGTTTGGCTCGCCGCCCATGTGGATTCCATCGTTGTGGTCGCCTCGGCCGGATGCACAACGGAACGAAAGCTGGTGAATGCGCTGAACCGCCTCTCGGTCAACCAACCCTTCATACTTGGGGGAATTCTAAACCAGGGCGCGATGTCTGAAGCAGGCAATGCAGGACTGGTGGACCCCTGGCCGTGGGCGCAATTCAAAGCGCGGTTTCGCAAGAAACAAACCGCATAAGTGATTTTCCAGGTAATAAGCGCCGTCGCAAGACACCGGACACAGATGGCAGAAGAAAGGGCGGGCAACGACGGCTTGAGCGGCCCGCCATTGAAAAACGGTCCTTTGCACTGACTGGCAACTCGCCTCCCTCAAGCAGGTTTAGCCAATTCATGGATCATGCGGTTCTGCCGGCAAGCTCACGATAGATATTCATTATTTTTTCTGTATGGGAACGAACGCCGTAATGCGCCAATGCAGATTTCTGTGCGTTTGCGCTCACGCGCTGCCATTCAGGCGCATCCTTCAAGAGCTTGGCCATCGGCGGCACAAAGGCGTCCGGCACTTCGGGCTCGACCAGATAACCGGTCTCTCCATCAACGATTGCTTCGGGATTTCCGCCGTGATTCGTCGCAATAACCGGCGTTCCAACGAGCATCGCTTCGATGAGGGTTCTTCCGAACGGTTCGTTGATTGCCGGTACAAGTAAAATGTCCATGGCGCACATCAAACGGTTGATCGGCGAGCGGAAGCCCATCAGGTGAATGGCATTTTCTATGCCCAATTCGCGCGCGCGTGCCGTCACCTCGACATCGAGTCGCTCGCCGCAATGGCTGGGCGCTCCAAACAACAAGCCTGCGATCTTCGGTTCCGGATGTTGCGCGCAAAACGCGTGGATGGCTTCGACAAAGCGGATTGGACGCTTACGATCGATGAGTGTGCCGAAGAATCCTACGAGGCGTGTTTTCTCATCCAGTCCGAGTTCCCGCACGAGATCCATACGGCACTCTTCTCTGTCAAGCAGAGGTTCTGGATGGTCAAAAGGACTGTGGATCACCGAGGTCCGGTCGTTGATGGGTAGCAGAGGCGAGGTTGGCTTTGCATAGTTGGAGACAGTTACGATGTGACTGGCAATAAACGGTGCGAGGAGATTTATCCCCCGTCCGGCCGGATCCCCGCGATGGTGCCATAGGAGGCGTGCTCCAGAAAGCACCGTTGGGAGCCCCCATGTCGCGTGAATCGAGCCATCATTGGTGTGGACGATGTCTGCCTTGTGTCGGCGAAGAAAACGGATCAATCGGGCGATGGTGTAAAGATAGCCTGCCGCAACAGCGCTTCTAGTGGCGCCGCGATATCGAGGTCTGAGGATGGAAACCTTCACCGTCAGATAGTCAATCTTGCGCTTGTCCAGATACTTTGCGAAATCCCCGTTTGGCCGATGGACGACGACCACGGGCCGCACCTCGGAAGGCTGGAGCGCTTCGATCAGCTTGATTGCCGAGATGTCGCTTCCGCCGAATTTATCTCCGACAAACGGATAGACCACGACTATTGGCTTCGAACCCAATGGATTTACCCCCAAAATTCGAAAGCTTGTATGCGCCAGAGCCTGTTTACCTGTGTAAACCGTATCGGCGATAGTATCGCCGAATGGAGCGATATTTGATATCACCCCAATTGGTTATTGATTGTACTGAAGCCCGGCCCAATTCGACAGAGCGCGCTTCGAAAAGGCTCATCCTCGTCGAGCTGAACGGCCAGCTAACGATAGCGCGAGGCGCGTTCTGTTCACCTGGTATCGGTTGAGGTGGTGGCTTTGGATGCGAACGGCATGGACCCGCGAGATGGCATGCATCGGCAAAGGCCCTGCTGCTCTCCAATGCGCTTGGCTGCAACCTACCTAGTCACATTCACCTTCATCTGGCTGGAGGCTGTCGGCTTTACTCAGGCAGCAAACGCAGCGTCCGATGCGTTCCCTGGCGCCGAGGGTTACGGAAAGAGCGCGCAAGGCGGAAGAGGGGGCGCGATCATCGCTGTCACAAATCTGGAAGACAGCGGGCCGGGAAGCCTCAGAGCCTGCATCGAGGCGGCCGGTCCGAGGAACTGCGTCTTCCGGGTTGGCGGTACGATCAAGCTCAAGCGAACGCTCATCGTGCGCAGCGAAAATGCTTTGGTATCCATCCTCGGGCAGACGGCACCGGGCGGTGGCATCGTCTTGACGATTGAGCGGCCTGACAAGAAGGGAAAAAATACGCTATTGGGAATCAAGGGAACGAATGACGTTATCGTGCGGCATATTCGCATCCGGCCGCAGCTCCCAAACACTGTCAAGAACGTTGACGGACTGGTCATCGAGAACAGCCAGAGAGTATATGTTGACCATGTCTCGGTTTCCTGGGCAACGGATGAAAACATCAGTACCCACGCTGACGCCACGGAGGTCACGATCGCAAATTCGATTCTTGCGGAGGGCCTCAACAAACATAGCAAATGCACGCTGCTTGGATCCGATCCTCGGGCGCCGCAAAAACTGACGTTTCTCCGAAATCTGTGTCTGTCGAACAATGATCGGAATCCAGACAACAATCACTACGGGCAGTCCTGTATCGAGATCGTCAACAACGTTTTCTTCAATGCGCGGTCCGAGTGGGCGGAGATCTTCTCGCAATTTCCAGGCGGAACCCCGATCGCATACGCCGGGAACTATTTCAAAGCAGGCCCGAGTACTAACGATCTGACCTACGCCATTCGGTCGAAAGATGCCGCCATGGTTGCGGAACCGCAGATCTATCAGGAAGGCAACGTAACCTGGGCACCGCCTTCCAAGACGATCGTCACCGTGGCGCCCGATACGGAGCGCTTTCTTGTTTCCAGTCCGCCCTGCGCCTTAAGCGTGACTGCGATCGCACCGGCAGCAAAAGCTTACCATGACGTTCGAACACGATCGGGCGCGTTCCCACGCGACAGCCTCGATCGTGGCTGGGCCAACGATATGGGACCGGAGGGGGAGAAGGGCGACGGCAAGATGGTGAGCGAACCCGGTCAGATTCCGTCGATGGATACCGGGGCTGCCTATAGGGATGACGATCAAGACGGGATGGCCGATTCCGTCGAGGCCAGGTTTGCCGCCAAGCCCGGGGTAAATGATGCCTGGGCGGTGACCACCCCTGACGGCCCAGCCCATTTCGACGAATTCATGGAATGGCTCTCGGAAGAACGGATCGCTGGTCGGTACCCACAGTGATGCAGGCACCGACCAACCCGGTCGTCGGGCAATGAGGTCCATGCAGAGGCGTGCGATCCCAGTTCTGCGTACAACGGTTGGGCCTAAGCCGATTTTCTGGCGCTGTCGGTCGCCGCAAGGACCGCATCCCGAAGCGCTCTGGCATTTTGAAGAACGGCCACTTCGCTCAAGCTGGGATCGACGAGGAGAGCTAGGCTCGTTTCGCCGAGTTTTTGCGCGACAGGCAACCTCCCCACCGGTTGCAGGTCGGCGAATGCTTTTTCGAGGTAAATTTCTGAGCAGCTTCCGGTAAAGCAGGAAACGCCTGCGCTGTTCAGGCTCGCCAGAATCTGATCGCGATCATAGCCCATCTTCAGTCGATCAGGACGAACAAACGTGTAGAAGCGGTAATACGCATGGCGAATGCCGCGACGCGGAACTGGTGTGCGAAGAGCATCGAGGTCGGCAGTCGATGTGATTAGTATGTTCGCATTTCTTTCTCTTGTCGCTTGCCACTCCTTTAGCCGGGCGAGTTGGCAGAGGCCAAGCACCGCCTGATACGACATCATCCGCAAATTGGTGCCGACGGACTCGTGAAGCCAGCGAAAACCGCTTCGGCCCGCCTTTTGATGAACGGCATCATACGATTTTCCGTGATCCCTTCTGCTCCACGCCTTCTTCCAAAGTGCTGTGTCGTTCATCGCGATGAGGCCGCCTTCGCCGCCTGTGGTGATGATCTTATCCTGGCAGAACGAAAAGGCAGCAATATCGCCGAAGGACCCGACCGGCCTCCCATCGATTTCCGCGCCATGCGCCTGGGCGCAATCTTCAATGACCCACAAACCTCTTTGGCGGGCAAAAGCCATGATCTCGGGCATGTCGCATGGCCATCCTGCAAGATGGACGGCGATGATGCCCTTGGTCCTCGATGAAACCTTCTGTGCTATCGCGGCTGGCGTGATATTCTGGCTGTTCTCATCGATATCTGCAAAGACCGGCATTCCACCGCAAAAAGGGACGCAAGCGGCTGATGCGACGAAACTGCGTGGGGTCACGATGACCTCGTCCCCGGCACCCAAGCCGAGGGCGAACAATGCCAGTTCGAGGGCAGCGGTTCCATTGGTGACGGCGATGGCGTGTTCAACGCCTAGAAAGGCGGCATAGGCTTCTTCGAACTGCGCAACATAGGGGCCTGTCCAGGCATTGACCTGACCGGTGCGAAGCATGGAAGCGACCGCTTCGATCTGCTCTTCATCAAAAACCGGCCACTTCGCCATTTCGCCCTCCGTGTTAGATGCGATATCCGCTTCTCGAAACCGGCTCCTGCGTCACAGAACCTGGCGAACCATCACGAAGGCTTCCGCGGCTTGACTGAAGACGGTTGCGCCGCGCAACGTCGCCAGCGCCCTCAAGGTTTCGATCGCGCGCTCATGCGGTGGTGGCCGCAGCTGCGACTGAAAAGCCGACATCGCTTCCAATTTGGTTTCGAGATGCTCCTCGATATCGATGAAGACGTGTGGAACGAAACTGGGCGTCACATAGGCCGCGTTCCAATTCGTCTCCGAGAGGGTCTCATATGCCAGAATCAGTCTCGGATATTGCTCCTGATGAGGTCTTGCCGCCACGAGCGCAGACGTAAAGACGATCTGATGATCGACATGCATGTCTCCGACGAAAGGGAGGAGAAGCGTTTGCGGGGAATATGCCGTCATGATCTCGAACAGCGAGCGGTTCAAATCGGAAACGGCCGTCTCGGCCAGGCCGGCTGCGGGGAAACCCATCCAATCGGTTTTGCCGACACCAAGGATAGCGTGCGCCAGGCGAGCCTCGTCCCTCAAGCGAGATACGGCCTCGGATGGGTATTGCGGCGGCTTACCCTCGGTTACGATGACGATCCGAACTTCGGCTCCCTCCGAAGCGAGCCGTGCAATTGTACCACCTGCCCCGAGGACCTCGTCGTCCGCATGGGGCGCGATGACAAGCGTCCTACCGAAGACATCGCTCAACATGCGTTCGCAGCCTTTTTCCATCGGCTTTTTATCCCCGCGTTCATATAGGGAGGTGACGCTGATGCTCGAGACCACGTTCGCTCCTCGATTGCTACATGCCCGCGATCGACACAGCGACAACATCCCCCGGAAGCAACTCCGTATATGGCGCACCATCGATCACGGTGTTGACCCCTTTTTTGGGGCGGCGAACCTCGTAAGTGAAGGAGATCTGGTCACGATTTCTTTCGTCGGCGGCCACCGAAGCAATGAGATAGAATTGCTCTTCGGCGGATTGGCGCGTGGACTGGAGCTTCTTGATCGCTGCTTCGCGCTCCTGGAGCTTCAGTAATATGTCTTTTTCCCGATCTGCCTGCAGTTTGGCGAGCTCCAGCTTGAGGTTGCCGAGTTCGCGCCTCGAGCGTGACATCTCCGCGTATATCTCCAGAAGCTGGGTTTTTTCATTGGAGGTCGTATTCTTGACCCGCGCGATCTCGGTCTCCGTATTCAATTCGCGTTTGCGTAGCGCGGTCACACGTTCAAGATCTCGCTCGTTCATCTCGACGACACTTTTTTGCTCGACTTCAAGCTGGGCGAGGATCTTCAAGGCTGCCTCTGTTTCGGCAATCCCCTGCGTCAGAATCTGGACTTGAGCCTGTGTGGTAATCAGATCGGTCTTCAGGATCTTCTCCTCGATCTCGAGCACGCTCTTAAGTGATGTTTTTTCGAGAAAGGGTCGCGCGGTCTCTGGAGCGTCGCGCAAGTCGATGGTTTCGGCACCACGTAACTGGGCCGCCAAACGTGCTGCGTAGATCGCCTCATGGACGATTTCCACCTCGGCGCCGTCCATCGTCCCACGCAATCTCGCGCGGGCCATGATCTTGTCAGACGCACTCGACGCCGCCGTCAAAGTCCCACCTGCAAGGCCGACAGCCTGTTCGACCGTCAAGCCCGGATAAAAGGGAAAGGATCCGGGATTTTTGACCTCGCCCAGGACAAACACCGGCTTGTAGGTCGCGATGTTCAAAGCAATTTTAGGATCGACCAACATCTGCCGGTTCTTGTACTCGGTCCGTAACTTTTCCAGCGCCTGGCTAACACTGAGACCCCCGATTTCAACGCCGCCGACCAAGGGAAATTGCGCAGTCCCATCCGCGTCAACTGTCAACAGAACTGGCAGCAGGGCGTCGTCAAGAAAATCAAAATTTACGACGTCTCCGGGCTGCAGCTGGTAAACCTCCGATCGCGTACCGTTCGCGGCCGCGACAAGGATGGCCAGGGCGACCCAGATCGACCGGCAAGACGCAAGGCGTTTGCCGGAAATTGCGTCGCTTTTCATCCAAGGATGAGCTGACATCACGTCCTCCCATTGACGCAGCGGTTGCGCGCAACCGGCGTGGGTCCGATCTCTATCTAAGAAAGTTGTTACTTTTAACGTCAAGTAAATAAATGTTAAACCCGTGCACCTAATAGTATATGAGAATGAATATAATTTGGGCTATGAAATTCGGTTGCGTAACCCGTCAGAATTATATTCTATTTGATGCGATACGCTCCGAGTATCAATTTGTGGGTGTGCTTCGCTTGTCGTTTATTTGATTCTTTGATGGTATGTTGTTTTTTAAGGTTAGATTTTCTGCCAGTAATATTCTAACATAAATTATTCCACCTTCGGGCAGCTGATGTGCATACTGATACTCTGTTGCATTCTAGCGGAAGATATCGAGTGCCTCACCAGGAGTTGAGAGATGCTCATCGAAAACAAAGCTGAGTTGGGAGCCTATCAGCCACTTTCGCAAATGCACAGCGAACGGCAAGTGTCTATATATCGCGTCCATGCCTCCCGCCTCGAAGGGGAAGTCTTGGTAAGTGGAGCGAAGAACAGCGTGCTGCGTCTTCTCGCAGCCTCGCTGCTGACATCTGGTAAAGTCGAGATCTCGAACTATCCCGGGATGCTCCTGGACGCGCAGGTACATCTTGGGATGCTGGAGGCGCTTGGAAAGCATTGCGTTGTCGAAGGCGAGATTGCCTATATTGAGGAAATTGTTCCCCCGCCGGCGGAGCTGGTGTGGAGGGGCCGCTCTATTCGCAACACGCTGTTGATATTGGGTGCCCTTACAGCTCGTACCGGGAGAGGCTGTGTGCCATTGCCGGGTGGCTGCAAATTCGGAGAGCGGAAGCATGACCTGCATGTTATGCTTCTCAAGGCACTTGGCGCGACCGTTACAGAAACAGACACCAGTCTCGAAGCCTATGCCCCTAAGGGTCTGACAGGCGCCGACATCCGCTTGCCGATCCGCTCAACCGGGGCTACCGAGAATGCTCTTTTGTGCGGCGCATTGGCCCGCGGTGTTACCACCGTTTGGAACCCGCATATCCGTCCTGAAATAATCGATCTGATCGCCATGCTCCGGACGATGGGCGCAAAGATCAAGGTGTTCGGTCAGGAGCGCATCGAAATTGAAGGGCGAGAAGAGCTCACAGGTGTTCGACACAGGGTCATTGGCGACAACATGGAAGCTCTAACATGGTTGGTCGGGGCGTGTATCACCAACGGCGACGTTGAGATCCATGGCTTTCCGCTATCGGACCTGGAGGTTCCCCTCATACACCTCAAGGAAAGCGGTGCGCGTGTTTATACCGGTCAGGAGAGCATAATCGTTCGCGGCGGCAACTGTTATCCTGTAGAGATCAGTACCGGCGCCTATCCCGGAATAAATTCGGACATGCAGCCCCTCTTTGCAGCCTTCGGTGCGATGTCGCGCGGGGAGAGCAAGATCATTGATTTGCGTTTCCCTGGACGCTACCTCTACGCGCAAGAGATGGGCTTGATGGGACTTGACTATTCCATCGAGGACAATCTCCTGCGAATTCGCGGCGGCACCAAGTTGCGTGGCGCGGAAGTGACAGCACGTGACCTTCGCGCAGGCATCGCCCTGACGTTGGCCGGTCTTGTTGCCGACGGAGAGACGGTCGTTCACGATGCCTGGCAAATTGAACGTGGTTACGATCGATTCATCGAGAAAGTTACATCGTTGGGTGGGGACGTCCTGGCCGAATGAAGACAGGCGGAAATGGCGCTGTTGGTCATCGTGGAACTGACTGTGAACACTCCGAAGATATCAAGCAAAAATGTTGTGTCGCTTCTCGGGACAATCAGGAACGTTGAGATTTCAACTCATGTCCCGCTGAAATATGTCGGGCGATGGCAAATTGGTGGGCCGGCTGACGTCGTGGTGGAACCACTCGACGGGCGCGCGGTCAGCGAGGTTTTGAAGTGCCTGGGTGCAGAGAAAGTGCCATTCCTGGTGATTGGCGATGGCACGAACCTTCTCTTTGATGATGCAGGGTTTCGAGGTGTCGTTCTGCGGATCGGCCGGAAAATGTCGCAGATCGCGATCAATGGCACACACGTCGTCGCTCAAGCTGGAATATGGACTCCTGTTTTTGCCCGAAAGGTCGGATCGGCCGGATTGACAGGTGCGGAGCACACTGTGGGGATTCCTGGAACTCTAGGCGGCCTGGTTGTTATGAACGGCGGCAGCCAGCGAAAGGGGATCGGCAGCAACCTTGTAAGCGCCACCGTCGTCGACATTGATGGCAAGGTGAACATCTTGGATCGAAATGCATGCGAATTCTCATATAGAAAATCCAACCTGCAGCGGCCGAACCTTGTCCTGCTGGAAGCAGATTTCGAGTTTGCCACCGCCAACAAGTCCGACGTGCGAAGGACAATGATTGAAATTATGGTGTCGAGACGAAAGAAATTCCCCCTTCGCTTGCCGAACTGCGGCTCAGTTTTCCTCAGTGACCCCAAGATGTACGACGTGGTCGGCCCGCCGGGAAAAGCGATCGAGGATGCCGGGTTGCGGGGACGTCGCATAGGTGGAGCACAGATTGCCCCCGGTCATGGTAACTTTATCGTCAACCTCGGTGGTGCGACGAGCTCGGATGTGCTGGGCCTGATCGATTTGGTAAGAAGGACGATCTTTGAACGAAGCGGCTTTTTACTGGACTGCGAAGTCCGTCACGTTCGTCCCGACGGAGTGCTCCAACCAGCTCATCTGTCGGTTCAGTCAGGAAAGTGGAACTGATGCCTCGCGTGGTCGTAGTGTCCCCATACTACAACAGGGCTCATCTGGTCGATGAGACCGTCACGGCAATTCGAGATCAGACATATCAGGATTTCGAGGCTTATTTCGTTGACGATGGGTCGCAAGATGGCACCTTCCAGGCACTTTTGAAACATGAGTCGGATAAGATCCGCGTTTCGACGCAACGCAACGCCGGGTTCACGCGGACTATGATTTCGACTATCGCCTGCACAGACAGCGAGTTCATCGCGGTGCAGGGATCAGGCGACATATCCTATCCAACACGACTGCAGAGCCAAGTTCGATTTCTGGACGAGAACCCCGGCGTGGTTGCAGTGGGTTGCTATCGGGAAGTCGTATCGGACATAGCTTCGAAGAGTTACATTGTTAAGCCGGTCGTCGATAAGAATATTAAAGTACAACTCTTTAGCGGCAATCCTTTTTCCCAGGGCGAGGTTCTTATGCGACGCTCTGTATATGAAAGAGCCGGGGGATATAGAACCTTCTTCTTATATCGTCAGGATCTCGATCTGTGGCTGCGCATGACGGACTATGGAGCGATGGCTGTCGTTCCCGAGATTTTATACAAAGCTTGGAAGCGCAAGGATTCTGTAACCGGCGATGCGCGCAAGTTAGCAGTTGCGATGAGCTGCAGAGATTTCGCCTTGTATTGTGCGCGAGAGCGCATGGCAGGCAGACCCGATCCCCTGGATGCGAATGGGCCGATTTCCGCGTTGATGCGACCGCGCTCAAAGGATCTTGCGACACGCCTCGCCTCAGAGGCCAGGCGGCGGGCCTTGATTGGACTTGAGGATGATGCAAGGCATTTGCTCAAGGCGGCTTTCAACGAGAAACCAGTCATCTCAGCCTGGATTACACGCGTTATTTTATTCGCTCCGTGGCTGGGGCCACTCACTCCGCTTGCCAATCGTCTTGTGCGCCTACTCAAAGGGTGGGCGGCAGCGCACCGCGCGGACAGGGCCGCTTGATCTGGATGACTTCGTCAGAGCCCGCAAACAAAGGTCTCAGTCACCAAGTCCGATCCGAGGTCGCGATGACCTCGATATATCAAGGCGCAGGCATAGCCATCGACTTGGCTTACATGGCCACCTTATCACGCCTGCTGTCGCCAGCGGATTTTGGCGTCATGGCAACGGCGATCTTGTTTCTCTCATTTTGCAATCTTCTGCGTGAGATCGGGCTCGGCGCGACGATCGTTCAATTGCCAAGCCTCACGGAAGTTGAGCAGCGGACAGCACTCACGTTGGTTCTGATCTCGTCTGCCATTCTCTTCATTCTGGCGCAGGCTTGCGCTGCGCCATTTGCGCGGTTCATGAACATGCCCGCGTCGGAAGTTGTTGTTAGAGCGCTGTCGTTCATCATCATCGTTCAAGCATTCACCTCGATATCCGAGGGCCTCCTCTTACGCCGACTGGAGATGCGCCGTATCCGAATGAGCGAGATTGCGGCCAAAACACTCGCATACGGCACAACCGGCATCGGTTTGGCATTTGCGGGTTTCGGATATTGGGCCCTTGCCGCGGCATCGATATGTGAGGCCAGTTTCCTGGCCCTCGTTCTGGTTTATGCCGCTAAACCGAACCTTCGACCGATATTTGATAGTCCATCCAGCCGTCGTCTGATGGGAAAGGGATCCGGCTTTACTGCATCACGAGTAATCAATTTCATCGCGCTTCGCGCCGACATCGCCATTGTCGGCCGATCCTTGGATGCAGTTCACCTTGGCCTCTACTCTCGAGCATATCGCCTGATGAGTCTACCGACGGACGTTTACGCCCGTATGGCGGATCGAGTCGTCTTTCCTGCGATGGCCAAGGTGCAGTCTAACCCAGCGCGGCTCAAGAAAGCCTATCTGCGAGGCGTTGGTCTAACCGCTCTTTTTGGAATGCCAATGAGCGCAGTAATCTATATTCTCGCTCCGGAGATTGTTTTGTCCCTGCTCGGCAAGCAGTGGGGGGAAGTAATCCCCGTGTTTTCCTTTCTCGCAATTGGAATGTACTTTAGGTTGGCTTCACGAGTGAGCGGATCTCTTCTGCGTGCGACGGCGGCCATACGCGCGCTTATCCTGTCGCAAGCTGTTTATGCATGCCTGACGATATGCGGTACGTTGTTGGTTGTAGGGCATGGACTGTCAGCCGTGGCGACAGCAGTGGGACTGGCGATTTTTGTATATTTTTGCGTAATCACAGCGTTTGCCTGCAAAGTGGCCCGCGTCTCCCTCATCGAGTTGATCATAGAGCATCGATACGGCATGCGTGTATCGGCTATGGTTGGCATTCCTTGCTTTGTCATCGCTTATGTGCTGCGGCTCGAAAACGCGCATGCGAGCATCATACTGCTTTGCGAAATCCTGTATCTGGGTCTCTTCTCGCTTTGCTTCGTATATCGGATGCCGATCAATCTGATCGGCAACGAGGGCGCTGAATTTAGTGGCCACATGCGCAGCGCAATTCGTTCAATGCTGCGCTCTGGTAGAAATGATCCATCGTCTTTGTGAGGACCGGCCCCGACAGGCCTCGACGCTGTCGATGCTGACTGCGCCCCTTGGCGCCACGCCCGCATACCATCTGATAGCTCACATATGAAGGATCGGACCAGAATATCCGCCAGAAGGCAAAGAATTCAATCTGCTGCTCGACGAGGGCCGTGCAAAGGGTGAGCGAACGCGGGCATCATCATTGCCGTCGTTTGTAATGAAGGCCGCGGTCTCTTGACGATCCCATTCAACGGCTCATGAGGTTCGCCCGTTCGGCGCACGACCAGACGCGCGACGTCCAGCATCGCGACATTTTTGATGATCGTCCATGGTATGGAATGCCTGCCGGTTTGCGACGGTTGCCCTTCCTTTGGACAAATGCGCCGAGCGCTCAGCGGGTGGCGTGAGACGGCGGCATGCCCAGTCAAGGCGACGAATTCAGCGCTGCCGTCGCCACAGGCGAGTCCCACAATGCGATCTCATCGTCGGTCAGCAAAGCCAGTGTGACCGACAGTCCCTGCATGTCGAGGGAGGTGACATAGGTGCCGACCAGTGCGCGTTTAATGTGAAACAGCCGCTCTTCCATGAAACGGTGAGCGGCGTTGTAGGCAAGATAGAGTTCGGCCGGCGGCGTGCTGCCAAGGCCGTTGACGAAGAGCAAGGCTTTCGTATCCGGCTGGATGGAGATGTCTGCCGAGATTGTTTCGCAGAGATGACGGATGATGTCGTCAGCGGCCAGGAGGCGTTGTCTCGAACGGCCCGGCTCTCCATGGATGCCGACGCCCACTTCCATTTCGTCCGTGTCCACTGAAAATGTCGTGCGCTGGATCTGTGGTATCGTGACCCCGTTGAGCGCCACTCCCATTGTCCGGACACGTCCGTCCAGCCGGGCGCCGATCCGCTTCAATTCGGCGAGCGGCAGGCCCCGTTCCGCCGCCGCACCGATGATTTTCTCGAAGATCAGCGTGCCTGCGACACCGCGGCGTCCTCGGCCTTCATCAGCTCTTCCTGTCTCGATATCGTCGCTGACGATGACAGTTTCGATCCTGTGGCGGTTGGCGGCCATTTCTATCGCCATCTCGAAGTTCATGATGTCGCCGTCATAATTCTTGATGATGAGCAGGCATCCGGCTCCTGTGTCCGCCTCCTCTATGGCGCTCACGATCTGGTCAGGCGTCGGCGAGGTAAAAATATGCCCGACGCAGGCCGCATCCAGCATCCCCTTGCCGACAAATCCGATATGCATAGGCTCGTGACCGGCGCCCCCTCCGGAGATGATTGCGACCTTACCTGGTGTGAAGTGTCGACGGCGGACGCATTTTCGCCCTGCGCCGAACACGACCAATTCCCCATGGGCGCGCACGAAGCCTTCCAGGCTTTCAGCGACCATGGTTTGCGCAGTGTTCATGAACCTCTTCATCCAGCCCTCCCCAAGGCGGCGATATGTTTGCGGTCCTTAGCCGGTCCGCGAAATTCCGATTAATCCGTTCCTCCGCAAAGGGCGGCGATCTTCTGCACCAGATCGGAGATGGCCTCCTCCAGCAGGCGGTTCTTCCTCTCGTCGCCGAAATCCGGAACCATGATGGAAAATTGCCGCAACTTTTCGGCATGGCCCAGCTCCGGAAGTTTCCCCGGATGCGCCGTTTGATAGGCGTCCAGAAAACGCTCCTGTTCGGCGGCACTGAAGTGGCACACCTGAAAAACCGTCGCCAAGTGCCGGGCCGGCAGCGGTGTCGCGTAGGTCGGACTTGTAATTTGCGTAACGAAGCTACGGTGCTTTCCGAGCTCCGTGGCAAGCCGCTGACGTGTGCCGGAGGGACGATTGTCGATGATCTGCGCCAGGATGGACTTGTAGGCGATAATGGCGTCCTCGGTGTCGTCGCGCGCCATCTTAATCTCCGGCTGCCTTTGTTCCATCGGCTCTCAACCCGACGATCGCCGATCTTATCGCGGGAAGCTGTACGGGCGCCACGGAAAAGTGCCGCAAGCCGATCGCAAGCAATCCCGGAAGCCATTGGGGGTCGCCCGCGATGTTTCCGCAGATGCTGACAGGTTTGCCGCCCTTTGCCGCAAGTCGCATCGCTCCTTCAAGAAAACGAAACAGCGCCGGTATGGCAGCGCGATGAAAGGTCATCGAGTTGGCGCCATCGCGAGTGGAGGCGGCGAGCTGCTGTGTGAGGTCATTGGTTCCGAGTGAAAAAAAATCAGCGGTTTCAAAGGTGTCAAGCATCAGTGCAGCGGCCGGCACTTCCACCATCATGCCGATCGGCGGGATGGGGTGAGGCATGCCGCGGCTGGAGAGCCGTTCGGCTTCCTCACGGAATATGCTCCGCATCTCGTTGATCTCTGACGGAAAGGTGACCATCGGCAGCGTCACGCGAAGATCGCCGTGGACTGCGGCACGCAGCAGGGCGCGTGCTTGCACGCGCGCAATTTCGGGGTGTGCGAGCAGGAGACGGATGCCCCGCAGATCCGTTGCCGGTCCGCCAGGTGGCACACTGAGCCCGGCAAGTGGCTTGTCGCCGCCGATATCCAGCATGCGAATTGTCACAGGCTTGCCAGCCGCCCATTTCAGGACGTGACGATAGATGACGATCTGCTTCTCTTCGCTCGCCGCCTCCGCGACCGACGAGACCGCAAATTCCGACCGCATCAGGCCAACGCCGGCCGTTGTCACCGGCTCAACTGAATCCAGATCGGCCGGGTCGTTTACATTGATCGACAGCAGGATCTTCGTCCCATCGGCCGTGCGCACCTCACCATTGTCACAAGGACTTGCGTCCGTGAACATGGAAATCAATTTCGTCGAAGCCGATTCGGCGCCTGCACCATCGGCATGGATGGTGATTGCACCGCTGTCTGCATCGACCCGAATATCATCGCCTTCCGTAACGTTGAAATGCCCTGTGTTGACGACCATGGGGATCGATTTCGCCCGTGCGAGCAGCGCGACATGGCCGATGGCACTGCCATTAAACAGCGCGATGCCTCCGCCCTGCGACCAATCATGTGCCAGGAAGCGGCTCGGCTCCATATCCCTGGCAACAAAGATCGAGCCTGCCGGAAAGTCCGCGATGGGTGCTCCGGCCAACGCGCAGAGCACGCGGTTCTTGATGTCCAGGATATCGACGGCGCGCGCCCGTACCTGCTCTTCGTCTGCCGTCTCCAATTCGCCGATGTAGTCGTCGAGCGTACCTGCCCACGCAAAGACGATATTTTCTCCGGCATCCATACGCGCTTCGGCTGTTTCCGCTATCGTCGGGTCGCGAAGAACCTCGATCTGAAAATCGATGATGTCTCGGCTTTCGGCGTCCGACCTTGCGGCGAGGGCTTCAAGCTCGCCGACCGATGCTTCGATGGCGTCGATGAGCGCCTGATATCCTGAAGCAGGCTGCAGTGACGAAGGGGCGGCAACAGGCATTTCTGCCAAATGCGCCGGTCCGTAGGCGACGCCGGAAGAAGCGCTCGTTGCTTTTAGGCTATCCCGTTCGGCCATGTTTCTTGTCCTCGTCGAAGTTGCGTTCGACAAGTTCCTTCAATTCCTTGACTGCCTCTTCCGCCAGAATGCCGTCCGCTCTTATGCGTAGAACCGATCCCTTGCGGATTCTGGCGCTCATGATTTTGATAATGCTCTTGCCGTTCAGCCAGACATCGCTGCCGTTCACGGCGACTTCGATCGAACATGGGAACGACTTTGCAAGCCGGGTGAATGTCACGGCCGGGCGCGCGTGCAGTCCAACAGCATGCTTGACCTCCACGTCCGTCTGGTAGCTGACATGCAATCGTGTAGTCTCCGTCGTCTCTATTCGAAATTCACTGCTCATCAGGGCGAGAGCTCCTCGGCCGTAGCGACGACTTTTGACAGCGAAGCGCCGCCGGAGGCCTCCGCCGCCGCGATGACGGCGCCTTCCACCAAAGGGGCGTTGCAGATCGCAACGAGCGCCGAGCGCGGCGCGCCGAGCATCTCGATCGCCATTTCGCTGTTTGTTTCCGCCCCACCGAGATCGACGAAGACGGCGACCCCTGCATCCGACCAGGCCGTCTCGATTGCCTGCAGGATGCCGCCAGCGTCGGTGCCGAGCTCTCCGCGAACATTGCCTCCCGACCAGGCGAGCGGCACGCAGTCACCGACCATCTGCCGCACCATGTCGGCAATACCTCGCGCGACCAACGGCGAGTGGGAGACGATCACGATTCCGACGTTTGCGGTGTTTCCAGTCGTCATGCCCGATGGTTCTCCCCGAAATAATGGCAGATAGCCGTAGTCAAAAGCGCGCAGCTTGATGCACCCGGATCGACATGACCGATCGAACGATCGCCGAGATAAGAGGCGCGGCCGCGCCTGGCCCGCATGGCGGCGGTCAGGCTGGCGGAGCGTTCGGCGTGCCGCGCGACATCGATCAGCGTCGAAGATCGGGCAAGCGCATCCTGTACCGGATAGAGCACGTCGAGCAGCGTCTTGTCGCCTTGGTGCGAACGTCCGCGCCTTGCAACCGCATCGATCGCCTTTTTCAGCACGATCGCGAAATCGTCAGTCCGGTCCCGTGCCCGCAGCTCCCGGCCGATTTCCATCAGCAGTGTCCCGTAAAGAGGACCCGCAGCACCGCCGATATTCATCACCAAAGTCATTCCTATCTTTTCCACGGCATCAGGCAAGGGGAGGTTGGAAAGGGCAGTTCCTTGCGCGCTCACCGCCTCGCATCCTCGCTGCATGTTGCT